>NZ_JBZUJV010000012.1:0-127052 GCF_058559815.1 Nocardioides sp. WJ219
GGTGACCTTGAGGTAGTGCGTGGGCTGGCTTGTGGGGTGCTTGACCTGGGTGGGGCTGAATAGGGGTCATCAGCAAGTCGTCACCGTCTGGATCTGGTTCGGGCGGTTCCACCCCACATCGAAGGATCGTCATGAACAAGACCACGAAGGGCGCCCTGGGCGCCTCTGCTGCTGCCGTTCTCCTGATGGGCGGCGTCGGCTCGCTGGCCTACTGGAGCGACGACGCCGTCGTCAACGGCGGCAGCGTGAACTCGGGCAACCTGACCATCGACCCGCTGGTCGTGGCTCCGAACACCGAGGCGTGCGACCCGACCTGGAAGCACACCAACGGTCCCAAGGTCGGTGCTGCGGTGACCTCGATCGTTCCCGGTGACGTGATCACCAAGTCGTGCACGTTCGTGGTCGGTGCCAAGGGTGACAACCTCTCGGCCACCCCGACCGTGCCGGCGACGGTCGGTTTCACCGCCACCCCGAAGACCGGTGCTGCGGCGCCGACGACGACCAGTCTGCCGGTCGCGGCGACGTACTCCCTGGACGCCACCGCGCTGGGTGCGACGCAGAAGATCACCGAGGCCGACGGTGGGAAGACCCTGACCGCGAAGATCCAGGTCAGCTTCCCCTTCGACTCCGCCGCGGCGAAGAACCTCAACGACACCCAGAACGTGCTGTTCAAGCTCAACGACCTCACCGTCAAGCTCGTCCAGGACAACAAGGGTCTCTGACCACCACCACCCGACCAGCTGCCCCCCACCACCTGAGTCCAGAGGCCTGATCCCATGTCGACGCTGACCGCGCCCCCCACCCACCGCGCCGCACCCGAGACCGACGTCCACGTCGACGCCGGCACCGGTGACGGTCCGGTGCGGTGGGTCGGCCGGATCCTGGCCTGGATGGTCATCCTGGGCTGCCTCGGCGTGCTCGCGATCGCCGTCGCCGCGCCGCGGGTCGGCGGGGCCACGCCGTACACCATCCTCACCGGCTCGATGGCCCCCGGCATGCCGCCGGGCACCCTGGTCGTGGTCCGCCCGACCGAGGCCGCCGACGTCGAGATCGGTGACGTGATCACGTTCCAGCTCCACTCGGGCAAGCCCACCGTGGTCACCCACCGCGTCGTCGACGTCCAGACCGACCTGCGCGGCGAGACCACCTTCCAGACCCAGGGCGACGCCAACAGCGTCGTCGACGAGGCCTGGGTCCGCCCCGAGCAGATCCGCGGCGAGCGCTGGTACTCCGTGCCGCACCTCGGCCGCGTCAACACCCTCCTCAACGGCACCGACCGCCAGCTCCTCGTCTACGCGGCCGCCGGCGCCCTGGTCCTCTACGCCGGCGCGATGTTCGCCGGCGCCGCCCGCGAACGCGCCCGCCGGAGCTCCTGATGCGCCGCCGCCGCGCCCCGGCGCTGGCCCTGTCGCTGGCCCTGTCGCTGGCCCTGACCGCGACCGCGACGCTCGCGACCGCCGCCCCGGCCCACGCCGAGGGTGAGCTGGTGCTGAGCCACGACGGCGCGCACTGGGACGACACGCTGGAGACCCCCCTCTTCGACCCGACGGCCAGCTGGGTCCCCGGTGACGAGCGCACCGCACGGTTCTTCGTGCGCAACGACGCCGCCGAGCTCGGCGACCTGACCGTCGCCGTCGACCAGGCCGACGCCGAGGGCCTGCGCGCGAGCGGCCATCTCGCGGTCTCGGCCCGCGTCGGCGACGAGGAGTGGACCACGGCCGCGGACGCGGGCGCCCACGAGCTGGTCGACTCCGAGGAGATCGACCCCGGCGAGCCGGTCCCGGTCGACGTCCGGGTCACGCTCGCTGCCGACGCGCCCAACGAGACCATGGTGCGCGCCGCCGACCTCGCCTTCACCGTCACGCTCCGCGACGCCCGCGCCATCTCCGGTGGTGGCGGCGACAACGGCGGCAATGGCGGCGGCAACGGCGGCGCCGACAGCGGGGCCGACGGTTGGGACGAGGACTGGGGCAACGGCGGCGGTGACGCCGGCGGCAGCTCCGACGGCGGTCCGATCGCCGGCGGCCTCGACGGCGTGCTGCCGGCCACCGGTGCCGACATCGCCCCCTGGCTGCCCCCGCTGGCACTGGTGATGCTCGGTTCCGGGGCGTTCCTGGTGGTCCGCCGGCGTACCTCAAGGGACGACGCGGAGGCCTTGAGCCAATCTTGACGGCTCCCGGCCGGGCTCTTGATCGGGCGCTCGTAGCGTTCTACTCATCAGCTCGACCTGGCCCCCCACGGCCACCAGCCCCAGGAGAACCTCATGAGCACCCACCGCAGCCAGACCCCGCGTCGTCGCCGCTCCGGCCGCACCCGCGCGATCATCTCGCTCGGTGCCGTGGCCGTCGTCTCGCTGGGCTTCAGCGTGCAGGGCACCTTCGCCTTCTGGACCGACTCGGCCACCGCGCAGACCGGCACCTTCACCGCGGGCTCGCTGGACATCACGGTCAACGGCCAGCTGGCCGACCAGCCCAACAACGGCGGCACGACCACGATCGCCTCGCTTACCCTGGACAACATGGTGCCCGGTGAGAGCGTCGCGGCGTCGTTCCCGGTGAAGAACCAGGGCTCCATCCCGCTGACCTACAACCTCACCGGCACCGGTACGGGCGACCTCGCCGTGGCGAACGGCCTGCAGTACTCCCTGACCTTCGGCGCTGCCGCGGCCAACACCACCACCAACGGCACCCGCGCCGGCACCTGCGGCGGCACGGCTGCGACCGACGCCAACACCGTCGTGCTGAACGGGTCCCCGCGGTCCTACGCGACCAACCGCCCGCTCCCCGTCGGCGCGTCCGACACGGTCTGCGTCGTCGCCCGCCTCAACAGCTCCGCGCCCAACGGCCTGCAGGGGAAGACGGGGAGCGCGTCGTTCCTCTTCGACTCCAAGCAGGTCGGTGCGTGACCTGAGTCATGCAGACGTCCTGGGGCTCACGACTGCGTGAGCTGATGCTCTGGCTCGGCGCGGCCCTCGGCCTGCTCGCCGTGGCCACCGCGGTCGCCGTCGCCTTCTTCGGCTTCAGCTTCCTGGTCTTCCGGTCGGGCTCGATGGCGCCCGAGGTCCCGACGGGCGGGCTCGCGTTCTCGCAGACCGTCGACGCCGAGGAGATCGAGGCCGGCGACGTCGTCAGCGTGGTCGCCGCCAACGGCGACCGGATCACCCACCGTGTCGTCTCCTCCACCCTCCGCGGCGACGAGGCGACCCTGGTGCTCAAGGGCGACGCCAACGCCAGCGAGGACAGCGAGCTCTACGTCGTCACCAGCGCCGAGCGCGTCGTCCTCTCCGTGCCGTACGGCGGCTACGTGGTCGCCCACCTGCTCACCCCGCCGGGCATGGTCGCCTTCGCCTGCCTGAGCCTGATGCTGCTCATCCT
This sequence comes from Nocardioides sp. WJ219, assembly GCF_058559815.1. Taxonomy (NCBI): domain Bacteria; kingdom Bacillati; phylum Actinomycetota; class Actinomycetes; order Propionibacteriales; family Nocardioidaceae; genus Nocardioides; species Nocardioides sp. WJ219. The sequence goes on from NZ_JBZUJV010000012.1 coordinate 3,375, forward strand.
CGGTTCCTCCCGCGACCACGACGGCGAGCCCGACGACGACCAGGACTCCTCCGGTGGGGCGGGCGACCCGGAGGCCGAGCCCGCCACCCGACCCGACGGCGGCCGGCACCTGGCCGCGGCCGGCCGACGTACGTGGGTCGGCCGGTCGGCCACCGCCCTGGCGGTCGGCGCGACGGCGGTGGTGGCCGTCACCGGCGCCAACGGGACCCTGGCCGCGTTCACGGACAGTCCGCGGGCCAGCACGGCCACGTTCACGGCCTTCGACATCGCCAACCCCACGCTTGCCTGCGCCGACAACGGCTCGAGGCTGACGCTCACGTTCCCCACGGTCACGGTGCCGAGCAGGACGGTCACCTACGAGGCGTCGCTGAGCAACGGCACCGCCCTCACCCCCCAGGGCACCGGTACCTCGCGCACGATCAGCGTCACCCCGCAACAGGCGCCCGGGTCGTTCTTCGGCAGCCGCCAGTACGTCGTGACCGTCACCGCCCGGGTGAGCGGGTTGGCCTGGACGTCGACCGCCGCCTACGAGATCAGCACCTACGGCATCGCGCTCATCGACATGAGCTGCGAAGGCCCCGCCTGATCGCCTCAGCGCGCGGCCTCGGCGGTGCCTCGCCCGAGGCTCAACCCAGGCAGCCCTGGGCGAGCGACTCCGCCCTCGCGGTCAGGTCCTCGCCCTCGGACCCGAGCTCCTCGACGGTGAACTCCTCGATCGCGGCCTGACCGAGGCACCGGCTGAACGTCGCGGGGGCACCGCTCTCGAGCACCTGTGCCGCGATGCCGGTCCGGATGGCCGGCAGGCCCAGGACGGCGTCGTCGGACTCCGTGGGCGGCGCGTCGGCGGACTCGCAGGAGGCGAACGTCAGGCCGCCACCGGTGCGCTGGAGCAGGGCGGAGCCGGGGCTGCCGTCGATCCAGGTCTCCAGCGCGGCGGCCATCTCGTCCACGTCGCGGCGCGTGTCGCCGCGGTAGGCCACGCGCACGCAGGCCTGGCCGTCGCGCTCGAACGTCGAGTAGGCGTCGCCACCCCAACCGTCGGTGGCGCGCAGCGCGACCTTCAGGTCGACCCGCTGGGCCAGCACGACGTACCAGCCGAACGCGCCGAAGGTGCCGGAGTCGAGCTCCTCCTCGCCGTCGCCCGGCTCCGGGGCGTCGACCTCGACCGCCGTGCCGGCGTCACCGTCGTCCTCGAGCAGGGTCCAGGGGTCGAGCAGGTGCTCCTCGGTGGTCGGCGGGTCTTCGAAGAGGCGGTCGACCGCGTCGTCACCGTCGAGGGCGGTCGCCAGCGCGAGCATCGACCCGCCGAGCGTGTACGGGGCGCCGAACAGCGTGACGAGCACCGGCGGGATGCCCTTCGAGCGCCTGCGGAAGTCGCGGCCGTCCTCGCGCTCCTGTGCCGTCAGCGTCTCCCGGTCCTTGGCGGTGAGCTCCGCGACGTAGGCCTGCTCGACCCGGTCGGCGTCGCCCTCGACGAGGGCGCGGTAGACACCGGACGAGCCGTCCTCGGCGTCCCGGAGCTCCTCGAAGCGGTCGACGATGTCGAAGTGCTGGTCCTGCAGCGCGTGGGTCAGCTCGTGGACGAGCGTCGCCCGCACCCGGGGCGTGAGCCTGGTGCCGCGGACGCGGATCCGGCGGTCCTCGAAGGAGTAGGAACCGATCGAGCCGACGCCGGTGAGCTTCTGCGACTCGGCGTAGAGGTCGACGTCCGGCCCGATCAGGCCCAGCGCGCGCAGGAAGCCGGTCGACTTCTCGATCTCCTCGCGGTCCTCGTCGGTGAGGTCGTCGTCGGTGGCGGACTTCTCGAACTCGGCCGGCGACAGGAAGTCCACGTGCACCGGGTACTTGAAGGTCAGGTCGCGCTCGTCCTCGACGACCTCGACGAGCGGCAGCACCTTGGCCGACCACTTCTCGGGGCGGTCCTCGGGCACGTCGACGCGGTCGTCCCCTCGCAGGCCGGGGACGAACAGGTAGGCCAGCACGCCGAGGACGGCGAGGACGGCGACGACGGCGACGACGGGGACCAGGCGCGCGGCTGCTCTCACCGGGGGAGGGTAAGCCATCGGTGCGCGACGCCAGGCCGGCGAGGGCCCACTAGGGTGAGCGCGTGTCCGGCCCCCGCATCGGCGTCCTCGCCCTGCAGGGCGACGTCCGGGAGCACCTGCAGGCGCTCACCGCGCTGGGCGTCCACGCCCTCGCCGTACGCCGTCCGGCCGAGCTCGACGAGGTCGACGGGCTCGTGCTGCCGGGCGGCGAGTCCACGACGATGGCCAAGCTGGCGCGCACCTTCGACCTGCTCGACCCGCTGCGGCGTCGCGTCGCGGACGGGCTGCCGGTCCTCGGCACGTGTGCCGGGATGATCCTGCTCGCCGACCGGATCCTCGACGGCACGGCCGACCAGGAGACGGTCGGCGGCCTCGACGTGACCGTCCGCCGCAACGCCTTCGGTCGCCAGGTCGACTCGTTCGAGGGCCCGGTGAGCGTGGCCGGGCTCGAGGCGCCGGTGCACGGCGTCTTCATCCGCGCGCCCTGGGTCGAGGCGACCGGGCCCGACGTCGAGGTGCTCGCCCGGGTCGAGGTCCTCGGGCCGACCGGGCAACCGCTGGATAGGATCGTCATGGTGCGCCAGGGCGCGCTCCTGGCGACGTCCTTCCACCCCGAGGTGGGCGACGACCCCCGGGTCCACGGCATGTTCGTGGACCACGTCTGACCAGATCTGGAAGAGGTAGCGCATGTCCGGCCACTCCAAGTGGGCGACCACGAAGCACAAGAAGGCTGCACTCGACTCCAAGCGCAGCAAGATGACCACCAAGCTGATCAAGAACATCGAGGTCGCGGCCCGGATGGGCGGGGGCGACCCGACCGGCAACCCCACGCTCTTCGACGCCATCCAGAAGGCCAAGAAGTCCTCGGTCACCAAGGACAACATCGAGCGCGCGGTCAAGCGCGGCTCCGGTGCCGAGACCGGGGGAGCCGACTACCAGACGATCATGTACGAGGGCTACGGCCCGGCCGGCGTCGCGCTCCTGATCGAGTGCCTGACCGACAACAAGAACCGCGCCGCCATGGAGGTCCGCACCGCCATGTCGCGCAACGGCGGCTCGCTGGCCGACCCCGGCTCGGTCTCGTTCCTGTTCAACCGCAAGGGCGTCGTGCTGGTGCCGGTGTCGCAGGAGGGCCGCTCGGTCTCCGAGGACGACGTCCTCGAGGCCACGCTCGAGGCCGGTGCCGACGAGGTCAACGACCTCGGCGACAACCTCGAGGTCATCAGCGAGGCCACCGACCTGGTCGGCGTCCGCACGGCCCTGCAGGCCGCCGGCATCGACTACGACTCCGCCGAGGCGTCGTTCGTGCCCGACACCAAGATCGCGCTCGACTCCGAGGGCGCAGCGAAGGCCTTCCACCTCATCGACGTCCTCGAGGACCTCGACGACGTCCAGAACATCTACGCCAACCTCGACGTATCCGACGAGGTCATGGCCGAGCTCGAGGGCGCGGACGCGTAGCCCCGAGCCGCGACCGGCGTGTCGCGCACGGCGGTCGCGCCGGTCCGCGGCTAGCGTGTCCGTCGAACGGATGTTCGACGGAAGGTGGTTCGGAAGACGTGCGCGTACTGGGGATCGACCCTGGCCTGACCCGGATGGGCATGGGTGTCGTCGACGGCGACGTCGGGCGGCCGCTGCGGCTCGTCGACGTCAACGTGATCCGGACGTCGTCCGGCCTGCCGGTGCCCGAGCGCCTGGTCACCATCGAGCGCGGCATCGACGCCTGGCTCGACGAGCACCGGCCCGACGCCGTGGCCGTGGAGCGGGTCTTCGCCCGGTCCGACGTCAGCACCGTGATGGGCACCGCCCAGGCCAGCGGCATCGCGATGGTGTGCGCCGCCCGCCGGGGCATCCCGGTCGCCCTGCACACGCCGAGCGAGGTCAAGGCCGCGGTGTCCGGCAACGGTCGTGCCGACAAGGCGCAGGTCGGCGCCATGGTCACCCGGATCCTGCGCCTCGAGGTCGCCCCCAAGCCGGCCGACGCCGCCGACGCCCTGGCGCTGGCCATCACCCACATCTGGCGCGGGGGAGCGCAGGCGCGCATCGACGCCGCGCTCGCCGCAGCCGGCGGCACGAGGAGGAAGCCGTGATCGCCTACGTCCGCGGACAGGTCGCCACCGTCACGCTCCACAGCGCGGTGCTCGACGTCGGGGGGGTCGGGCTCGAGCTGATGTGCAGCCCGGGCACGCTGGCCACCCTGCGCGCCGGGCAGCCGGCGACGCTGCCGACGAGCATGGTCGTGCGCGAGGACTCGATGACCCTGTTCGGCTTCGTCGACGACGACGAGAAGTCGATGTTCGAGCTGGTGCAGACCGCCTCGGGGGTCGGTCCCAAGGTCGCCCAGGCCATCACCGCGGTCCTCGCGCCCGACGACCTGCGGCGCGCCATCGCGGCCGAGGACGTCAAGACCCTGACCCGCGTCCCCGGCATCGGCCAGAAGGGCGCGCAGCGGATCATCCTCGAGCTCAAGGACCGCATCGGGGCGCCCACCGGCGCCCGCTCCGGCGCTGCGGCCGCCGCGCCCGCGATCGACGCCTGGCGCGACCAGGTCCACCAGGCCCTGGTGGGGCTGGGCTGGTCGACCAGGGACGCCGAGAAGGCCATCGACGCCGTGGCCGACCAGGCCGGCGACGAGCCCGACGTGGGTGCGCTGCTCCGGGCCGCCCTGCGGGCCCTGAGCAAGGCCTGACAGGCTCGTCGCCGTGCACGAGGACGACCTGGAGACCGCCGAGGAGCAGCACCTCCGCTCGCTCACGGCCGCCGAGGCCGAGGGCGACGAGCGGACGATCGAGGCCGCCCTCCGCCCGCGCACCCTCGACGAGGTGGTCGGCCAGGTCCGGGTCCGCGAGCAGCTCGGGCTGGTGCTCGAGGCCGCGCGCGGGCGCGGCCGCGCCCCCGACCACGTGCTGCTGTCGGGTCCGCCCGGCCTCGGCAAGACGACCCTGGCGATGATCATCGCCGCCGAGATGTCGGCCCCCCTGCGCCTGACCAGCGGCCCCGCGATCACCCACGCCGGCGACCTCGCGGCCATCCTCTCGGGCCTCAACGAGGGCGACGTCCTCTTCATCGACGAGATCCACCGAATGTCGCGCCCGGCCGAGGAGATGCTCTACCTGGCGATGGAGGACTTCCGCGTCGACGTGATCATCGGCAAGGGTCCCGGGGCCACCGCGATCCCGCTGGAGATCCCGCCGTTCACGCTGGTCGGCGCCACGACCCGCGCCGGCCTCCTGCCCGGGCCGCTGCGCGACCGGTTCGGGTTCACCGGCCACCTGGAGTTCTACGACCCCGCCGAGCTCGACCTGATCGTCCACCGCTCGGCCGGCCTGCTCGGCGTGGCCCTCACCGCCGACGGCGCCGCCGAGATCGCGTCCCGGTCGCGCGGCACGCCCCGCATCGCCAACCGGCTGCTCCGCCGGGTCCGCGACTACGCCCAGGTGCGGGCCGACGGCGTCGTCACCCTCGACGTCGCCCACGCCACGCTCGACCTCTACGAGGTCGACCGACTGGGGCTCGACCGGCTCGACCGCGCCGTCATCGACGTCCTCTGCCGCCGGTTCGCCGGGGGACCGGTCGGCGTCTCGACGCTCGCGGTCGCCGTCGGCGAGGAGCGGGAGACCGTCGAGGAGGTGGCCGAGCCGTTCCTGGTGCGGCTCGGTTTCCTGGCACGCACGCCGCGCGGCCGGATCGCGACACCCGCGGCGTGGGACCACCTCGGCCTCGCTGCGCCGAGATCGACACCCGACCCGGGAACTCTCTTCGACCCGTGAACCGTTGGGAGGCTGGCGGGGATTGGTCCGGGGCAGCGACCTCGCGGCTAGACTCTCCCGTCGGCCGGTCCGCGCTCCAGCGGCCCGTGCTCCCGCTCGACAGTTCTGAGAGGTCCCTCCGTGCAAGGGCTCGTCCCGCCGCTGCTCCTCGTGGGCATGCTGCTCGTCTTCTGGTTGCTCGTGGTCCGTCCGGGCGCGCGGCGCGAGCGCGAACGACGCGCGATGCAGGCCGCGCTCACCGTCGGTGACCAGGTCGTCCTGACCTCCGGCTTCTTCGGTACGGTGCGCGCGGTGCACGACGACCGGGTCGACGTCGAGATCGCCCCGGGCACGACGGTCACCGTCGCGCTGGGGGCCGTGGGCGGCCTCGCCCCCACCGCGGAGCCCGGCTCCGACCAGACCGTGATCACCGACAACGGGGCCTCGACGGCGCAGACGCTGTCCAAGCCCGAGCCCGAGGAGAACTGAACGTGGCGAAGAAGCAGGCCCGACCGGGACGCACCCTGGTGGTGTTCCTCCTGGGGACGGCGATCCTCTACGGGCTGGTGGCCCTGGCCGGCTCCTGGAAGCCCGAGCTCGGCCTCGACCTCCAGGGCGGCACCCGGATCACCCTGATCTCGGATGGCGACCCGAGCGCCGACAACCTCGAGGAGGCGCGCACGATCATCGACCGGCGCGTCAACGGCTCCGGCGTCACCGAGTCCGAGGTGATCACCCAGGGCGACAACATCGTCGTGGAGATCCCCGGCGAGCAGAAGCGCGAGCTGGTCGAGACCGTCCAGCGCCAGGCGCAGCTGCGGTTCCGCCTGGTCGCCTGCCAGGACCAGTGCGCGCCGCCCACGGGCGCCGCGCCGCAGACCCCGCCGACGACCGAGCCCACCACGCCCGTGGTGCCCCCCGACCCGGCGACCGGCACGCCCCCCGCGGGCTCGACGGACGTCCCCGCGACCGACGCTCCCGAGGCCCCGGCGACCGAGAGCCCGGCCGGCGCCAACCGCGTCGCCCCCGGCTTCGCGCGCTCCGGCACCGACGGTCCGAGCACCCCGCCCGCCACCGAGCCGTCCGAGCCGGGCAGCACGCCGCCGGCGAGCGACCCGGCGTCCCCGGCCCCGAGCGAGGGCGCGACGCCCACGGCCCCCGGCGAGCCCACCGAGACGTTCGACGAGAACGCCGTCGCCCCGCTCGACGAGGCGCTGCAGTTCAAGGACGGCGCCTACACCCAGGCCGACGTCGACCTCTTCAACGCCTACGTGTGCAACGACGACGGCTCGGTCGTCAAGGCCCCCGAGGCCGACCCGGCTCTCCCCGCTGCGCCGGTCGACAACCCGCTCGAGCCCCTCGTCGCGTGCGGCCCGGCCACCGAGGCCGTCGGCGACACCCCGGAGCAGCCGGCCGCCAAGTACCTGCTGTCACCCGCCGTCGTCCAGGGCACCGACCTCAAGGACGCCGACTACGGCATCCAGCAGGGTCAGCTGCAGTACTCCGTCAACCTGGACATCGGCGGCAAGGGCGAGGACGTGTTCGCCGAGGCGTCCAGCGCGATGCAGACGCCTCCTGCCGGCACGCCCACCGAGTTCTTCGCGATCGTCCTAGACGGCGTCGTGCTGTCGGCGCCCTACTTCAGCGCGGTGATCTCCAACGGCGACGCCCAGATCGACGGCAGCTTCAGCGAGACCGAGGCACGGGGCCTGGCCACCAGCCTGAAGTACGGCTCGCTGCCGATCTCCTTCGAGCCCAGCACCGAGACCATCGGCCCCTCGCTCGCGGGCGACCAGCTCCGCGCCGGCATGATCGCCGGTGCGTTCGGCCTCGGTCTGGTCCTGATCTACTGCCTGCTGTACTACCGCGGGCTCGGCACGGTCGTGGTCGCCTCGCTGCTCGCAGCGGCCGCGGTCACCTACGCCCTGGTGCTGCTGCTCAGCGAGACCGCCGGCTTCGTGCTCACCCTGCCCGGCATCGCGGGCCTGATCATCGCCGTCGGTGTCACCGCCGACTCCTTCATCATCTTCTTCGAGCGCATCCGCGACGAGATGCGCGAGGGCAAGTCGATGCGGGTCGCCGTCGAGACCGGCTGGAAGCGGGCCAAGGTGACCCGGCTGGCCGCCCAGGTGGTCTCGCTGCTGTCCGCGGCCGTGCTCTACATCTTCGCCACCGGCGCGGTGAAGGGCTTCGGGTTCGCCCTCGGCCTCACCACGATCGTCGACCTGGCGATCCTGTTCTGGTTCACCAAGCCGATGGTCTCCTGGCTGGCCCGGTTCCGCTTCTTCAACAGCGGCCACCGGCTCTCCGGCCTCAGCCCCGAGACCCTCGGCATCGACGGTCCCGCCCCCGCTCCCCGCGGGCCCCGCACCAAGACCGCCGCAACCGCAGGAGGAAACGCCTGATGGGCAAGGCATCACGGCTCGGCAACGACCTCTACACCGGACGCAAGTCGCTCGACTTCGTCCACAAGCGTCCTCGCTGGTACGCCATCACGGGCATCGTCGTGCTCCTCGCGTTCACCGCGCTGTTCATCCGCGGGCTCAACTTCGGCATCGAGTTCACCGGCGGCACCGAGTACCGCGTGCCGGTCGAGACGACCAGCCAGGACCTCGTCGACCAGTACGGCGAGATCGTCTCCGGCACCGGCATCGAGGGCGCCGAGTCGCCGATCGTGACCACCGGTGGCCAGTCGGTCCTGATCCAGGTCGAGGACATCAGCCAGGCCGAGACCGACCAGATCGGCGGGCTGCTCGCCGAGGAGGCCGGCGTCGACGAGCGCGAGATCACGATCAGCGAGATCGGCGCGAGCTGGGGCCAGGAGGTCGCGACCCGCGCCGTCATCGGCGTGATCGTGTTCCTGGTGCTGGTGCTCATCTTCATCGCGGCCTACTTCCGCGAGTGGAAGATGTCGGTCGCCGCGCTCGTGGCCCTGATCCACGACGTCGTGATCACAATGGGCGTCTACGCCCTGGTCGGGTTCCAGGTGACGCCGGCCGCGGTCACGGGTGTGCTGGCCATCCTCGGCTTCTCGCTGTACGACACGGTCGTGGTCTTCGACAAGGTCCGCGAGAACACCCGGGACATGAAGGCCAACCGGCAGACCTACGCCGAGGCGGCCAACCTCGCCGTCAACCAGACGCTGGTCCGCTCCATCAACACCGGCATCGTGGCGCTCATCCCGATCGGCGCGATCCTGGCCGTGAGCGCCACCCAGCTCGGCGCCAGCTCGCTGCAGGACCTCGCGCTCGCGCAGTTCGTCGGCATGGCCGCCGGTGTCTACTCCTCGGTCGTCCTGGCGCCCCGCGTGCTGGTGCACCTGAAGTCCAACGAGAACGAGGTCGTCCTCGCCGAGCGGCGGGCCAAGGCGCGCAAGCGCGCCGAGGCCGACCGCTACGCCGCGGTGCCGGCGTTCGCCGACGACCTGCCGGTCGGCAGCGAGCCCGACGACGTCGAGCTCGAGGACGGGTTCGACGAGGAGGCCGACGACGACCTCGAGACCACCCGGCCCACCCTGACCAAGACGCGACCGGGGACCGGCTCCACCGCGGCCGGCCTGGGCCGTACGGCGCCGCCGCCCCGCGGGCCCATGGGACAGAGCGGGAGCTCGGGGCGCACCCAGCCGACCCGGCAGCCGAAGTCCAAGCGCGGGAAGTAGTCGGTGGCGTCCTCGGTGACGGCGGCCGACGCCCTGGCGCGGCTCGTGCCCGACGTACCCGACTACCCCCAGCCGGGCATCGTCTTCAAGGACATCACGCCCCTGCTCGCCGACCCCGACGGCTTCCGCGCCGTCGTCGACGCCCTGGCGGCGGCCGGCCGTGGGCCCGACGGCGAGGTGGCGGTCGACAAGGTGGTCGGCATGGAGGCGCGGGGCTTCATCTTCGGCGCGCCGGTCGCGCTGGCGCTCGGCGTCGGGTTCGTCCCGGTCCGCAAGGCCGGCAAGCTGCCCCGCGAGACCTACGCCGTCTCCTACGCCCTCGAGTACGGCGAGGCCACCCTCGAGCTGCACCGCGACGCCATCGCCCCGGGTGAACGGGTGCTGCTGGTCGACGACGTCCTCGCCACCGGCGGGACGGTCGCTGCCACCCGCGACCTGGTGGCCGCCGCCGGCGGTGAGATCGTCGGCGTCGCCGTCGTGATGGAGCTCTCGTTCCTCCCCGGCCGCGACGCGGTGGGGGCACTTCCGGTGACCGCCCTCTCCGTGGTCTGAGCAGCCCGTAGGCTGGTCGGATGACGGAGGAGCGCACGGTCCCGGCCACCGGCGGCCGTACGCCGTCGTCCCCCCGCAACCCGCGCCACGACAGCGCGAGCGACCCGGCCACGGCGTCCGGGCCGCCCGGTCGGGGCATGCGCGCCAAGCTCGCGCGCATCGGCACCCGCAGCGCCGCGGCCAACCCGGTGCTCGACCCGCTGTTCCGCGCCGTGCGGACCAACCACCCCAAGGCCGACCTGGCGCTGCTCGAGCGGGCCTACACCACCGCCGAGAAGATGCACGGCACGCAGATGCGCAAGAGCGGCGACCCCTACATCACCCACCCGCTCGCGGTGACCACCATCCTGGCCGGGATCGGGATGACCGAGCCGACGCTGGTGGCCGCGCTCCTCCACGACACCGTCGAGGACACGCCGTACACGCTCGAGCAGTGCCGCCAGGACTTCGGCGACGAGGTCGCCCAGATGGTCGACGGCGTCACCAAGCTCGACAAGGTCGTCTACGGCGACTCCGCGCAGGCCGAGACCATCCGCAAGATGATCGTCGCGATGTCGCGCGACATCCGGGTACTGGTGATCAAGCTCGCCGACCGGCTCCACAACATGCGCACGCTGCGCTACGTGCCGCTCAAGAGCCAGGAGCGCACCGCCCGCGAGACCCTCGACATCTACGCGCCGCTGGCCCACCGCCTCGGCATGAACACCATCAAGTGGGAGCTGGAGGACCTCGCGTTCGCGACCCTGCACCCCAAGATCTACGACGAGATCGTGCGGATGGTCGCCGAGCGCGCGCCCTCGCGCGACAGCTTCCTCGCCGAGGTGATCAGCCAGGTCGAGAAGGACCTGCGCGAGGCCAAGGTGAAGGCGACCGTCACCGGCCGGCCCAAGCACTACTACTCGATCTACCAGAAGATGATCGTCGGCGGCCGCGAGTTCTCCGACATCTACGACCTGGTCGGCATCCGCATCCTGGTCGACGAGGACCGCGAGTGCTACTCCGTCCTCGGCGTGCTGCACTCGCGCTGGAACCCGGTGCTCGGCCGGTTCAAGGACTACGTCGCGATGCCGAAGTTCAACATGTACCAGTCGCTGCACACCACCGTGATCGGTCCGCAGGGCAAGCCGGTCGAGATGCAGATCCGCACCTTTGGCATGCACCGCCGCGCCGAGTACGGCGTCGCCGCGCACTGGAAGTACAAGGAGGACGGGCGCGAGGGACGCGACACCGAGCGGCTCGGCGACGTCGACGACATGTCGTGGGTGCGCCAGCTGCTCGACTGGCAGTCCGAGGTCGACGACCCGGGGGAGTTCCTCGAGTCGCTGCGCTTCGAGATCAACCGCGCCGAGACCTACGTGTTCACCCCGCGCGGCGACGTGATCGCACTGCCGTCCGGCTCGACGCCCGTCGACTTCGCCTACGCCGTGCACACCGAGGTCGGCCACCACACGATCGGCGCCCGGGTCAACGGCCGGTTGGTGCCGCTGGAGTCGACGCTCGACAACGGCGACGTCGTGGAGGTCTTCACCTCCAAGTCGGCCAACGCCGGCCCCTCGCGCGACTGGCTGACGTTCGTGAAGTCGCCGCGGGCGCGGTCCAAGATCCGGCACTGGTTCACCAAGGAGCGCCGTGAGGAGGCCGTCGACCGCGGCAAGGACCAGATCGCCAAGCTCATGCGCAAGGAGGGGCTGCCGATCAAGCGGCTCCTGACCCACGAGTCGTTCACCCAGGTCGCCGACCACTTCAAGCTCGCCGACGTGACCGCGCTGTACGCCGCGGTGGGGGAGAACAACCTCTCCGCCCAGGCCGTCGTCCGCCGCGTGATCGAGATGAACGGCGGCGACGAGGGCGTCCAGGAGGACCTCGCCGAGGCCGTCACCATCACCGGCCGCCGCGGCCGGTCCCGCGTCGGCAGCGGCACCGACGCCGGCGTCATCGTCAAGGGCTCACCCGACGTGTGGGTCAAGCTCGCCAAGTGCTGCACGCCGGTCCCACCCGACGACATCCTTGGGTTCGTGACCAAGGGCGGCGGCGTCTCGGTGCACCGCAAGGACTGCACCAACACCGCCGAGCTGCAGCGTCAGCCCGAGAAGGTCTTCGAGGTCGAGTGGGCCCCGACCGCCCAGTCGACGTTCCTGGTCAACATCCAGGTCGAGGCCCTCGACCGCGCCCGCCTGCTCTCCGACATCACCATGGTGCTCTCCGACGCCCACGTGAACATCCTCTCCGCCAACCTCTCCACCACCCGCGACCGCGTCGCCAAGTCGCGCTTCACCTTCGAGATGGCCGAGGCCAAGCACCTCGACACCGTGCTCAAGGCGGTCCGCAGCGTCCCCGGCGTCTTCGACGCCTACCGCATCACGGCCTGACGGCGACGCCCGCCGGTCGAGGAGGTTGCGCGACCCACGCTGGTCGAGGAGGTTGCGCGAGCCACGCAGGTCGAGGGGGATCGCGCGACTCACGCTGGTCGAGGAGGTTGCGCTAGCAACCGTCTCGAGACCATCTCCTTGCTGACCGTCCCGCGCCTCCGGGCCGGGCGGCCGCGCGCGTAGCAGGCCGCGTCTCGGCCTCAAGGATCGCCTTCGGCGCCCGCTGCGCGAGCGCAGCGAGCGTCCTTGACGGTGAGGCCCGATCGGCTACGCGCGCGGCCACCCGAACCATCCCCGAACGCCAACCCGATGGAGCCCTATCCGCCGAAGTCAGCCGAGGCCCGGCGCGCCATGTCGAGGAACGACCGCCGCGACTCGAGGTTCTCCTCGAGCTCGCGGACCTTCTTCTCGTTGCCGGCGGCGCGGGCCTTCTCGAGGTCGGACTCCACCTTGGCGATGGCGTCCTCGAGCTTGGTGACCATGTCGTTGGCGCGGGCCGACTTCTCCGGGTCCGAGCGCTTCCACTGCTCGTCCTCGGCGGAGCGCAGGGCGTTCTCGACGGCGCGCATGCGGCCCTCGAGGTCCTTCATCCGGTCGCGCGGGACCTTGCCGGCGGCCTCCCACTTGTCGGCGAGGTCGCGGAAGGTCTTCTTGGCGGCGTCGAGGTCGCGGATCGGCAGCAGCGCCTCGACCTCGACGATGAGCGCGTCCTTGACCTCCGCGTTGGCGGCGAACTCGGCGTCCAGGGCCGCGTTGGCGGCGTCCCGGGCGCCGAAGAACTGGTCCTGAGCGCCGCGGAACCGCTTCCACAGCACGTCGTCGACGTCCTTGGGGGCCGGGCCGGCGGCCTTCCAGTCGCGCATCAGGTCGCGGTAGCGGCCGGCGGTCGGACCCCAGTCGGTCGAGGTCGCGAGGGCCTCGGCCTCCTTGCACAGGCGCTCCTTGACGATCCGGGCGCCCTCGCGCTTCTCGTCCTGCTCGGCGAAGTGGACCTTGCGGGCCTTCGTGTACGCCGTGCGGGCGCTCGAGAACCGCTTCCACAGCGCGTCGTCGGACGCCCGGTCGATGCGGGGGAGCACCTTCCACTGGTCGAGCAGCTCGCGCAGCCGGTTGGCGCCGTTGCGCCAGTCGGTGCCGGTGGCGATCTTCTCGGCCTCGGCGACGATCGACTCCTTGGCCGCCTTGGACTCCGCGGCCTTCTCCGCCTTCTCGGCGCGCCGCGCCTCGCGCTGGACGGCGAGCACCGGCGCGAGCGCGTCGAGCCGCCCCACGAGGGAGCCGAGGTCACCCACCGCGTTGGCGTCGGTCACCTGGGCACGCACCGTCTTGATCGACTCGGCGGCCTCCTCGGGGGATAGCTTGCCGGAGTTGATCCGCTGCTCGAGCAGCTGGACCTCGAACGACAGGGCGTCGAACCGCTCGGTGAAGAACTGCAGCGCCTCCTCGGGCGTGCCGGCCGGGTAGGACCCCACCGCCCGTTCGCTGTCGGCGGTCTTGACATAGACGGTGCCGTCGTCGTCGACGCGGCCCCATTCGCTGCTCGTCACTGCGTTCCCTCTTCGTCCGGTCGTGGCGCTGCCCCACCCTAAGGCAGACCGCGACGCCCGGACGCCCCGCACCGTGACCCGGGCCACTCGATGGCCGCGCCCGCCACCCACCGCGCCCGCCCGGCGCGATACCGGGGCGACCGGACGGGTCGGTCCTCGCTACCCTGAGGCGGTGCTGATCGCCGCCTTCCCCGCAGGCCCGTGGGGGACCAACTGCTACGTCGCAGCGACCGGTCCGGGCACCGAGTGCGTGGTGATCGACCCCGGCAAGGACGCCGCCGAGGGCGTCGCCCAGGTCGTGCGCGAGCACCGCCTGAAGCCGGTCGCGGTGCTCGTCACCCACGGTCACGTCGACCACATGTGGTGCGTCGCCCCGGTCGCCGGCACCTACGACGCCACCGCCTGGATCCACCCGCGCGACCGGCACCTGCTCGCCGACCCGATGCAGGGCATGTCCCGCGAGACCGCGGCCATGGTGCTCGGCGGCAAGCACGAGTTCGCCGAGCCCGACGACGTCCGTGAGCTCACCGACCTGCAGCGCCTCGGGCTCGCCGGGCTCACGTTCGTGGTCGACCACACCCCGGGCCACACGGAGGGCTCGGTCACCTTCCGCACGCCGTACGCCGACGCCGACGGTCCCGCCGACGTCTCCGAGCTGCTCTTCTCCGGCGACCTGCTCTTCGCCGGCTCGATCGGCCGGACCGACCTCCCCGGCGGCGACCACCCCACGATGCTGCGCAGCCTGCGCGAGAAGGTGCTCCCGCTCCCCGACGACATCGTGGTCCTGCCCGGGCACGGCGAGCAGACGTCCATCGGTCGCGAGCGTGCGACCAACCCCTTCCTGCGCGACCTCGTCGAGACCGACGACGCCGGCCGAGTCACCCGAGGTCTCTAGAACCATGGCCACCAAGACCACCGCACTGAGCGGTTTCCCCGAGCTGCTCCCCGCTGCCCGCGTCGTCGAGCGCGAGGTGATCGCGTCGCTGTCGCGCACCTTCGAGCTGCACGGCTTCGCCAACATCGAGACGCGCGCCGTCGAGCCGGTCGACGTGCTGCTCGGCAAGGGCGAGACGTCCAAGGAGATCTACCTCCTCGAGCGCCTGCAGAAGGACCAGGGCGGCAGCGACGCCGGGGTCGGGCTCCACTTCGACCTGACCGTGCCGTTCGCGCGCTACGTGCTCGAGCACGCCGGTCACCTCGAGTTCCCGTTCCGGCGCTTCCAGGTCCAGCCGGCGTGGCGGGGGGAGCGTCCCCAGGAGGGCCGCTACCGCCAGTTCACCCAGGCCGACGTCGACATCGTCGGGCGCGACGTGCTGCCCTTCCACCACGACGTCGAGGTGATGCGGGTGATGGTGGAGGCGCTCGACGCGCTGCCGGTGCCACCGCTGAGCTTCCAGTTCAACAACCGCAAGCTGATCCAGGGCTTCTACCGCGGCCTCGGGCTGCCCGACGTCGAGGCAGCCATCCGCACCATCGACAAGCTCGACAAGCTGCCGGCCGAGAAGGTCGCCGAGCTCCTCGTCTCCGACGCCGGCGCCACCCCCGACCAGGCCGAGCAGTGCCTCGCCCTGGCCACGATCCGGGTCCCCGACACCAGCTTCGTCGAGAGGGTCCGCGCCCTCGGCGTCGAGGACGACCTGCTCGACGAGGGCCTGTCCGAGCTCGCGGCCGTCGTCGAGGGGTGTGCGGCCGGGGCCTCCGAGCGGGTCACCGTCGAGGCCAACCTGCGCATCGCGCGCGGCCTCGACTACTACACCGGCACCGTCGTGGAGATCTTCATGGCCGGCTACGAGCGGCTCAAGTCGGTCGGCGGCGGCGGTCGCTACGACGCCCTCGCCAGCGACGGGCGGACGACGTACCCCGGTGTCGGTGTCTCCTTCGGTGTCTCGCGCTCGATCATCCCGCTGCTCGCCGACGGCGTGCTCACCGGTAGCCGGTCGGTGCCCAGCGCCGTGCTGGTCGCGGTGACCGACGAGCCGTCGCGGCCGCAGAGCGATCTGGTGGCCGCCTCGCTGCGCGCCCGTGGCGTGCCGTGCGAGGTGGCCGCCTCCGCCCAGAAGTTCGGCAAGCAGATCAGGTACGCCGAGCGCCGCGGCATCCCGTTCGTCTGGTTCGTGCAGGACGACGGGAGCCACCAGGTCAAGGACATCCGTTCCGGCGACCAGGTCGGCGCCGATCCGGCGGCCTGGACCCCACCAGTAGAGGACCTGCGACCCCAGGTCCTGACCAAGGAGCCCTCACCATGATCCGCACCCACGAGTCCGGCACCCTGCGTGCCGAGCACGTCGGCCAGACCGTCACCCTCGCCGGCTGGGTCGCCAACCGCCGCGACCACGGCGGTGTCGCCTTCATCGACCTGCGCGAGGCCAGCGGCGTCGTCCAGGTCGTCATCCGCGACGAGGAGGTCGCCCACCAGCTGCGGGCCGAGTACTGCCTCAAGGTCACCGGCGAGGTCACCGCACGCAAGGAGGGCAACGAGAACCCCCACCTCGCCACCGGCGCGATCGAGGTCGTCGCCACCGACGTCGAGGTGCTCAGTGCCGCCGCGACCCTGCCGTTCCCGATCAGCGACCACGTGGACGTGGGGGAGGAGGCCCGGCTCAAGCACCGCTACCTCGACCTGCGCCGCAGCGGCCCCGGCGACGCGATCCGCCTGCGCAGCAAGGTCAACAAGGCCGCCCGCGACGTGCTCGACGCGCGCGCGTTCGTCGAGGTCGAGACGCCGACGCTGACCCGGAGCACGCCCGAGGGAGCCCGCGACTTCCTCGTCCCGGCGCGCCTGGCCCCGGGCAGCTGGTACGCGCTCCCGCAGAGCCCGCAGCTGTTCAAGCAGCTGCTCATGGTCGGCGGCCTCGAGCGTTACTACCAGATCGCCCGCTGCTACCGCGACGAGGACTTCCGCGCCGACCGGCAGCCCGAGTTCACCCAGCTCGACATCGAGATGAGCTTCGTCGAGCAGGACGACGTCATCGAGCTGATGGAGGAGGTGCTCGCCGCGATGTGGGCGCTGGTCGGGCACGAGATCCCCCGCCCGATCCCGCGGATGACCTACGCCGAGGCGATGGCCCGGTTCGGCTCCGACAAGCCCGACCTGCGCATGGGTCTCGAGCTGGTCGACTGCACCGACTACTTCAAGGACACCCCGTTCCGCGTCTTCCAGGCGCCGTACGTCGGTGCCGTGGTCATGCCCGGGGGAGCGAGCCAGCCCCGCAAGAAGCTCGACGCGTGGCAGGACTGGGCCAAGCAGCGCGGTGCCAAGGGCCTTGCCTACGTGCTCGTCCAGGAGGACGGCGAGCTCGGGGGACCGGTCGCCAAGAACCTCAGCGACGAGGAGAAGGCCGGTCTCGCCGCCCACGTCGGTGCCGCACCCGGCGACTGCGTCTTCTTCGGTGCCGGCGCTCCCAAGTCGAGTCGTGCCCTGCTCGGTGCCGCCCGTCTGGAGATCGGCCGCCGCGCCGGCCTGCTCGACGACTCGGTCTACGCCTTCACCTGGGTCGTGGACGCCCCGCTGTTCGAGCCGAGCTCCGACGCGGTCGCCAGCGGCGACGTCGCCGTCGGTGGCGGGGCCTGGACGGCCGTGCACCACGCCTTCACCAGCCCCAAGGCCGAGTTCCTCGACACCTTCGACACCGACCCCGGTCCGGCGCTCGCCTACGCCTACGACATCGTCTGCAACGGCAACGAGCTGGGTGGCGGGTCGATCCGGATCCACCGCAGTGACATCCAGAAGCGGGTCTTCGCGGTGATGGGGATCGAGGAGGCCGAGGCGCAGGAGAAGTTCGGCTTCCTGCTCGACGCGTTCGCCTACGGTGCTCCGCCCCACGGCGGGATCGCGGTGGGCATGGACCGCATCTGCGCGCTGCTGGCTCGCACCGACTCGATCCGCGACGTCATCGCCTTCCCGAAGTCGGGTGGCGGGTTCGACCCGCTCACGGCTGCGCCTGCGCCGATCACGGCACAACAGCGCAAGGAAGCCGGTGTCGACGCCGAAGCTGCGAAGGACGTCCCGTCGAAGACGGCTGCTGACGGACGGTAGTCGCGCCTCGGGCGCCGAGACCGGATCGTTACTCCTTAGTGCTCTGCATCGCTCGCGAGGTGACCTAGAGTCATGCCGCGGCACGGACATCGGGTCCGGGCCGCGACGCGAAGGGGTCTAGATGACGCTGCCTGCGACTGACCTGCTGGCGAAGGACGACTCCCCGACCGAGGTGCCGTCCAGCGCTGATCGCAAGGCCATCGCCGGCCGTTCGCCCACGCGCATCGCGCTCGACCGGCTGCGGCGCGACCCGATCGCGGTCGTGTGCTTCGTCATCGTGGTGCTGTTCGCGATCATCGGGGTCTTCGCCGACCAGCTGTGCAGCCTGCTCGGGGTCACGACCGACACGGTGCGCGCCAGCGACTACGTCAACCTCAGGACGAGCCTGCCGCTCGACGGCCCGCCCAACAACGGGTTCGACCCCGACCACCCGTTCGGCGTCGCACCGGGCACCGGCACCGACAACCTGGCGGTGTGGCTCAAGGGCTGCCAGACGTCGCTGTTCCTGGCCACGATGGCCGCGGTGCTCTCCACGATCATCGGCGTCGTCCTCGGGCTCGTGGCCGGCTTCATCGGCGGCGTCGCCGACACGATCATCTCGTTCGGCACCAACCTGTTCCTCACCTTCCCGTTCCTCGTGGGTGCGCTGGCGCTGGCGCCGATCCTCAACGACCGGTTCGGCACCGACCCGGAGAAGCTCGCCACGGTGAGCTTCTGGGCGCTGGTGGCGATCCTGACGTTCTTCGGATGGATGACGGTGGCTCGGCTCGTGCGCGGCGAGGTGCTGTCGCTGCGCGAGCGCGAGTTCGTCAAGGCCGCCCGCGTGATCGGCGTCCCCACGCACCGGATCCTGGTGCGGGAGATGCTGCCCAACCTGATCGCGCCCATCATCGTCTCGTTCTCGCTCGGGCTGCCGGCCTACGTCTCCGCCGAGGCCGGCCTGTCGTTCCTGGGCATCGGGATCATCGGCCGGGAGTCCTGGGGCCGCACCATCGAGCAGGCCGCGAGCTGGTGGCAGCTCTACCCCCAGTTCCTGCTGGCGCCCGTCGTCGGGATCGCGGTCCTGGTCGTCGCCCTCAACCTGCTCGGTGACGCGATCCGTGACGCGTTCGACCCGAAGACGCGTCGTTGACGCACCCCCCATTCGTTGGCCGCACGGTCCCGTGCCGGTCCGCGCAACCGAAGAAGAAGAAAGGCAACACACCATGAGACGCACGAAGGCGTTTACCGCCGGTGTGAGCGCTGCCGTGCTCACGCTGTCACTCGCCGCCTGTGGCGGCGGCGGAGACAATTCCGACGACGAGGGCGGCGACGGCAACTTCACCGAGGGCGCCAGCAGCTCCGGCGGCAAGGTCGCCGACGCCGTGGGGCCCGCCCCCGAGCTCGAGGGTGCGCAGACCGGCGGCGAGATCACCGTTCTCGCTCCCGACCCGGACGACGGCATCGACAACATCGATCCCGCCAGCCTGTGGTCGGTCACCGACAATGCGATCCTCCAGGACCTGGTCCTGCGGTCGCTGACGACCTTCCGTCAGGCCGAGGACGGCTCCTACGAGCTGGTCCCCGACCTGGCCACCGACCTCGGTACGCCCAACGAGGACTACACCGAGTGGCGCTTCACCATCAAGGACGACGTCAAGTGGGAGACCGGCGACCCGGTCACCGCCGAGGAGGTCGCCTTCGGTCTCAAGCGTTCCTTCGACGCCGACGCGTTCGCCACCGGCCCCGGCACGGCCTACTCCAAGCCCTACTTCGAGGGCGGTGAGGAGTACAACGGCCCGTACGTCGACGGCGAGGAGTTCCCGGCGATCACCACCGAGGGCAGCGACCTCATCCTGAAGTTCAGCCAGCCGTTCCCGGAGATGGACTACTACGGCATCTTCCCGGCCACCGGCCCGGTCCCGCTCGACGCCACGATCGACGACTACCGGCTCAACGCGCTGTCCACCGGTCCCTACAAGGTCGAGTCGTTCACCCCGAACCAGGAGCTCGTGCTGGTCAAGAACGACCAGTGGGACCCCAACACCGACCCGGCTCGTCGTCAGCTCGTCGACAAGTACACCTTCCAGTTCGACGTGCAGCCGCAGGTGGCCGCTGAGACCGTCTTCAGCGACCAGGGCAACACCACGATCGTGACCAACCTGCAGGCGACCGACTACGACAAGGCGCTCCAGGACGGCCTGCAGGACCAGACCAACGTCGGTCCGCAGCCGTGCACCAGCTTCGTGATGCCCAACTACTCCAAGGTCAAGGAGCTCGAGGTCCGGCAGGCGCTGGCCTTCGCCTACGACTACGAGAACGTCTGGGCCGCCGCCGGCGAGAAGCCCGGCGTCACCCGTGCCAACGGTGAGACCGACGAGACGCTCGGCTTCGGCCTGCTGCCGCCCGGCATGGCCGGCCGCGTGGCGTGGGAGGGCCCCGAGGGCAACCCGATCACCTACGACCCGAAGAAGTCGATCGAGCTGCTGGCCGCGGCCGGCTACGAGCCCGGCGAGTACGAGGTCTCCTTCGTCTACGACGCCAGCACGCCCGAGGGCGAGGCCGGCGCCGAGCAGCGCAAGCGCGGCTACGAGGAGAGCGGCTTCAAGGTCAAGATGTACCCCTACAGCGCCGGCAGCCTCTACGACGTGTGGACCGACCCGGACAACAAGCTGTACAAGCAGATCAACCTGCTCGGTACGGCCTGGTGCCAGGACTGGCCCTCCGGCGCCACGTTCCTGCCCCCGATCGTGGAGACGGGCGCGGCCTACAACACCGGCCAGTTCTCCGAGCCCGAGGTCGACCAGGAGATGGAGCGGATCCGCACCCTCCCCGTCGAGGAGCAGGCCGACGCGTGGGGTGAGCTCGAGAACATGGTGATGGAGAAGTACATGCCGGTCATCAACACCGGCTTCTACCAGGGCATCGCCGGGATCGGCACCGACATCGGCGGCTTCGCCAACGACATCTCGGTCGGCGGCGCCCCCGACTACCGCTCGATCTACGTCAAGTGACGTCGGACCGGTAGCTCAGCACCACCTCCCGGGCCTGGGCGGACGCACCGCCCAGGCCCGGGAGCCCGCAAACCCCTGATCCGGAGGGATCCTCGATGTTCTCGTTCCTGGTCCGGCGCGTGCTGTCCGGCGCGCTGATCGTGGTGCTCGTGTCCCTGATGGTGTACACGCTGTTCTGGTTCGGCCCGAAGAGCCCAGCGCTCGAGCTGTGCCGGCGCGACACCAACAACCGCTGCACCCCGGCAAAGCTCGTCGAGTTCGAGGATCGCCTCGGGTACAACAACCCGATGTTGGAGGAGTACGGCAAGTGGGCCAAGGGCCTGGTGGCCGGCCGCACCATCGTGCACGGCACGTCCGCCTACGAGTGCCCGGCGCCCTGCCTGGGCGTCTCCTACCGGGACAAGAGCCTGGTCACCGAGCAGTTCAAGGACCGCTTCCCGGTCACCGTCAGCATCGCGGTGGGTGCGGCGGCGCTCTACCTGCTGATCGGCGTCACCGTCGGCGTCCTGGCCGCGCGAAGACGGGGCTCGGTGGCCGACAAGGCGCTGGTCGCCTCGACCCTGGTGTTCAGCTCCATCCCCTACTACCTCGTCGCGTTGCTGAGCTTCCTGATACTCACGCTCAGCACCTCGATCTTCCCGTCGGTGGAGTACGTCTCCCCGTTCCAGAACCCCGTCAGCTGGGTCTCCGGACTCCTGCTGGTGTGGCTGGTGATGGGGCTCTACGGAGCCACGTCCTACACTCGCTACTCGCGAGGCTCGATGGTCGAGGCCCTCGGCGAGGACTACGTCCGCACCGCCAAGGCCAAGGGTCTGCGACCGCGCACGGTCGTGATGCGGCACGCGCTGCGATCCGCGTTGGTCCCGGTGATCACGATCTTCGGCCTCGACGTCGCGTTCCTGCTCTCGGGCACGGTGTTCACCGAGCAGATCTTCTCGCTCGAGGGCATCGGCAAGTGGGGCATCGACGCCGTGAAGATCTCCGACCTCCCGGTCGTCCAGGCCACCACCCTGGTCCTCGCGTTCGCCGTCGTCCTGATGAACATCGTCGTCGACATCGTCTACAGCTTCCTTGACCCGAGAGTGAGGCTCGCGTGACCCGCGACTCCACGTCCGACGATCCCTACCTGGTCGTCAAGGACCTGACGGTGCGGTTCCCCACCGCCGACGGCGTCGTCCAGGCGGTCAGCGACCTCAGCTACAGCGTCGAGCTCGGCAAGACCCTCGGCATCGTGGGCGAGTCGGGGTCCGGGAAGTCCGTGTCCAGCATGGCCGTCCTCGGACTCCACGACCGCAAGTCGGCCCGGATCACCGGCTCGATCAAGGTCGGTGGCACCGAGGTGGTCGACCTCGGCGAGCAGGAGCTGCGGACCATGCGCGGCAACTCGGTGGCGATGATCTTCCAGGACGCGCTCGCTGCCCTGCACCCCTTCTACAAGGTGGGGGCGCAGCTGGCCGAGGCCTACCGCGTCCACCACCCGGAGGCGACCAAGCGCGACGCACGGCGGCGGGCCATCGAGATGCTCGGCCGGGTCGGGATCCCGCAGCCCGACCACCGGATCGACCAGTTCCCGCACCAGTTCTCCGGCGGCATGCGGCAGCGCGTGATGATTGCGATGGGCCTGATCAACGATCCGTCGCTGCTGATCGCCGACGAGCCGACCACGGCCCTCGACGTCACCGTCCAGGCGCAGATCCTCGACCTGCTGCAGGACCTCCAGCGGGAGTTCAACTCCGCGATCGTGATGATCACCCACGACCTGGGGGTCGTGGCCGAGATGGCCGACGACGTGCTGGTGATGTACGGCGGTCGCGCGGTCGAGTACGGCGCGTGCTCGGCCATCCTCACGCACCCCGAGATGCCCTACACCTGGGGTCTGCTCTCCAGCGTCCCCGAGGTGTCCGGCGACCCGAACGCGCGGATGATCCCGATCCCGGGCAACCCGCCGAGCCTGCTCGACATGCCGCAGGGCTGTGTCTTCCACCCGCGCTGTGCCCACAGCGACAAGGTGCCCGGCGACCTGTGCGAGACGCGGTTGCCCGACCTGGTGCCCGGGCCGCGGTCGGCCACCCACCTCAAGCGCTGCCACCTGGCCAATCCAGACATGATCTACCAGGCCGAGGTGCTCCCGGAGATCGCGCCCGACCTGGTCGAGAGGATCCGATGACCGACAAGCACGAGATCGAGAGCGACCAGGTCCACCTGGCGAAGCCCGGGGCGCACGCCGCGGGCGAGCCGGACGGCACCCACGATCTCGCCGACGACACCGGTCTGGCGCCCGAGTTCGAGGAGCTGCGGGCGAAGTCCCACACCGCTGCCGAGCTGAAGTCCGACGCCGACGCCGTCCTCACCGTCGACAACCTCAAGATGTACTTCCCGATCAAGTCGACCTGGACGCGGCGGACGGTCGGCAACGTGCAGGCCGTCGACGGCATCTCCTTCGAGGTGCCCCGCGGCAGCTCGCTCGGCCTGGTCGGCGAGTCCGGGTGCGGCAAGTCCACCACCGGGCAGCTGATCACCCGGCTCTACAAGCCGACGGCCGGCACGGTGATGTTCGAGGGGCAGGACCTCGCGGCGATCGACAACAAGCGGATGAAACCGCTGCGGCGCGACGTCCAGATGATCTTCCAGGACCCGTACACCTCGCTGAACCCCCGGCACACCGTGGGCAGCATCGTCGGCACCCCGCTCAGCGTGCACAAGGTGGTCCCCAAGAACAAGATCCTCCCGCGGGTGCAGGAGCTGCTCGAGGTGGTCGGCCTCAACCCCGAGCACTACAACCGCTACCCCAACGAGTTCTCCGGCGGCCAGCGCCAGCGCATCGGCATCGCCCGCGCCCTGGCCCTGCAGCCGAAGCTGATGATCGCCGACGAGCCGGTCTCGGCCCTCGACGTGTCGATCCAGGCGCAGGTCATCAACCTGCTCCAGGACATCCAGAACGAGTTCGGCGTGGCGTTCCTGTTCATCGCCCACGACCTGGCGGTGGTGCGCCACTTCTGCCCCGAGGTCGCGGTGATGTACCTCGGCAAGATCATCGAGATCGGCGACCGCGAGAGCATCTACAACCACGCCCGGCACCCGTACACCCAGGCGCTGCTGTCCGCCGTGCCCGACGTCAAGCAGGCGGCCGTCGGTGGCCGGCGTGAGCGGATCCGGCTCGAGGGCGACGTCCCGAGCCCGATCAACCCGCCGTCCGGCTGCCGCTTCCGCACCCGCTGCCCGATCGCGCAGGAGATCTGCGCCAAGCACGAGCCCCCGCTCCTGCAGATCGGCAAGCGGCACAAGGTCGCGTGCCACTTCCCGGGTCCCCTCGGGCAGCACCCCGCCGACCCGTTGACGGCTCGCCTCCTGGGTGTCGACAACGCCGGGAGCCCCGACCCGGGTGCGACCCCGAGCACCGACCTCAGCACCACCCCGGGCTACTCCGACACGTGGTTCGACCTGGACACCAAGACGTTCGGGCGTGCCTGAGGCTTGGACGAGCCAGACGCCCTGTTCGACGCGGGACCGCCCCGCCCCGGCGCCTCGGGCGGTGGCGGGTCCCTGTCGGCGGCGGTGCACGCCTCGGCGCCGCTCGCCGTCCGGATGCGCCCGCGCACGCTCGACGAGCTGGCCGGTCAGGCGCAGCTGCGTGCCCCGGGGTCACCGCTGCACCAGCTGATCGAGGGCGACCAGTCGATGTCGCTGCTGCTCTGGGGTCCGCCCGGCACCGGCAAGACGACGATCGCCTCGATCCTCTCCCGCCAGACCGGACGCCGGTTCGTCGAGGTCTCGGCGGTCTCGGCCGGCGTCAAGGAGGTACGAGCCGCCATCGACGCAGCCCGCGCCCAGCTCGTGCGCAGCGGCGCGGAGACGGTGCTCTTCGTCGACGAGGTGCACCGGTTCAGCAAGGCCCAGCAGGACGCGCTGCTGCCGGGCGTGGAGAACCGGTGGGTGACCCTGGTCGCGGCGACCACGGAGAACCCGTTCTTCTCCGTCATCTCCCCGCTGCTGTCGCGGAGCCTGCTGCTGCGCCTGGAGTCGCTGAGCGACGACGACGTCCGGGCCGTGGTGCGAAGCGCCCTCGCCGACACCGAGCGCGGGCTGGGCGGCACCGTCGAGCTCGACGACGACGCCCTCGACCACCTGGTGCGGTTGGCCGGCGGCGACGCCCGACGGTCGCTGACCTACCTCGAGGCAGCGGCGGGAGCGGCGTCCGCGCGCGGCGTCGACCGGATCGACCTCGAGACGGCCGAGACCGCCGTCGACCGGGCCGCCGTCCGCTACGACCGGCAGGGCGACCAGCACTACGACGTCACCAGCGCCTTCATCAAGTCGATCCGCGGCTCCGACGCCGACGCGGCGATGCACTACCTCGCCCGGATGATCGAGGCAGGGGAGGACCCGCGCTTCATCGCCCGCCGCCTGGTGATCCTCGCCTCCGAGGACGTCGGCCTCGCCGACCCCACCGCGCTGCCGACCGCGGTCGCCGCCGCCCAGGCCGTCCAGCTGATCGGGATGCCCGAGGCCGGGCTCAACCTCGCGCAGGCGGTGCTCGCGCTCGCCGTGGCGCCGAAGTCCAACGCCGTGACCACCGCCCTCGGCGCGGCCTCGGCCGACGTCCGCGCGGGCAAGGTGGGTCCGGTGCCCCCGCACCTGCGCGACGCCCACTACGCCGGGTCGAAGAAGCTCGGCCACGGCTCGTCCTACACCTACAGCCACGACGAGCCGTATGGGATCGCCGAGCAGCAGTACGCCCCCGACGTGGTGGCCGACGCCGTCTACTACCGACCCAAGGAGATCGGCGCCGAGGCCGCGGTCAAGGAGCGGTGGGAGCGGGTCCGGCGCATCATCCGCGGGCGATAGGGTCGGGCGTCATGGACCGGGAGTGGAGCGTGCCCGCCTGGGCCGTGCTCGCGACCCTGGTGGTGCTCCTGGCCGCACTCGTCGTGCTGGCGGCTGCGCTGCGGCGCTCGCGGGCGCTCGCCACGGCGGCGCTCGACTCCGCGCGGGCCGACGCGGCCGCGCTGATCGCGCTCACCGAGCGGGTCGAGGCGGTGGAGCGGCGTACGGCCGAGGCGCCGGCGCGCGTCGACGACCACGAGTACGTCATCACGGTGCTGGGTCACGACGAGCCGGCGAGCGAGCCGGCGCCTGTCGTGTCGGCACCGTTGTTCACCGACCTGGTGCTGCGCGAGAGCGCCGTCCAGGCCGCGTCCCTGGCCGCCGGTCTCCGGCGGGCGCTCGCCCCCGAGGTGCGGCAGCGGATCCGCTGGGAGATGCGGCGCGAGGTCAAGCGTGCCCGCAAGCAGCGCCGCACCGACCAGCGGCAGGCCCGACGCGACCTCGAGGCGCGGCGCCGCGCCCAGGACGCCGCATGAGCCGGACCCTGTGGTTCGCCGCGGGGGCCGGGGCCGGGCTGTACGCCGCCGTCCGTGCCCGCCGCGCCGCCGAGGCCCTCACCGTCGACGGACTGCAGGACCGGGTCGGCGCCGCCGTCGTGGGCCTGCGGATGTTCCGCGACGAGGTCGCCCAGGGCAAGGCGGACGCCGAATCCCCGTTGCGCGAGCGATTGGGCGTGGCGCTCGATGGACGAGCACGACACCGGGAGCTCGCCACCCCCGACCAGCAGGACCACCTCTCCAGCCCGACCGGGCCCACCAAGCACGACGACCAGGAAGCAGGCAGCAGCTGATGGACACCGCGGAGATCCGACGGAGGTTCGTGGCGCACTTCGAGCGCGCCGGGCACACCCCCGTCCCCTCGGCCTCGCTGCTGCTCGACGACCCCAACCTGCTGTTCGTCAACGCCGGGATGGTGCCGTTCAAGCCCTACTTCCTCGGCCAGGAGACGCCGCCCTACCAGCGGGCCGCGAGCGTGCAGAAGTGCGTGCGCACGCCCGACATCGAGGACGTCGGCAAGACCACCCGGCACGGGACGTTCTTCGAGATGTGCGGCAACTTCTCCTTCGGCGACTACTTCAAGGAGGGCGCCATCGAGCTCGCCTGGGACCTGGTCACCAAGTCCCAGTCCGACGGCGGGTGGGGCCTGGACGAGGGCCGGCTGTGGCCCTCGATCCTCGCGGGCGACGAGGAGGCGCTGGCGCTGTGGATGAAGGTCACCGGCCTGCCGGCCGACCGCATCGTGCAGCTCGGCCCCAAGGAGAACTACTGGTCGATGGGCGTGCCCGGTCCGGGCGGCCCGTGCTCGGAGATCCTCTACGACCGCGGTCCCGCCTACGGTCCCGACGCTGACTGGGAGGCGATGGGCCCGGCGATGTCGACCGAGCTCGAGGACCGCTACCTCGAGATCTGGAACCTCGTCTTCATGCAGGACGAGCTGAGCGCGGTGCGGGCCAAGGACGACTTCGACGTCTCCGGCTCGCTGCCGCAGAAGAACATCGACACCGGCATGGGCCTCGAGCGGGTCGCGTTCCTACTGCAGGGCCGCGAGAACATGTACGAGATCGACGTGATGTTCCCCGTGATCGAGCGCGCCATGGAGCTCACCGGCCGCCGCTACGGCGCCGACCCGGCCGACGACGTCCGGTTCCGGGTGGTCGCCGACCACGTGCGCAGCTCGATGATGCTCATCGGCGACGGCGTCACCCCCGGCAACGAGGCGCGCGGCTACGTGCTGCGCCGGTTGCTGCGGCGCGCGGTCCGCTCGATGCGCCTGCTCGGCTGCGAGGACGCCGTCCTGCCCGAGCTGATGCCGGTCAGCCGCGACAAGATGGGGGAGACCTACACCGACCTCCACACCGACTGGGACCGCATCTCGCGCGTCGCGTACGCCGAGGAGGAGACGTTCCGCAAGACGCTCCAGGCCGGCACCACGATGTTCGACCTGGCCGCGGTCAAGGTGAAGGAGTCCGGCGGCGCGTCGATCGCCGGCGACCAGGCCTTCCAGCTGCACGACACCTTCGGCTTCCCGATCGACCTGACCCTGGAGATGGCGTCCGAGGCCGGCCTCAGCGTCGACGAGGACGGGTTCCGCTCCCTCATGGCCGAGCAGCGCGAGCGCGCCAAGGCCGACGCGCGCGCCAAGCGCGGGCAGCACGCCGACACCGGCGTCTACCGCGCGGTCCTCGACGAGCACGGCCCGACCGAGTGGCTGGCCTACGAGACGCTCGAGACCGAGTCCCGGCCGCTGGCGCTGCTCAGCGGGGGAGCGCCGGTCGACCGGCTCGGCAACGGCGAGGTCGGCGAGATCGTCCTCGACCGCACGCCGTTCTACGCCGAGTCGGGCGGTCAGGCCGCCGACGCCGGCATCATCGAGTTCGACGGCGGCCGGCTCGAGGTCGTCGACGTCCAGCGGCCGGTCCGCGGGCTCGTCGTCCACCAGGTGCGCGTCGTCGACGGCGAGCTGGCGGCGTCGTCGGCCGACGCCGCGCTGCTGCACGCCCGCGTCGACCCGGAGTGGCGCACCGGAGCGCGCCAGGCCCACTCCGGCACCCACGTCGTGCACGCGGCGCTGCGCCAGGTGCTCGGCCCCAGCGCGCTGCAGTCCGGGTCCTACAACCGGCCCGGCTACCTGCGCCTCGACTTCGGCTGGACGACGGGCCTGACCCCCGACCAGGTCCGCGACATCGAGCAGGTCTCCAACGAGGCGCTGCGGGCCGACCTGCCGGTCGGGTGGCAGTACATGACGCTCGAGGAGGCCAAGGACTGGGGCGCGGTCGCGCTGTTCGGCGAGACCTACGACAACACCAAGGTCCGCGTCGTCGAGATCGGTGGGCCGTGGTCGCGCGAGCTGTGCGGTGGCACCCACGTCGACCACTCCTCCCAGATCGGCACCGTCGTGGTCACCGGCGAGGCGTCGGTCGGCTCGGGCAACCGGCGCATCGAGGCCTACACCGGCGTCGAGGGCTTCGCCTACCTCGCCCGCGAGCGTGACGTCGTCGCCCAGCTCACCGGCCTGCTCAAGACCCAGCCCGGCGACCTGGTCGGCCGCGTCGGCGACCTCGTCGAGCGCCTGCGGGCTGCGGAGAAGGAGATCGAGAAGGTCCGGCTGCAGCAGCTGCTCTCCGGCGGTGCCGAGCTGGCCGCCGGGGCCGTCGACGTCGGCGGCGTGCGCGTCGTGGCGCACCGTGTCGACGGCGCGGGCGGGGGCGACGTACGCACGCTCGCGCTCGACGTCCGCTCTCGGCTGCAGGGCGACCAGCCCGCGGTCGTGGTGGTCATCGGCGCGGCCGACGGCAAGGTGTCGGTGGTGGCCGCCCTCAACGAGGCGGCGCAGGCGCGCGGCTTGAGCGCCAACGACCTGGTCCGCACGGTCGGGCCGTTCGTGGGCGGCAAGGGCGGCGGCAAGGCCGACGTCGCCCAGGGTGGTGGCGCCGACGCCAGCCGTATCGACGAGGCGCTGGCGGCGGTGCTGGCCAGCGTGCGGGGCGCGTGAGGCCGGGAGTCCGGCTCGGCATCGACCCGGGTGACGCGCGCATCGGCGTCGCCCGCAGCGATCCCGCCGGCGTGCTCGCCACCCCGGTCGAGACGGTGCGCCGCGGTCCGGGCGACCTCAAGCGGATCCGGCGCATCCTGCGCGAGATCAGCGAGGAGACGACGGTGCTCGAGGTGGTCGTGGGCCTGCCCCGCTCCCTGAAGGGCGGTGAGGGCCCCGCCGCGGTCAAGACACGCGAGTTCGCGGTGCGCCTGGCGGCGTCGATCGAGCCGCTCGGGGTGCGTCTGGTCGACGAGCGTCTGACCACCGTGTCGGCGGAGGCTATGCTGCGCGACCGTGGCACGAAGGGCGCCAAGCGCCGCGCGGTGGTCGACCAGGCAGCCGCGGTGGTGATCCTGCAGCACGCCCTCGACAGCGAACGTGCCACCGGACTCCCGCCCGGGGAGCTCGTGCGAGCAGAGGAGCAGGATGTCTGAGCACCAGCACGAGGCGGGCGGAGCCCTCTTCGGTGACGACGACCACCGCGCGGCGCCGCCCCGCCAGGGCGCGCGGCGCCGCGGGCGACGTCGTTCGGGATGCCTGCCGATCCTGCTGGTGCTCGCGCTGATCGCGGTCGCCGCGGTCGTCGCCTGGCGCACGGTCGACATCGACAACCCGTTCGCCGACCAGGCCGGCGAGGACTACCCCGGTCCGGGGTCCGGCGCCGTCGTCCTCACCGTCGCCGGTGGCGACTCGATCTCGGTGATGGGCGAGAACCTCGAGCGGCTCGGTGTCGTCGCCTCGGCCGAGGCCTACGTCGACGCCGCCGAGGCCAACGACGCCGCCCGCAACATCGGCCAGGGCGACTACCAGCTGAAGAAGAAGATGAAGGCCGCCGACGTCGTCGACCTGCTGGTCGAGGGCACCACCAAGGGCACGTCGTTCACCTTCACCAGCGGCAAGACGGCCGAGGAGATCGTGGCCCTGCTGGCCAAGGACACCGGCATCGCGCGCCGGCAGTACGACGCCGCGCTCGCCAAGCCCGGGTCCATCGGACTGCCCGCCAGCGCCGAGGGCAAGGCCGAGGGCTACCTGTCGCCCGGCAGCTACACGTTCTTCCCCGACGACGACGCGACCACCATCCTCTCGGCGATGGTCGCGCGGACCCTCAAGACCCTCGAGGACGTCGACCTGGCCGGTGCCGCCGAGCGCCTGGGCTACAGCGAGCACGAGCTGCTCACGATCGCCAGCCTCATCGAGGCCGAGGGCAGCCTGCTCGACGAGCAGGGCAAGGCCAAGATCGCCCGGGTGATCTACAACCGGCTGGAGATCCCCGACGGACCCAGTGCCGGAAAGCTGCAGCTGGACGCGACGGTCAACTACGCACTCGGCGAGAAGTTCGCGGTGCTGACCTTCGACCAGATCGACTCGGTCGCGGACAACCCCTACAGCACCTACGGCAACGCGGGGCTGCCCCCGGGCCCGATCGCGACCCCGAGCCGGGAGTCGCTGGAGGCCACGATCCGACCGGCTGAGGGACCCTGGTTCTTCTACGTCACCGTCAACCTCGAGACCGGGGAGACCAAGTTCGCCGAGACGTCGGAGCAGTTCTCGGTCATCGAGCAGGAGCTGCGCGACTACTGCGACGCCAACCCGGACCGCTGCGGGCGCTGATGCGCTGCGCCGTCCTGGGCGACCCGATCGGCCACTCGCTGTCGCCGGTCCTGCACCGGGCGGCGTACGGCGCGCTGGGGCTCGACTGGACCTACGAGGCGGTCCGGGTGCCCTCGGGCGGGCTCGCCGACTTCCTCGCCACGCTCGACGGCTCCTGGCGCGGACTCTCGCTGACGATGCCGCTCAAGCGCGAGGTGCTCACCCTGGCCCACGGGCGCACCGAGCGGGTGCGCCTGGCCGGTGCGGCCAACACCCTGCTGCTCGACGGCGGGGTGCTGCGCCTGGACAACACCGACCTGCCGGGCGCCGCCGCCGCGGTGCGGGAGCGCTGGGACGGCGACATCGGTGACGTCGCGATCCTGGGGGCCGGGGCGACGGCGGCGTCGACCGGACTCGCGCTGTGCGACCTCGGGGCCCGTCGGGTGCGGCTGCTGGCACGCTCGGCCGACCGCGCCGCGGAGACCGCCTCGGCGATCGCCGCGCACGCCGCCGCCCCGACCGTGACTGTCGGTGGTCTCGACGACGATGCGGTGCATGGCGACGTCGTCGTGTCCACGATCCCGGTCGCCGCCCAGACGCCCAGCCTGGTGCGGCGCTGTGCGGCCGTGCCCGTGACCTTCGAGGTGCTCTACGACCCGTGGCCGACGCCGATGGCGGCAGCGGCCCTGGCCGCCGGCCGGGTGCTCGTCGGAGGACTCGACCTGCTGGTGCACCAGGCGGTGCTGCAGGTCGAGGTGTTCACCGGCCGTCCCGGTCCGCTCGACGTGGTGCGCGCCGCCGGCCAGGCGGCGCTCGACGCGCGGGCGGCGTCCGGATGACGGCCGCGATGACGGTCGCGACGAGGGCCGGGTGAGCGTGGTCCAGGCGGTGGTCGCGAGCGCGGTCGCCGGCGCCCTGGGCGGCTACCTGGTGCCGCTGGTGGTGCGGCGACTTCCCGAGCCGCCCGACCGGCCCGAGGAGGAGCAGTCCGCGCACGAGCTGGCCGAGGGTCCCAAGGAGCAATACGCCGTCATCGGCGAGCTGGGTTGGTTCGCGCCGGTCGCCATGGTGGTCTCGGGGGTCTCGGCGGGCCTGGTCGGGTGGGCCCTCGGGTGGTCCTGGCTGCTGATGGTGCTCGTGCCCGTGGTGCCGGTCGTCGTGGCGCTCGCCGTCGTCGACCTGCGCACCCGCCTGCTGCCCTCGATGCTGGTGCTGCCCACCACCGTCTTCGCGCTGGGGGCCGTGGTGACCCACGCCGGGCTGGTCGGCACCTGGGGCGACCTGCAACGCGGGCTCCTCGCGATGGCGGTCGGCTTCGCCTTCTACTTCCTGCTCTGGTTCGTCTACCCGGTCGGTCTGGGCTACGGCGACGTCCGGCTCTCCGCGCTGCTCGCGCTGCTGCTCGGCTACCTCGGGTGGCCGCAGTTCCTGGTCGGGATGTACGCCGGGTTCGTGCTGCTCGGCGTCCCGGGGCTCGTGCTCGCGCTCGTCAAGCGGCGCGCGTCCTACCTGCGGACGCAGTTCCCCTTCGGCCCGTTCATGGCGGCCGGGTCGCTGCTCGGCATCGTGCTCGGCCCCCGGCTGCTCTGACCCCGCGCCCGGGCCGGGTCTCGCGGGCGGGTGACCGGGTCTCGTGCCCGCGGGGCGGGTGGGAGACTGACACCATGCTGCGCTGGTTGACCGCGGGGGAGTCCCACGGCCCCTCACTCGTCGCGATCCTCGAGGGGCTCCCGGCCCACGTCGAGGTGACGACGTCCGACATCGCCGACTCCCTGGCCCGTCGCCGTCTCGGCTACGGGCGGGGCGCGCGGATGAAGTTCGAGCAGGACGAGGTCACCATCACCGGTGGCGTCCGGCACGGACGCACCCAGGGCGGGCCGGTCGCGATCAACGTCGGCAACACCGAGTGGCCCAAGTGGGAGACCGTGATGTCGGCCGACCCGGTCGCGGCCGAGGTGCTCGAGGCGCAGGCGCGCAACGCGCCGCTGACCCGTCCCCGCCCCGGGCACGCCGACCTCGCCGGCATGCAGAAGTACGACTTCGAGGAGGCCCGGCCCGTCCTCGAGCGCGCCAGCGCCCGCGAGACCGCCGCGCGGGTGGCCCTCGGCCGGGTGGCGTCCAACTTCCTCGAGCAGGCCGTCGGCGCCCGGATCGTGTCGCACGTGATCGAGCTCGGCGCCGTCCGCGCCCCGGCCGGGGTCTGGCCCGAGCCCGACGACGTCGCCCGCCTCGACGACGACCCGGTGCGCTGCCTGGACCCCGAGGCCTCCGCCGCGATGGTCGCCCGCATCGACCAGGCCCACAAGGACGGCGACACCCTCGGCGGCGTCGTCGAGGTCGTGGTGCACGGCCTGCCGCCCGGCCTCGGCTCGCACGTCCACTGGGACAGGCGGCTCGACTCGCGCCTGGCCGGCGCGCTGATGGGCATCCAGGCGATCAAGGGCGTCGAGGTCGGCGACGGCTTCGAGCTCGCCGCCACCCCCGGCTCGCTCGCCCACGACGAGATCGTCCCGACCCCTGAGGGCATCCGCCGCGTCTCCGGCCGCTCCGGCGGCACCGAGGGCGGCATGACCACCGGCGAGGTGCTGCGGGTCCGGGCCGCGATGAAGCCGATCGCCACCGTGCCGCGCGCCCTGCGCACCGTCGACGTGGCCACCGGCGAGGAGACCGTCGCCCACCACCAGCGCTCCGACGTCTGCGCGGTCCCGGCTGCCGGGATCGTCGCGGAGGCGATGGTGGCGCTCGTGCTCGCCGACGCCGTGGCGGAGAAGTTCGGCGGCGACTCGGTGGGGGAGACCCGGCGCAACTGCACGTCGTACCTCTCGGCGCTGAGGTACAGGTGACCTCTCCGCGGGTGGTGCTGGTCGGCCCGATGGGCGCCGGCAAGTCGACGGTCGCGGCGCTGCTCGCCGAGCGGCTCGGGGTGACCGCGCGCGACTCCGACGCCGACGTCGAGGCCGCCGAGGGCCGCAGCATCTCCGACATCTTCGTCGAGTCCGGCGAGGCGCACTTCCGTGCGCTCGAGCGCGCCGCCGTCGCCGAGGCGCTGGCCACCCACGACGGCGTGCTGTCGCTGGGCGGGGGAGCGGTGCTCGACGACTCGACGCGCGCGCTGCTCGCCGGGCACCGGGTCGTCTTCCTGCGCGTCGGGCTGGCCGAGGCCGTCAAGCGGGTCGGGCTCGGCGCCGGCCGGCCACTGCTCTTCGGCAACGTCCGCGCCCAGATCAAGGCGACGCTCGAGGAGCGGGCCCCGATCTACGAGTCGGTGGCCACCGTCGTCGTCGACACCGACGACACCTCGCCCGTCGACGTCGCGACCCGCATCGAGGAGGCCCTGGCATGAACCACGCAGCCGAGTCCGTGCTGCACGTCGGCGGCGCCTCGCCGTACGACGTCGTCGTGGGGCACCACCTCGCCGGCCACCTGCCGGCCATGGTCGGCGACGCGCTGCGCGTCGCGATCATCTGCCCCGAGGGCCTCGAGCACCTCGCCGAGGGGATCGTCGAGCCGCTGCTGGACGCGATGGAGGAGCGCGACATCACGCTCCTGGCCGTGCCCGAGGGCGAGGAGGCCAAGACGGCCGACGTCGCCAACGACTGCTGGGAGGCGCTCGGCGAGGAGGGGTTCACCCGCTCCGACGTCGTCGTCACCCTCGGCGGGGGAGCGACCACCGACCTCGGCGGGTTCGTCGCGGCGTCGTGGTTGCGAGGCGTGCGGGTCGTCCACGTGCCGACCACCCTGCTCGCGATGGTCGACGCGGCGGTGGGCGGCAAGACCGGCATCAACACCGCCGCCGGCAAGAACCTCGTCGGCGCCTTCCACGAGCCGTCCGGGGTGCTCTGCGACCTCGCGCTGCTCGAGACGCTGGCGCGCGACGAGCTCGTCGCGGGGCTCGGCGAGGTCGTCAAGTGCGGCTTCATCGCCGATCCCGAGATCCTGCGGCTCGTCGAGACCACCGACCCCGACGACCTGGTGCCGAGCTCACCGGTGCTGCGCGAGCTGGTCGAGCGCGCGATCCAGGTCAAGATCGACGTCGTGGTCGGTGACCTGAAGGAGACCGGCGGCGTCGGGGGCCACCCGGGGCGTGAGGCGCTCAACTACGGCCACACCCTCGCCCACGCCATCGAGCGCGCCGAGGACTACGGCGTCCGCCACGGCGAGGCCGTCGCCATCGGCTGCGTCTACGTCGCCGAGCTCGCCCACCGCGCCGCGGGGCTGCCCGCCGAGCTGGTCGAGCGGCACCGCTCGGCGTTCGGCCGGGTCGGGCTGCCCACCACCTACGACGGCGCACCCTTCGACGACCTGCTCGCCACCATGCGCGTCGACAAGAAGTCGCGCGGCGCCACGCTGCGCTTCGTCGTCCTCGACGACGTCGGCGCGCCCACGATCCTGAGCGGGCCGTCGGAGGAGCACCTGCGCGCGGCGTACGCCGCCCTCGCCGGGAGCGGCTCGTGAGGACCCTCGTCCTCAACGGCCCCAACCTGGGCCGCCTCGGCCGCCGCCAGCCCGAGATCTACGGCTCCACCACCCACGCCGAGCTGGCGTCGCGGTGCGTCGAGTGGGGCGCCGCCCTCGGCCTCGACGTCGAGGTCCACCAGACCAACCACGAGGGCGTCCTGCTCGACCACCTCAACGACGCCGCCGACGACGCCACCCCCGTCGTCCTCAACGCCGCCGCCTGGACCCACTACTCCTGGGCGATCTTCGACGCCTGCGCCCAGCTCACCGCCCCGCTCGTCGAGGTCCACATCAGCGACCCCACCCAACGCCCCGAGGTCTTCCGCCACACCTCCGTCGTCACCCCCCACGCCGCCGAGGTCATCTCCGGCCGCGGCATCGACGGCTACCGCCTCGCCCTCGAGTCCGTCGCGCGCCTCGTCGGGGGATAGGCCCAGCACCGGGAAACTCCGTGACGTCATCAACGTCGTAGGGGTCCCGGGACGTTGATGACGTCACGAACTATCCCCGGCCGCCCGCATCCCGCCGGCCCACCGGGACCGGTCGTCCACAGGCGGACGGAGGGGTGGTTCGACACCGGTCCGGTCGAGGCAGACGCCCGGCATGGACGACGGTGCAGCAGAGGCGGGAGCGTGGAGGCCCGCGTGTCGCCGACCCGACGACCTGGTGTGGCCGATCGAGGTGGGTGCCAAGGGCGTCCCCGGCATCACCTGGCGGCAGGCCACCGGGCCGCGCTTCGAGCGGGTCGCCACTGGCTACTACGTGCCGGCGGGTCGTCGGCTCTCGGTCGAGCAGCGGATCGTGGAGGCGGCCGCCCCCCTGCCGCCGGACGGCTCGCGCGGGTGCGTCACCGGGTGGGCCGGACTGCGGTGGCGCGGCGCGACGTACTTCGACGGGCTGGGGCCGCACGGCGAGGGCGAGCTCCCCGTCGAGATCGTGTCCCAGGGCGTCGTACGCCGCCGCGACCGGCCCGGCGTGGTGCACCACGCCCGCTGGTTCGCGCCCGAGGAGCGCGACGAGGTCGCCGGGTTGCCCGTGGCGAGTGTGCAGCGTTGCCTCTTCGACGAGATCCACACCCGTGGGGAGCTGTGGTCGGCGGTCACGGCGATCGACATGACGGCGGCGGCAGGTCTCATCTCGGTCTGGCTGTTCGCCACCTACGTCGGCGAGAGCAACTCGCGCAACGGGGCCCCGTTGGCGCGCGAGGCCGTCTCGCTCGCCGTCGACGAGTCCCTGTCGCCGCGGGAGACGTGGATGCGACTGGTGTGGACGAGGGCGGCCGGACTGGATCCCCCGCTGGTCAATAGTCCCGTCCACGACCTGCGGGGAGGTCTGGTCGGCGTCCCTGACCTCTTCGATCCGGTCGCCGGACTGGCGGGTGAGTACTCCGGCGAGATCCATCGCTCACGGGCCCAGCACGCGAAGGACGTCGCGCGCGCCGAGCGCTTCCGGTCCCATGGCATCGAGTGCGTCGAGGCGGTGGCCGGCGAGTCGCGCGGCCCGTCGCGGGACGGATCCTCGCGGCCCGGTCCCGGGCGCTGTTCCTGCCCGAGGCACGACGGACGTGGACCCTGACCCCGCCGCCGCGGGCCGTCGTACCGGAGACCCTCGACGCCCGGCTGGAGCGTCTCGGCCTGGTCGAGCAGCTGACCCGCATCGGCTGAGGCGGGGGATAGTTCGTGACGTCATCGACGTTCCGAGGGCTTCAGCGCGTTGATGACGTCACGAACTATCCCCCCTCACGGCCCCTGACCGCGCAGCCCCGTCGTACCCTGCCGTTCACCTTCGGTTAAGGTGGGCTCTTCTCCTGGCCGGACCCCGGCCAGGGTGATCGATCACGCCCCTTCGAGTGAAGCAGGAAGTCACTGAATCGGATACCGGACGGGATGCTCCCCGACCCCCTTCTCACGGCACGCGCGGCCGCACTGACCCGCGCTACCCCGTGCCACCCGTCCCCCTCCCGGCCGCCCGCAGGCTGGTCCCGCTGATGGCGAGCGTGCAGCGCGACCGCTCCTCCGGCGGCACGGTGACCGGCGCGGTCCGCAGGCTCGACCGCCGCACCGTGGCCGGGCTCGGTCCCGACGTCCAGGTCCCGACGTACGACGTGCGCTCGCTGCGACCGGGCGTCGTCCACCTCGGCACGGGGGTCTTCCACCGCTCGCACCAGGCGGTCTACCTCGACGACCTGGCCCAGTCGGGTGTCTCGCGCGACTGGGGCGTGGTCGGCAGCGGCCTGCGCACCAGCGCCAGCGCCGAGGCGCTCGCGCGCCAGGACGGGCTCTACTCGGTGACCGAGGTCGGTCCGGCCGGCCGCACGACGCGGGTCATCGGTGTGCAGCGCGACCACATCAACGCGCTCGCCGATCCCGAGGCCCTGGTCCGCCGCCTGGCCGACCCCGCCACCCAGCTGGTCACCCTGACGATCACCGCGCCGGCCTACCGGCTCGGCTCCTCGATCGCCGAGCACCCCGACGGCAGCCGCCCCGACGCGTTCGGGCTGCTCGCCCGGTCCCTGGCCGTGCGCCGGGCCGCCGGTCTCGGCCCGTTCACCGTGCTCTCGTGCGACAACCTGCCCGACAACGGTCACGCCGCCCGCGCCGGCGTGCTGGCCGCGGCCGACGCGATCGACCCGCGCCTGGGCACCTGGGTCGAGCGCAACGTGACCTTCCCCAACAGCATGGTCGACCGGATCACGCCGGTCGTCGACGCCTCGCACCTGAAGTGGCTGCGCCGTCGCCACGGCTTCAAGGACGCCGCCGCGGTGGTGTGCGAGCCGTTCCGACAGTGGGTCGTCGAGGACGCCTTCTGCGCTGCGCGCCCGCCGCTCGACGCCGTCGGCGTCCAGCTCGTCACCGACGCGCGCCCGTTCGTCACCATGAAGACCAGCCTGCTCAACGCCGGCCACGTCGCCCTGGGCTTCCTCGGCGGCCGGGCGGGCCATCCGACGACCGCCGAGGCCATGCGCGACCCCGCCCTGGTCGCCACCCTGGTCCGGCTGATGGCCGACGAGGTGGCGCCGCTGCTCGACCCCGTGCCCGGTGTCGACCTGGACGCCTACCGACGCACGCTGCTCGAGCGGTTCGCCAACGACCCGCTCGCCGACCCGCTGGAGCGGCTCCGTGCCCGTGGCTCGGTCCGCGTCTCCCACTACCTGGTGCCCGCGCTGCGCCGGGCCGTGCGGGTCGGGGCGCCCCACCACGTCCTCACGAGCGTGCTCGCGGCATGGATCGAGCACCTCGCCCACCACCCCGACGCCCCCGAGCTCGCCAGTGACCCCGCGGCGTCGGTGCTGGTGCCGCTGGCCAGCACGGCGGCCGCCGACGTACGCCCGTTCCTCGTCGCCGCCGGGCTCGAGGACCTCGCCCGCACGCGCAGCGTGCGGAGGCCGCTGCAGGCGGCGCTGGCGACCAAGGGAGGATCGCTGGATGTCGTTGCCTCCTGACGTCGTCCTGCCGCCCGTCGCCACCCTCCTCTGCGACGCCGACGGCAACCTGTTCCCCTCCGAGGAGCCCGCGTTCGACGCCTCGGTCGGTGTCACCAACCGGCTGCTCGAGCGCTGGGGCTCACCCGACCGGTACGACGCCACCACCCTGCGTCGCGTCGCCATGGGCCGCAGCTTCCGGGCGCTGGCCACCGACCTGGCCCGCGAGCACGGCCAGGAGCTGCCGGCCGACGAGCTCGACGAGTGGGTGGCCGAGGAGGCCCGCGTCGTGACCGCCCACCTCGCCGCGGTCCTGCGCCCCGACCCCGCCGTGACCGACGTGCTCGAGCGGCTGACGCGCCGGCTGCGGCCGGCCGTGGTCAGCTCGAGCGCCCTGGCCCGCCTCGACGCCTGCTTCGTCGCCACCGGCCTCGACCGGCTGTTCCCCGCCGCCGACCGGTTCAGCGCGCAGGACTCCCTGCCGGTGCCGACCAGCAAGCCCGACCCCGCCGTCTACCTGCACGCGGTCGAGCGCCTCGGCGTCGACCCCGCGACGGCCCTGGCCGTCGAGGACGCGGTCGCCGGGGTCGCCTCGGCCGTGGCGGCCGGGTTGGCCGTCGTCGGCAACCTGGTCTACGTCGGTGCCGACGAGCGCGACGAGCGCCGCCACGACCTGCTCGCGGCGGGCGCGGTGACCGTCGTCGACGACTGGGCCGCCCTGCACGACCTGCTGGCCGGGTCGCTCGAGACAGCGGGTCCGGTGCGGTGAGGATCGTCTACCAGAGCTTCCACGGACGGTTCAGCGACAACCCGCGGGTGCTCTTCGAGGCGCTGCGCGACCGGCCCGGGCTCGAGCACGTCTGGCTCGCCGACCCGGCGCACGCGCACCTGTTCCCCGACGACGTCGAGACCGTCGACATCGACGGGCCCGACGCCCGCGCCGCGCTCGAGGGCTGCGACCTGCTGATCGCCAACACCCACACCGAGGTCGAGTGGGACAAGCCCGCCGGCACCACCTACCTCCAGACCTGGCACGGCACGCCCCTCAAGCGCATCCACCGCGACGTGCTTTGGGCGCCCGAGGGCCGCCTCGACCGGCTCGACCACGACGTCGCCCGCTGGGACCTGCTGCTCTCGCCCAACCCGGTGAGCACCCCCCGGCTGCGCCGCGCGTTTCACTACGACGGCGAGGTGCTCGAGTCGGGCTACCCGCGCAACGACCTGCTGAGCCGGCCCGAGGCCGCCACCGTGCGCGCCGACGTACGCCGTGGCCTCGGCATCGACGACGACACGCGGGTCGTGCTCTACACCCCGACCTGGCGCGACGACGAGACGTTCGCCGACGGGTCGCCCGCGATCGAGCTGCCGCTCGACGTGCCGCGCTTCGCCGAGGTCCTGGGCGACACGCACGCGCTCCTGGTGCGCGCCCACTACATGGTCACCGCGCGGGCGACGATCGCCGCGACGCCCGGCGTCCACGACGCGTCGTGGTTCCCCGACGTCCGCGACCTGTACGCCGCCGCCGACGTGCTGGTCACCGACTACTCCTCCACGATGTTCGACTTCGCGGTCACCGGCCGGCCGGTCGTGCTGCTGGCCCACGACCTCGAGCGCTTCCAGGACACCGTGCGCGGCTTCTACTTCGACCTCGTCCCCGAGGCGCCGGGGCCGCTGGTGCGCACCACCGAGGAGCTGCTCGCGGTGCTGGGCGACCTCGACACCGTGTGGCCGCAGCACGCCGAGCGCTACGCGCGGTTCCGGGCGACGTACACCGGTCTCGAGGACGGGCACGCCACCGAGCGGGTCCTCGACCGCCTCGGCCTCTGACCGGCACCGCGACCCGCGGCTTCGCGGGACCACGGCCCCGGCCGATAGACTCCTGCGCTGTTGCCCGGAGCGGTCTCGCGTCCGTGGCCACCACCGACCCGACCGCCGACCCGCGGTCGATCCCGATCCTCCGAAGCGAAGGCTGACCCACGCATGGCAACCACCAACGACCTCAAGAACGGCATGGTCCTCAAGCTCGAGAACCAGCTCTGGGCCGTCATCGAGTTCCAGCACGTCAAGCCGGGCAAGGGTCCCGCGTTCGTGCGGACCAAGCTCAAGCACGTCGAGAGCGGCAAGACCGTCGACAAGACGTTCAACGCCGGCACCAAGGTCGAGACCGCGACCGTCGACCGCAGCACCATGCAGTACCTCTACAACGACGGCTCGGCGTACGTGTTCATGGACACCAGCAGCTACGAGCAGCTCGAGATCGCCCCCGAGATCGTCGGGAACGCCGCCAACTTCCTCCTGGAGAACCAGGAGGCCGTGGTCGCCACCAACGAGGGCCGCGTGCTGTTCATCGAGCTGCCGGCCTCGGTCGAGCTCGAGGTCACCTTCACCGAGCCCGGCCTGGCCGGCGACAGCGCCACGGGCCGCACCAAGCCGGCCACCGTCGAGACCGGTCACGAGATCCAGGTGCCGCTGTTCATCAACCAGGGCGAGAAGGTCAAGGTCGACACCCGCGACTCCTCCTACATGGGCCGCGTCAAGTCGTGAGTCCCGCCTGATGGCCGCCCGGTCCAAGGCGCGCAAGCGCGCGCTCGACGTCCTGTACGCCGCCGAGATGCGCGGCGAGTCGGCCACCGAGTTCCTCGACCGCGCCATCGACGCGGGGGAGGGTCCGTCCAACGACTACACCGTCACCCTGGTGCGCGGCGTCACCGAGCGCCGCGACCGCATCGACGAGCTGCTCGCCGAGTTCTCCACCGGCTGGAGCGTCGAGCGGATGCCCGCCGTCGACCGCAACGTGCTGCGGCTGGGGGTCTGGGAGATGCTCTGGGCCGACGACGTCCCCGACACGGTCGCGGTCACCGAGGCGATGGCGCTGGTGCGCGAGCTCTCGACCGACGAGTCGCCGACGTTCGTCAACGGCCTCCTCGGCGCGATCCAGCGGGCCCACCCCTCGGTCGGCTGACCCCCCGTGCGCCATGCTGGCGCCCATGAGCACACCCGGTCAGGACACACCCGGCGACACCCACGACGTCGTCGTCATCGGACTCGGACCCGGCGGTGAGGCACTCGCCACCGCCGTGGCCACGGCAGGCCTGCGGGTGCTCGCCGTCGACAAGCACCTCGTCGGCGGCGAGTGCCCCTACTACGGCTGCATCCCCTCGAAGATGATGGTGCGCGCCGCCGACACCCTCGCCGAGGCCGGCCGCGCCGCCACCCTCGCCGGTGACGTCAGCGTCACCGCCAGCTGGACCCCGGTCGCCCGCCGCGTCAGCGACGAGGCCACCGCCGGGTGGGACGACACCATCGCCGTACGCCGTCTCGAGGACGCCGGCGCCGAGGTGCTGCACGGCGTCGCCCGCCTCGACGGCCCCGGCCGGGTCGTGGTCGAGCTGCCCGACGGCTCGACCCGCGCGGTGACCGCCGACCGCGGGATCGTGCTCAACCCCGGCACGCGCCCCGCCGCACCGCCGGTCGACGGCCTCGACGGCACGCCGTACTGGACCAACCGCGATGCCCTGCGGGCCACCGCGCTGCCCGGCTCGCTGGTGGTGCTCGGCGGCGGGCCGATCGGCTGCGAGCTGGCGCAGGTCTTCGCCCGCTTCGGCGTCCGCGTGACGGTGCTGCAGCACGGCGACCGGCTGGTGCCGGGCGACGAGCCCGAGGCCAGCGCGCTGCTGCAGGACGTCCTGGTCGGCGAGGGCATCCGGGTGATGACCTCGGCCGAGACGACACGGGTCGAGCACGCCGACGGCACCTTCACCCTCACCGTCGGCGACGAGCGGGTCACCGCCGACCAGCTGCTGGTGGCCGCGGGCCGCACGCCCAACCTCGACGACCTCGGGCTCGAGACGGTCGGGCTCGACCCGACGGCTCGCACGCTCGAGGTCGACGACCGGCTCCGCGTGCCGGGGGTCGAGGGGCTGTGGGCCATCGGCGACGTCACCGGCAAGGGGGCGTTCACGCACGTGTCGATGTACCAGTCCGGCATCGCCCAGCGCGACCTCCTCGGGAACGACGGTCCGCCGGCGTCGTACCACGCGCTGCCGCACGTCACCTTCACCGACCCCGAGGTCGCCGCGGTGGGCATGACCGAGCAGCAGGCCCGCGACGCGGGCCTGACGGTCCGGGTCGGCAGCACCCCGCTGGAGCAGTCGTCGCGTGGGTTCGTGCACGGACCCGGGGCGCGCGGGCTGATCAAGGTCGTCGAGGACGCCGACCGCGGCGTCCTGGTCGGCGCGACGGTCGTCGGCCCGGCCGGCGGCGAGATCATCGGCTTCCTCGCGGTCGCCGTGCACGCCGGCGTACCCGTCGAGAC
Organism: Nocardioides sp. WJ219; assembly: GCF_058559815.1. Taxonomy (NCBI): domain Bacteria; kingdom Bacillati; phylum Actinomycetota; class Actinomycetes; order Propionibacteriales; family Nocardioidaceae; genus Nocardioides; species Nocardioides sp. WJ219. The sequence continues at coordinate 46,526 of NZ_JBZUJV010000012.1, forward strand.
CCTGCAGTCGATGATCTACGCCTACCCCACCTTCCACCGTGCCATCGAGACCGCGCTGGGAGACCTGTCGTGAACGACACCACCGAGTCCACCGCGCGCCAGGTCGACCAGAGCGACTGGCTCGACCGCGTCGCGTCCGCCGGCCTGATCGCCTTCGGCGTCGTCCACCTGCTCATCGGGTGGCTCGCCGTCCAGCTGGCGCTCGGCGACCGCGAGGGCAGCGCCGACAGCGAGGGCGCCATGCAGCAGCTGGCCGAGCAGCCGCTCGGCACCGCCCTGGTCTGGCTGGTGGCCGTCGGGATGCTGCTGATGGTCGTCTGGCAGGGCCTCGACGCCGCCGTCGGGCACCGCGACGAGACCGAGGAGAAGAAGCGGTTGCGCAAGCGGCTCATCTCCGCCGGCAAGGCCGTCGTCTACGCCGCCATCGCCGTCAGCGCGATCACCGTGGCCACCGGCTCCGGCGGCGGCTCGAAGGGCGGCACCGACTCCACCACGGCCAAGGTCATGGACTGGCCGGGCGGCCAGCTGATCGTCGGCGCCGTCGGCCTGGGCATCATCGCCGTCGGCGTGGCGCTGCTGCGGATGGCCTGGAAGGAGTCCTACCTCAAGCACCTCGACGGCCAGGGCCGCAGCGGCCAGACCGGCACCGCCTACCGCGTGCTCGGCCGGGTCGGGCACGTGGCCAAGGGCATCGCGCTCGGCGTCGTCGGCGGGCTGTTCCTCTACGCCGCCATCACCCACGAGCCGAAGAAGTCCGGCGGGCTCGACCAGGCGCTGCGCGAGGTGCTCGACCAGCCGTTCGGGCCGGTGCTGCTGGCCGCCATGGGCCTGGGGTTCGCGGCCTACGGCGTGTTCTGCTTCGCCTGGTCGCGCTACCTGAGGCGCTGAGGCCACCGGTGGAGACCATCGAGACCGACGTCGTCGTGCTGGGCACCGGCCCCGGCGGTGAGTACGCCGCCAACCGGCTGGGTCGCGCCGGGCTCGACGTGGTGGCCGTCGACGAGGACCTCGTCGGCGGCGAGTGCCCGTTCCACGGCTGTACGCCGTCCAAGCTGCTGGTGCGTGGCGCGGAGGCGCTGGCGCAGGCGCGGCACGTGCCCGGTCTCGGTGGGCGGGTCGACGTACGGCCCGACTTCGCCGAGGCCGCCGCGCGGGTGCGCACCGCGACCAACGACTGGCACGACCACGTGCACGCCGACCGGCTCGTGGAATCCGGCGTGCGCATCGTCCGCGGGCGTGGGCGGCTCGACGGCCCCGGCCGGGTGGTCGTCGACCTCGCCGACGGCTCGGGTCCGACCGTCGTGATCGCCCGGCGCGGCGTGGTCCTCGGCACCGGCACCCGGCCCGCGACGCTGCCGATCGACGGGCTCGACGCCACGCCGCACTGGACCAACCGGGAGGTCTTCCGCGAGACCGAGGCCCCGGAGAGCCTCGTGGTCGTCGGGGGAGGGGCGATCGGGTGCGAGCTGGCGCAGGTCTTCGCCCGGTTCGGCACCCGCGTGACGCTCGTGGAGTCGGCGCCCCGGATCATGGGGACCGAGGAGCCCGAGACCAGCGAGGTGGTCACCCGGGTCTTCCGGCGCGAGGGCGTCGACGTCCGGGTCGCGACCGAGATCGAGCGCGTCGACCACGACGGACGCTTCGCCGTCCGGCTGGCCGGTGGCGAGGTCGTCGAGTCCGCGGCGTTGCTGGTGGCCGCGGGGCGCAAGCCCAACCTCGACGGCGTCGGACTCGAGAGCGTCGGCCTCGACCCGGCGGCCGGCACGGTCGAGACCGACGAGCGGATGCGCGCCGGCGACCGGCTCTGGGCCGTCGGTGACATCACCGGCCGCGGCCCCTACACCCACGTGGCGCGCTACCAGGCGGTCGCGGCGGTGCGCGACCTGCTCGGCGAGGACGGCCCGTGGACGGAGTACCACGCGGTCACCCGCGTCACCTTCACCGACCCCGAGGTCGGCGGGGTCGGGCTCACCGAGGCGCAGGCGCGCGAGCAGGGCCTGTCCGTGGCCGTCGGCGTGGCCTCGATCGGGCGCTCCAGCCGCGGCTGGATCCACGGCGACGACACCGACGGCGTGATCAAGGTGGTCGCCGACACCGAGCGGGGGATCCTGGTCGGCGCCACCGCCGCGGCGCCGTACGGCGGGGAGGTGCTGGGGCTGCTCGCCGCCGCCGTCCACGCCCGGACGCCGATCGATACGGTGCGGGGCATGCACTTCGCCTACCTGACCTTCCACCGGGCCATCCAGAAGGCGCTCGACCAGCTCTGAAGGGCCCGGGGAGGTTTCGCCCCCGGCCGTTCGGGCAAGGGACCCCGATGTCGTGCGGCACCCCTGGGCCGTGGTGTCGCGACCGTCCCCCCGAGGAGTCCCATGACGCAGTCGCCGACCGACGCCACCCCGGACGAGCCCGCCGCCGGCGCCACCAGCGACCGGTTGTACACCGCCGCTGAGCTGGCCGACTACACGCGGCAGCAGGAGGAGGCGCGGGCCGCCGCGCCCGCTCCGGGCCATCGCGAGGAGGGGCCGGCCGACCCGCTGGCCGACCCGCTGGCAGACCCGCTGGCCGACCCGCCCGCCGAACCGCTCGCCGACGTGTACGTCGACCCGCTCGCCGGCCCGCCGGCGCCGCCGGGGTCGTCAGCGTCGTCGGGTGACCCGTGGGGCCGGATCGGCGACCCGCTCCTCGACCCCATCCCCGGACCCGGTCCGGCCCTGGGCGGGCCCGTGCCCGGCGCGGTCCCGGGCACCCCGCCGCCCGCGGGTCCGCCGCCGGCCGGTCCGCCGCCCGGTCTGGCTCCGGTCCCGCCGGTCGGTCCGCCACCCGCGGGACCGCCCTCGGTGCCGCCGCCCGTCCCGGCGCCGGTCACCGCCCCCGTGGGCCCGCCGCCGGTCACCGCCCCCGTGGGCCCGCCGCCGTCGGCCCCGCCGCCCTCGGCCCCGCCGACCGGCGCCCACGGTGGCCCGCCGGCAGCGCCGCCGGTAGCGCCGCCGGAGGCCGCCCAGGAGGAGCCGCAGGTGCGCCGGTTCATGACGGCCACCGACTTCCTCGACCGCCGCGACAGCGACCAGCAGCTCGGCCCGGCCACGTGGGGCTGGCGCGGACGCGTGCGCCGGTGGAGCGGCGGCCTGGTCAAGCCGGCCATGGGACCCAAGGAGGTCGTCTACGAGCGCGACCGGTCCGCGATCCAGCGCGACTTCGACGGCCCCCGCACCATCGCGTTCATCAACCCCAAGGGCGGCGCCGCCAAGACCACCGGCGTCCTCGCGGCCGGGTTCACCTTCGGCACGGTGCGCGGTGGCGGCGTCGTCGCGTGGGACAACAACGAGACCCGCGGCACCCTCGGCATCCGGGGCACCCGCAGCTCGCACCGCAACACCACCCGTGAGCTGCTCGAGGACCTCGGCCGGTTCAAGGACGTCTACCAGTCCCGCATCGGCGACCTCGGCGCGTTCGTGCGCTCCCAGGGCGACGCCCACTTCGACGTCCTGGCCTCCGACGAGCGCCCGGACGTCACCGGGATGATCCACGCCGACGACTTCAAGGAGGTCCACGCCCTCCTCGAGCGGTTCTACCGGATCATCCTCATCGACACCGGCAACAACATGCGCGCCGAGAACTGGCTCGCCGCCGCCGAGGCCGCCGACCTGCTCGTGGTCACCAGCACCGTGCGCGAGGACACCGGCTACAGCGGGCTCTGGATGCTCGACGCCCTCCAGGACGCCGGGCTGACCGACCTCAAGCACAAGTGCGTCACGGTGCTGTCCGACCCCTCGCCGCAGGTCGACGCCAAGCTCGCCCACGACCTCACCCAGGTCTACGAGCAGCGCACCCGCAGCGTCTACCGGGTGCCCTACGACCCGGCCCTGGTCTCCGGCAGCGTGGTCCCCTACGCCCGCCTCTCCGACGCCACCCGGATGTCGTGGCTCAAGGCGTGCGCCGGGATGGCCGCCGCCCTCTGAGACCGGGATAGTTCGAGACGTCATCAACGTCTTTCGCGCGGCGCGACGTTGATGACGTCACGAACTATCCCCACGCAGCGTGACATTGACTTCGAACTTGACAGTCCATGTCACCTCTGGCTGGATCGCGGGATGACGATCCGGGTGGTCCAGTGGGCGACGGGTGGGGTGGGGCGGGCGGCGATCGAGGCGGTGGTGGCGCACCCCGACCTCGCTCTGGTGGGGGCGTGGGTGCACAGCGCCGACAAGCACGGCCGCGACGCCGGTGAGCTGGCCGGGCTCGACCCGATCGGGGTGAGCGCCACGACCAGCGTCGAGGAGGTCCTCGCCCTCGACGCCGACTGCGTCGTCTACAGCCCGCTGCTGCCCGACGAGCGCCAGGTCGTCGCGCTACTGCGCTCGGGCAAGAACGTCGTCACGCCCGTCGGTTGGATCTACCCCGACCGCACCAGGACCGGCGCCCTCGACGACGCCTGCCGCGAGGGCGGCACCAGCCTGCACGGCACCGGCATCCACCCCGGCGGAATCACCGAGCGCTTCCCCCTGATGGTCTCGGCCCTGTCCGCGAGCGTGACCCACGTGCGCGCGGAGGAGTTCAGCGACATCCGCACCTACGGCGCCCCCGACGTGGTGCGGCACCTCATGGGGTTCGGCGTCGCTCCGGAGGAGGCGATGGCGGGCCCGATCGTCGGGCTGCTCGGGGCGGGGTTCAAGGCGTCGGTGCGGATGGTGGTGGCCGAGATGGGCTTCGACGCCGACCCGCGCATCGAGAGCGTCCAGGAGGTCGCCGTCGCGACCGCGCCGATCGAGGCGCCGATCGGCGTGGTCGAGCCGGGCCAGGTCGCGGCCCGCAGGTTCGGTTGGCGAGCGCTCGTCGACGGCGTGCCCGTCGTGACCGCGACCGTCAACTGGCTGATGGGGGAGGAGCGCCTCGACCCCGCCTGGTCCTTCGGCCCCGCGGGCGAGCGGTTCGAGGTCGAGGTCACCGGCGACCCCGACGTCACGGTCACCTTCAAGGGGCTGCAGCCCGCGACGATCGAGGAGGGTCTGGTGCGCAACCCCGGCGTCGTGGTGACCGCCAACCACTGCGTCAGCGCGATCCCGTACGTCGTCGCCGCCGAGCCCGGCATCCGCACCTACCTCGACCTGCCACTGCTGGCCGGTCGGGCGGCACCGCACCTCGGCGTCGGACGACGCGGATGATCCTCGACAGGTTCGGCCTCGACGGCCGGGTCGCCGTGGTCACCGGCGCCGGCCAGGGCATCGGCCGGGGCATCGCGATCGGGCTCGCCGAGGCCGGCGCCGACGTCGTCGTCGGCGCGCGCACCGCGGCCGACCTCGACGAGGTCGTGGCGCGGGTCGAGGAGACCGGACGCCGGGGGCTGGCGGTCGTCACCGACGTCCTCGTCGACGACGACCGCCGCCGGCTGGTAGACGCGGCGGTCGACCGGTTCGGTCGGCTCGACGTGCTGGTCAACAACGCCGGCGGCACCGGGCCGCGGCCGGCGATGGCGACCTCGGAGCGGTTCTTCGAGGTGGCGATGCGCTTCAACGTGACGTCGCCGTTCCTGGTCAGCCAGCTCGCCGCCCGCGCGATGGTCGACACCGCTGGCCAGGGGTCGATCGTCAACATCTCCTCGCGGTCCTCCGACATGGTGCTCCCCGCGTTCGTCGCGTACGGCGCCGGCAAGGCCGCGCTCGACCAGATGACCCGCAACCTCGCGGCCGAGCTGGCGCCCCGGGTGCGCGTCAACGCGATCGGCGTCGGCGGCGTCGCGACCCGCGGCCTCGACGTCGTGCTCACCGACGAGGCGCTGCGCGCGCAGTTCGACGCCAACACCCCGATGGGCCGTCCCGGGCAGCCCGAGGACGTCGCCTGCGCCGCGCTCTACCTCGCCTCGCCCGCGTCGGCCTGGGTCACCGGCACGCTGCTGCACGTCGACGGGGGCTGCGCGCGACCCGCCATCGACGTACCGGTGCCGCCCCTGCTGCCGTCGGGACCGGCCCGATGAGCGGGCTGCGCGAGCGCCGTCGCCTCGAGCTGCGCGAGCGGATCGACCGGGCGGCGCTCGAGCTCTTCGCGCGCGACGGCTACGACGGCGTGACCGTGGAGGCGCTCGCCGCCGAGGTCGGCGTCTCGCTGAGCACCTTCTTCCGGCACGTCGACAGCAAGGAGGACCTGCTCGTCGGGGTGACCCGCGCCGGCCGCACCCGGATCGTGCGCGCCTTCGCCGAGCGTCCCCCCGACGAACCGGTCTCGGCCGGGCTGGCCGCGGCCATCCTGCACCGCACGGCCCAGTTCGCCGACGAGACCGAGGTCGTCGACCTGTGGCGCCGCGCGATGGCGTCCGCGCCCCCGCGGGTACGCCGCGCCTCGTTGCTCGACGACGACGAGCGCGCCGAGCTCGTCGCGCTGGTGGCCGGGCGGATGGGCGTCGACGCCGAGCACGACGTACGGCCCGGCGCCCTCGTCGCGGCCCGTTTGGCGGCGACGGAGCACGCCTACGAGCACTGGCTGACCAGACCCCCCTCGGGCACGCTGCACGAGCTCACGCGGACGGCGCTCGCGGCGCTGGACTGAGATCGGGGAACATCCTGCGCCGCGAGGACGCTGGGCCTGCCATGCGCGCAGTGGTCTACACCGACAACGGTCCGTCCTCCGTCCTGAACCTGGTCGACCTTCCCGACCCGACCCCCGGCCCGGGGGAGGTGGTGGTCCGGCTCGTCCGGGCCGGCGTCAACCCGACCGACTGGAAGTCCCGTGGCGGGATGATGCCCAAGGCGCACGACCAGGTCGCGCCCGGCCAGGACGGCGCCGGCACCGTCGAGGCCGTGGGCCCCGGCGTCGAGGGCCTCGGCATCGGCGACCGGGTCTGGTTGCGGATGGCGCAGCACGGCCGCCCGATCGGCACCGCCGCCGAGCTCACGGTGCAGCCGGCCGACCTGGTCGCGCTGCTGCCGGAGGGGGCGTCGTACGACCTCGGGGCGAGCCTCGGGGTGCCGGCCCTGACCGCCCACCGGGCGCTGACCCTCTCCGGCGACGGCCGGCTCTCGCCGGGCTCGCTGAGCGGACGGACGGTGCTGGTGGCCGGCGGCGCCGGTGCGGTGGGCAACGCGGCGATCCAGCTGGCGGTCTGGGCGGGGGCCACCGTGGTGACGACCGTGAGCAGCGACGCCAAGGCCGCGCTGGCCCGGGCGGCCGGGGCGCACCACGTCATCGACTACCCGACCGAGGACGTCGTCGCGCGGGTGCGCGAGGTCGCGCCCGACGGCGTCGACGTGGTCGTGGAGGTCTCGCCGGCCCAGAACCTCGCGCTCGACCTCGAGGTCGTCGCCAACGACGGCACGATCGCCTACTACGCCAACAACGGTGGCGACGAGGTGACGGTGCCGCTGCGCCCGACGTTCTCCAAGAACCTCCGCCTGCAGGGGATCCTGCTCTACACGATCGGCGCCGAGGTGCTGCGTGTCGGCGCCGAGGACGTCAACGCCGCGGTCGCCGCCGGCGCGCTCCGGGTGGGGGAGGACGCCGGCATGCCGCTGCACCACTACCCCCTGGCCGAGACCGCGGCCGCCCACGACGCCGTCGAGGGCGGCGTCGTCGGCAAGGTGCTCCTCGACGTCGCCGACGCCTGAGCCGCCGCCCCTGGGGCTAGCCGTCGTGGCGGGTGGCGCCCCAGCCGTGCCACCGCTCGACGACCATCCGGGCGCTGACCCGCGGGCTCTCCCGGTCGGGGTAGGGGCGGTCGGCGTAGTGGGTGCTGAGCCGGTCGATGTCGACCAGGCCCTCGTCGTCGGTGAGGCCGTCGACCCGCCCGACCAGGGACACGTGGGTGTACCAGTCGTCGGCGTCGGTGACGGTCAGCGAGACCCGGGGGTCGCGGCGCAGGTGCTGCAGGCGCACGCGGGTGTGGTCCATGTTGAGCAGCACCCGGTCGTCGTCCTCGAGCAGGTACCAGGTCGCGACCGTCACCGGTGCGCCGTCGGTGCGCAGCGTCGCGACCACCGCCGGGTTGGGCTTGGCCAGGAGGGCGCGGACGTCGTCGGGGAACGGGAGGTCGGGCATGGGACCAACGTAGCGACCCGCAGCATCGGCGCTGCTAGGGTCGGCGCGATCGACATCCTTTAACGAGCCGTCCCGTGAGGCGGAGAAGGAGGTCCGGCAGCACCCGTGACTGCGCACCCAGCACCCCCCGACCAGGGTGAGCCCGAGGGACGAGTCGTCCTCGACGCCCGTGACATCGCCCGGGCGCTCACCCGCATCAGCCACGAGATCCTCGAGCGCAACAAGGGCGCCGGCGACCTCGTCCTCCTCGGCATCCCCAGCCGCGGCGTCCCGCTCGCCCGGCGGATCGCCACACGGATCAAGGAGGTCGAGGGAGTCTCGGTCCCGGTCGGCGCGCTCGACGTGACCATGTACCGCGACGACCTCCGCCGCCACCCCGCCCGCAGCCCGCAGCCGACCGACGTACCCCCGGGTGGTGTCGACGGCCGCACGGTCGTGCTCGTCGACGACGTCCTCTACTCCGGCCGCACGGTGCGCTCGGCGCTCGACGCGATGAACGACCTCGGCCGTCCCGACGTCGTCCGGCTCGCAGTGCTGGTCGACCGGGGCCATCGCGAGCTGCCGATCCGCGCCGACCACGTCGGCAAGAACCTGCCGAGCGCGCGCACCGAGCGCGTGATGGTCCGCCTCGAGGAGCCCGACGGCGTCGAGGGGGTGTGGATCAGCTGATGCGCAAGCACCTGCTCTCCATCGACGACGTCAGCGCCGACGACGCCGCCACGCTCTTCGCCACCGCCGCCGAGATGCACGACGTGCAGCGGCGCCAGGTCAAGAAGCTGCCGGCGCTGCGCGGCCGCACGGTCATCAACCTGTTCTTCGAGGACTCCACGCGCACCCGGTCGAGCTTCGAGATCGCCGGCAAGTGGCTCTCGGCCGACACCATCAACATCACCGGCAAGGGCAGCTCGGCCAGCAAGGGCGAGAGCCTGCGCGACACGGTGCTGACCATCGCCGCGATGGGCATCGACGCGCTGGTGATGCGCCACGCCGCCAGCGGGGCCGCGCTGCAGGTGAGCCAGTGGGTCGACGCCAGCGTGATCAACGCCGGCGACGGCACCCACGAGCACCCGTCGCAGGCGCTGCTCGACGCCTACACGCTCCAGCGCCGGCTCGGCAGCCTCGAGGGCCGCCACGTCGTCATCGTCGGCGACCTCACCCACAGCCGCGTCTTCCGCAGCAACGTGCTGCTGCTGACCAAGCTCGGCGCCGACGTCACCGTGGTCGCGCCGCCGACGCTGATGCCGAGCGGGGTGGCGTCGTGGTCGGCCGAGGCCGGGTTCGCCACGGCGTACGACCTCGACGAGGTGCTGCCCAAGGCCGACGCCGTGATGATGCTGCGGGTGCAGCGCGAGCGGATGAGCGGCGCCTACTTCCCCAGCGCCCGCGAGTACACCGTCGGCTACGGGCTGACCCGCGACCGGCTGCGACTGCTCGGGCCCGACGTCCCGATCTGCCACCCCGGCCCGATGAACCGCGGCCTCGAGATCGCCGCCGACGCCGCCGACGCGGCCCAGTCGGCCGTGCTCGACCAGGTCTCGGCCGGGGTCGCGGTCCGGATGGCGATCCTCTACCACCTGCTGGCAGGAGAAGAAGCGTGACCGAGCGCATCCTCGTCAAGGGCGCCAGCCTGTACGGCGACACGACGGCCGACCTCCTCCTCGACGGCGGTGTCGTGGCCGAGGTCGGCAGCGTGTCCGACGCCGGCGCCCGGGTCGTCGACGCCGACGGCCTCGTCGCGCTGCCGGGCCTGGTCGACCTGCACACCCACCTGCGCGAGCCCGGCCGCGAGGACGCCGAGACGGTGCTCACCGGGTCGCAGGCGGCGGCCGTCGGCGGGTTCACCGCGGTGCTCGCGATGGCCAACACCAGCCCGGTCACCGACACCGCCGAGGCCGCCGAGCGGGTCCACGACCTCGGCCGCGCCGCCGGCCTGGTCGACGTCCACCCCGTCGGCGCCGTGACCCGGGGGCTCGGCGGCGAGGAGCTGGCCGAGCTCGGCCTCATGCACCGCTCGCGGGCCCGGGTCTCGGTCTTCTCCGACGACGGCCGGTGCGTCGCCGACGCGCGGGTCATGCGGCGGGCGCTGGAGTACGTCAAGGCCTTCGGCGGCGTCGTCAGCCAACATGCCCAGGACCCCACGCTCGCCGGCCCCGCCTCCTGCTGCCACGAGGGCGAGCTCTCCGGCCGGCTCGGGCTGCCCGGCTGGCCCGGGATCGCCGAGGAGGTCGTCGTCGCGCGCGACGTGATGCTCGCCCGGCACACCGGCTCGCGGGTCCACATCGCCCACGCCTCGACCGCCGGCACCGTCGAGGTGCTGCGCTGGGCCAAGGCCCAGGGCATCTCCGTCACCGCCGAGGTGACGCCCCACCACCTGCTCCTCACCACCGACCTGCTCGCCGGCTACGACCCGACGTACAAGGTCAACCCGCCGCTGCGGCCCCAGGAGGACGTCGACGCGCTGCGCGCCGCGCTGGCCGACGGCACCATCGACGCCGTCGCCACCGACCACGCCCCGCACGCCCGCCACGACAAGGAGCACGCGTTCGTCGACGCGGCGTTCGGGATGCTCGGCCTGGAGACCGCGCTGCCGGTCGTGGCGTCGGTGATGGTCGAGAGCGGCCTGATGTCGTGGGCCGAGGTGGCCCGGGTGATGTCGTCGACGCCGGCCCGGATCGCCGGGCTGGACGGCCAGGGCCGCACGCTCGAGGTCGGCCAGCCCGCCAACCTGGTCCTCGTCGACCCGGCCACCCCGCTCGTCGTCGACCGCGACCGGTCGGTGTCGCTGTCGCGCAACAACCCCTGGCACGGCCGGACGCTGGGCGCCTCCGTGCGGGCGACGTTCCTGCGCGGCGTGCCCACCGTGCTCGACGGCGCGCTGGTCTGAGGGTCGGTCTGGTGGGGGTCGGGCGGGGGGCGGTGCGGAATTCACCGGTGGACCGGGGATCCCTGAACTTCCCGGGCAGTGCATTGCCTGGGAAGTTCAGACTTCCCCGGTCCACCGGTGACATCTCGCCGAGCCCCACCCCCGCCCCCACCACCCCGTGACCCCGCTCGAGCGCCTCCTCGCCGCACCACCCGACCTCCCCGTCGTCGCGGGACTGGCGCAGGTCACCGACGCCGTGCGCGGGCGGGGGGTCGCGGTGGTCCAGGCGCCGCCGGGGTCGGGCAAGACGACGCTGGTGCCACCGGTGGTGGCGCTCGCGTCCGGCGGGCGGGTCGTGGTCACCCAGCCGCGGCGGATCGCCGCCCGGGCCGCGGCCGCGCGGTTGGCGCACCTGCTCGGGGAGCCGGTGGGGCGGACGGTCGGCTTCAGCGTCCGCGGCGAGAGCCGCACCAGCGACGCGACCAGGGTCGAGATGGTGACCACCGGGATCCTGCTGCGCCGCCTCCAGCGCGACGCCGAGCTGCCCGGGGTCGCGGCGGTCGTGCTCGACGAGGTCCACGAGCGGCAGGTCGACGCCGACCTCGCGTTCGCCCTCCTCGTCGACGTACGCCGCCACCTGCGCGACGACCTCGTCGTCGTCGCGATGTCGGCCACCGTCGAGGCGGGACGCACGGCGCTCCTCCTGGGTGACGCACCCGTCGTCGACGTGCCCGGGTCGCTCCACCCGGTCGGGCGTCGCTGGAGCCCGCCGCCTCCCGGGGTGCTGGCCCGCGACGACCGCGGGGTCACGCCGGCGTTCCTCGACCACGTCGCCGCCACCACCCGTCGGGCCCTGGCCGAGCACCCCGGCGACGTCCTCGTGTTCCTGCCCGGGGTCGGCGAGATCGCCGGTGTCGTCCGCCGCCTGAGGGGCGCCAGCAGCCCCGACGCCGACGTCCTCGAGCTGCACGGCCGCCTCGATGCCCGCGACCAGGACCGCGCCCTGACCCCCGGGCCCCGGCGGCGCGTGGTCGTCTCGACCGCGGTCGCCGAGTCCAGCCTGACCGTGCCCGGCGTCCGCACGGTCGTCGACGCCGGCCTCGCCCGTCGTCCCGAGACCGACCACCGGCGCGGGCTCGCCGGGCTGGTCACCGTGCGCGTCAGCAAGGCGGCCGCCGACCAGCGGGCCGGGCGCGCCGGCCGCGAGGCGCCGGGCGCGGCGTACCGGTGCTGGTCGGAGGCCGACCACGCCCACCTCGCCGACCACCCCGCGCCCGAGGTGGCCACCGCCGACCTGACGTCGTTCCTCCTGGAGCTGGCGGTGTGGGGGAGCCCCGACGGCGAGGGTCTGGCCCTGCTCGACCGGCCACCGGCCGCCGGGGCGCAGGCCGCCCGCGAGACCCTGCTCGCCCTCGGGGCCGTCGACGACGCCGGCGCCGTCACCGACCGCGGACGCGCCATCGCCCGGGTGCCGGCCGACCCGCGCCTGGCGCGCGCGCTGCTCGACGGCGCCGCAGCGGTCGGCAGCCGCCGGGCCGCCGAGGTCGTCGCCCTGCTCGCCGAGGACGTGCGGGCACCCGGCGCCGACCTGGTCGCCGCGCTGCGTGCGGCCCGGCGCAGCGACCACGCCTGGCGCCAGGCGGCCCGCCGCCTCGAGGGCCACCTGAGCACGGCCGCGGGGGAGCCAGGACTGACCGACGACCAGGCCGTCGGGCTGGTCGTCGCCCTGGCCCACCCGACCCGGCTCGCCCGGCTCCGGCCCGGCGGGTCGTCGTACGCCACCGTCGGCGGGACCGGTGCCGTCCTCCCGCCCGGCTCGCCGCTGATCGGTACGCCGTGGCTCGCCGTCGCCGACGCCGACCGGCGCCCCGGCCAGCGCGATGCCACGATCCGCGGGGCGGCACCGGTCGACGAGACCACCGCCCTCGAGGCCGCCGCCGCGCTGTGGCACGAGGAGGACGTCGTCACCTGGCGGTCCGGCCGGGTCACCGCGCGGCGGGTCACCCGCCTCGGCGCCATCGAGCTCGCCTCGACCCCGGTCGGTCACCCCGACCCCGCCGCGGTCGCCGCGGCGGTCGCCGACGCGCTGCGCCGCGACGGTCTCGGCGCGCTGCGCTGGACCGAGGCCGCCACCGCCCTGCGCCGGCGGCTGCAGTTCCTGCACCGCGCGATCGGCGACCCGTGGCCCGACGTCTCCGACGCGGCCCTGCTCGACCGCGCGACGGACTGGCTCGACGGCACCGACCCGCGCCGCCTCGACCTGGTGCAGGCGCTGCGGCGGCTCCTGCCGTGGCCCGAGGCGTCCCGCCTCGACGAGCTCGCACCCGAGCGCGTCACCGTGCCCAGCGGTTCCGCGGTGCGCGTCGACTACGACGCGGCGTCGGATGGTCAGCCCGTGCTCGCGGTCCGGCTGCAGGAGGTGTTCGGCTGGACCGAGACCCCGAGGCTCGCCGGCGGCCGGGTCCCGCTGCTGCTCCACCTCCTCTCGCCCGCCCGTCGCCCGGCCGCGGTGACCGCCGACCTGGCGTCGTTCTGGACCTCCGGCTACCCGGCGGTGCGTGCCGAGCTCCGGGGCCGCTACCCCAAGCACGCCTGGCCCGACGACCCGCTGTCCGCACCCCCGACACGCGGCACCGGTCGGCCGCGCCGCTGATAAGGTCGGCCTCGGCTTTCTACATCCTTTAACGATCCGTCCTGTGAGGCGGAGAAGGAGGTACGGCGTGCCACTGCACGCACCGCATGCCCCCGCGATCCTGGTCCTCGAGGACGGTCGCACCTTCCGTGGCGACAGCTACGGCGCCGAGGGCGAGACGTTCGGCGAGGCGGTCTTCAACACCGGCATGACCGGCTACCAGGAGACGCTCACCGACCCGTCCTACCACCGCCAGGTGGTGGTGATGACGGCCCCGCACATCGGCAACACCGGCATCAACGACGAGGACCATGAGTCCGCCCGCATCTGGGTGGCCGGCTACGTCGTCCGCGACCCCGCCCGGGTGCCGTCGAGCTGGCGCAGCCGCCGCACCCTCGACGACGAGCTCCGCGCGCAGGGGGTGGTCGGCATCTCCGGCATCGACACCCGCGCCCTGACGCGCCACCTGCGCGAGCGCGGCGCCATGCGGGTCGGCATCTCCAGCACCGAGACCGACCCCGCCGCGCTGCTCGACCGGGTCCGCGCCTCCGGCGAGATGGCCGGCACCGAGCTGGCCAGCGAGGTCTCCACCCCGTCCGCCTACGTCGTCCCGGCCGTGGGGGAGAAGCGGTTCACCGTCGCCGCGCTCGACCTCGGCATCAAGTCGATGACCCCGCAGCGGATGGCCGAGCGCGGCTGCGAGGTGCACGTCCTGCCGGCCACCGCCACCATCGGCGAGGTCGAGGCGGTCGCCCCCGACGGGCTCTTCTACTCCAACGGCCCGGGCGACCCCGCCGCCACGACCCACCAGGTCGCGGTGCTGCAGGAGGCGCTCGGCCGGGGCCTGCCCTACTTCGGCATCTGCTTCGGCAACCAGCTCTTCGGCCGCGCCCTCGGGTTCGGCACCTACAAGCTCACCTACGGCCACCGCGGCATCAACCAGCCGGTGCTCGACCGCACCACGGGCAAGGTCGAGGTCACCGCCCACAACCACGGGTTCGCGGTCGACGCACCGCTCGACGACACCACGACCACGCCGTACGGCGAGGCGACGGTCAGCCACGTCTGCCTCAACGACGACGTCGTCGAGGGCCTCGAGCTGCGCGACGACGCCGGCGCGCTGCGGGCCTTCTCGGTGCAGTACCACCCGGAGGCGGCGGCCGGCCCGCACGACGCGGCGTACCTGTTCGACCGGTTCGTCGGTCTCATGGAAGGCACCGCCTGATGCCCAAGCGCACCGACATCAAGTCCGTCCTGGTCATCGGGTCCGGCCCGATCGTGATCGGCCAGGCCTGCGAGTTCGACTACTCCGGCACCCAGGCCTGCCGGGTGCTCAAGGAAGAGGGCATCCGGGTCGTCCTGGTCAACTCCAACCCGGCGACGATCATGACCGACCCGGAGTTCGCCGACGCCACCTACGTCGAGCCGATCACGCCGGAGTACGTCGAGATGGTGATCGCCCAGGAGCGTCCCGACGCCCTGCTGCCCACCCTCGGCGGGCAGACCGCCCTCAACGCGGCGATCGCGCTGCACGAGAACGGCGTGCTCGAGAAGTACGGCGTCGAGATGATCGGCGCCAGCTTCGAGGCGATCCACCGCGGCGAGAACCGCGAGATGTTCAACGCCATCGTCGCCGACGTCGGCGGCGAGACCGCCCGCAGCGTCGTGTGCCACACGCTCGAGGACTGCGAGGCGGCCGTCGCCGACCTCGGCTACCCGGCCGTCGTGCGGCCGTCGTTCACCATGGGCGGCACCGGCTCCGGCATCGCCTACAGCAAGGACGACCTGGCCCGCATCGCCGGCGCCGGCCTGGCCGCCAGCCCCACCACCGAGGTGCTGATCGAGGAGTCGATCATCGGGTGGAAGGAGTACGAGCTGGAGGTGATGCGGGACAAGGCGGACAACGTCGTCATCGTCTGCTCGATCGAGAACGTCGACCCGATGGGCGTGCACACCGGCGACTCCATCACCGTCGCGCCCGCGATGACGCTCACCGACCGCGAGTACCAGCACCTGCGCGACCTCGCGATCGGGATCATCCGTGAGGTCGGCGTCGAGACCGGCGGCTGCAACATCCAGTACGCCGTCAACCCCGCCGACGGCCGCGTCATCGTCATCGAGATGAACCCCCGCGTCTCGCGCTCCAGCGCGCTGGCGTCGAAGGCCACCGGGTTCCCGATCGCCAAGATCGCCGCCAAGGTCGCGGTGGGCTACACCCTCGACGAGATCGCCAACGACATCACTGTCCGCCCCGACGGGCAGAGCACGCCCGCGGCGTTCGAGCCGACGCTCGACTACGTCGTGGTCAAGGTCCCGCGGTTCGCGTTCGAGAAGTTCCCCGGCGCCGACCCGGTGCTCACGACCCACATGAAGTCGGTCGGCGAGGCGATGGCCATCGGTCGCAGCTTCACCGAGGCCCTGCAGAAGGCGCTGCGCTCGCTGGAGTCCGGCGACGCACCCTTCGACTGGGAGAAGGACTGGGTCGACCTCGACAAGGACGCCCTGCTCGCCGAGATCGCCGTGCCCCACGACGGCCGGCTCAAGAAGGTGATGGACGCGATCCGCGCCGGCGCGACCCCCGAGGAGGTCTTCGACGCCACCCGCATCGACCCGTGGTTCGTCGACCAGCTCGCGCTCATCAACGAGGTGGCCGCCGAGGTGACCGCCGCGCCCGAGCTGACGCCCGAGGTCCTGCGCCGCGCCAAGCGGCACGGCTTCTCCGACGCCCAGATCGGCAAGATCCGCGGCATGACGCCCGACGTCGTCCGCGGCGTCCGTCACGCCCTGGGCATCCGGCCGGTCTACAAGACCGTCGACACCTGCGCCGCGGAGTTCGCCGCGCGCACGCCGTACCACTACAGCTCCTACGACGAGGAGACCGAGGTCGCCCCGCGCGAGCGGCCGGCGGTGATCATCCTCGGGTCCGGGCCCAACCGGATCGGGCAGGGCATCGAGTTCGACTACTCGTGCGTGCACGCCTCGCTCGCGCTGTCAGCCAGCAAGGACGGCGGCTCGATCCCGGGCGGCGGCTTCGAGACCGTGATGGTCAACTGCAACCCCGAGACCGTCTCCACCGACTACGACACCTCCGACCGGCTCTACTTCGAGCCGCTCACCCTCGAGGACGTCCTCGAGATCGTGCACGCCGAGCAGCAGGCCGGCCCCGTCGCCGGCGTGATCTGCCAGCTCGGCGGCCAGACGCCGCTCGGGCTCGCGCAGGGCCTGGCCGCCAACGGCGTCCCGATCGTGGGCACCTCGCCCGACGCCATCGACCTCGCCGAGGACCGAGGCCTGTTCGGTCGGGTGCTGGCCGAGGCCGGCCTGGTCGCCCCGCAGCACGGCAGCGCCACCTCGGTGACCGACGCGTCGCGGATCGCGGCCGAGATCGGCTACCCGGTGCTGGTGCGGCCGTCGTACGTGCTCGGCGGGCGGGGCATGGTGATCGTCTACGACGACGACACCCTGCGCCTCTACCTGGAGAAGTACGTCGCCGCCGGGCTGATCAGCCGCGATGCACCGGTGCTCGTCGACCGGTTCGTCGACGACGCGGTCGAGGTCGACGTCGACGCGCTCTACGACGGCGATGAGCTGTTCCTCGGCGGCGTGATGGAGCACATCGAGGAGGCCGGCATCCACTCCGGCGACTCCAGCTGCGCGCTGCCGCCCATCACCCTGGGCGCCCGCGAGATCGGCCGGATCCGCGAGGCCACCGAGGCGATCGCCCGGGGCGTCGGCGTCCGCGGGCTGCTCAACATCCAGTTCGCGCTCGGCTCGGACATCCTCTACGTGCTGGAGGCCAACCCGCGCGCGTCGCGCACCGTGCCGTTCGTCTCCAAGGCGACCGCGACCCCGCTGGCCAAGGCCGCGGCCCGGCTGATGCTCGGCGAGTCGATCGCCGAGCTCCGCACGGCCGGCCTCCTGCCGGCCACCGGCGACGGGGGAGCGCTGCCGCCCGACCAGCCGATCGCGGTCAAGGAGGCGGTGATGCCGTTCAACCGGTTCCGCACCCCCGACGGCCAGCAGGTCGACACGGTGCTCGGCCCCGAGATGAAGTCGACCGGTGAGGTGATGGGCCTCGACCGCGACTTCGGCGCGGCGTTCAGCAAGAGCCAGGCCGCCGCCTTCGGGCCGCTGCCCACCGGGGGCGGCGTGTTCGTGAGCATGGCCAACCGCGACAAGCGCTCGATGATCTTCCCGGTCAAGGTGCTCGCCGACCTCGGCTTCGAGATCCTCGCGACCCAGGGCACCGCCGAGGTGCTGCGCCGCAACGGCGTCACGTGCCGGGTGGTGCGCAAGCAGCACGAGGGCCCCGGCCCGCACGGCGAGAAGACCACCGTCCAGCTCATCCACGACGGCGAGATCCAGCTCATCGTCAACACGCCCTACGGCACCGGCACCGGCGGCAACGTCCGCCTCGACGGCTACGAGATCCGCACCGCCGCGGTGATGGCCAACGTCCCCTGCATCACCACCGTGCAGGGGCTCGGCGCCGCCGTCCAGGGCATCGAGGCCATCCGACGTGGCGACATCGGCGTCCGGAGCCTGCAGGACTGGGCGCGGGACATGGGGCGCGGTGCCGCCGAGCGGGACGTCGTCCGCGACGGTCGCCCGGGGAGCCAGGGCGGATGACGCACCGCGGGTCCCGGGGCGGGCACCGATGAGCGCCTACCAGCGGCTGTTCGAGCACGGCTTCCGCCGGCTCGACCCCGAGCGTGCCCACCACGTCGGGTTCCGCGCCATCCGCGCCGCCGGACCGGTGCTGGCCCGCCGCCCGGTCACCGGCACCCCGGTCGTCGCGATGGGGCTGCAGTTCCCCCACGCGCTCGGCCTGGCCGCCGGCTTCGACAAGAACGCCGTCGGCATCGACGCGCTCGGGGCCCTCGGGTTCGGGCACGTCGAGATCGGCACCGTCACCGGCCAGCCCCAGCCGGGCAACCCGCAGCCGCGGCTGTTCCGCCTGGTCGGCGACCGCGCGGTGGTCAACCGGATGGGCTTCAACAACGACGGCGCCCTCGCCGTCTCCGAGCGGCTCGCCGCCCGCGGACGACGTCCCGGCGGCCCCGTCCTCGGCGTCAACATCGGCAAGACCAAGGTCGTCCCCGAGGACGACGAGGCCGCCGTGCTCGCCGACCACGGGCACTCGACCCGGCTCCTCGCCCCCCACGCCGACTACCTCGTCGTCAACGTCAGCTCGCCCAACACCCCCGGCCTGCGCAGCCTGCAGGCCGTCGAGCGCCTCGGCCCGCTCCTCGCCCACGTCCGCCGGGTGGCCGACGGCGTCACCACGATGCGGGTGCCGCTGCTGGTCAAGATCGCCCCCGACCTGGTCGACGACGACGTGCTCGCCGTCGCCGACCTCGCCGTCGAGATCGGGCTCGACGGCATCGTCGCCACCAACACCACCATCAGCCGCGAGGGGCTCCGCAGCCACCCCGGCGAGGTCGCCGAGGTCGGCGCCGGCGGCTTGTCGGGCCGCCCGCTGCGTCCGCGCGCCCTGGAGGTGCTGCGGCTGCTGCGCGAGCGGGTCGGACCCGACCTGACGCTCGTCGGTGTCGGGGGCATCGCCACCCCCGACGACGCCCGCGAGAGACTGGCCGCCGGCGCCGACCTGCTGCAGGCCTACACGGCGTTCATCTACGAGGGGCCGTTGTGGCCCCGCCAGATCGTGAGGGAGCTGGCTCGATGAGTCATGGTGACTACCAGATCGAGCTCTACCTCGGGTCGCTCGGCGGCACCCTGCCGCAGCACCCGTTCGGCTGGGACGAGCTCGAGCAGCACGCCCTGGCCACCCTCACCCCCGAGCTGCGCAGCTACGTCGCCGGAGGCAGCGGCAACGAGGCCACCCAGCGCGGCAACGTCGCGGCGTTCGACGACTGGGCGGTGGTGCCACGGATGCTGCGCGCCTCGGAGTCGCGCGACCTGTCGGTCGAGCTGTTCGGCACCACGCTGCCCAGCCCGCTGCTGATGGCGCCGGTCGGGGTGCTCGGCATCTGCTCGCCCGACCAGCACGGCGACGTCCACGGCGCCGAGGCCGCCGCGGCGACCGGTGTCCCGTTCATCGGCTCGACCCTGATGAGCGACCCGCTCGAGGACGTGCTGGCCGCCACCGGCGACACGCCGGCGTGGTTCCAGCTCTACACCCCCAAGAACCGCGACCTCGCCGCCAGCCTCGTCTCGCGGGCCGAGGCGGCCGGCGCCGAGGCGCTGGTCGTCACCCTCGACACCTGGGTGCCCGGCTGGCGGCCGCGCGACCTGGCCAGCGGCAACTTCCCGCAGCTGCGCGGCAAGGCGCTGGCCAACTACACCTCCGACCCGGTCTTCCGCGAGCTCGTCGGACCCGACCCCGACGTCGGCACCATCGTGATGACCTGGGTGGGCCTGTTCGGGCACCCCGTCACCTGGGACGACCTGTCGTGGCTGCGGTCGCTGACCGACCTGCCGCTGGTGCTCAAGGGGATCTGCCACCCCGACGACGCCCGCCGGGCCCTCGACGAGGGCGCCGACGGCATCTACTGCTCCAACCACGGCGGCCGGCAGGCCAACGGCGGGGGAGCGGCGCTCGACTGGCTGCCCGGCGTCGTCGAGGCGGTCGGCGACCGCGCACCGGTGGTCTTCGACTCCGGCGTGCGCACCGGCGCCGACGTCGTCAAGGCGCTCGCGCTGGGCGCTACCGCGGTCGCGGTCGGCCGTCCCTACGTCTACGGCCTCGCCCACGGCGGCGTGCCCGGCGCGGTGCACGTGCTGCGCTCGATCCTCGCCGAGGCCGACCTGCTGATGGCCGTCGACGGCTACCCGACGATCGCCGACCTCACGCCCGAGGCCGTCGTCCGCGTGCCGGGACGCCGCCGATGATGGGTCTCCAGACGCCGGTCGCGAGCTCCTCCGTCGCTCGGGCGACTCCTCGACCTCCCCGCGTGACCCGCCCCCTCGCGGGCTCGGGGGTGACGCGATGACGTTCGGTGCCCGGTTCCACGCCGCGCTGGCCGAGCGCGGCCCGTTCTGCGTGGGCATCGACCCGCACGCCGCCCTGCTCCACGCCTGGGGCCTCGACGACGACGTCGCCGGGCTCGAGCGGTTCGCGCTGTCGGTGGTCGAGGCGGTGGCGCCGCTGTGCTCGATGGTCAAGCCGCAGTCGGCGTTCTACGAGCGCTTCGGCTCCCGCGGTGTCGCGGTCCTCGAGCGCGTCGTCGCCGAGTCCCGGGCCGCCGGCGCGCTGGTGCTGCTCGACGTCAAGCGCGGTGACATCGGCTCCACCTCCCAGGCCTACGCCGACGCCTACCTCGACCCCGCCGGCCCGTTCGGCGCCGACGCGATCACCGTGAGCCCCTACCTCGGGCTCGGCTCGCTCGACCCCTTCGTCGACACCGCCCGCAGGCACGACGCCGGGCTGTTCGTGCTCGCGCTGACGTCCAACAAGGAGGGTCCCGAGGTGCAGCACGCCCGCACCGAGACCGGCGAGCGGGTGGCCGACCGGGTGCTCGACCACCTGCGCCACCTCAACACCGACGCCGAGCCGCTCGGCTCCTTCGGTGCCGTCGTGGGGGCGACGATCGGCGAGACCGGTGCCGACTTCTCCTTCAACGGCCCGGTCCTCGCGCCCGGCTACGGCGCCCAGGGCGGCACCGCCGCCGATGTCGCCCGGATCTTCGGCGCCGCCGCGGCCCACGTCGCACCCAGCTCGTCGCGCGAGGTGCTCGGCGCCGGGCCCGACCACGCCGCGATGCGCGACGCCGTACGACGCGCCAACGACGAGCTGCGGACCCCCGCGTGAGGCGGGGGCTCGCCCCGGCGCTGCTGGGCCTGCTCGTCCTCGCGCCCGTCCTCACGGCCTGCGGTGACGACGACGACCCGTTCGCGTCCTACTGCGCCGTGGTCGAGGAGGAGCAGGACGAGCTGGCCCGCATCCTCGACGAGGCCTCCGGCTCCTCGGGCCTGCTGCCCGGCCTGCCGATCTTCGAGAGGCTGGAGGAGGCGTCGCCCGACGACATCGCCGACGACTGGTCGGTGGTCGTCGGGCGCCTCTCGGGCCTCGCCGACGCGCTCGAGGAGGCCGGCGTCGACCCGACGTCGTACGACGCCTCCGACCCGCCCGACGGCGTGACGCCCGAGGAGCAGGAATCGATCTCCCTCGCGGCCGGCGGGGTCGCCACCGAGCACGTCAGCGAGGCGCTGGGCAACGTCCAGCAGCAGGCCCGCGACGTGTGCAAGACCGACCTGGCGCAGCTGAACGCACCGTGACGCCCGGGTGACCACCACCGCACGTCCGGCCACGTTGCCGCCCCCGGAGGGTCCTCGCTACTGTGACCCGCGAGCGGCCTCCCTCCGCCGTCGAAACCCCCGTCAGAAGGACCGTCGCACGTGGCACTGCCCCCGCTGACCCCCGAACAGCGCCAGGCCGCGCTCGACAAGGCCGCGGCCTCGCGCCGCGAACGCGCCGAGGTCAAGAACCGGCTCAAGAACTCCGGGGCGTCCATCGTCGACGTGGTCGCGGAGGGTCAGACCAACGAGGTCATCGGCAAGATGCGGGTCGTCGACCTGCTCCAGTCGATGCCCGGCCTCGGCAAGGTCCGCGCCCGTCAGGTGATGGAGCGCCTCGGCATCGCCGAGTCGCGGCGCGTGCGGGGTCTCGGCACCAAGCAGATCGCGGCGATCGAGCGGGAGTTCGCACCCGAGTGACGCCCCAGTGACGAGGCTGGTCGTGCTGGCCGGACCCACGGCGGTCGGCAAGGGCACGGTGGCCGCGACGGTCCGCGAGCGGCACCCCGACGTGTGGATCTCGGTCTCGGCGACGACCCGCCGTCCGCGGCCCGGCGAGGTCGACGGCGTGCACTACCACTTCGTCGACGACGCCCAGTTCGACCGGCTCGTCGACCAGGGTGAGCTGCTCGAGTGGGCCGTGGTGCACCGGTCGGCCCGCTACGGCACGCCGCGGGGCCCCGTGGTGGAGTCCCTGGCGGCCGGGCGGCCCTCGCTGCTGGAGATCGACCTGCAGGGCGCGCGCCAGGTGCGCGAGACGATGCCGGAGGCGTTGTTCGTCTTCCTCAAGCCCCCGTCGTGGGACGAGCTGGTGCGGCGGCTGGTCGGCCGGGGGACCGAGACGCAGGAGCAGCGCGAGCGCCGACTGGCCACCGCGGAGGTGGAGCTGGCCGCCGAGGCGGAGTTCGACGTCACCGTGGTCAACCGGGAAGTTCATCAGGCAGCCGACGAGTTGGTAGCCTTGATGAAGCTCGGTTGATCCATCCTTCCGAGTCCCCGAACATCTCAGTGAGGCTCACGCGTGTCTGCGCCCAACATCCAAGCCGTCGGCGTCACCAACCCGTCCATCGACGACCTGCTGACCAAGACCGACAGCAAGTACAAGCTGGTGCTCTACAGCGCCAAGCGTGCCCGTCAGATCAACGCCTACTACTCCCAGCTCGGTGAGGGCCTGCTCGAGTACGTCGGCCCCCTCGTCGACACCCACGTGCAGGAGAAGCCCCTCTCGATCGCGCTCCGCGAGATCAACGAGGACAAGCTGACCTGCGAGGACATCGACCCCGCCGAGCTCGCCGCCGAGGAGGCCGCCGCCGCTGCGGCCGCCGCCGACGCCGGCTCGTCCGAGTAGCCACTCCCTGACCAGCACGCCCGACCGCGAGGCCGCGACCCCCACGGGGTCGCGGCCAGTCACCCCACCACCTTCTCCGTCTCCCCCGCTTCGCTCCTCCGACGAACAAGGCGGTGGGGGCCCCGAAAAACCACGCGTCGTCCTCGGCGTCGGCGGTGGCATCGCGGCGTACAAGGCCTGCGAGCTGCTCCGCCGGCTGACCGAGTCCGGTCACGACGTCACCGTCGTCCCCACCGACGCGGCGCTGGAGTTCGTCGGCGCGCCCACCTGGGCGGCGCTTTCGGGCAAGCCGGTGGCCACCGACGTGTGGACCGACGTGCACCAGGTGCCCCACGTACGCATCGGCCAGGGCGCCGACCTCGTGGTCGTCGCCCCCGCCACCGCCAACCTGGTGGCCAAGGCCGCGCACGGGTTGGCCGACGACCTGCTGACCAACACGTTGCTCACCGCCCGCTGTCCCGTCGTGCTCGCCCCGGCGATGCACACCGAGATGTGGGAGAACGCCGCCACCCGCGCCAACGTCGCCACGCTGCGCGAGCGGGGGGTGCTCGTCGTCGAGCCCGCCGAGGGTCGCCTCACCGGCGCCGACACCGGCAAGGGCCGGCTGCCCGACCCGGCCGAGCTGTTCGAGGTCTGCGCCGAGGTGCTGGCTCGCGGCACCCCGGCGGCGTCCCACGACCTGGCCGGCCGGCACGTCGTCGTCTCCGCCGGCGGCACCCGCGAGCCGCTCGACCCGGTGCGCTACCTCGGCAACCGCTCCTCGGGCCGCCAGGGCTACGCGCTGGCCCGCGCGGCCGCCGTCCGGGGCGCCTCGGTGACGCTCGTCGCCGCCAACGTCGAGCTGCCCGACCCGGCCGGTGTGAAGGTCGTGCGCGTCGGCAGCACCGCCGAGCTGCGCGAGGCGGTGGTCGCCGCCGCTGCGGGGGCCGACGCCGTCGTGATGGCCGCCGCGCCAGCAGACTTCCGCCCCACCGACGTCAGCGGCGCCAAGATCAAGAAGGCCTCCGACGGGTCGGCGCCGACGATCTCGCTGGTGCAGAACGCCGACGTCCTGCACGAGATCTCCACCCACCGGTCCCGGCCCGACGCGGTGATCGTGGGTTTCGCCGCCGAGACCGGCGACGAGACCGGGTCGGTCCTCGAGCTGGCCCGTGCCAAGCTCGCCCGCAAGGGCTGCGACCTGCTCGTCGTCAACGACGTCAGCGGGGGAGCGGTCTTCGGGAGCACCGACAACGAGGCCGTCGTCCTGGGCGCCGACGGTGCTGCGCGCGAGGTGCCGCACGGCACCAAGTCGGCGTTGGCGCACGTCATCTGGGACGAGGTCGCGCGTCGATTCGCACCGTGAGACGCCCGTCTTGCATCCTGGTCCTTCTCTAGTCTTCTCCTGCTGTTTCCACGAACGAGAGCGAGCACTGCCGTGGCCGGACGTCTTTTCACCTCGGAGTCCGTGACCGAGGGTCACCCCGACAAGATCGCTGACCGGATCAGCGACACCGTGCTCGACTACCTCATGGAGCACGACACCGACAAGGAGAACCTCCGCGTCGCCGTCGAGACGCTCCTGACCACCGGTCTGGTCGTCGTCGCGGGCGAGGTGCGCACCAACGCCTACGCCCCGGTCGCCGACCTGGTGCGCGCCGCCGTGCTCGACATCGGCTACGACTCCTCCGAGAAGGGCTTCGACGGTGCCTCGTGCGGCGTCCAGGTCGCCATCGGTGCGCAGTCCAGCGACATCGCCCAGGGCGTCGACCAGGGCATCGAGGCCCGGGTCGGCTCGTCCGAGGACGAGCTCGACGCGCGCGGCGCCGGCGACCAGGGCCTGATGTTCGGCTACGCCTGCGACGACACCGACGTGCTGATGCCGCTGCCGATCGTGATCGCCCAGCGGCTGGCCGAGAAGCTCACCGAGGTGCGCAAGAGCGGCACCATGCCCAACCTGCGCCCCGACGGCAAGACCCAGGTCACCATCGAGTACGACGAGGACGACCGCCCGGTGCGCATCGACACCGTCGTGCTGTCGACCCAGCACTCCGAGGACACCGACCTCACCAAGCTCGAGGCCGAGATCCAGCAGAACGTCATCGACCCGGTCCTGGCGACGTTCGACCTGCCGTCCGAGGGCTACCGCCTGCTGGTCAACCCCACCGGCCGCTTCGTCACCGGCGGCCCGATGGGCGACGCCGGCCTCACCGGCCGCAAGATCATCGTCGACACCTACGGCGGCATGGCCCGTCACGGCGGCGGCGCCTTCTCCGGCAAGGACCCGTCGAAGGTCGACCGCTCCGCCGCCTACGCGATGCGCTGGGTCGCCAAGACCGTCGTCGCCGCCGGCCTCGCCCGCCGCTGCGAGGTCCAGGTCGCCTACGCGATCGGCAAGGCCCACCCGGTCGGCGTCTTCGTCCAGACCTTCGGCACCGGCGTCGTCCCCGACGAGAAGATCCAGGAGGCCGTGCTCTCGGTCTTCGACCTCCGCCCCGCCGCCATCCTGCGCGACCTCGACCTGCTCCGCCCGATCTACGCCAAGACCTCGGCGTACGGTCACTTCGGCCGCGAGCTGCCCGAGTTCACCTGGGAGACCACCGACCGCGCCGACGCCCTCAAGGCCGCCGCCGGCGTCTGACCGGCACCTCTTCCTGTGGACCCCGGTCCGGCCGTGCTGCGGCTGGGTCGGGGTCTCGGGCGTCCGGGCGGGACTTCACCGGTTCACCGGTGAGATCTCGCCGCAGCGCGGGCACCCACCCCCACACCCCAGCCCCACCGTCCGACCCCGCTGGTAGACAGACGGCCATGAGCGACCGACCCGTGGAGGAGCAGCCCGAGCTGCTGCCCGGGCTGGTGCGCGCGACGGTCAAGCAGGCCCAGGCCAAGGCGCGGGAGACCCGGGCCCGCAAGGCCGCGGAGGCCGAGATCGCCGAGACCGCGCCGGTGGCGCGGGTGCTGGTCGACGTCGCGCTGGCCCACCTCGACCGCACCTTCGACTACGCCGTCCCGGCCACGATGGCCGAGGCCGCGGTGCCGGGGGCGCGGGTCAAGGTGCGGTTCGCCGGCCACGACGTCGACGGGTTCGTGCTCGAGCGCACCGACGCCTCCGACCACCCCGGCCGGCTCACGCCGCTGCGGCGGGTCGTCAGCCCCGAGCCGGTGCTGACGCCGGAGGTGGCCGGCCTGGCCGCCGACGTCGCCGAGCGCTACGCCGGCGTCCGCTCCGACGTGCTGCGGCTCGCGGTCCCGCCCCGGCACGCGACCACCGAGAAGCAGCCGTCACCCGAGCTGGCGGGCGAGCCCGGCACGCCCCCGCCGGCCGGGTGGTCGGACTACGAGCTGGGTGAGGCGTTCCTGACCCACCTCGCCGACGGCGGTCGGCCCCGCGCGGTCTGGGCGGTCACCCCCGGTGACGACTGGCCGGCGCTGGTGGCCGAGGCGGCGGCGACCACGCTGGCCGGCGGCCGCGGCACCCTCGTGTGCGTGCCCGACGGCAAGGACGCCGCCCGCGTCGACGCCGCGCTCACCGCGGCGCTCGGCGAGGGGCACCACGTCGTGCTCGCCGCCGACGCCGGACCGGCCGTGCGCTACCGCAACTTCCTCGCCGTGCGCCGGGGTGCCCGGCGGGTCGTGGTCGGCACCCGCGCCGCCGCCTTCGCGCCGGTGCGCGACCTCGGGCTGGTCGTGTGCTGGGACGACGGCGACGACCTGCACGCCGAGCCCCGCGCGCCCTACCCGCACGTGCGGGAGGTGCTCCTGCTGCGCTCGGAGCGCGAGGGCGCGGCCGCCCTGGTCGGCGGGTTCGCCCGCAGCGTCGAGGGGGCCTACCTGACCCGTGCCGGCTGGGCGCACGAGCTCGCCGCGCCGCGCGAGCGGCTGCGTGCCGCGGTCTCGGTGGGGGTGGCCGGCGCGTCCGACGTCGACCGGAGCCGCGACCCCCACGGCACCGCCGCGCGCATCCCGCGCCAGGTCCACGACCTCGTCAAGCGCGCCCTGGCCGAGGGACCCGTCCTGGTGCAGACGCCCCGGGCCGGCTACGCCCTGGCCCTGGCCTGCGAGCGCTGCCGCACACCGGCCCGGTGCGGCGCCTGCGCCGGGCCGCTGACGCTGACCTCGCCCACGACGCCCCCGGTGTGCCGCTGGTGCGCGACCCCCGCGGTCGGCTGGACGTGCCGCGAGTGCGGTGCCGCGGGCCTGCGGGCGCCGGTGCTCGGCGAGGCGCGCACCGCCGAGGAGCTCGGCCGCGCCTTCCCCAGCACCGTCGTCCGCACCTCCGCCGCCGAGCACGTGCTGGCCGAGGTGCCCTCCTCGTCGGCGATCGTGGTGGCCACCCCGGGTGCCGAACCGGTCGCGGCCGGCGGCTACGCGGCCGTCGTCCTGCTCGACACCTGGTTGCTGCTCGCCCGCGACGACCTCCGCGCCGCCGAGGAGGCGCTGCGGCGCTGGAGCAACGCTGTCGGGCTGGTGCGCCACGGCGGCCGGGCGCTCGCCGTCGGCGACCCCGCCCACCCGGCGCTGCAGGCACTGGTGCGGTGGGACCAGCCCGGGTTCGCCCGCCGCGAGGCGGTCGAGCGCCGCGAGGCCCGACTGCCGCCCACGACCCGGCTCGCCACGGTGACCGGCGACCCCGGCGCGGTCGACGACGCCCTCACGCTGCTGGCGCCGCCGCCCCACGTCGAGGTCCTCGGCCCCGTCCCGGCCGGCCCCGACGAGGAGCGGCTCGTGCTGCGCACCCCCCGGGCCCAGGGCGCCGACCTCTCCCACGCCCTCCGCGACCTGCAGCGCATCCGGTCCAGCCGCAAGCTCGACCCCGTCCGGGTCCGGGTCGACCCCGTCGTGCTCTGACCCCCCGGTCCGATCGTCTGGTCGTCTGGTCGTGCGGGTGCCGCCGGATGTGTCGTTTCCGCGCGATCGCACGGCAACGACAGGCCGAGAGGGTCCAGATCTGCCGTTCCCGTTCGATCGCGCGGCAACGGCAACCCCACGTCGCCTCCCGCACCGCCACCCGGGGAGCCCACGGTCACGCCGCACACCGGCCGATAGAGTGGGACCCCGTCCTACGACGCACGCGTCCGCCGCCCGGCGGACCGCCCCCAGCAGAGGAGTCCCGTGGCGATCCAGCCGATCCGCCTCTTCGGAGACCCGGTGCTCCGGCGACCCGCGATCGAGGTGGTCGACTTCGACAAGGAGCTCCGCACACTGGTCGCCGACCTGACCGACACGATGCTCGAGGCGCCCGGTGCCGGGCTCGCGGCGCCGCAGGTCGGGGTCGGGCTGCGGGTGTTCACCTGGCACGTCGACGGCGAGCTCGGACACCTCGTCAACCCCGACCTCAGCCTGTCCGAGGAGCTGCAGGAAGGCCCCGAGGGGTGCCTGTCGCTCCCCGGCCTCAGCTACGACTGCAAGCGGGCGCTCTCGGTCGTGGCGCGCGGTTGGAACATGTACGGCGAGCCCGTCGTCGTCGAGGGCACCGAGCTGCTGGCGCGCGCGATCCAGCACGAGACCGACCACCTCGACGGCGTGCTCTTCCTCGACCGGCTCGACACCGACGCCCGCAAGGCGGCGATGCGCGAGATCCGAGAGTCCGAGTGGTTCGGTCTCGGCACCGCGCCGCCGACCGTCAAGATCAGCCCGCACCCCACCCGCGGGCTCGGGGTCTAGGAGCTCCTGGTGCGAGTCGTCTTCGCCGGCACCCCCGAGGTCGCCGTCCCGTCCCTCGACGCGATCGCCGCGTCCGCCCACGAGCTGGTCGGCGTGGTGACCCGTCCCGACGCCCCCGCCGGTCGTGGCCGCCGGCTCGTCGCGAGCCCGGTCGCCCAGCGTGCCGAGGAGCTCGGTGTGCCGGTGCTCAAGCCCGACCACCCGCGCGACCCCGACTTCCAGGAGGCGCTCCGCGCCCTCGCCCCCGACTGCTGCCCGGTGGTGGCCTACGGCGCCCTGCTGCCGCAGTCGGCCCTCGACATCCCGCCGCTCGGCTGGGTCAACCTGCACTTCTCCTGCCTGCCGGCGTGGCGTGGCGCGGCTCCGGTGCAGCACGCCGTGTGGGCCGGCGACGAGGTCACCGGCGCCACGACGTTCCGGATCGTCAAGGCGATGGACGCCGGGCCGACGTTCGGCGTGATGACCGAGCGCGTCCGGCCCACCGACACCGCCGGCGACCTGCTCGCCCGCCTCGCCGAGGGCGGCGCCGGGCTGCTGGTCAGCACCCTCGACCACCTCGCGACCGGCACGATCGAGGCCCGCGAGCAGCCCGACGACGGCGTCAGCCTGGCACCCAAGATCACCGTCGAGGACGCCGAGGTCGACTGGTCCGAGCCCGCCGTGGCCGTCGACCGGCGGGTCCGTGCCTGCACCCCCGCTCCCGGCGCCTGGACGACCCACGACGGCGAGCGGCTCAAGCTCGGCCCCGTGACGCCCACCGACGAGACCGGCCCGGCCGCGGGCGTGCTCGAGGTCCGCAAGCAGGAGGTCCTGGTCGGCACCGGCACCACCGCGGTCCGGCTCGGCGACGTCAAGCCGTTCGGGAAGAAGCAGATGGCCGCGGCCGACTGGGCCCGCGGCGCACGCCTGGAGTCCGGCACCGTGCTGGGCGGCGGCGCGTGAGTCCTCGCGCCCGCCGGGCCCGGCCCGCCGACATCGACGAGATCTGCGCCGCGCTGCCCGAGACCGAGCTCGGCACCTCCTGGGGCGACGTCCCCACGTGGAAGGTGCCCACCGGCGAGAAGGGCCGCGGCTTCGTGCTCTACCGCGCCCCGCACAAGTCGGCCGTCGACCCCGCCACGGGCGAGATGTACGACGACCTCGTGGTGGTCGTGACCCCCACCGCGGTCGAGAAGGAGGCGCTCGTGGCCGACGAGGCCACGCCGTTCTTCACCATCGACCACTTCAAGGGCTACGCCGCCGTGCTGGTGCAGCAGTCGCGCCTGGGCGAGATCACCCGCGACGAGCTCGCCGAGGTCATCACCGACGCCTGGGCCACCCGCGCCCCCAAGAAGCTCGTCCGCGCCTACCTCGGGGACGGCGAGCGGTCGAGTGGCTGACCGGCGCCGGGGCGGCCCCGTCGACGTGCCGCGCCGGGCGGCCTGGGAGGTGCTCAAGGCGGTCCGCGTCGACGACGCCTACGCCAACCTGGTGCTGCCCGCCGTCACGGCGCACTTCGACCTCGACACCCGCGACGCGGCGTTCACCACCGAGCTGGCCTCGGGCACCCTGCGCTGGCGGGGCCTGTACGACGCGGTGCTGGCCGCCTGCATCGACCGCCCGCTCGGCAAGGTCGAGGCCAAGGTCCTCGACGCGCTGCGGCTCGGCGTCCACCAGCTGCTCGCGATGCGGGTGCCCACCCACGCCGCGATCAGCACCACCGTCGACCTGGTGCGCGCCGTCACGAGCAACCAGGGCGCCGGCGGGTTCGCCAACGCGGTGCTGCGCAAGGTGGCCGCCCGCGACCTCGACGGCTGGGTCGCCGAGGTCGCGCCGGTCGGCTCGCCCCGCCACGCCGAGGTGGCGTTCAGCCACCCCGCCTGGATCGTCGACGAGCTGCGCCGCGCCGTCGGCGACGACGAGGTGCTCGACCTGCTGCGCGCCGACAACGAACCCCCGCGGGTCACCCTGGTCGCCCGCCCCGGACGGGCCACCCGCGACGAGCTGCCGGGCGAGCCCACGCCGTACTCGCCCTACGGCACGGTGCTCGAGGGCGGTCGCCCCGGCGCTGTCCCCGCCGTGGTCGAGGGCCGCGCGGGCGTGCAGGACGAGGGGTCGCAGCTGGTCGCCCTCGCGCTCGCACGCGCCGAGGTCTCCGGCGACGACCGGCGTTGGCTCGACCTGTGCGCGGGCCCGGGCGGCAAGGCGGCGCTGCTGGCCGCGCTGGCCGCGGAGCGCGACGCGACCCTGCTCGCGGTCGAGCGGGCCCCGCACCGCGCCGGGCTCGTCACCCGGGCCCTGGCCGGGTCACCCGGGGTGGCCGGCGTGCTCGTCGCCGACGGCACCCGGGCGCCGCTGCGCCCGGCCTCCTACGACCGGGTGCTGGTCGACGCCCCGTGCACCGGGCTCGGCGCCCTGCGCCGCCGGCCCGAGGCGCGCTGGCGCCGCCGTCCCGCAGACCTGCTCGACCTCGTGCTCCTGCAGCGCGCCCTGCTGGGCAGCGCCCTCGACCTGGTGCGGCCCGGGGGCGTCGTGGTCTACGCGACCTGCTCGCCGGTGCTGGCCGAGACCTCCGGCGTGGTCGGCAGCGTGCTGCAGGGCCGGGACGACGTCGTCCTCGACGACGCCGCGGCGCTGCTGCCCGAGGTGCCCGACCGCGCCGGGCGCCTGCCCGGCACCGTGCAGCTGTGGCCGCACCGGCACGGCACCGACGCGATGTTCGTCGCGCTGCTGCGCCGCACCTGACGCACCTGACGCACCCGGGCCTCAGTCGAGCACGTGCCGCAGGTATCGGCCCGGTGCGTCGAGGAACGCCTTCCAGTTCTGGACCAGGTCGAGGTCCTCCCACGACGCCGGCCGGTAGCCCCAGTCGCCGACCTCGAGGACGGTCGCGCCCGGCAGCGAGGCCAGCACGGGGGAGTGGGTGGCGCACAGCACCTGCGCGCCCGCGGTCGCCAGGTCGTGCAGCGCGCCCATCAGCGCGAGGGTCGAGGAGAACGACAGCGCCGCCTCCGGCTCGTCGAGGCAGTAGAACGCCGGGCCGTCGAACTTGGCGGTCAGCACCGCGAGGAACGACTCGCCGTGGCTCATCGCGTGGTACGCCGGGTCGCGCGGGCCGCCGTGGTCGTCCATGTAGGTGTACCAGCCGTGCATCGTCTCGGCGCGCAGGAAGAACCCCCAGCGCGACGCGCCGAGACCGCGGCGCAGCCGCACCGCCGACGCCAGCGGCGACTCCGTCGGCCGGGTCGCGTGCCGGGTGTTGGTCGTGCCGCCCTCCGGGGCGAGGCCGTAGGCCATCGCGACCGCCTCCACCAGCGTCGACTTGCCGGAGCCGTTCTCGCCCACCAGGAACGTCACCCCGGCGGGCAGGTCGAGCCCCTCGCGCGCCAGCTGGGCCACCGCCGGGATGGTCATCGGCCAGGCGCGCGGGTCGACGTCCTCCGACGTCCCGACCTCGACGCGCACGACGGGAGGCTGGTCGAAGTCCACGGGGATGAGACTAGGTTGGGGGTCGTGGCGTCGAAGTCCCCGTCGATCGAGGTCGAGGTCGACGACCGCGTGGTCCGGGTGAGCAACCCCGACCGCGTCTACTTCCCGGAGTCCGGGGCGACCAAGCGCGACCTCGTCGACTACTACCTCGCCGTCGGCCCCGGCATCGTCAACGCGCTCTTCGAGCGGCCGTGCATGCTGCACCGCTACCCCAAGGGCCTGGCCGGCGAGAAGGTGCACCAGAAGCGGCTGCCGCCCGGCGCCCCCGGCTGGGTCGAGACGGTGCGGCTGCACTTCCCGCGCTGGAACCGCACCGCCGACGAGCTCTGCGTCACCGAGCTCGGCGCGGTGATCTGGGCCGTGCAGATGTCGACGGTCGAGTTCCACCCCTGGAACAGCCGCCGCGCCGACCCCGAGCAGCCCGACGAGTGGCGCATCGACCTCGACCCGGGTCCGCTCTCCGACTACGCCCAGGTACGCCGGGTGGCCGCCGTCGCCCACGAGGTGCTCGACGAGCTCGGCGCCGTCGGCTTCCCCAAGACCAGCGGCGGCAAGGGACTCCACGTCTACGTGCGCATCCGGCCCGACCACGGGCACAAGGTCGTGCGCCGGGCGGCCCTCGCCTTCGCCCGCGAGGTCGAGCGTCGCGCTCCCGACGACGTCACCACCACCTGGTGGCGCAAGGACCGCGACCCCCACCACCTCTTCGTCGACTACAACCAGAACGCCCGCGACCACACGATCGCCGCGGCGTACTCGGTGCGCGGGGTGCCCGACGCCCGGGTCAGCGCCCCGGTGCGGTGGGAGGAGATCGACGACGCCGACCCGCGCGACTTCACCATCGCCACGATGCCCGCGCGGTTCGCCGAGATCGGCGACCTGCACGCCGACATCGACGACCCCGCCACGACGTTCGACATCGCGCCGCTGCTCGAGTGGGCCGACCGCGACGAGGCCGAGGGCGCCGAGACGCCCGAGGAGCCCGAAGGGCCGGAGGGGGGCGACGACGGGTGAAGGGCACCTGGGACGACCTCGACCGCCGGTTGACCGGCGCCATCCTGGCCCTCGACCTCGACGACGGGCTGGTCATCCGGGAGAAGGCACCCGCGTCCGCCGGCCGCGGCTGGTTCGGGTCGCGCAGGACCGCGGCCGCCCCGCGGCGCTACGTGCAGGTCACCGCCGCGCCGCGCGTGCTGATCGCCGAGTGCGTCGGGTCGACGTCGTTCGGCGGGCAGTGGGAGATGACGCCCGAGACCGAGGCGGCGCTGCTGGCGCAGGGCTGGGAGAGGCCGTGGTCACCCGACTACCGCACCTTCACCCGCGAGGCGCCGCTGACCGGTGCCAACCTGGTCGCGCTCGCGACCGTGCGCGCGCTGCGGGTGCTGGGGTGCGAGATGGAGGACCTGGAGGTCGAGCTGGTGCACGAGGAGGCGGAGGACTGATGGCCAGGTTGTCGGTCGACCAGGTCGACCTGGAGACGCTCGGAGAGCTCGTCGACTCGCGCGACTGGGAGGCCGGCTACCTCGACCCGACCTCCGGCGAGCTCATCCAGTGCTCCGACGGCGAGATCTACGACGAGAACGGCGACTCGACCGACCCGGAGGCCCACTGGCTCCCGGTCGGCGGCGGCTCCAGCAACGACGCCTACGTCGACATGGAGCACTTCGCCCGCTCGCTGGCCGACCGACGGCTCGCCGACCGGCTCGAGCGCGCCCTCGAGGGCAGCGGCCCGTTCCGGCGGTTCCGCGACGTGCTGTACCACGAGGCCGACGAGACCACCGGACGGGCGTGGACGGCCTACCAGCGAGCGCGGTCCAAGGTGCGGGCGCTCGACTGGCTGGAGGAGCAGTCCGCCGTCGACGCCGACGAGCTGTCCTCGGCGCGCGCGACGGCCGAGGCCGCCGCCGGCGCCGCGCTGCGCGAGGTCGGGGTGCCGACGTCCGGAGCCCGGCTGGTGCTGCTCAACGGGATGCCGGGGGCAGGCAAGTCGACGCTGGCCGAGCGCTACCGCGCCGACCACCCCGGCGTGCTGGTCGTCGAGGTCGACGTGCTGCGCACCTGGATCGGCGGCAACCCGGCCGACCACGGCGAGAGCGCCGAGCTGCTCGCCC
Source organism: Nocardioides sp. WJ219 (assembly GCF_058559815.1). Lineage (NCBI taxonomy): Bacteria > Bacillati > Actinomycetota > Actinomycetes > Propionibacteriales > Nocardioidaceae > Nocardioides > Nocardioides sp. WJ219. Next base: position 80,872 of record NZ_JBZUJV010000012.1, read on the forward strand.
ACGCGCTGGTGCGCGCCCACCTCGAGTCCGGCCACGACGTCGTCCTGCCCCAGCTGGTCGTCAGCCTCGACCGGGTCGTCGAGCTCGAGCGGGCCGTCGCCGAGTGCGGGGCCGAGCTGGTCGAGGTGGTCCTGCACGGCGGCACCGTCGACTCCCGCGTCCCCGACGCGGCCGTCGACCACCTCGTCGAGTACGCCCACGGCCTCGCCGACGTCGTCGCCCGCCGCCCCGGCACCCACCGCCTCGCCACCCGCCACGGCGACGTCGAGTCGGCCTACCGCGCCCTGGCCGACCTGCTCGACCCCGACCTGCCGGCGTAGACGGCCCGTCGTGTCCCGGCCGCGGCCGGCCGTCGTCGAGACCCTCACTAGGCTGCGCGACGTGGCGCACGTGCAGATCACCCCCAGCATCCTCAACGCCGACTTCGCAGCGCTCGGCGCCGAGGTCGCTCGGATCGGCAGTGCCGACTGGGTGCACGTCGACGTGATGGACAACCACTTCGTGCCCAACCTGACGTTCGGGCCGACGATGGTCGAGGCGCTCGCACGGAGCACCTCGATCCCGCTCGACGCCCACCTGATGATCGCCGACGTCGACCGGCACGCGCCGGCGTACGTCGAGGCCGGCTGCGGCTCGGTGACCTTCCACGTCGAGGCCGCGCAGGCACCGGTGCGGCTGGCCCGGGAGATCCGCGCCGGCGGTGCCCGCGCCAGCATGGCGCTCAAGCCGGCCACGCCGATCGAGCCGTACGCCGACCTGCTGCCCGAGCTCGACATGCTGCTGCTGATGACCGTCGAGCCCGGCTTCGGCGGGCAGAAGTTCCTCGACCTGGTGCTGCCCAAGATCCGCCGCGCCCGCGAGCTGGTGGAGCGGCACGGCGTCGAGACCTGGATCCAGGTCGACGGCGGGGTCTCCCTCGAGACCATCGGGCGCTGTGCGGAGGCCGGGGCCGACGTGTTCGTCGCCGGGAGCGCGGTCTACTCCGCCGAGGACCCCGACCGGATGGTGGCCGAGCTGCGCGCCGCCGCCGAGGCGGCCCGGTGACGGCGTACACCCGGGGCGCCGAGCTGTTCCGCGCCGCGACGGCCGACCTGACGCCGGGCGACCTCGGCCTGCCGGTGCCGTCGTGCCCCGGGTGGACGGTCTCCGACGTCCTCACCCACGTCGCCGACAACCACGCCGCCGTGCTGACCGCGCACGGCGTCGAGTCCGACGCCGCCGACCTGCTCGCGGTCTACGAGGAGCACCTGCTCAAGCACCCCCGCGCGATCCTCGACGCGGTCGAGCTCACGCTGCACGCCTGGGACGTCGCCCGCGCCCGCGGCATGCGCGCCGACCTCGACGACGTGACCCTCGACTTCCTCGCCGCCGTCGCCCAGGACGCCGGCGAGCAGCTCTACGTCGACGGCGAGTTCAGCCTGTTCCTGGTCGCCCCCGACGCCGACCGGCAGCAGCGGATCCTCGCGCTCTACGGCCGCGACGGCCGTTAACCGGGCGACCCGACGCGCCCGCGCGGGCACACTGTGCCGGTGCTCCTGACCATCTCGACGACCGCGCCCCCGGGACCCGACGGCCCCGACGCCACCGACCTCGGCTACCTGCTGCACAAGCACCCCGGCCGTGCGCAGACGTTCCCGCAGTCGTTCGGCACGGTCACCGTCGTCTACCCCGAGGCGACGCCGGAGCGCTGCACCGCCGCGCTCCTGCTCGAGGTCGACGCCGTCCGGCTGGCGCGCACGCGCGGCCGGGACAGTCCCGACTTCAGCCTGGCGCAGTACGTCAACGACCGGCCCTACGCCGCCTCGTCGCTGCTCGCCGTCGCCCTCGCCGACGTCTTCTCCACCGCCCGCTCGGGGCGCTGCGCCGCGCGCCAGGAGCTCGCCGACGCGCCGATGCCCCTCACCGTCCACCTGCCGGTGCTGCCGTGCCGCGGCGGGCCGGCGGTCGCCGAGCGCTTCTTCGGCCCGCTCGGGTGGGCCGTCGAGGCGACCCCGATCGCGCTCGACCCGGGCTTCCCCGAGTGGGGCGAGTCGCGCTACGTCTCCCTCACGCTCACCGGCCAGGTCCGGCTCGCCGACGCGCTCAGCCAGCTGCACGTCCTGCTGCCGGTGCTCGACGAGTCCAAGCACTACTGGCAGGGCCCCGACGAGGTCGACAAGCTGCTGCGCTCCGGCGGCGAGTGGCTGCAGGCCCACCCCGACCGCGAGCTCGTCGTCCGTCGCTACCTCGGGCGTCGTACGGCGCTCACGCGCGCCGCGCTGTCGCGCCTGGCCGAGCTCGACGACGTCGCCGACGAGGTGCTCGAGCCGGAGTCGGCCCCCGAGGCCCCGCAGTCGGCCACCGAGCCCCCCGAGCCGGCCCGGGTGCCGCTGCACGCCCAGCGGCACGCGGCGGTGCTGCAGGCGCTGGCCGACGTCGGCGCCGAGACCGTCATCGACCTCGGCTGCGGCGGCGGCGCGCTGCTCAAGGCACTGGTCGCCGACCACCGGTTCGTCCGCATCGCCGGCACCGACGTGTCCGCCCGCGCGCTGCAGCAGGCCGCCCGCGCGGTGCGGCTGGCCAAGATGAGCGAGCGCCAGGCCGAGCGGATCAGCCTGTTCCAGGGCGCCCTGACCTACGAGGACCCCCGCTTCGCCGGCTACGACGCCGCGGTGCTGATGGAGGTCGTCGAGCACGTCGACCCGCCGCGGCTGCCGGCGCTGGAGCGGGTGGTGTTCGGCGCCGCCGCGCCCGCGACCGTCGTGGTGACCACACCCAACGTCGAGTACAACGCGCTCTACGAGGGACTCACCGGCCACCGCCACACCGACCACCGGTTCGAGTGGACCCGCGCCGAGTTCGCCGCGTGGTGCGACCGCGTCTGCGCGGCGCACGGCTACACCGTCGAGCACCGCGGGGTCGGCGACGCCGACACCGAGCGCGGTACGCCGACCCAGCTGGCGGTGTTCCGCCGTGGCTGAGACCTCCCGCGAGTCCTCCCACGAGGCCACTCGCCGCATCGCCGTGCCCGAGATGGGGCTCGTGCTGCTCGTCGGCGTCTCCGGCAGCGGCAAGTCCACCTTCGCGGCCCGGCACTTCCTGCCGACCCAGGTGATCTCCAGCGACGCCTGCCGCGGGCTGGTCGCCGACGACGAGAACGACCAGGCGGCGACGCCCGACGCGTTCGACGTGCTGCACTACATCGTCGGGACCCGGCTGCGGCGCGGGCTGCTCACCGTCGTCGACGCCACCAACGTCCAGCGCGATGCCCGGGCCTCGCTGGTCGCCCTCGCCCGCGACCACGACGTGCTCGTCGACGCGATCGTGCTCGACGTGCCCGAGCGCGTCGCGGTCGAGCGCAACGCGTCGCGGCCCGACCGCACCTTCGGCTCCCACGTGGTCACCCGGCAGCGCCGCGACCTGCAGCGCTCGCTCAAGAGCCTGCGCAAGGAGCGGTTCCGCCGCGTGCACGTGCTCCGCGGCGTCGAGGAGGTCGAGTCGGTCGCCGTCGGCCGCGAGCGGTCCTGGAACGACCGTCGCGACCTCACCGGCCCGTTCGACGTCGTCGGCGACGTCCACGGCTGCGCCTCCGAGCTGCGCACGCTCCTGACCGACCTCGGCTACGTCGTCGCGCCCGACGGCGCCGGCGCCCACCACCCCGACGGCCGCACCGCCGTCTTCGTCGGCGACCTCGTCGACCGCGGACCCGACACCCCCGGCGTCCTGCGCCTGGTGATGGGGATGGTCGAGGCCGGCGACGCGCTCTGCGTCAGCGGCAACCACGAGGCCAAGCTGGTCCGCGCCCTCAAGGGCGCCGCCGTGCAGGTCACCCACGGGCTGGGGGAGTCGCTGGCACAGCTCGAGGCCGAGACCGACGACTTCCGCGCCCGTGCGCTCGCCTTCATGGACGGTCTGGTCAGCCACTACGTCCTCGACGACGGACGCCTGGTCGTCGCCCACGCCGGGCTCAAGGAGGCCTACCACGGCCGCGCGTCCGGCCGGGTCCGCTCGTTCGCGCTGTACGGCGACACCACCGGCGAGACCGACGAGTTCGGCCTGCCGGTGCGCTACCCGTGGGCGCGGGAGTACCGCGGCAGCGCGGCGGTCGTCTACGGCCACACGCCCGTCCCGACCGCCGAGTGGGTCAACGGCACCATCTGCCTCGACACCGGCGTCGTCTTCGGTGGGCGGCTCACCGCGCTGCGCTACCCGGAGCGGGAGCTGGTCGACGTCCCGGCCGAGCAGCAGTGGTACGAGCCGGTCCGCCCCCTCGGCGCACCCGACCCCGGTGAGCGCGAGCCGACCGCGCTGCACGTCGACGACGTCACCGGCACCCGCTGGCTCGAGAGCCCGCGCGCCGGCAAGGTCAAGGTGGCCGAGGAGAACGCCGCCGCCGCGCTGGAGGTGATGAGCCGGTTCGCCGTCGACCCCCGGTGGCTGGTCTACCTGCCGCCGACCATGTCGCCGGCGCCCACCTCCTCGCTCGACGGCTACCTCGAGCACCCGGAGCAGGCGTTCGCGGCCTACGCCGACGCGGGGGTGACCCACGTCGTGTGCGAGGAGAAGCACATGGGCTCGCGCGCCATCGCCGTCGTCTGCCGCGACGCCGAGGTCGCGGCCGCCCGCTTCGGGATCGCCGACGGCACCTCCGGCGCGGTCTACACCCGCACCGGCCGGCCCTTCTTCGCCGACCGGGCGGTCCACGACGACCTCGTGGCCCGGGTGCGCGGGGCCGTCGCGCCGCTGCTCGACGAGCTCGACTCCGACTGGGTCGCGGTCGACGCCGAGCTGCTGCCGTGGTCGGCCAAGGCGCTCGGGCTGATCCGCGACCAGTACGCCGCCGTCGGCGCCGCCGCCCGGACCGCGCTCCCGGCCGCCGCCGACGTGCTCGCGGCGGCGTCCGCCCGCGGCATCGAGGTGGGCGACCTCGCCGCTCGCACCGACCGCCGGCTCGATCAGGCGCGGGCCTTCCGCGACGCCTACGCCGCCTACTGCGCTCCCGACACCGGCCTCGACGGCGTGCGCCTCGCACCGTTCCAGGTGCTGGCGGCCGAGGGCGAGAGCCTGGCGCTCACCCGGCCGCACCCGTGGCACCTGGAGGTGCTGGGCCGCCTCGACGACCCGTTCCTGGTGCCCACCCGCCACGTCGCCGTCGACCTGTCCTCACCGGCGGACCGCGAGGCCGCCACCCGGTGGTGGCTCGACCTGACCGGCAGCGGGGGAGAGGGCATGGTCGTCAAGCCGGCCGCCGTGCCCGCCGACGGCAGCCGTGTGCAGCCGGGTCTGAAGGTCCGCGGCCGGGAGTACCTGCGGATCATCTACGGCCCCGACTACACCGACGCCCTCGACGTCCTGCGCCAGCGGCACCTCGGCAGGAAGCAGGCCCTGGCCCACCGCGAGCACGGTCTCGGCGTCGACGCCCTCGACGCGTTCGTGCGCCGCGAGCCGCTGTGGCGCGTGCACCAGCTCGTGTTCGCGGTGCTCGCGCTCGAGTCCGAGCCGGTCGACCCGCGCCTGTGACGACCCGCCGTCTCGAGAGCCAATAATCACTAATCCACTCTAGATACTTGATCTGAGCGACTCCGAGCACGACACTGCTCCCATGTCGATCACGGCCCGCCTGGTGGCGGACCCCTGGCTGCGCGGGTGCGCGCTCGCCGGCGCCGCGATGCTGGCCGTCGGAGCGATCGTCGACCTGCCCTGGCTGCTGTGGTGGGGCTGGGCCTACGTCGCCGGTCTCTCGGCGTGGCAGGTCCTGGACGACGGTCAGCGCAGCCGCACCTCGCGGAAGACCCGGGCACCGTCGGAGGACGCGTAGACCCGCTCCCTCCGGCCGTCGTCCGCGTGCACCACGACGACGGCGTCGGGCTCGGTGCTGGCGTCCAGCGACTCGACGGGGCCGTACGACGCGCTCGCGGGCAGTGGCGGGACGAACCGCGGCTCGAACGGGCGGAACGACGTCCAGTCGTCGCCCTCGCTGACCCACAACCCGTGCCACCGCGGCGCCGGCCGGTGGCCGCGGTCGTCGCTGAACTCGGTCAGGGCGGCGACGAGCCGACCGTCGGCGAGCACCACGTGGCCGGAGGAGAAGGCGATCGCGCCGTCGAACCGCGGCAGCTCGTACGTCGCCCACGTGGCACCCCCGTCGGTCGACCGGGCCACCCGCTGGAACGGGAACAGGGTCGCGCCGTCGCCACCTCCGACGAGGGCGAACGTGCCCTCGCGCAGCGACGGGACGGGCTCGACCAGCAGCGGCTCGAGCGGGACCCGGCGCTCCTCCCAGCCGACCCCGTCGTCCGCGGTCCACAGGGCGCGGTGCGGCTGGTGCCCGGCGCAGAGCGTGACGCCGCCGTGGACGCCCGAGCACGACGCCGGGCTCGGGGCGCCCCGGGGCGGTGCGGGCCACAGCACCCGGTGGACGTCACGGACCCGAGCCACCTCGTGGGTCGCGGTCGCGAAGCCGTCGTCGCTCCGGGCGACGACGTACCGCCGTCCGTGGTCGCGCACCTCCCACACCGCGGCGACCTCCAGGGTGCGGCCGCGCCGCGCCACGGCGGCGCCGTGCAGGCGCGCGTCGTCGCGCGCCGCCAGCTCGGCCGGTCCCGCCGAGCCGACCGAGCCGACCGAGCCGTCAGGGTCAGCGGTCGCCGTCGTCGTCGGCGGAGGCGGAGGTGGAGCGGGAGGGTGCGCCGGTCCCGAGCAGCCCGCGACGAGCAGGAACGACACCAGGGCCAGGCAGGTGGGCTTCACGAGGGTGGGACGTCGGGGACGCCACGAAGTTGTCCCGGCACGTGACACGATCCACAGCCGCTCCCGGCGGCTGCTGTGGCAAACTCGGACCGACGAGTGAACTAGTGCTCGCGTGCTCTGGGGTCGGTGCAATTCCGAGCCGGCGGTGACAGTCCGCGACCCGCTCACAGCCAGTGAGCGGTTGACCAGGTGGAAATCCTGGACCGACGGTGAAAGTCCGGATGGGAAGCGCACGCAGGTGGTTCGCCGACGTCCCCGGTGCCCGGGAGCCGTCTGCGACCGTCGTCCCCGGAGTCCGTGAGTGCGACCGGACCGGAGGGGAGACGATGGCCTTCAGCGCAACCGAGCACGGCGCGATGCGCCGCGCCCTCGCGCTCGCCGCGACCCCCGGCGTGCCGCTGGGCCCCAACCCGCGGGTCGGGTGCGTGCTGCTCGCCGACGACGGGACCACGGTGGCCGAGGGCCACCACCGCGGTGCCGGCACCGCCCACGCCGAGGCCGATGCCCTCGCCCGCGCCGGTGCCGCCGCCCGGGGCACCACCGCCGTGGTCACCCTCGAGCCGTGCGACCACACCGGCCGCACCGGCCCGTGCTCGCGGGCCCTGGTCGCCGCCGGCGTACGACGGGTGGTCGTCGCCCAGCGCGACCCCAACCCGGTCGCGGCCGGCGGCACCGAGACGCTGCGGGCAGCGGGCGTCGACGTCGAGCACGGGCTGCTCGCCGACGAGGCTCGGACGCTGAACCGCGTGTGGACCTTCGCCGTCGAGCACGGCCGGCCGTTCGTCACCTGGAAGCTCGCCACCACCCTCGACGGCCGCAGCGCTGCCGCCGACGGCACCTCCCGCTGGGTCTCGAGCACCGCCGCGCGCCGCGACACCCACCGGCTGCGCGCCCTGGCCGACACCATGCTGGTGGGCACCAGCACCGTCCTGGTCGACGACCCGCTGCTCACCGTCCGCGACGACGACGGCGCTCCGCTGGCCGTCCAGCCGCTGCGCGCGGTGATGGGGGAGCGCGACCTCCCCGCCGACCGCCGGGTCCTCAACACCGACGCCGAGACCGTGCACCTGCGCACCCGCGACCCGCACGCGGCGCTCGCCCGGCTGCGCGCCCGCGACCGCCAGCACGTCTTCCTCGAAGGCGGTCCCACCCTCGCTGCGGCGTTCCTCACCGCCGGCCTGGTCGACGAGGTCGTCGCCTACGTCGCGCCCGTGTTCCTCGGTGCCGGGCTGGCCTCGGTCGCCGACCTCGGAATCACCACCATCGCCGATGCGTTCCGTCCCACGGTCACCGACGTGACCGTGCTACCCGGCGTCGACGGCGAGGAGCCCAACGTCCGCCTCACCCTCACGCCACGGAAGAAGGAGTGACATGTTCACCGGAATCGTCGAGGAGCTCGGCGCCGTGGAGGCCGTCGAGCACCAGTCCGACGCCATCCGCCTCACCGTCCGCGCGACCACGGTCGTCGAGGACGCCTCGCTGGGCGACTCCATCTCCGTCAACGGCTGCTGCCTCACCGTCGCCTCCCTCGACGGTGACCTGTGGACCGCCGACGTGATGCAGGAGACGCTCGACAAGACGAGCCTGCAGGGCGTGCAGCCCGGCGACGTCGTCAACCTCGAGCGCGCCGTCACCGCCGCCACCCGGCTGGGCGGCCACATCGTCCAGGGCCACGTCGACGGCGTCGGGCACGTCCTACGCCGGCAGCCGAGCGAGCACTGGGAGGTCGTCGAGGTCTCGATGCCCGCCACGATGGCCAAGTACCTCGTCGACAAGGGGTCGATCACCGTCGACGGCGTGAGCCTGACCGTCGTCGAGGCCGGCGCCGAGTCGTTCACCGTCAGCCTGATCCCCGAGACCCTCGCCCGCACCACCCTCGGCCGCCGTCAGCCCGGCGACCGGGTCAACCTCGAGGTCGACGTGCTCGCCAAGCACGTCGAGAAGCTCCTCGAGGCCCGCTTCCAGGAAGGAACCCTCCGATGACCACCCCCCTGCCACCCGTGGAGGTCGAGGAGCAGCACGGCGGCGTCCGGCTCGACAGCGTCGAGCGCGCCATCGCCGACATCGCGGCCGGCAAGGCCGTCGTCGTCGTCGACGACGAGGGGCGCGAGAACGAGGGCGACCTCATCTTCGCGGCCAGCAAGGCCACGCCGGAGCTGATGGCGTTCACGATCCGCTACAGCAGCGGCGTGATCTGCGTGCCGATGCCGGGTTACATGCTCGACCGGCTCGAGATCCCGCTGATGACGCCGCACAACAAGGACAAGCTGCGCACGGCGTACACGATCTCGGTCGACGCCCGCGACGGCGTCAGCACCGGCATCAGCGCCGCCGACCGCGCCCACACGGCGCGCGTGCTGGCCGACAGCGCCACCGAGCCGTGGGAGATCACCCGGCCCGGCCACGTCTTCCCGCTGCGCTACACCGACGGCGGCGTGCTGGTGCGGCGCGGCCACACCGAGGCGGCCGTCGACCTCGCGACCCTCGCCGGCCTCACCCCGGCCGGCGTGCTGGTCGAGGTCGTCAACGACGACGGCACCATGAAGCGCGCCCCCGAGCTGCGCGCGTTCGCCGACGAGCACGACCTGGCGATGATCTCGATCGAGGACCTCGTGCGCTACCGCCGCCGCAACGAGAACCTCGTCGAGCGGGTCGCCGAGACCCGGCTGCCCACCCGCCACGGCGACTTCACGGCGTACGGATACCGGATCACCGTCGACGGCTCCGAGCACATCGCGCTGGTCTACGGCGACGTGACCGGCACCGAGCCGGTGCTCACCCGTGTGCACTCCGAGTGCCTGACCGGCGACGTGTTCGGCAGTGCCCGCTGCGACTGCGGCCCCCAGCTCGACGAGGCGCTCGAGCGCATCGTCGCCGAGGGCCGCGGCGTGGTCGTCTACCTGCGCGGCCACGAGGGCCGGGGGATCGGGCTGGTCGCCAAGCTGCAGGCCTACCAGCTGCAGGACGGCGGGCGCGACACCGTCGACGCCAACCTCGACCTCGGCCTCCCGGCCGACGCCCGCCACTACGGCACCGCCACCCAGGTGCTCAAGGACCTCAAGGTCGAGAGCGTCCGGCTGCTGACCAACAACCCCGACAAGGTCCACAACCTCGAGCTGTACGGCGTCCCGGTGGCCGAGCGGGTGCCGCTGACGCCGCACCCCAACGACCACAACCTCGCCTACCTGCTGACCAAGCGCGACCGGATGGGCCACGACCTGCCCGACCTCGCCGTCGTCCCGACGCCCGTCCTGACCCCCGAGCACACCCCCGAGCACACCCCCGAGCACACCCCCGAGGAGACCGTCTGATGGCCGGCCACGGAGCCCCCACCACCGAGCCCGTCGACAGCAGCGACCTGCGCGTCGCGGTCGTCGCCGCCAGCTGGCACACCGTCGTGATGGACGGCCTGGTCGCCGGCGCGCAGCGCGCGCTGGAGGCCTACCAGGTCCAGGACCCCACCATCGTCCGGGTGCCCGGCACGTTCGAGCTGCCCGTCGTCGCCGACGCCCTCGCCGCCCAGGGCTACGACGCCGTCGTCGCCCTCGGCGTCGTCATCCGCGGCGGCACCCCGCACTTCGACTACGTCTGCACCGCCGCCACCGACGGCCTCGGCCGGGTCGCGCTCGACCACCGGGTACCGGTCGGCTTCGGCGTGCTCACCTGCGACACCGAGCAGCAGGCCCTCGACCGCGCGGGCCTCGACGGCTCGAGCGAGGACAAGGGCTGGGAGGCCACCTCCGCGGCGCTGGAGACGGCGCGGGTGCTCCGGGGCCTCGGCGGCGAGGTCTGACGCCACCCCTGGCCGGACCGGGTCGCGCGCACCCTAGGCTGACCACCGTGAAGACGTTCGACGGTCTGTGGGCCGAGCTGTCCGAGAAGGCGCGCACCCGGCCCGAGGGCTCGGGCACCGTCGCGGCCCTCGACGCCGGCGTCCATGCGATCGGCAAGAAGCTGCTCGAGGAGGCCGCCGAGTCCTGGATGGCGGCCGAGCACGAGGGCAAGGAGCGCACGGCCGAGGAGATCAGCCAGCTGCTCTACCACGCCCAGGTGCTGATGCTCGCCAGCGGCCTCGAGCTCGACGACGTCTACGCCCACCTCTGACCCGCCTCTGACCCGGGAGCACCCACCCGCCATGACGCTGAAGATCGCGATCCCCAACAAGGGGTCCCTGGCCCAGGCGGCCAGCGAGATCCTGCGCGAGTCCGGCTACCGCCAGCGCGACGACTCCAAGCAGCTCACCCTGACCGACGCCGACAACGACGTCGAGTTCTTCTACCTCCGCCCCCGCGACATCGCGCTCTACGTCGGGGAGGGCACGCTCGACGTCGGCGTGACCGGCCGCGACCTGCTGCGCGACTCCGGCGCCAAGGCCGACGAGGCGCTGACCCTCGGCTTCGGCCGCAGCACGTTCCGCTTCGCCGGTCCGGCGGGCCGGTTCACCGACGTCGGCGACCTCGCCGGCCTGCGCATCGCCACGTCGTACGTCGGCATCGTGCGGTCCTACCTCGAGGAGCGCGGCGTCGACGCCACCGTCACCCGCCTCGACGGCGCCGTGGAGACCAGCATCCAGCTCGGCGTGGCCGACGCCATCGCCGACGTGGTCGAGACCGGCGCGACGCTCAAGCAGGCCGGCCTGGCGACGTTCGGCGAGCCGATCCTGCAGAGCGAGGCGGTGCTGATCACCCGGGCCGGCGCCGACCTCCCGCCCGGCTTCGAGATCTTCCGGCGCCGGGTCGAGGGCGTCCTGGTCGCGCGCAGCTACGTGATGATGGACTACGACATCGCCGAGACCGACCTCGACCGCGCGGTCGCGCTGACCCCCGGCATCGAGGGCCCGACCATCGCGCCGCTGGGTCGCGAGGGCTGGGTCGCCGTCCGCGCGATGGTGCCGCGCGCCGGGTCGCAGCGGCTGATGGACGTGCTCTACGACCTCGGCGCCCGCGGCATCCTGCTCACCGACATCCATGCCTGCCGGCTCTGACCTGCCGCCCGAGGTGCCGTCGCTGCCGCACACGTGGCGCCCGCTCGGTCCCCGGATCGCCGGCACCATCGCCGGCGGCGCGTTGCTCGTGATCACGGCCGTGCTCTGGTTCGGCCTCGAGTCCGACGTCCGCGACGCGGTGACGCCGTTCCAGCGCGGCACCGTCGTCGCGATGTTCCTGCTCGGCTTCGGCTGCCTCTACGCCCTCGGCCGCTCCCGCGTCGAGGCCCACGAGGACCGGCTCGTCGTCGTCAACGGCTACCGCCGGCGCACCTACGCCTGGGCCGAGGTCGTCGCCGTCCAGCTGCCCCCGGGCGCGCCCTGGGTGACCCTCGACCTCGCCGACGGGAGCACCGGTTCGGTGATGGCCGTCCAGGGGTCCGACGGCGCGCGGGCGCGGCTCGCCGTGCGGCAGCTACGCGCCCTCGTCGACCGCGCGGATCCCCCACGAGACTGACACCTCGTCGCCCGGCTCGCCCGCGGCCTCGAGCGTGAGCAGGTCCTCGCCGGTGCGGAACGCGTCGGCGTTGGCCGTCATCGGCTCCACGGCCAGCGACCGTCGCGCGATCTCCGGGGCGTCGTCGCCGGTGTAGAGCAGCAGCCAGTGGATCCCCTCGTCCACCCACAGCGCGACGGCCCGTCCCGACGCCGGGTCGCGCAGCGTCACCGTGGCGACGCCGCGGTCGTCGCGCACGAGGTCGGTGAACCCGGTGTCGAGCGCGACGTCGCGCATCGGCCGCGCCACCCGGAAGTCGTACGCCGTGCCGTCGACGGCCTCGCTGCCCACCGGGATCAGGACGTCGTCGGTCAGCGAGCGGGTCGCGGCCGGCAGCGTCAGCTCCCAGGTGTCGATCGGGCCGGGGCCGACGGTCAGGTAGGGGTGGGCGCCGCACCCGTAGGGTGCCGGCTCGGGGGAGAGGTTGGTGGCGGTCTGGGTGACCGTCAGCCCGTCGGCGGACAGGTCGTAGACGACGTGCAGGTCGACGACCCACGGGTAGCCGGTCTGCGCCATCAACCGGTACTGCAGCGACACCGAGCCGGTCGTGTGCTCCTCGAGCGTCCACGCCTCCCAGCGGACCAGGCCGTGGCAGGCGTGGTGGCGCTCCGGCTCGGTGAGCGGCAGCTGCAGGTCGCGCCCGCCGAAGGAGTAGCGGCCGTCGCGGATCCGGTTGGGCCACGGCGCGAGCAGCTGGCCGTGCACGCGCCCCGACATCTCGTCCTCGGCGAACCCGTCGACGAGGTCCCGCCCGGCGAAGGTGAGGCAGCGCAGGGCCGCCCCGCTCTCGGTGACGACGGCCTCGTAGCCGCCGGCTCGGATGCGGAACTGGTCACCGCTGGGAGGGAGCATGGGCTCAGCCTGCCACCTGGCGTGCGGAGTGGCAGGTCCATGCCATGGCCGGACAGGCCGCCCCCGAGAGGTCGACCAGGAGGAGCGGCATCTCCTACCTTCGGGTGAGCCGCCGGCACCGGCCGGCGCGGAGTGATCGGAAGGATTCTCATGAATCGTGTACTTGGGACCGTGTTCGCCGTCGCCCTCCTCTTCGGAGGTGTCGCCTGCGGTGACGACAGCGACGGCGACGGGGGCGGAGGCGGGGGCGGAGGCAGCAGCGACTCGGGCAACGCCGACGTCCAGGCCTACTGCGACGCCGTCGACGCCTACGTCGCCAAGGTCGAGGACGTGGGCGACGACCCCGCCAAGGCCGCCGAGCTGGCCTCCGAGGCCCAGGAGCTGTCGGCGAAGGCCGCCGACCTGACCGGCATCTCCGCCGACGAGGCCGAGGAGGTCGCCGACTGCACGGAGAAGGCGACCTCGGCCCTCACTCCCTAGCCGGGAGGCTGGACCGCAGCCGCGCGGCACCCGCCCGGGTCGACGGTGGTGTCCACCACCACGTCGGCCCGGGCGCGGGTCCCGTGGCGGGTGAACCACCGGTCCTCGGCCGCCTGCCAGGTCAGCCACGGCTCACGCAGGTCCTGGCCGTCGCGCTCCAAGCCGCGGTGGAGTCGCAGCTCGCGCGGCGCCTCCACCCACACCAGTACGGTGACCAGGTCGCGGTAGGTCGCCGATCCCGACCCCACTCCCTCGAGCAGGAGCAGGGGAGCCGGTTCCACCTGCACGGTCTCGGCGAGTGACCGGGTGTGCCAGTCGTAGCGGCGGTACCGCCCCGGGCGTCCGAGCGACATCGGGACCAGCAGCGCTTCGAGCTGGCCGTCGAGCTGGTCCAGGCCGTCCCAGCCGTCGTAGAGGTCGTCGAGCTGCACGACGCCCGCGCCGGTACGCCCGGCGAGGGCGGCCGCGAACGTCGTCTTGCCCGAGCCGGCGGGCCCGTCGACGCAGACCAGCCGGCCGGCCCCGAGCGTGGGCTCGCGCTCGTCGAGGAGCGCGAGCACCCGGTCGACCGGGCTCAGGTGATGCCCCGGTTCTTGAGCAGGGCCTCGATGTCGGCCAGGTCGTCGTCGACCGCCGGCCGGCCGCGGCGCGGCGACGACGGCGGCAGCTGCTCGGGTCCGGTCCCGCGCTCCCGTTCCTGCGCGGGCGCCCGGCCGCCGGTGCGGCTCTCCACGACCCGGCCGGCGCCGTAGAGCACCACGCCGATCCCGGCCAGCGCGATGCCGACCCAGACCACCGGGCTGAAGACCAGCCGCACCGCCCAGTCACCGATCGCGTCGCCGATGCGACCGAACATCTCCAGGGTCTTGGTGAGGTAGGCCGCCACCGGCAGCACCGTGATGCCGGCGCCCTTGAGGCCCGCGCCGAGCCCGTGGCGCCGGTAGGCGTACCAGGTCCAGGTGCCGGCGGCCACCGTGAGGGCCAGGGCCAGTACGCCGTAGCTGACGTCGTCCATGAGCCCAGGGTCCCACGCGGCCGGTCGTCGGCGCTGCACGGAGCCGGGCAGACTGGTGCCGTGCCCGACCGTGAGCTGCTCGCCCCGGCGTACCCCGACGACACGGGCGAGGCCGACCCGGCCCTGACCGCCGCGCTGACGGCGTACGCCGCCGACCCGGGCGCGCTGCCGGGCGCGCTCGCGGCGCTGCAGGACGCCCGCCTGCTGGTGCCGGTGGTCGCGGTCGCCGGCGAGGTGGAGCTCGACGAGCGCGGCCTGGCGCACGACAAGACCAGCGACATGGCCGCCGTCCTCGTGGAGGGGCCCGGGGGGCGCCGCGGCCTGCTCGCGTTCTCGGGCACCGAGACCCTCGCCGCCTGGAACCCCGAGGCCCGCCCGGTGCCGGTGCCGGCCCGCACCGCCGCCCTCGCCGCCCTCCAGGACGGCGCCGAGGCCCTCCTCGTCGACCTCGCCGGCCCGGCCTCCCTCGTGGTCGCCGGCGACCACCTGCGCGGCCTCGCCGCCGGCTGGCGCCTGGCCCGCGTCGGCCCCGACCTCGCCTGGGTCGCGCCCCAGGACACCTGAGCCCCGCTGCGTGGGCAGCGCGCGTCGCCGGCGGCGGGAGTGGTCTCGAGACGGTTCCTAGCGGAACCTCCTCGACCAGGGTCGGTCACCGACGGCCGGGCAGGACCTCCTCGATCGGTGTCCGTGGACCGCAGCCGCGCCGAGATTTGGGCGGGAGGGGGAATGGTGGCCTAGGGTGTGGTGTTGACCGATCTGGATGGACGCAACCGTGCCCGTCCAGATCCGCAAGCGGAGATCAGTTCGATCGTCTCCCACCCGCACCGACCGCCGCTCCACCGCACCATGCACCACGGGGCACAGGTCGTCGGGTCCGGTCCGATGGCTCCGGCCTGGCACCCCGTGCACACCATGGACGGGGAGCAGGGTGAGGTGGTCCTGACTGGCTTCCGCTTGCGACACCGGCGGGAGCCTCCGTTGTTTTTCGGGGCCCACACCGTCACGACCCATCGTCTGACCCCTGGAGGACACATCAGCACCGAGCTTCGCATCAACGACCGGATCCGCGTGGCGGAAGTCCGGCTCGTCGGGCCCAGCGGAGAGACCGTCGGCATCGTGCCGACGGCCGATGCGCTGCGCCTTGCCCAAGAGGCCGACCTCGACCTCGTCGAGATCGCCCCGATGGCCCGTCCGCCCGTGTGCAAGCTCATGGACTACGGGAAGTTCAAGTACGAGAACGCCCAGAAGGCCCGTGAGGCGCGTCGGAACCAGACGAACGTGATCATCAAGGAGATGAAGCTTCGTCCCAAGATCGACGCCCACGACTACGAGACCAAGAAGGGCCACGTCGTCCGGTTCCTCAAGGCCGGCGACAAGGTCAAGATCACGATCATGTTCCGCGGTCGCGAGCAGCACCGCCCCGAGCTGGGCTTCCGGCTGCTGCAGCGCTTGGCCGAGGACGTCACCGAGCTCGGCTTCGTGGAGTCCTCGCCCAAGCAGGACGGTCGCAACATGATCATGGTCCTGGGCCCGCACAAGAAGAAGGCCGAGGCCAAGGCCGACCACCTCGTCCAGAAGGCCGAGAAGGAAGCCGAGCGGGCCGCCAACGTGGCCGAGGAGCAGGCTGAGCGCGACGCCGCCCACGCCGCCGGCCCGGTCGCCCAGAAGAAGGAGCGTGGCCGCTCCGAGAACCTCGATCCCGAGATCGAGGCCTGATCCCGGCGGCGCACGTCCGTCGCCCCGTCGTACCGCACCATCTGAGGAGAAGTAGACATGCCCAAGAACAGGCCACACTCCGGCGCCAGCAAGCGCCTCAAGGTCACCGGCTCCGGCAAGATCATGCGGCTGAAGGCCGGCCGCAAGTCCGGCGCCGCGTTCGCCTCGGCCCCCACCACGGGCAGCCGGAAGAAGCACCGTCGCAACGCCGGCCAGGTCGAGATCGCCAAGGCCGACGTCAAGCGCGCCAAGAAGATGCTCGGCATCTGACCCTTCCCAGCACCACGTCCCCGAGCATCTGAGCACCAAGGAGCAACACCATGGCACGCGTCAAGCGCGCAGTGAACGCGCACAAGAAGCGCAAGACCACCCTCGACCGCGCCGCGGGCTACCGCGGCCAGCGCTCCCGCCTGTACCGCAAGGCCAAGGAGCAGGTCACCCACTCGCTGGTCTACAGCTACAACGACCGCAAGAAGAACAAGGGCAACTTCCGTCGCCTGTGGATCCAGCGCATCAACGCCGCGGCGCGTGCGCAGGGCCTGACCTACAACCGCTTCATCCAGGGCCTGAACCTGGCGGGCGTCGAGGTCGACCGCAAGATCCTGGCCGAGCTCGCCGTCAACGACGTCGCCGCGTTCAACGCGCTCGTCGAGACCGCCAAGGCCGCGCTGCCCGACGACGTCAACGCGCCCCGCGAGTCCACCCAGGTCTCCGCCTGAGCGTCCCGCTCGCAGCCGGCAACGCCCGGCTCAAGGACATCCGCAAGGTGAGCCGCCGCTCGGTCCGGACCGAGCGGCGGCTCTTCCTCGCCGACGGCCCGAAGGCCGTCGAGGGGGCGCTCGGCGTCCCCGGCTGCGTGGTCGAGGTCTTCGCCACGCCGTCCGGCCGGTCGCTGGTCCCGGCCGAGGTCGAGGTCACGCTGGTCGACGACCGGGCGCTGGCCTCGCTCAGCGACGCGGTCACCCCGGCCGGCGTCGTCGCGCTGTGCCGGTTCGTCGACCGCCCGCTCGCCCACCTGCTCGACGCCCGTCCGCGCCTGGTCGCGATGTGCGCCGACGTCCGTGACCCCGGCAACGCCGGCACGGTGGTGCGCACCGCCGACGCCGCGGGCGCTGACGCCGTCGTCCTCGCCGGCACGTCGGTCGACCTCTACAACCCCAAGACCCTGCGCGCCAGTGTCGGCAGCGCCTTCCACCTGCCCGTCGCCGTCGAGCCCGACCCGGCCGACGCCGTCCGCGCGCTGCGGGACGCCGGGCTCACGGTCCTGGCCACCGCCGGCGACGGCGAGGTCTCGCTGCACGACGCCGGCGACCTGCTCGCCGGCCCCACCGCCTGGCTGTTCGGCAACGAGGCCCACGGCCTGCCCGCCGACCTCGCCGACCTCGCCGACCACCGGGTCCGGATCCCCATCCACGGTCGCGCCGAGAGCCTCAATCTCGCCACCGCCGCCGCGCTCTGCCTCTACGAGTCCGCCCGCGCCCACCGCGCCTGAGTCCTGACGACGAGGGTCGAGGAGGCCGGCCGCGGCCGTCTCGAGACCCGGCGAGGTGCCGCACCCGCGGTGCGCACGGACCGTGCGGGTGGTCTCGAGACAGGCGCTAGCGCGCCTTCCTCGACCAGCGTCCGACACCCACGCCGCAGCGCCTACCGCCCGGGCCCCAGGTCCTTGCGCAGGTGCACGTCGTCCAGGCCGGCGCGGGGGACGCCCTCCCAGCGGAAGATCTCCCGGTAGCCGGCGCGCTCGTAGAACGCCGGGGCCTGGAAGGTGAACGAGGTGACGAAGACGTGGGTGCAGCCGCGGGCGCGTGCCTCGTCCTCGAACGCCGCGAGCAGGCGGGCGCCCAGGCCGGTGCCGCGGTCGCCCTCGCGCACCCACGTCATGCCGATCCCGGCGGCCTCGCCCCAGGTCCAGCCGCTGACGCCGCCGGCGAGGCCGGCGTCGTCCTCGGCGCGCACGGTGAGCTCGCGCTGCCACTGGACATCCCGGGTCGCCGCCCGGTTCCAGGCGTCGAGCTCGTCGCTGAGGCGTTGGTCGAGGTCGGGGTCGCCGTCGCCGGTGTGCAGGTCCACCGCCGTAGTCTGACCCGGTGCCCGAGCCCACCGCGCAGGACCTCGCCGACGTCCTGCCCGACGGGGTCGTCATCGCCGACGCCGAGGGCCGGGTCACGCTCGTGTCCTCGCTCGCGGCGCGGATGCTCGGCCGAGCAGGTGCCGACGACGTCGGCCGACCGCTCGGCGAGGTGCTCCGCCTGCAGGACCAGGACGCCCAGGACTGGACCTCGACCAACACGCCGTACGACGGCCTGCGCACCCGCACCGCCGTGCCCGAGCAGTCGTGGCTGCTGCCCGACGGCACCGAGGTGCTGGTGGCCGCCCGGCTGCACCGAGCGGCCCCGCTCGGCCCGGTCACCCGGGTCGCGATCACGATCCGTTCCGGGCGCGGCCGCGCCCGGCTCGACCGCGAGCGCTCCGACCTCGTCGCGACCGTCGCCCACGAGCTGCGCTCGCCGCTGACCGGGGTGAAGGGCTTCGTCCAGGCGCTGCTCAACCGTTGGGACAAGCTCAACGACGACCAGAAGAAGCTGATGCTCACCACGGTCGCCGCCGACTCCGACCGGCTCAGCCGGCTGATCGCCGAGCTGCTCGACGTCGCCCGCATCGACACCGGCCGCCTCCAGCTCTACCCCCGCCCGAGCGACGCCGGCGTGCTGGTGCGCCGGATCGTGGACTCCGTCGGCGCGGGCACCCACCGCGAGATCGTGCTCGAGCTCGACGACGACCTTCCCGACGTGATGGCCGACCCGGACAAGTTCACCCAGGTCGCCACCAACCTGGTCGAGAACGCGGTGCGGCACGGCGACGGCGTCGTCACCGTGGTGGTCGCGCGCGAGGCCCACGCCGACGTCCCCGACGGCGTCCGCGTCACCGTGTCCGACGAGGGTGGGGGCATCCCGCCCGAGCTGCGGCGGCGCGTGTTCACCAAGTTCTGGACCGGCGGCGTCAGCGGCGGGTCAGGGCTGGGTCTCTACATCGTCAACGGCCTGGTGCGCGCCCACGGCGGGACGGTCGGCATCGCCGACGCGCCCGGCGGGGGAGCGGTCCTCAGCTGCACCTGGCCCGGCGTCCCCGACGAGCTGACCCTCGGCTGAGCCCTGGTAGAGCACGCCCTCCCACCGCTTCACGGCAGCCACCAGCACGAAGCTCATCGTCACCAGCAGCGCCCACGACCCGATCTTGGACGTGTGCACGACCTCCCAGACGTCGAGCTGTCCGGGGTACTTCCAGGCACCGAGGTACGTCGCCAGGTTCTCCGCGACCCACAGGAACAGGCCGATCAGCAGGAACGACAGCGCGAGCGGCATCCGGTAGCGCGCGTCGCCGACGGTGAAGTGCACCCAGGTGCGGCGCAGTACGAGCAGCCCGACGGCGGCGATCGGGACCCGCAGGTCGACGGTGTAGTGGTGGGTGAAGAAGTTCGCGTAGACCGCCACCGCCACCAACGTCATCGGCAGGGCGTCGAAGCCGCTGACCCGCAGCTCGAGGCGGCGCCATGCCTGGCACACGTAGGAGCCGACCGCGGCGTACATGAAGCCCGAGAACAGCGGCACGCCCGCCACCTTCGTGACCGCGTCCTCGGGGTAGGACCACGAGCCGACCTGCACCTTGAAGACCTCCAGCCCCAGCCCCAGCAGGTGGAAGGCCACGATGACCAGCACCTCCCGCCAGGTCTCCAGGCCGACGGCCCAGCACCCCAGGGTGACGACCACGCACCAGACCAGGAGGGCGTCGTAGCGGGCGACCGGCAGGGGCACGACGTAGGCCACCAGCAGCCCGGCGAACAGTGCGACCGCGAAGGCGCACGACTGCGCCTCGGCCCAGGCGAAACGGACCAGCTGGACGAGGAAGCGGCGCACCCTGACACCGTAGGCCGCACGTGCCGGCCGCCGACCCGATGAGATGATCACGCGCCGACACCCGACCCCGACCGCCCCGTCACGACCGCAACCGGAGGAACTTGGTGGACATCCCGTTGCTGGTGGTCTGCTTCGCCGGCCTGCTCGTGGTGGGCGTCCTGCTCAGCGAGCTCGCCAACCGGACCGTGCTGTCCACGGCTGTGCTGTTCCTCGTCGGCGGGTTCCTGCTGGGACCCGGCGTCCTCGGCGTGCTCGACGTCGAGTCGGGGGACCCCGCGGTGGCGGTGCTCGCCGAGCTCGCCCTCTTCGCGGTGCTCTACAGCGACGGCATGCGTGTCGGGCTCGCCGACCTACGCCAGGCGTGGCGGTTGCCGGGCCGTGCTCTCGTCCTCGGCCTGCCCCTCACGCTCTTGGTCACCGCCGCGCTTGCGCACTGGGTCGCCGGCCTGCCGTGGCTGGAGTCGTTCCTGCTGGGGGCCGTGCTCGCGCCCACCGACCCGGTCTTCGCCGCCGCGATCGTCGGACGCCAGGAGGTCCCACCCCGGCTGCGCCAGCTGCTCAACGTCGAGTCCGGCGTCAACGACGGGCTCGCGCTGCCCGTGGTGCTGGTGCTGCTGGCCGTCGTCAGTGGCGACGAGACCGACTACGGCCACCTGGCCACCGAGCTCGCGCTCGGCGTGGCCATCGGTGTGGCCGTTCCCTGGGTCGTGCTGCGGCTGGAGCGGCTGCCCTACCTCGCCTCGGTGGAGCACCTGCAACCGTTGCTTCCGGCAGCGATCGGACTGCTCGTCCTCGGCCTCTGCCTGACCACGCACGCCAACCTGTTCCTCGGTGCGTTCGCCGCCGGCATCACCGTGGCCAGCATGTCCCAGGAGTTCCGGCACGAGTTCGAGCAGCTGGGCGAGCTGGTCGCCGAGCAGCTCAAGCTGGTCGCGATCCTGGTCTTCGCCGCACTGATCACCCCCTCGTTCCTCCTCGAGATCTCCTGGACGGGCTGGCTGTTCGCCGTGCTCGCCCTCGTCCTGGCGCGGCCGATCGCGCTGCTGGTGTCGTTCGTCGGCTCACGACTGTCGGTGCGAGAACAGGCGGCTGCGATGTGGTTCGGGCCCAAGGGCTTCGCCTCGGTCGTCTACGGACTGATCGTCCTGGAGTCCGGCATCGGTCTGGCCGACGAGCTCTTCCACCTCACCGCCCTCACCATCAGCCTGTCGATCCTTGCCCACTCCTCGACCGACGTGCTGGTGGCCCGGCAGTTCAAGGACGAGGACCTTCCCGCCTGAGACCGCCTGAGACCGCCTGAGACCGCCGGCGACCGGTGCGCGCCGGTCGTCGCTGCTGATCGCCGGTGGGCCCGGTCGCGGCTCGACCTGACCCTGGGGATCCGGAACCTCACGAGCTCGGTCCCGGTGCCGGTACCTAGACTCCTCGACGTGTCCGGACCCAACACCGACTACGACCCCGTGGAGGTCGACGCCTTGAAGCCCGACGAGGTCGAGGCCGCTCGCGACGCCGCGCTCGCCGCCATCGCAGCCGCCGCCGACCTCGACGCGCTCAAGCAGGTGCGCATCGACCACACCGGCGACAAGTCGGCGCTCGCGCTGGCCAACCGCGAGATCGGTGCGCTGCCGCCCCAGGCCCGCAAGGACGCCGGCCGGCGGGTCGGGCAGGCGCGCGGCGCGGTGGGCAAGGCGCTGGCCGAGCGCCAGACCGTGCTCGAGGCCGAGCACGAGGAGCGGATGCTGGCCGAGGAGACCGTCGACGTCACGCTCCCCACCGACCGGGTGCCCGCCGGCGCCCGGCACCCGCTGACGACCGGCTCCGAGCTGATCGCCGACATCTTCGTCGCGATGGGCTGGGAGGTCGCCGAGGGGCCGGTGATCGAGGCCGAGTGGCTCAACTTCGACGCCCTCAACCTCGGGCCCGACCACCCCGCCCGCACCATGCAGGACACCTTCTGGACCGACCCCGGCAGCGACGCGATGGTGCTGCGCACCCACACCTCCCCGGTCCAGGCGCGCACCATGCTCACCCGCACGCCCCCGATCTACGTCGTCTGCCCGGGCCGCGTCTTCCGGACCGACGAGTACGACGCCACCCACAGCCCGGTCTTCCACCAGGTCGAGGGCCTGGCCATCGACGAGGGCATCACCATGGCCCACCTCAAGGGCACCCTCGACCACTTCGCCGGCTCCATGTTCGGCGAGGGCATCACGACCCGGTTCCGGCCGTCGTACTTCCCCTTCACCGAGCCCAGCGCCGAGGTCGACCTGGTCTGCTTCGTGTGCCGCGGTGCCGGTCAGGTCGACGGCCAGGAGTGCCGCACCTGCCGTGGCGAGGGCTGGATCGAGTGGGGCGGCTGCGGCGTCGTCAACCCGCGGGTGCTGCGCGCCTGCGGTGTCGACAGCGAGCGCTACAGCGGCTTCGCCTTCGGCATGGGCATCGACCGCACCCTGATGTTCCGCCACGGCATCGAGGACCTGCGCGACCTCTTCGAGGGCGACGTCCGCTTCACCACCGCGTTCGGAAGTGAGCTCTAGATGAAGGCCCCCGTCTCCTGGATCCGGGAGTACGTCGCCCTGCCCGACGACGTCACCACCGAGCAGCTCGCGGCGCGGCTCACCGCGCTCGGGCTCAAGCTCGAGGCGATCGAGCGGCCCGCCGACCAGATCACCGGCCCGCTCGTCGTCGGCAAGGTGCTGAGCCGGGAGCCCGAGCCGCAGAAGAACGGCAAGACCATCAACTGGTGCCAGGTCGACGTCGGCGACGCCAACGGCACCGGCGAGCCCCAGGGCATCGTCTGCGGGGCCCACAACTTCGACGCCGGCGACCTGGTCGTCGTCGTGCTGCCGGGCGGCGTGCTGCCGGGCGGCTTCGCGATCAGCGCGCGCAAGACCTACGGCCACG
Source organism: Nocardioides sp. WJ219 (assembly GCF_058559815.1). Lineage (NCBI taxonomy): Bacteria > Bacillati > Actinomycetota > Actinomycetes > Propionibacteriales > Nocardioidaceae > Nocardioides > Nocardioides sp. WJ219. Next base: position 103,962 of record NZ_JBZUJV010000012.1, read on the forward strand.
TCTCGGCCGGCATGATCTGCTCGGCCGCCGAGCTCGGTCTCAGCGCCGACGGCGAGGGCATCATCGTGCTGCCCGCCGACGCCGGACGCCCGGGCGACGACGCGTTCGCCGTGCTCGGGCTCGACGACGACGTCATCGAGTTCGAGATCAACCCCGACCGCGCCTACGCGCTCAGCCTGCGCGGCGTGGCTCGCGAGGCTGCGCTGGCCTACGCCGCCGAGGGGGCGACGTTCACCGACCCGGCCGAGCGCGACGTCCCGGCTGCCGGCGCCGACGGCTACCCGGTCGAGCTGCACGACACCGACGGCTGCCCGCTGTTCGTCGCCCGGCTCGTCGAGGGCTTCGACCCCGCCGCGCCGACGCCCGACTGGATGGCGCGGCGGCTCACCCAGGCCGGGATGCGCCCGATCTCGCTGGCCGTCGACGTCACCAACTACGTGATGCTCGAGATCGGCCGCCCGATCCACGGCTACGACGCCGACAAGCTCACCGGCCCGATCGGCGTACGACGGGCGCGCGCGGGGGAGCGGCTGACCACCCTCGACGGCACCGACCGCGCGCTGTCCGAGGAGGACCTCGTCGTCGTCGACGGGTCCGGCATCATCGGCCTCGGCGGGGTGATGGGTGGCGAGCCCACCGAGATCTCCGCGTCCACGACGCGGGTGCTGGTCGAGGCGGCCCACTGGGACGCCACCTCGATGTTCCGCACCGGCAAGCGCCACAAGATCGGCTCCGAGGCCGGCAAGCGCAACGAGCGCGGCGTCGACCCGACCGTCACCGAGGCGGCCGCCGACCGGGTCGTCGAGCTGCTCACGACCTACGGCGGCGGCAGCGCCTCGCCCGGCGTGACCGTCGCCGGCGCCCCGCCCGAGGCGGCCCCGATCGCGATGCCCCTCGACCTGCCCGCCCGGATCAGCGGCATCCCGATCGCCGGGGAGACCACGGTCGCCCACCTCGAGGCCGTCGGTTGCCGGGTGGTCGTCGACGGCGACGCGCTCACCGCGACCCCGCCGCCGTGGCGGCCCGACCTCACCGACCCCTACGACCTCGTCGAGGAGGTCGCGCGCGTCGTGGGCTACGACCAGGTGCCCTCGGTGCTCCCGGCCCCCGGCGCCGGTCGCGGGCTGACCCGCTCGCAGCGGCTGCGCCGCCGGGTCGGGCGCACCCTCGCCGGCGCCGGCTGCGTGGAGGTGATCAGCTTCCCGTTCGTCGGCGACGCCGCGCTCGACCAGCTCGGGCTGCCCGCCGACGACGCCCGTCGCCACACGGTGCGGCTGGCCAACCCCCTGTCGTCCGAGGAGCCCGGCTACACCACCACCCTGCTCCCGGGGCTGGTCAGGGCCGCGGCGCGCAACCTCGGACGCGGCGCCCCCGGCGTCGCGCTGTTCGAGACCGGGACGGTCGCCTTCCCGGCCGACCGTGGTCCCGCGCCGATCTACGGCGTCGACTGGCGACCTTCGCCCGACGAGCTGACCAAGCTGCTCGACACGCTGCCGCGGCAGCCGCTGCACCTCGCCGTCGTCCTGGCGGGCGAGCGCGAGCGGGCCGGCTGGTGGGGCGCCGGCCGCGAGACCGCCTGGTCCGACGCCGTCGCGCTGGTCCGCCGGCTCGCCTCCGAGCTCGGCGTCGTCGTCGAGGTGCGGGCCGCGACGTACGCCCCGTGGCACCCCGGCCGCTGCGCCGAGGTCCTGGTCGGCGGGTCGTCGATCGGCCACGCCGGCGAGCTGCACCCCACGGTGTGCCGGTCGACCGGGCTCCCGGCCCGCAGCGCGGCGGTCGAGATCGACCTCGACGCCCTGCTGGCCGCGGTGCCCGAGGTGGTCGGGGGACCGGCCTTCTCGTCCTACCCGCTGGCCAAGGAGGACGTCGCCCTACTCGTCGACGCCTCGGTCAGCGTCGCCGAGGTCGAGGCCGCCCTGCGTGCCGGGGCCGGCGACCTGCTCGAGTCGATCCGGCTCTTCGACGTCTACACCGGCCAGCAGGTCGGTGCCGGGCAGCGGTCGCTGGCCTTCGCCCTGCGCTTCCGCGCCCCCGACCGCACGCTCACCGAGGAGGAGACGTCCGCCGCCCGGGACGCCGCGGTCGCGGTCGCGGCCGAGCGCCACGGCGCGGTGCAGCGGTGACCGGCTCGGGCGCCGGCCGCTGCGCCCTCGGCGACCTGGACGTCGACCGGCTCGGGTTCGGTGCGATGCGGCTGACCGGGTCGCGCCCGTTCGACATGGGTGCGCCGAGCGGCCGCGACACCTCGATCGCGATGCTGCGCCGAGCGGTCGAGGCCGGCGTCGACCACATCGACACCGCCGCCTTCTACTTCTCCCGGACCCGGTCGGCCAACGAGCTGATCAACAGCGCGCTGGCGCCCTACCCCGACGACCTGGTGGTCGTCACCAAGGTCGGACCCCACCGCGGCATCGACGGCTCGTGGGCCGGCGCACCCGGGCCGGGCGACCTGCGCGCCCAGGTGGAGGAGAACCTGCGCCAGCTCGGCCGCGACCACCTCGACGTCGTCAACTACCGCACCTACGGTCCAGGCCCGGTCGCCGAGCACGTCGGCGCCCTGCACGACCTGGTCGCCGAGGGGCTGGTCCGCCACGTCGGTGTGTCCAACGTGACCGTCGCGCAGCTCGACGAGGCGCTCGCGGTGGGGCCGGTCGTCTGCGTCCAGAACCGCTACTCCCTCGACTCCGACCACGGTCACGACGTCCTGGAGCGCTGCGGGGCGCTCGGCATCGCCTTCGTGCCGTTCTTCGCCATCGCCGGGCCCGGCCGCGAGGCGGGGCACGACGCGTCGAACGGGCAGGACGACGTCGTCGCCGAGGTGGCGGCCGAGGTCGGCGCCAGCGCCGCGCAGGTGCGCATCGCCTACACGCTGCACCAGGGCGAGCACGTGCTGGCGATCCCGGGCACCAGCAGTCCCGAGCACCTCGAGGACAACCTCGGCGCCGGCCGCGTGCGGCTGAGCGACGACCAGCTCGGCCGGCTCCGCGGGCGCTGAGCGGTGCTCCGGCTGCTCGACGGGGTCTCCTACCTCGGCCGCGCCGTGACCGGTGCGCGCAGCCACGCCCTCCTCGCGACCCTGGCAGCCGCCCCGGGCCGGCCCGTGGCCGAGGCCGTCCTGGTCGAGGGCGTCTGGGGCGTCGACGACGTGCCGGCCAACCCGGCCAAGGCGCTGCAGGTCGTGGTGTCGCGGACCCGCGGCCAGACCGCGCCCGAGGTGGTGGTGCACGGGTACGGCGGCTACCGGCTCGGGGTCGTGGGCGACGACGTCGACGCCTCCGCGCTGGTCGGCCTGGTCCGCGAGGCGGTGCGTGCCGAGGCACGCGGCGACACGCACGGCGCGCGCGACCACGCCCGCGCCGCCCTCGCCGTCCCGGTCGCCGCGGCCGGCGACGCAGCCCCGGCCGTGGAGCACCTCCGCCGTGCCGCGCGGTCGGGGCTCGAGACCGCCTCGGCCGTCCTCGGGCGGGCGCTGGTCGCGCTCGGCGACCACGCCGAGGCGCTGCCGCTCCTGCTCGCGGCCGACCACACCGACGAGCCCACCGTGGCCGCCCTGCTCCACGCCGAGGCCACCGTGCACGGCGCGCCCGCGGCGCTGCAGCGCTACCAGCAGCACCGCGAGCACCTGCGCGACACGCTCGGCGTCGACCCCGGCCCGGTGCTGCAGTCGCTGCACGCCGCCCTGCTGGCCGCCGACAACCCCGTCCGCACCGGGGTGCGCTACGACGCGTCGTCGCTGGTGGGTCGCGCCGACGACGTACGCCGCCTCCAGGCGCTGGTGCGCGAGTCGCGGGTCACCTCGATCCTCGGGCCCGGTGGGCTCGGCAAGACCCGGCTGGCGCACGTGCTGGCCCGCGAGGCCGAGCAGCCCGTCGTCCACTTCGTCGAGCTCGCCGGCGTCGCCTCGCCCGACGACGTCGTGGGCGAGATCGGCTCGGCGCTGGGGGTGCGCGACTCGGTGAGCGGACGACGCGTGCTGACGCCCGAGCAGCGCGCCGACGTCCGTGGCCGGATCGCCCAGCACCTCGACCAGGCCCCCACCCTGCTCGTCCTCGACAACTGCGAGCACGTGGTCGAGGCCGTCGCCGACCTGGTCGCCACCCTGGTCGCCACCACCCGCACGCTGCGGGTCGTGACCACCACTCGCGCACCGCTGGCCATCGCCGCCGAGCGCGTCCTCGCCCTGGGCCAGCTCGACGAGGACGCCGCGGTCGAGCTCTTCCGCCAGCGCGCCGAGGCCGCCCGGCCCGGCGTCCGTCTCGACGACGACGTCGTGCGCCGCGTGGTCACCCGGCTCGACGGGCTGCCGCTGGCCATCGAGCTGGCCGCGGCCAAGGTGCGGGCGATGTCGGTGGCCGACGTCGACCGGCGCCTCGACGACCGGTTCGCGCTGCTGCGCGGTCAGGACCGCGGCGTGCCCGACCGGCACCGCACGCTGGAGGCGGTGATCGACTGGTCGTGGAACCTGCTCGGCGACGGCGACCAACGAGTCCTGCGGTGGCTGTCGGTCTTCCACGACGGCTTCGCGCTCGAGGGCGCCGAGGCGCTGGTGGGCGCCAGGGCGCTCGCAGCGGTCGAGTCCCTCGTCGGGCAGAGCCTGCTGACGGTCCGCGACGACGGCGACCGGCTGCGCTACCGGATGCTCGAGACCGTGCGCGAGCTCGGCCGGCAGCGGCTGACGGCGGCCGGCGAGCACGACGCCGCCCGTGCCGCGCTGCGCTCGTGGGCCGTCGACCTCGCCGACCGCGCGACGGCCGCCCTCAACAGCCGCGACCAGGTCGCGGTGGTGCGGGGCGTGGCGGTCGAGGAGAACAACCTCGGCGACGTGCTCCGCGAGGCGCTCGGCAGCGACGACCCCGAGACCACGGTGCGTCTGCTCGCCGCGCTCGGCGGCTGCTGGACCATCCGCGGCGAGCACGCCCGGGTGATCGCACTGATCGCGGCCGTCGAGGAGGTCCTCGACGGGTGGGACCCGCCCGCCGGCGTCGTCGAGGTGGCGACCCAGGCCGCCGGCATCGTGGTGATGAACACCTCGGTCGTCGAGATGGTCCCCCCGGTGCACGCCCAGGCCCTGCTCGACCGGCACGGCCCCCGGTCGTCCGACGCGGGCACACGGGCGCTGAGCCGGATGGTCGTGGCGATGGAGAGCGGCGACCCCTCGTTCCCGCTCTCCCTGGCCGACGACCCCGACCGCCACCTCGCGATGCTGGCCCTGCAGTGGGCCAGCCACGCGCTCGAGAACGCCGGCGACCTCGAGGGCGCCGCGGCCGCCTCCCAGCGTGGGCTCGGGCTGTGGCGCGAGGACGACGGCGTCTGGTACCAGGCGCTGCAGCACACCCAGCTCGCCGGGCTCTACACCCAGCTCGGGCGCATCGCCGAGGCCCTCCCGCACGCCGACGCCGGCATCGCCGTGCTCGACGCGCTCGAGGCCGACGACGACGCCGTCCAGCTGCGCGCGGTGCTCGCCTTCGCCGCCATCGCCGACGGACGCCTCGACGAGGCCGAGCGCCTCCTGGAGGAGATGACGGCCCGTCCCAGCACCGGGCTGTGGGGCGGCACGATCGTGACGGCCTCGACGCAGGCCGAGCTGGCCCTGGCCCGCGGCGACGCCGTCCGCGGTCTGGCGATCTACGACGAGGCCGTCATCCGGGTCCGCTCGATGCGGTTCCCGGGGATGGCGCTCGACGAGGGCTACGAGCCGTGGACCCTGTTCTGCGAGAGCTCCGCCACGGCCGCCCACGCGCGCTACGGCGTGGCGCCGTCCGGCGAGCACCTGCAGCGGGAGCTCGCGGCCAAGGTCACCCACGCGCTCGACCCCGACCGGGCCCGCCTCGACCTCCCGGTCGTCGGCTGCGTCGTGTTCGCGCTCGGCACCTGGGCCCTGCTCCGCGAGCGGGCCCTCGACGACGCCGTGGCCCTGCTCGCCCTCGCCGACCGGCTCGCCTACAACCGCTACGCGCCGTCGATGGGGTGGGACCCGGTCGCCGCGGCCGCCGACGCGGCCGCTCCCGGGGCGCTCGACCGCGCCATCGCGGCGTACGACGGACGCCACGGCGCGGGCGTCGCCGACGACGCCCGCGCCCTGATCGCTCACATCTTCCGGGAGTAGCTCCGCACCGCCAGCGGCGCGAAGACCGCGACGACGACCGCGCAGCCCAGCAGGGCCCAGCCCACCTCGGCGGTGACCTGGCCGTCGTTCATCAGGTCGCGGACCGCGGAGACCACGTGGCTGACCGGGTTGACCTCCACGAACGCCTCCAGCCAGCCGGGGAGCGTGTCGACCGGCACGTAGGCGTTGGACAGGAAGGTCAGCGGGAACATGATCATCATCGAGATGCCCTGCACGCTCTGCGCCGACCGGGCGATCGTGCCGAGCCAGGTGAAGATCCAGGCCAGCGACCAGCCGGCCACGACGGTGAGCAGGATCCCGGCGAGGGTGCCGACGAAGCCGCCCCCGGGGCGGAAGCCCATCGCGAAGCCGGTCGCGACGGTGAGCACGGCCGCGGTCGTGTAGCGCAGGAGGTCGGCGACCATCGGTCCGGCGAGCGGGGCGATCCGGGCGACCGGCAGCGACTTGAACCGGTCGAAGACCCCCTTGTCCATGTCCTCGCGCAGCTGCACGCCGGTCGCCATGCAGGCGGTGAGCGCGGTCTGGGCGAGCACGCCGGGGATGATGATCGGCAGGTAGCTGGCGACGTCGCCGGAGACCGCCCCGCCGAAGATGTAGGCGAACATCGCCGTGAACAGCAGCGGCTGGATGGTGACGTCGAAGAACTGCTCGGGGTTGCGGCGCATCTTCTTGGTGGCCCGCCAGGCCATCGCCAGGGTCTGGCTGACGGTGTCGCGCAGCAACACCCGGGGGACCAGGTCGCGCGCCTCGGCGGGCACGACGGGACGGGACTCGAGCAGCGTCGTCATGACGCCTCCTTCACGTGGGTGTCGGGGTTTGCGTCGTCGGTGCCGTGGCCGGTGAGGGCCAGGAACACCTCGTCGAGGGTCGGCTTGGCGACGTTGACCGAGGCGATCGAGAGCCCGGTCTCGCGCAGCGCGATGAGCACGTCGGCCGCCCGGTCGGCGTCGGGCAGCGGCACGTGCAGGCCGCCCGACTCGGGGGTGAGCAGCGGCTCCTCGCCGAGGAGGCGCCGGACGACGTCGGCGGCGTCGGCGGTGCGCTCGCGGTCGTGCAGTCGCAGCTGCAGGGTCGAGCTGCCGACCGACGACTTGAGCTCGTCGGGGGTGCCCTCGGCCACCGTGCGGCCGTGGTCGATGACCGCGACCCGCCCGGCCAGCTGGTCGGCCTCGTCGAGGTACTGGGTGGTCAGCAGGACCGTGCAGCCGTCGGCGACCAGGCCGCGGATGGTGTCCCACATCTGGCCCCGGGTGCGTGGGTCGAGGCCCGTGGTCGGCTCGTCGAGGAAGATCAGCGGTGGCCGGGTGATCAGGCTCGCGGCCAGGTCGAGGCGGCGTCGCATGCCGCCGGAGAACTGCGAGATCGGCCGGTCGGCCGCGTCTCCGAGGTCGAAGCTCGCCAGCAGCTCCTCCGCGGTCGCCCGCGACCGCCGCGAGCCCAGGCCCTGGAGCCGGCCGAAGAGCCAGAGGTTCTCGCGGGCGGTGAGGTTCTCGTCGACCGAGGCGTACTGCCCGGTCACGCCCACGAGCTGGCGCACCTCGTGGGCACGGGTGGCGACGTCGACGCCGAACAGCTCGGCGCGGCCGCCGTCGATCGGGAGCAGGGTGGCGAGCATCCGCAGCATCGTGGTCTTGCCGGCCCCGTTGGGGCCGAGCACGCCGAAGACCTCGCCGCGGCGCACCGCGAGGTCGATGCCGTCGACGGCGCGGAAGGCGCCGAAGGACCTGACCAGACCGGTGGCGTGGACGGCGAGGTCGCCGTCCGGGACAGGGAGTGAGTTCATGTCCCGGAGCCTGGGGCGCGGCGGTTTCACCCCGCCCTCACCGCGGTTTCACCAGCGCCGGGGAGGACCCTCAGTCGAGCGGCGGGTCGAGCGCCGCGCACAGCGCGGCCGGCGGGCGTGAAGGTCGCCCACGGCGGCGGCGTGCCGCCGTACATCACCTCGAGGAGCTCGGCCACGCCGTCGGCGGCGAGCGCCGGGTCGAGCGGCGTCACCAGGTCGGCGGTCTGCTCGGCGTCGAGCCGGTGTATCAGTGCCTCGTGGGCCTGAGCACCTCGAGGACAACCTCGGCGCCGGCCGCGTGCGGCTGAGCGACGAGCAGCTCGGGCGGCTCAGCACCGCTGGGTTCGCCAGGCTCCCCTCGCGTGCGCGACGTCACCGCCGGGGACGCACCGTGTAGCGCCCGGTCGTGGTCGACCGGTTGCCGGCCCGGTCGAGCGCGGTGCCGGTCCACGTCACGACGGTCGACCTGCCGACCTTGCGCTGCTTGGTGGTGACCTGGCACGACGCGACGCCGGAGAAGGTGTCGGTGGCCTTGCAGGTCAGCTTGCGCTTGGTGGGGTACGTCGCGCCCTTGCGGGCGCCGCCCACGGTCACCCGGGGGCGCGTCCGGTCGATGCTGACGGCGACGGTCGCCGTGGCGGTGCCCCCCTGGTCGTCAGCGACGGTGCCGGTCACGACCTGGTTGCGCCCGCTGGCGGAACGGAGCGTGCTCGCCGGGCACGGCTCGGCGAGGCGCGAGCCGGTGCAGGCGAACGTCACGGTGACGGGCGTCCGGAACCAGCCGCCGCGGCTCGGCTGCGCGCTGCTGACCGCTGCGGTGATGCCGGGTGCCTCGTAGGCGACGGTGTCGATGAATGTCTCACCGACCGGGCTGACGGTGATGCCCGCGACGGTCGCGCGGACGGAGGCGGTCCCGACGGTCGTCGAGCCGCGGAGCACGGCCGTGTAGGTGCCGTCGCCCTCGTCGGTCACCGCCCCGAAGGTCTGGTTGGGGTCGGTGCTGGTCATCGTCACGCGGAGCCCGGTCAGCGTCTGCCCGCCGGCCGTCCTGGGCGTGGCGGTGACGACGGTCGTGGCCATCCCGCTCGCAGGCAGGGCATCGTCCGCGGGCACGACCTCGACCGTGGTGACCGGACCGACGTCGTAGGTGATCACCACGTGCGCCGGGAGGCTGCGCTCGGCGAGCGTCAGCGTGCCACCGTCGGGCACCAGGCTCGACCCGCCGCCCCCCGCGGCGCCGTAGAAGCGGTTGTCGCCGCCACCGCCACCGCCGTAGAGGCCGCCGCCCCCGCCGCCGGCGCCGCGGTACTCGGCCGGCCCGGTCGGGCTGGGCTGGAAGTCGGGGCCGGTGCGCCCACCCCCGACGCCGCCGACGCCCGCCGTACCGTCGCCGCCCTCCGAGATCCGGTCGCCCTCGTCGCCGGCCGCTCCGCCGGCACCGCCGGACGTCGTCGTGCCGGCCGCGCCGCCCGCCACGGGGCCGCGGATGCCGTCGAAGCCCGCGCCGTCGGCTCCGGCGTCGCCGCCGGCGAACGCGTCGTCCTGCGTGAAGCCGGCCCCACCCCCGCCGGCGGCGACAACCAGGCGCGAGCCGAGCGTGTCGCAGCCGGTGGCGTCTGGAGTGCAGGCGCGGACGTCGGTGGCCCCGCCGCCGCCGGCTCCCACGATGCTCGCCGCGCCCCCCGCGCCGCCGCCGTTCCAGGCGACAGCACTGGCGTCGCCATCGTTGTTGCCACCCCGACCGCCGACGTTGACGCTGAGCACGGCTCCGGGCAGCACATCGAGGACCGCGTCCACCCGGGCGCCGCGCCCGCCGAGACCGGTCTTCGTCGGGTCGAAGTCAGCGGTGGCGTCGCCGCCGGCGGCTCCCACCGCGCTGACCTGCAGCGAGGTGACGCCTGCCGGTACCGTGAACGAGTCCGGGTGGCCGACCGAGTCGAACACGGTCGTGACGAGGTGCGGTCCGTCGGCGGGCACGTACGCCGGCTCGTCGGCCCGGGCGCTCGAGGCCCAGCCGGAGACCACCAGCACCGGTGCCACCGGCACCAGCACGAGGGCGGCGCGCAGGGCACGCGTGGACGGGCGACGGGGTGGGGAGAAGGGCACGGGGGACTCCGGTGCTCGACGGAATGGGGCCTCGAAGGCTAGGTGGACGACCCGCCCGCTGTCCGACGATCGGTCGGATTGCCGCTGGCCCCTGGCCCCCTTGCCACTGGCTCGTGGCAGCGGCAGGGGGGAGTGCGGCCAGCGGCTTCGGCGACGAGGTCTCGGGCCGCTCAGTCCAGCGGCGGGCCGAGCGCCGCCACCAGCTCGTCGTACGCCGTCCGGTCACCGGAGACCTCGATGCCGTCGGCGGCGCGGCGCTTCCACCAGGCCGCGTCGAGGTCGGCTGCGGTGCCGCTGACCACGGCCGCCGGTGGCGTCCCCGGGTCTTCGACGACGAGCAGGTGGGGGCCGTCGTGGTGGTGCCCGGACTCGGGGTCGGTGCCGCGCAGGGTCCCGGGACGCACCCACCACGACGTGCCGACGTCGGTGAGGTCGACCCGCACGACCCCGGTGCCGTCGGGGTCGGCGGGCGTGAAGGTCGCCCAGGGCGGAGGCGTGCCGCCGTACATGACGTCGAGGAGCTCGGCCACGCCGTCGGCGGCGAGCGCCGGGTCGAGCGGCGTCACCAGGTCGGCGCCGGCGGTCTGCTCGGCGTCGAGCCGGTGGATCAGCGCCTCATGCGCCTGGCGGCGCAGCGTGAAGCCCACGGTCAGGCCGCCGGGCACGTGGTCGGCCCACGACCACGCCGGCTCGGCGGGGTCCAGCCCGGTGAGGACGTCGACCAGCCCGGCGGCCACCGCGGCACACAGGTCGAGCAGCCCGGCGTAGGAGTCGGGCCGCGCTGGACGTCCGGACTCCTCCGGCGGACCGACGGGCCGCTCGGCCATCGCCCGCGTCCAGAACCACTGCACCCCGGTCAGGTGCCAGACCAGGTCGGCGGCGTCCCAGTCGGGACACGCCGGCACCCTGGCGCCGGGGTCGCAGCCCGCCAGGACGTCACGGAAGCGCGCGGACTCCCGGTCGAGGTGGGCGAGGTAGGTCGCGGCGTCGAGACGGGTCACGGCGCCACGCTAGGACGGCACGGGGACGGGCCGCGTCCCGATTCCCACCCCGGTCTGTATGAAGATTCCGTGGCGTGTATGGTCATGCACATGACGACGTCGTCTCCGACCCGCCCACGGGTAGCGGTCGCCGGGGCCAGTGGCTACGCCGGTGGCGAGGTGCTCCGCCTGCTCCTGGGCCACCCCGCCGTCGAGATCGGTGCGCTCACCGCGGGGTCCAACGCGGGGGAGCGGCTCGGTTCGCTGCAGCCCCACCTGGTGCCGCTGGCCGACCGGGTCCTCGAGCCCACCGACCTGAGCACGCTCTCCGGCCACGACGTGGTCGTGCTGGCCCTGCCGCACGGGCAGTCGGGGGCGCTCGCCGCGTCGCTGGGCGACGACGTGGTCGTCATCGACTGCGGCGCCGACTTCCGGCTCGGCGACGCCGGCGCTTGGGCGTCGTTCTACGGCGGCGACCACGCCGGCACCTGGCCCTACGGCCTGCCCGAGCTGCCCACGGCGTCCGGTCGCCAGCGCGACGCGCTCCGCGGCGCCCGCCGGGTCGCCGTACCCGGCTGCTACCCGACGGTCTCGACGCTCACCCTCGCCCCCGCCGTGGCGGCCGGCCTGGTCGAGCCCGACCTCGTCGTCGTGGCCGCGTCCGGCACCAGCGGCGCCGGCAAGGCCGCCAAGCCCCACCTGCTCGGCAGCGAGGTGATGGGCAACGCCAGCGCCTACGGCGTCGGCGGCGTCCACCGGCACACCCCCGAGATCGTGCAGAACCTCGGTCCGCTCGTCGGTGACGCCGGTGACCTGCGGGTCAGCTTCACCCCGCTCCTGGTCCCGATGTCGCGCGGCATCCTGGCCACCTGCTCGGCCCCGCTGGCCGGCTCGGTCAGCGCCGAGGACGCCCACGCCGTCTACGCCGAGCTGTACGCCGACGAGCCGTTCGTGCACGTCCTCCCACCGGGCCAGTGGCCCCAGACCCAGGCCGTGCTGGGCTCCAACGCCGTGCACGTGCAGGTCACCGTCGACGAGGCCGCGCAGCGGCTGGTCGCCGTCGGGGCCGTCGACAACCTCGCCAAGGGCACGGCCGGCGCCGCCGTCCAGTGCCTCAACCTCGCCCTCGGTCTCGACGAGACCCTCGGCCTGACCTCCGTAGGGATCGCCCCGTGAGTGCCCTCCAGCAGTACCCCGAGAAGATCGCCGTGCTCCGCCTCGCCGCCGGCGCCGACATCCCCGAGTGGGCCGAGTCGTCGTCGCTGTTCTCGATCACGGCCACCGCCGCCGAGACCTCGCTGGTCTGCGCCGGCCGCTCGGTGCCCACCAAGGTGCCCGGCGACCGTGGCCTGATCGGCTTCACCCTGGTCGACGAGGCCCCCTCGGCCGGCGTGCTGGTCGACCTGATCGCGCCCCTGGCCGAGGAGGAGGTCAGCGTGCACACGCTCACCACGCCCACCACCGTCTGGGTGCTGGTGCCGTCGACCGACGTCGAGCGCGCGACCGAGGCCTGGCGACGACGGGGGCACACCGTCGAGCCCGCCCCCGTGTCCGCCTGACCACCCCGCAAGGATCCCCATGAGCGTCACCACCCCAGCCGGCTTCACCGCCGCCGGGGTCGCCGCCGGACTGAAGTCGTCCGGCGCCCCCGACCTCGCCCTCGTCGTCAACGACGGCCCCACCTCCGACTCCGCGTCGGTGTTCACCGCCAACCGCTGCCAGGCCAACCCGGTGCTGTGGAGCCGCGAGGTCGTCAAGGACGGCGTCGTGCGCGCCGTCGTCCTCAACTCCGGCGGCGCCAACTGCTACACCGGGCCCGAGGGCTTCCAGACCACGCACGCCGTCGCCGAGCGGGTCGCCGAGCGCCTCGGCATCGGGGCCTTCGACGTCGTCGTCTGCTCCACCGGGCTGATCGGTCTGACCAACTCCCGCGAGGCGCTGCTCGCCGGCGTCGACGCCGTGCACGCCGGGCTCAGCGCCGACGGCGGCGACGCCGCGGCCCACGCGATCATGACCACCGACTCCGTCAGCAAGCAGGCCGTCGTCGAGGGTGCCGGCTGGAGCATCGGCGGGATGGCCAAGGGCGCGGGCATGCTGGCGCCGGCGCTGGCCACCATGCTCGTGGTCATCACCACCGACGCCGTCGTCCCCGCCGCTGACCTCGACCAGGCGCTGCGGGCCGCGACCCGCGTCAGCTTCGACCGGCTCGACTCCGACGGGTGCATGTCGACCAACGACACGGTCACGGTGATGGCGAGCGGGGCCAGCGGCATCACGCCGTCGCTGCCCGACTTCACCGACGCCCTCACCCAGCTGTGCACCGACCTGGCCATGCAGCTGCTGCGCGACGCCGAGGGCGCCGACCACGACATCGCCATCACCACCCTCGGCGCGGCCAGCGAGGACGACGCCGTCGAGGTCGGCCGCAGCGTCGCCCGCAGCAACCTGTTCAAGGCCGCGGTCTTCGGCAAGGACCCCAACTGGGGTCGCGTCCTCGCCTCGATCGGCACCACCTCGGCCGCCTTCGACCCCGCCGACCTCGACGTCGCCATCAACGGCGTGTGGGTCTGCCGCAGCTCCACGCCCGACGAGGACCCCACCCTCGTCGACCTCGAGCCGCGCGAGGTCACCGTGACCATCGACCTCAAGTCGGGCACCGACCGCGCCACGGTCTGGACCAACGACCTCACTCACGCTTACGTCCACGAGAACAGCGCCTACTCCTCATGAACGCACCCGAGACGTCCCGGCTGCCCCACGTGCAGCACGACCCCAGCAAGCCCGACCCGGCCGAGGCCCGCACCCTCGCGGGCGCCCTGCCGTGGCTCAAGCGCTACCACGGCAAGGTCGTGGTGGTGAAGTACGGCGGCAACGCCATGACCGACGACCACCTCAAGCGCGCCTTCGCCGAGGACGTCGTCTTCCTCCGGCTGGCCGGCTTCAAGCCGGTGATCGTCCACGGCGGCGGCCCGCAGATCTCCGCGATGCTCGACCAGCTCGGCATCGAGTCGGAGTTCCGCGGTGGCCTCCGGGTCACCACGCCGGAGGCCATGGAGGTCGTCCGCATGGTGCTGGTCGGCAAGGTGCAGCGCGAGCTGGTCGGGCTGATCAACGACCACGGCCCGCTCGCCGTCGGGCTGTCGGGGGAGGACGCCGGTCTGTTCACCGCCACCCAGACCAACACCGTCGTCGACGGCGAGGAGGTCGACCTCGGCCTGGTCGGCGAGGTGACCCAGGTGCGGCCCGAGGCGGTGCTCGACATCATCGAGGCCGGCCGGATCCCGGTCGTGTCCAGCGTCGCGCCCGACGCCGACGGCCTGGTCCACAACGTCAACGCCGACTCCGCCGCCGCCTCGCTAGCGCTGGCGCTCGGTGCCGAGAAGCTGCTCGTGCTCACCGACGTGGAGGGGCTCTTCCTCGACTGGCCGAGCAGCGAGGACGTCATCGGCGAGATCAGCCCCGAGGCGCTCGAGGAGATCCTGCCCGACCTTGCGAGCGGCATGGTCCCCAAGATGAAGGCCTGCCTGCAGGCCGTCCAGGGCGGCGTCCCGCGGGCCACCGTCGTCGACGGCCGCGAGCCGCACGCCGTCCTGCTCGAGCTGTTCACCCAGGAGGGCGTCGGCACCCAGGTGCTGCCCGGTGTGGAGACCAAGACCAGGAAGGCCCGGGTCGCCGACCATGACTGACACCGCCGACAGCACCTGGCAGGCGCGCTACGCCGCGTCGCTGATGAACACCTTCGGCCCGCCGAGGCTGACGCTGGTGCGCGGCCGGGGCGCCCACGTCTGGGACGCCGACGGCCGCGAGTACGTCGACCTCCTCGGCGGCATCGCCGTCAACGCCCTGGGCCACGCCCACCCCGCGCTGGTCGCCGCCGTCACCGAGCAGCTGTCGACGCTCGGCCACATCTCCAACTTCTTCGCCAGCGAGCCGCAGGTCACCCTCGCCGAGCGGCTCCTCGCGCTCCTCGACCACGGGCCCGGCAAGGTCTTCCTGACCAACTCCGGCACCGAGGCCGTCGAGGCGGCGTTCAAGCTCACCCGGCGTACCGGCCGCACCCACGTCGTCGTCGCCGAGGGCGGGTTCCACGGCCGCACGATGGGCGCCCTCGCGCTGACGTCCAAGGAGGCCTACCGCGCGCCGTTCGAGCCGCTGCCCGGCCACGTCACCTTCGTGCCGTACGGCGACGCCACCGCGCTGGCCGCGGCGGTCACCGACGAGACCGCGGCCGTGCTGCTCGAGCCGATCCAGGGCGAGGCCGGCGTCGTCGTACCCCCCGAGGGCTACCTGGCCGACGCGCGGCGGATCGCCACCGAGCACGGCGCCCTGCTGTGGCTCGACGAGATCCAGACCGGCATGGGCCGCACCGGCCGCTGGTTCGAGCACCACCGCAGCGGCGTCGTCCCCGACGTCGTCACGGTGGCCAAGGGCCTGGGAGGCGGGTTCCCGATCGGCGCCTGCCTGGCCCTCGGCGCCGCCGGCGAGCTGCTCCAGCCCGGCAACCACGGCACCACCTTCGGCGGCAACCCGGTCGCCTGCGCCGCGGCGCTCGCGGTGATCGGCACGATCGAGACCGACGGGCTGCTCGAGCACGTCACGGTGCTCGGGCAGAAGCTCCGCGACGGGCTGGCCGCCGACCCGCGGGTCACCGAGGTGCGGGGCGAGGGACTGCTGGTCGGGCTCGACCTCGCCGCCGAGTCCTCCGCCGACGTCGCCGCCGCCGCGCTCGCCGCGGGGTTCATCGTCAACAACCCGACACCGCGGCGCATCCGCCTCGCGCCGCCGCTGGTGCTGACGCCCGACGACGTCGACGCGTTCCTCGCCGCCTGGCCGCAGGTGCTCGACGCCGCCATGGGAGCCCCGTCGTGACCCTGCGCCACTTCCTCCGCGACGACGACGTGACCCCGGCCGAGCAGGCGCGCCTGCTCGACCTGGCCGCCGAGCTCAAGGCGTCGCCGTACTCGCAGCGTCCGCTCGAGGGGCCGCGCTCGGTGGCGATGATCTTCGACAAGCCGACCCTGCGCACCCAGGTCTCCTTCGGCGCCGGCATCGCCGAGCTCGGCGGCAACCCGATGCTGGTCGAGGGCCGCCTGGCCGGCATCGGGGTGCGCGAGTCGGTCGAGGACGTCGCCCGCGTGCTGGGCCGGCAGGTCTCGGCCGTGGTGTGGCGCACGTTCTTCCAGGCCGACCTCGACACCATGGCCGCCCACGCCGGCGTCCCGGTCGTCAACGCGCTCACCGACGACTTCCACCCCTGCCAGCTCGTCGCCGACCTGCTCACGGTCCGCGAGCACAAGGGCGGGCTCGCCGGGCTGACGGTGGCGTTCGTCGGCGACGGCGCGTGCAACATGGGCAGCTCGTGGCTGCTGGCCGGCACCACCGCCGGCATGCACGTCCGCGTCGCCGCACCACCCGACTACCTCCCCTCGGCCGCCATGCTGCAGCGCGCCACCGACATCGCCGCCGAGACCGGCGGCTCGGCCACCGCCCACGACGAGCCCGAGAAGGCCGTGGCCGGCGCCGACGTGGTGGTCACCGACACCTGGATCTCGATGGGCAAGGAGGCCGAGGAGGCCGACCGGGAGCAGGTGTTCGCGCCGTACTCGCTGACGTCCGGGCTGATGTCGCTGGCCGGCCCCGATGCGATCGCCCTGCACTGCCTGCCGGCCTACCGCGGCAAGGAGATCGCCGCCGAGGTGATCGACGGACCCCGGAGCGTGGTGTGGGACGAGGCCGAGAACCGCCGGCACGCCCAGAAGGCCGTCCTGGCGTTCCTGCTCGAGGCGTCGGCGTGACCACCGTGTCCCGGGCCCCGGTGACCAAGAACGCCCGCCACCAGCGCATCGTCGACCTGGTCACCCACCACGAGGTGCACTCCCAGTCCGAGCTCGCCGGGCTGCTGGCCGACGAGGGGCTCAGCGTCACCCAGGCCACGCTCTCGCGCGACCTGGTCGAGCTCGACGCGCTCAAGGTCCGCTCCGCCTCCGGCGCCCTCGTGTACGCCGTGCCCGGCGAGGGCGGCGACCGCCGGCCCAAGTCGGGCGAGACGGCGTCCTCGGCCCGGCGCCTGTCCCGGCTGTGCGGCGAGCTGCTCGTCACCGCCGAGGCCACCGGCAACCTCGTCGTCCTGCGCACCCCACCGGGCGCGGCGCAGTACCTCGCCTCCGCCTTCGACCGCGCCGAGCTGCCCGACGTCCTCGGCACCATCGCCGGCGACGACACCCTCCTCGTCATCGGCCGCGACCCGAGCGGGGGAGCGGCGCTCGCCGAGCGCTTCCTCACCCTCGCCAACGCCCACGAACCCAAGGAATCCTGATGTCCAAGGTCCTCACCTCCCTCCCCGTCGGCGAGCGCGTCGGCATCGCCTTCTCCGGCGGCCTCGACACCTCCGTCGCGGTCGCCTGGATGCGCGCCAAGGGCGCCGTGCCGTGCACCTACACCGCCGACATCGGCCAGTACGACGAGCCCGACATCGCCGGGGTGCCCGACCGCGCCGTGCAGTACGGCGCCGAGATCGCCCGCCACGTCGACTGCAAGCCCCAGCTGGTCGAGGAGGGCCTCGCCGCGATGGCCTGCGGCGCCTTCCACATCCGCTCCGGCGGGCGCACCTACTTCAACACCACCCCGCTCGGCCGCGCCGTCACCGGCACCCTGCTGGTCCGCGCCATGCACGAGGACGGCGTCGACATCTGGGGCGACGGCTCGACGTTCAAGGGCAACGACATCGAGCGCTTCTACCGCTACGGCCTGCTCGCCAACCCCGAGCTGCGCATCTACAAGCCGTGGCTCGACGCCGACTTCGTCCACGAGCTCGGTGGACGGGCGGAGATGAGCCAGTGGCTCGTCGCGCAGGGCCTGCCCTACCGCGACAGCCAGGAGAAGGCCTACTCCACCGACGCCAACATCTGGGGCGCCACCCACGAGGCCAAGACCCTCGAGCACCTCGACGTCTCGCTCGAGACCGTCGAGCCGATCATGGGCGTGAAGTTCTGGGACCCCGCCGTGGCGATCGAGACCGAGGACGTGACCATCGCCTTCCAGGCGGGCCGGCCGGTCTCCATCGACGGCAAGACCTACGACGGCGCCGAGGGAGCGGTCGAGCTGGTGCACCAGGCCAACGTGATCGGCGGTCGCCACGGCCTCGGCATGAGCGACCAGATCGAGAACCGCATCATCGAGGCCAAGTCGCGCGGCATCTACGAGGCCCCCGGCATGGCGCTGCTGTGGATCGCCTACGAGCGGCTGCTCAACGCCATCCACAACGAGGACACCATCGCGCTCTACCACTCCGAGGGGCGCCGCCTCGGCCGGCTGCTCTACGAGGGCCGGTGGCTCGACCCGCAGGCGCTGATGCTGCGCGAGTCGATCCAGCGCTGGATCGCCTCGCTCGTCACCGGTGAGGTCACCCTGCGGCTGCGTCGCGGGGAGGACTACTCGGTGCTGCGCACCGACGGCCCGTCGTTCTCCTACCACCCCGACAAGCTGTCGATGGAGCGCACCGAGAGCGCGGCGTTCGGTCCGACCGACCGGATCGGCCAGCTCACCATGCGCAACCTCGACATCGCCGACTCGCGCGCCAAGCTCGAGCTCTACGCCGACCAGCCCTTCGAGCAGGGCCAGGTGCTCGTCGAGCACGGCACCCTGTACGGCGAGCTGCCCGCCGGCGGCGCCGACCGGATCCGCGCCAACCCGGCCGCCGGGACCACCGACGACGAGGCCCTCGACGCGGCCGCCATGGAGTTCGGCACCGACTGATGGCGGCCGGAGGACGCGCGTCCGCACGGGTGCTCGCCGTCAACCGCCACGACGAGGTGCTGCTGCTCGTCGTGCGCGCGGCCGACGGCCGCCCCGGGCTGCTGAGCCCCGGGGGCGGCATCGAGCCGGGCGAGGGCGTCCGCGAGGCGGCGTCACGCGAGCTGCGCGAGGAGACGGGCATCGACGTCCCACCCGCCGACCTGCAGGGACCCCTCCACGACGGCCCGACCAGCTGGACCGACCACCAGGGCCGGCGGCACCCCGTGCACGCGACGTTCTTCGCCGTCGCGGTGGACGACCCCGTCGTCGACTTCGCCGGCCACACCGAGGCCGAGGTCGGGTTCATCCGCGGCCACGAGTGGGTCACCCCCGCGGCGCTCGCCGGCGACCCCCGGGTCCGCAGCCCGCTGCTGCCGGTGCTCGCGGCCCGGGCGGTCGCCGACGTCCGCAGGGCGACGCCACCGGCCGAGCGGGTGACCGCACGGGTGCTGCCGGTGGCGGGCGGGAGGGTGCTGATGCTGCAGGACCAGGACCCCGCCGTCCCCGGCCTCCTGCGGTGGGGCACGGTCGGGGGCGCCGTCGACCCGGGCGAGACGCTCCCCGACGCCGCCGTCCGGGAGACCTTCGAGGAGACCGGGATCCGGGTGGACCCGGACGACCTGGTCGGACCGGTGCACGTCGCGGTCCGTGAGTACACCTACGACGGGGCCGGGTACGTCGGGCACTCCACCTTCTACGCGCTGCCGCTCGCGGCCGACGTCGAGGTGACGTTCGCGCACCTCGAGCCCGACGAGGCCGGCAACGTCGTGGCCCACCGGTGGTGGACGCCGGAGGAGCTCGCCGCCGACGGGACAGCCGTCGACCCGGACCTGCCTGACATCATGCGAGCCGCGATCGTCGCGGTGGAGGGAGAACGGTGAGCACGACCAACGAGGGCATGCTGTGGGGCGGCCGGTTCGCCGACGGTCCCTCGCCCGAGCTCGAGGCGCTCTCGCGCTCCACCCACTTCGACTGGCGGCTCGCGCTCTACGACATCGCCGGCTCGCACGCCCACGCCAAGGCGCTGGGCGCCGCGGGCTACCTCACGCCCGAGGACGAGGCGGAGATCCACCGCGGCCTCGACGTCCTCGCCGAGCAGTACTCCTCCGGCGAGCTGCGTCCGGACCCGTCCGACGAGGACGTCCACGGCTCGCTGGAGCGCCTGCTGCTCGAGGAGGTCGGGGCCGACGTCGGCGGCCGCCTGCGGGCCGGCCGGAGCCGCAACGACCAGATCGCCACCCTGTTCCGGATGTACCTGCGCGACCACGTGCGCACTGTCGCCGGCTGCGTGCTCGACCTCGTCGACGTCCTCGTCGCCCAGGCCGCGGCCCACGGCGACGCGGTGATGCCGGGCCGCACCCACCTGCAGCACGCGCAACCCGTGCTGCTGGCCCACCACCTGCTGGCCCACGCCCACCCGCTGCTGCGCGACGTCGAGCGGTTCCTCGACTGGGACCGCCGGGTCGCCGGTGACTCGCCCTACGGCGCCGGCGCGCTCGCCGGGCAGACCCTCGGCCTCGACCCGACGCTGGTCGCGGCCGAGCTCGGCTTCACCGGGTCCTCGGCCAACTCCATCGACGGCACGTCGGCGCGCGACTTCGTCGCCGAGTTCGCCTTCGTCTGCGCCCAGGTCGGGGTCGACGTGAGCCGGATCGCCGAGGAGGTGATCCTGTGGTCGACCCGCGAGTTCGGCTTCGTGCGCCTGCACGACTCCTGGTCGACGGGGTCGAGCATCATGCCGCAGAAGAAGAACCCCGACATCGCCGAGCTGGCTCGCGGCAAGGCCGGCCGGCTCGTCGGCAACCTGACCGGGCTGCTGACCACGCTCAAGGCGCTGCCGCTGGCCTACAACCGCGACCTGCAGGAGGACAAGGAGCCGGTCTTCGACTCCGTCGACACCCTCGAGGTGCTGCTCCCGGCCTTCTCCGGCATGGTCGCGACCCTGGTCTTCGACACCGACCGGATGGCCGAGCTCGCCCCCCAGGGGTTCTCGCTGGCCACCGACGTCGCCGAGTGGCTGGTCCGCGAGGGCGTCGCGTTCCGGGTGGCCCACGAGGTCGCCGGCGCCTGCGTGCAGCGGTGCGAGGAGCTCGGGGTCGGGCTCGACGAGCTCACCGACGAGCAGTACGCCGACATCTCCCCGCACCTGCGCCCCGAGGTCCGCGACGTCCTCACCGTCGCCGGCTCCGTGGCCGCGCGCGACGGCCGCGGCGGTACGGCGCCCGTCCGGGTCGCGGAGCAGCTCGCCGAGGTCAGCGCCCTCGCGGCGTCGTACCGTGCCCGGCTGGGCTGAGCTCGCCGGTCCCGCCGAGCAGGTCGCGCCGCGGCTCCTCGGCGCGGTGCTGCGGCACGGGCCCGTCGCAGTGCGCCTGACCGAGGTCGAGGCCTACGCCGGGGAACGCGATCCGGGGTCGCACGCCTACCGGGGGCAGACCCGCCGCAACGCGGTGATGTTCGGTCCGGCCGGGCGCCTGTACTGCTACTTCACCTACGGCATGCACGTGTGCGCCAACGTGGTGGTGGGGGAGGAGGGCAGCTCCGCCGCCGTCCTGCTCCGCGCCGGTGAGGTCGTCGCCGGCCTCGACGTGGCCCGGGAGCGGCGACCCGGGGTCCGCGACCGCGACCTGGCCCGCGGCCCGGCCCGGCTGTGCCGCACCCTCGCGATCGCGCTCGACCACGACGGGACCGACCTCGCGCACGGCGAGGTGCGGCTCGAGCTGCAGCCCGCGCCCGGCGCCGTAAGCACCGGTCCGCGCACGGGCCTGCGGCTCGCACCCGACCGTCCGTGGCGCTTCTGGCTGGCCGGCGAGCCCACCGTCTCGGCCTACCGCCGGCACCCCAAGGCGGTGCCCGACCCCCCGAGTTGAACCCGGGGGCGGACGTGCCCTAGTGTTCCCTCTTGTCGCGGTGAGCGACTCCCACTCGGGGCCGAGAGGCCCGCACCAGGTGGCAGTCGCATGCCCGGCCCGGACTCAGACCGGAGTCGCTCGCTCGAGTTGACGAAGGTCGCAGCAGCCGGTAATGTTTCTGAGGTTGCCCCAGAGCCGGTCCGCACGGGCTAGGTGGGGGCATGCGTCTGATGTTTGAGAACTCAACAGTGTGTCATAGTCGACGAATTAGTTTGTTTTGCTCGTCT
This sequence comes from Nocardioides sp. WJ219, assembly GCF_058559815.1. Classification (NCBI taxonomy): domain Bacteria; kingdom Bacillati; phylum Actinomycetota; class Actinomycetes; order Propionibacteriales; family Nocardioidaceae; genus Nocardioides; species Nocardioides sp. WJ219. The sequence continues at coordinate 125,888 of NZ_JBZUJV010000012.1, forward strand.
GTTTCTTTGGATGGGTATTGTTTTTTCGGCAATGATTCTGGCGATAGCTAGTTTCGTTTATTGTCGGGAGTGAATTTTCTACGGAGAGTTTGATCCTGGCTCAGGACGAACGCTGGCGGCGTGCTTAACACATGCAAGTCGAGCGGTAAGGCCTCTTCGGGGGTACACGAGCGGCGAACGGGTGAGTAACACGTGAGTAATCTGCCCTTCACTCTGGGATAAGCACTCGAAAGGGTGTCTAATACCGGATACGACACAGACCTGCATGGGTTCTGTGTGGAAACTTTTGTGGGTGGGGGATGTGCTCGCGGCCTATCAGCTTGTTGGTGGGGTAATGGCCTACCAAGGCTTCGACGGGTAGCCGGCCTGAGAGGGTGACCGGCCACACTGGGACTGAGACACGGCCCAGACTCCTACGGGAGGCAGCAGTGGGGAATATTGGACAATGGGCGGAAGCCTGATCCAGCAACGCCGCGTGAGGGATGACGGCCTTCGGGTTGTAAACCTCTTTCAGTATCGACGAAGCGCCCGTGTGGGTGGTGACGGTAGGTACAGAAGAAGCACCGGCCAACTACGTGCCAGCAGCCGCGGTAATACGTAGGGTGCGAGCGTTGTCCGGAATTATTGGGCGTAAAGGGCTCGTAGGCGGTTTGTCGCGTCGGGAGTGAAAACACTGGGCTTAACCGAGTGCTTGCTTCCGATACGGGCAGACTTGAGGCATTGAGGGGAGAACGGAATTCCTGGTGTAGCGGTGAAATGCGCAGATATCAGGAGGAACACCGGTGGCGAAGGCGGTTCTCTGGCAATGTTCTGACGCTGAGGAGCGAAAGTGTGGGGAGCGAACAGGATTAGATACCCTGGTAGTCCACACCGTAAACGTTGGGCGCTAGGTGTGGGGCCTATTCCATGGGTTCCGTGCCGCAGCTAACGCATTAAGCGCCCCGCCTGGGGAGTACGGCCGCAAGGCTAAAACTCAAAGGAATTGACGGGGGCCCGCACAAGCGGCGGAGCATGCGGATTAATTCGATGCAACGCGAAGAACCTTACCTGGGTTTGACATACACCCTGCCGCTCCAGAGATGGGGCTTCTTTTGGGGGTGTACAGGTGGTGCATGGCTGTCGTCAGCTCGTGTCGTGAGATGTTGGGTTAAGTCCCGCAACGAGC
>NZ_JBZUJV010000013.1:0-123444 GCF_058559815.1 Nocardioides sp. WJ219
CCGGTGTAGCCGGGGGCCGGGGTGAAGGTGACCGTGCCGTCGGTGTTGATCTGCCAGGTGCCCTCAGTGGTGGCCAGGGTCTTGCCGCCGTTGGTGGCCTGCCCACTGGTGAACACCGTCGCCGACGGCACCAGCGGCGCCGTCGGGTCACCGGCATCGTCGTCGGTCACCGCCGGCAGCGTCACCGGGGTCTCGAACGGCGTGCTCGCGGTGTCGTCGTTGGCCACCGGGCTGATCGGCGCCACCGTGATCGTGATCGTCGAGGACACGTCGTTGCCGTTGGCGTCGGTGACCGTGTAGGTCACCGGCGTCGCGACGTCGGTGAACTGCGGCTCGGGATCGAAGGTGACCTCACCGGAGACCGGGTCGACGGTGTAGAAGCCCTCGCCCGGCACCGTCAACGTCCGGCCGCCGTCGGAGACCGTGCCCGGGTTGCCCGCGGCCAGGAACCGCACCGAGGTCTCGTCCCAGCTGCCCGCCGTACCGTCGGCCAGCAGACCCGGGGTGTCGTTGGTCAACGGGTCCACCGTCACCTCGACGTCCTGCGGCGTCTCGTCCTCATCCGGCGTCGCCGACGGACCCGGACGCACCGTCACCGTCAGCAACGCCGTGTCGGTCGTGCCGTTGTCATCGACGATCCGGTACTCCACCGCCGGCGTCGTACCGACGTAGCCCGCCACCGGGGTGAACGTCACCGTGCCGTCACCGTTGACCTGCCAGGTGCCCTGAGCGGTGACCAACGTCTTGCCACCCGCAGCCGCCTGCCCGCTCGTGAACACCGTCGCCGACGGCACCAACGGCGCCGAGGGCGCCCCCGCCGCGTCATCGGTCACCGCCGGCAACGTCACCGGGGTGTCGAACGGCGTGCTCGCCGCGTCGTCCTCGGCCACCGGACTGACCGGCGCGACGGTGATGGTGATGGTGGAACCGGTCTGGTTGCCGAAGGAGTCGGTGACCGTGTAGGCCGCCGGGGTGGTGGTCTGGGTGAACTGCGGCTCGGGGTCGAAGGTGACCTGGCCGCCGGCGCCGATCGTGAACACGCCCTGCCCGGGGATGGTCAGCGTCTTGCCGCCGCCCGAGACGGTGCCGCCGGGGGTGCCGCCCGGGGTGAAGACGAGCGACCCCGCGTCGAACGTGCCCGGTGCGCCGTTGGCGCCGGCGCCGGGGGTGTCGTTGCCGAGGGCGGGCGGGTCGAGGACGACGGTGACGTCCTGGGGCGTGACGTCCTCGTCGGGCACGGCGGTCGGGCCCGGGCGGACGGTCACGGTCAGCAGGGCCGTGTCGGTGCCGCCGGCCGCGTCGGTGATCCGGTACTCCACGGGCGGGGTCGTGCCGACGTAGCCGTCGGCCGGGGTGAACGTCACCGTGCCGTCGCCGTTGACCTGCCAGGTGCCCTGCGCGGTGACCAACGTCTTGCCACCCGCAGTCGCCTGCGCGCTGGTGAACACCGTCGCCGACGGCACCAACGGGGTGCCGGGGTCGCCCGGGCTGTCGTTGCCGGTGGCCGGCAGGTTCACGGGGGTCTCATACGGCGTGTTGGCGCTGTCGTCGGTCGCCACCGGCGGGCCGGAGGCGACGGTGATCGTCGCGCTGTCGGTGTTGTCGCCGGTCGCACCGCGGTCGGTCACCGTGGCCACGTTGTCGAACGTCGCCCCGGACGCCGTGCCATCCGGGATGGCCTGGGTGTAGGTGACGGTGACGGTCTCACCGGGGTCGAGCCCGCGGGACCCGGTGTCGGGCGAGCTGGCGACGCCGTCGGCGTACGGACGCGAGCAGGTCAGCGTGGCCGGCATGGCGGCGCCGGGAGCCGCGTCGCAGCTGACCGCACCCCGCGCCAGGCCACGGTCGTTGCTCCCACCGGTGACGACCGCGGAGACGACCGTCTTGACGCCCGGGCCGGGCAGGGTGTCGGACAGCGTGAGCAGGTCGCCCCGCGCCATCGGGTCGGGCCCGTTGTTGGTGACGGCGACCGTCCAGACGACGGTCTGGCCCGGCGCCGGGGCGGGGTCGTCGACGGTCTTGGTCACGGCGAGGTCGTAGCTGCAGGGCACGAAGTCGAGGAGGACGTCGCCGGCCTGGCCGGCGCCGGCGGTCGCACGCTGGCCCGCCGGGGCCGAGCTGACACCCGACACCGCCGCCCCGGCTCCGCCGGGGCTGGTGGCCGCCACGAAGCTCGACCCACCTCCGCCGCCCGCGCCGGAGACGCCGGTGGGCTTCAGGCCGCCCGTGCCGTCGTCGTTGGTGGTGCTCGAGGCGCCGCCGCCGGCACCGAACCAGCCACCGCCACCGCCACCGCCGCTGTCGGGGTTGGCGTCGACGCCGCCGTTGCCACCGGTGCGGCCGTCGCCGGCCGTGCCGTTGCGGGCCGGGGTCGCGCTGTTGACGCCACCCGCGCCGGGCGCGTCGGTGCCGCCCCCGCCGCCACCACCGACGGTCACGTCGTCGGCGGCGTTGCTGTCACGGCCGTTGGTGCCGGTCGCGCCCGCCGTCACACCGGGGCCGGTCGGCAGACCGGCTGCCCCGCCTGCGCCGCGGTTGGTCGAGTGCCCGCCGGCCGAGCCACCGCCGCCGCCGGCCACCACGACGTCGGTGCCGTCGAGCTGGAGCGACGTCCAGCCGCCACCGCCGCCGCCCTGGTGGGTGACGCCGGACGTGGGGGTCGCCGTGCCGCCGCTGCCGCCGCCGTTGGCTCCCGCGACGCGGTCCTGGGCGCCGCCGCCGCCCACCACGCCGGTGTAGCTCTCGCCGGGGACGACCGAGTACCGCGCGTTGATGCGGGCCGCCGCGCCGTTGGCGCCCGGCTGGCTCGTGCCGCCGGCGACCAGGTTGTGACCACCGGCGCCACCGGTCACCCGGACGTCGACGAAGCAGGACCCGTCGGGCACGACGCCGGAGTAGGGCCCGACCGCCGTGACCGAGCGCGTCTGCGGGTCGGGGGCCGGCGCGGCGACGGCCGGGGTGACGCCGGGGCCGCCCGCGACGCCGATCAGGCCTGCCGACACCGCGACCCCGAGGGCGAGGAGCGAGCGGGCGGTACGGGTGGAGGGTCCCGGACGCGTGGCGGAACGATGGGCGGAGGGGGCGCTGGGCATGCCAAGACTTTCGGGTGGGGAGGGGGTCGGCCCACCCGAAAGGGGGAGGGACGCCGTGCCAAGGTAAAGGATTTTCAGCGGTTTCGTGGAATGACCGGTGAGACGGGAGTCCCGGGGGGTCATCGGCGACCGGCACCGGCGTGGGACGACCACGCGTCGGGGAACGGCGCCGGCCAGCGCTGGTCGTGGCCGACCGGCGGGAAGAGCACCCGGAGGCGCACCTCACCGTCGGTCAGCTCGCGCCACGCGAGCCGCTGACGCTCCTCGTCCCGCTCCACGGGGCGACCGGGGAGGACCCGGGCGGGATCGACGCCGTGGTCACGCAGCCAGGTCGCGATGACGGCGGCCAGGTGCGGTGGCAGGTCGTCCACCGGAGCGGGGAGCTCCAGCACGTCCGGGACTGCCGCCTCGTCGAGCACCGCGGCCGCGGTTGCCGTACAGCTCATCGTCAGGACCTATCTGAGTGGGGGTCTTCCCAGGTAAGACGCCGCGACGCGGCCCGGCTTACGCGGGACGGCGCGGAAAGTTCCGGCCGCCCCGCCGGGCCTTCAGCGCGGCTGCCGGGCCCGTCGCCGCCCGTCCCGGACCAGGACGCCGCCGAGCAGCAGGAGCCCCGCTCCGGCCAGCGCCAGCAGCAGGCTCGGCCCGCCGGTGTCCGGCAGCCCCCACCCCTGGCCGTCCTGGTCGCCCGGGCCGTCGTCGCCGTCGTCCTGACCGTCGTCCTGACCGTCGGTGTTCTCGTCCACGACGGAGAACGTGTTGACCACCGTCACCTCGGCCCCCGGCGCCACCACGACGACGCCGTCGTCGTCACCGTCGGAGTCCTCGAAGGTCACCGTGGCCCCTGCGGGCACGTCGACCTCCTCGACCTGGCACTCGGCACCGAGCGGCACGCTGATGGTCCTGGTGGCACCGGCGCGCAGCCGGAAGGCCGCGTCGCGGGGGGCGAGGGACACGTCGCCCTGCCCGGTGGTGCAGGCGACCTCGAAGCGGTAGGGGCCCGCCGGGCCACCGACCACCCGCTTGCCCACGACGAGCTCGCCGGCGGCGAAGGTGTTGGTCACCGTCGTGCGCGTCGAGCCGTCGGCCGCGACGACCGCCGGGGTGGCCGGGCCGCCGTGCTCGACGACGGTCGACGTCGCGCCGCCGTCGTCGGTCTCCACCACCCAGCACTCCGCGCCGACGGGCAGTCCGTCGATCGTGACCGGCTGGTCGTCGGTGACCTGGTGGGCCTGCTCGGTGAGCAGCGGCGTGCGGACGCCGTCCTGGGGCAGCACGCAGGTCACCGCGACGGTGTACTCACGTCCGTCGGCGTAGCCCGCCGCGTCGCCGTCGACGACCTTCTCCACCGTGTACGACGCGAGGTCGAAGGTGTTGGTCGCCGCCAGCTCCAGCTGCTGCAGGTCGTCCGGCGTGCCGGCAGCCACCTCCAGGCCGGTCGCGAACGAGCCGGCGTTCAGCGCGTGCGACGTCGCACCACCGGTGCCGGTCTCCTCGCCCCAGCAGCGGGAGCCGAGCGGCAGGAGCACGGGGTCACCGCCGGCGTCGGTGAGCGCACGTCGCTCGCCGCCCTTGATCTCCACCGAGTCGGAGAACACCACCGAGGTGGGGTCACCCACCGCGCAGGTCACCAGCACGGTGTAGACGGCGTCCACGGCGTACTGCTCGGTGGCACCGGCGCCGGCCAGGACCTTGCTGAGGGCCAGGGTGCCGGCGGAGAACTCGTTGACGAACGTCGCCGTCACGGTGTTGTCGGCGTCGTTCTCCACGATCTGCAGCGTCACCGGCGGTGGGGTGCTGTCGGCGCCCCCGGTGCCGGTCTCGGTGACGGTGCACTCGGCCCCCACCGGGAGCAGCAACGAGACCTCCTCCTCGATCTCGGTCGCGTCCCCGACGCGCTCGAGCAGCACGGTCTCGGTCGGGAGGGCGGTGCCCTCGAAGGTGCAGGCGACGGTGAACGCGAACGGCCCGTCCGGCAGCGTCGCACCCGCGCCCTCGATCTCCTTGCGGATCCGCAGGTGTCCCTGCTCGAAGGTGTTGGTGACGACCAGCTCGAGCGGCTCGGTCGGCGCCGCGGTGACGACCACGCCGTTGGCGGGGACGACCTCGGTGCTGGTCGCTCCCCCGTCGCCGGTCTCCACGGCGGTGCACAGGGCGCCGGTGGGCGCCGGCACGACCTCGGTGTCGTTGCCGACCAGCGACAGCGTCCGGGGGAACCCGGTGACGACCTGGCCCTGCCAGGTGCAGCTCACGTCGACGGTGTACGTCGTCGACCCACCGAACGACGCGGCCGCGCCCTCGACGGCCTTCTCCACGGTCACCGCGCCGAGCGGGTAGTCGTTGACCACGTTGACCCGCTGCGGCTGGCCGCCGCCGAGGCTCGGGGCGATGACCCGGATCGCGGGGTCGTTCGTCGGGTGGTTGGTGACGCCGCCCAGGGCGTCGTCCTCCCAGACCGCGCACTCGGCGCCAGCCGGGATGCCGTCGACCCGCTGGGTCTCCCCACCCTGCAGGCGGAGCGTGTCCTCGGCGACGACGGTGTCCGCCTGCCCGCCGATCGGGTCGATGGTGCACCGGTAGTCGATGTCGAACGTCCGGCCGGCCAGCGGCAGCCCGGCCGGGTTGGCGCCGACGACCTTGGAGACCTCGAGGCTGCCGTAGGCCGTCGCCACGCCGACCTTGATCGGCTCGGTGGGCGGCAGCACCCGCTCCTGACCGTTCGAGCGCAGCGTCTTCTCGGCGTGGCCGAAGGAGTTCCAGGCGATCGTCGGGTCGGCGACGCGCGGCACGTCGAGCGGCGTCGTCATCGAGAAGCCGATGCTGACGCCCTGGCCGGGAGCCAGCGGGGCACCCGTGCCCCAGGCGACGCGCAGCTGCATGCCCACGGCGGCGGGGCCGAACGCACCGTCCCAGGTGTCCGCGCCGCAGGTGTCGGACATCGAGAGGTCACCGGTGCACAGGTCGGCCTCGGTGTCGGCGTACTCGACCGACAGCGCGCCGGCGCCGTTCAGCGTCGGCGCACCGGCCAGGGTCGGCCGGTTCTGCCACTGGGTGCCGCGGTCGAGGCCGCTGAGCACGACGCCCTTGTCGCCCGCGACGGGGAACCGGTCGATGACCCGCATCTGGGTGGCGGGCTCGGTGCCGGCGTTGACGAAGGTGAGGAGGTAGTCGTACTGGTCGCCCGGGTTGACCAGCGCGACGCACGGGAACGCGGTGTAGGTGCGGCCGCCCTCGCTCCGGGTGGGGCAGCTCGCGTCGCCCACCGGCACGGTCCGGAGGGAACGGTTGTTCCACCAGCCGAGGGAGTCGCGGCCGGCGACCCACTTGCGGGCCTCGAACGCCGCGCCGGCCTTGGTCGAGACCGCGGCGGAGTCGGTGCACCAGGTGCCCTCGGCGTCGGGCGCCGAGCCGGTCCCCGGCGCGCAGGTCAGGCCGTCGGCGGGCGAGGTGGCCCCCATGACGTTCTGGTGCAACTGGCCCTCGCTCACGCCCGGCGAGAGCCGGACCTGGATCTCGATGACGAAGCGGGTGCTCGGTCGCATCAGCCAGTCGCCGAACTCCCAGCGCAGACCCGCGATCCGGCCGCCCTGCGTGGTGGTCTCGAACGTCGGCGTCGGCACCGGCGCGGTGCCGGCCGGCACCTGGGCGTCGACGACGCGGTAGCCCACGCCGTTCTCGAACGACTCGTCGAAGGTGAGCCCGGCAGGCAGCAGGTCACGCACGACCACGTCGGGCAGGTTGGTGGAGCCGGTGTTGGTGACCAGCAGCCGGAACGGCGCGGTCTCGCCGGGGGCGATGGCACTGTCGGGCGTCTTCGTCACGTCGAGCTCGGCGTCCCCGTCGGTGAAGGTCAGGTCGGCGGTGACCGGGTCGATCTCCTGCAGCTGGCCGGGGTTCTGGAGGCTGGTCTCGAGCCCCCCGGTCAGGGTGTTGGAGACCTGCTCGGGGATCGGCGTCGACGGGTCGGAGCGCAGCGTCGTCCGTGGGTGCACGTCGACCACGACGATGCCGGTGCACGCCTCCGGCGTCGGGGCGCCCTCGCACGGACGGAGGTCGTAGCCGCCGCCGTTGCTGGTGAAGGTGAACCGCAGCCCCACCACGTCGTCGGCGGCGACGCCGGCGGGCAGCGGGTACGCCGACCCGTTGGTGATCGGCGCGACGGGAGTGCCGGTGACCCACGCGCCGGCGACGAGGGCGTCGACCTGCACGCGGTTGGCCCCGCGCGGGAACTGCACGGACCGCACGGCACCGACGTCGATCGCGTCGTAGAACTGCGGGCGCTGGTCGGTCAGCCGCAGGCGGTTGGCGCTCATGTTTCCGGTGTTGGCGATCGTCATCCGCACCTGGGCGGTCTGCTCGTCCATGCCGGGGATCGGCGTGACCAGCTCACCGGGGGTGATCCGCTTGTTGATGGCGGCCGCGCTCTGCGCCGGCGCCGTCTCGACGGCCGGCGAGCACGCGGGGTCGCCGCTCCAGTCGAGGGCGCCGGCGGCGAAGCAGTTGTTGAGCTGCACGTCGTCGGCGATGCCGGCGCGACGCTGGACGAACAGGTCGAGGAAGACCCGCTTGGTCGGGGCCAGCTCGCCGTCGACGACGACCCGGATCCCGAGGGCCCGCTCGAGGAGCCCCGCGTCGGCGGTGGCGTACGGCACCCAGGCGCCGGTGCCTCCGGCGGCGTCGTCGAAGACCTCGACGGAGACGTCGGGCACGCCCGAGTCCTTGCGCGCCGTCGCGGAGACGATCCGGACCACGCTGAACGGGCTGACCACGCCGTCGGTACGCGGGCGGCCGTCGCCGTCGACCGGCGGGTCGTAGAGGATCGGGTCGACGAGCGGCACGTTGCCGTTGTTCTGCAGGGTCAGGCTGAACTGGATCGGCTGGCCCGGCGGCAGCTCGGTCTGGCTGACGGTCTTGACCCCGGTGCCCGAGCGGCGCTCGCGCTCGACCGGCAGGGTCGCGCAGGCGTTGCCGCTGCTGGTGCCGGTGCTGCTGCTGGTCGTGGCCTTGGCCTGGAACGACGCGCAGTTGCCGACGCCCGGGGAGCTGCCGTTGGGCAGCTCCTCGTCGGTGACCAGCGCGTTCAGCCTGCCGTGCACGTCGAGGAACGCGGTCGCGTCGATGGCGATGGAGGGCTGACCGTTGCCGTCGACACCGGTGTAGACGACCTCGATCCGGGTGACCCGGGTGCCGGCACGCGCGACGTCGACGGTCTGGTTGCCGGTGTGGTCGACGACCAGGTCGGCGCTGCCGTCGGCGTAGGAGACCACGAGGTGGGCACCGGTCGCGCCGGCCGGGAAGCGCAACCGGACCTTGGAGACGTCGAGCTTGTCGAACTCGGAGGCCGGGACGGCGTCGGGCTCGACGATCCGGATCTCGCGCAGCGGGAAGGCAGACCTGTTCTGGACCGACACGGTGGCGGTCACGGGCGAGCTGCGACCGACCACGGCGTGCTCGCCGGCCTCGGCCGGGTTGAAGTCGGCGTCGGTGTCGGGGCGGAACGTCTTGCCCGCGTTGACGACGACGGTGTCGGGGAGGACGTCGTAGGTGTCGCAGGCGGCGGCGCCCTGGGTCAGGTCGCCCTCGTCGTCGACCGCGCCCGGGACGGCGCAGTTGCCCACCGTGACCTTGGCGGTCGGGCGCAGTGCAGCGCCGCTGGAGCGGAAGGTGTCGCGCAGCTCGAGGCCGGCCGCCACGGCACCGCCGGTGGCGTCGTACGGCAGGGTCGCGCCGTCGGCGTCGTCGAAGACGACCACGAAGCCGGTGACCGCGCCGGCAGTGGTGCCGCCGGGCAGGGCCAGCGCACCCAGGGTCGTGGCGGACGCTCCGGCGGTGTAGTCGCCGGGCCAGGCGCACGCGGAGCCCGCGTCGGTGCAGACGAACAGCCGGGCGCGGTCGGCGCCCAACGGCCACCGGGTGACCTCGACGCCGGTGAGGTCGAAGTGCTCGAAGGTGTCGACGTCGGCCTCGGTGATCAGGAGCTCGTCGACGGCTGCGGAGCTGGAGGAGTTGTTGCGGACCCCGAGGTCGATCGTCGACGCCTCGCCGCTGAGCGCGACCGCTGCGCCGTCGCGCCAGTTCTTGGTGGCGACCGGTCGGACCTCGCGCGGCACCGAGACCGTCACGTCGGAGGTCGACTCGGCCGGCGGGGAGTTGTCGGCGACCGTGCTCCCGGTGTTGGGGATGACGGTCCCGTCGGCGATCGCCGTGGCGGCGGGAAGCCGCATCCCCACGTCGAACGTGCGGGTGGCGCCGTCGTTGAGGCCGACCGAGCCCACCGGCTCCTGCAACGGCTCCACGAACCGGATGCTCAGGACCCGGGTGGCCGGGTCGTAGGAGACGGTGCGGCTGCCCGGGATGCTGTTGGGCAGCGAGGTGACGTCGAGCCCGGCCGGCAGGACGTCGGTGAAGGTCTGGTTGACGCAGCCGATCTCGAGCCCGGAGCAGCGGACCACCAGGGTGTAGGTGAACTCCGCGCCCGGCGTCAGCGGCGCGCCCTCGAGGCTGTTGGTCTTGGTCACGCCCACCTGTGACGGCGGCAGGTCGGCGCGGGCCTGGGGGAGGCGGTCGACCTCCGCGTCGACCTGCGGGTCCACGTCGGGGTCGGCTTCCGGGTCCGCGGACGCCGGGGCGCTCGGCGGGGCGTCGTCCTGCCCCGTCGCCTCCTCCGCCGGCGCCGGTGGAGCGGTGTCCTCGCTGGTGTCGGGCGCCTCGGTGCTGCCGGTCGGCGACCCAGTGGGTGCGGTCGGGACCGCACCCGGCTCGGAGCCGGGTTCGTCGGACGACGCGGCGCTCGCACCGGTCCAGGACAGGAGCGCGACGACCATCAGCAGCGCCGCCAGGCCACGCAGGCCGGGGCGGGCGGGACGGCGCGGGACCTCGCGGCGGTGCGCGGAGGTGGTCCGGGCTCGGTGACCTCGGGACATGGGACGTGCGGCACTCATCGTCGACCTGGACCTATCTGCTTCGGGGTGTGTCGCAGGTAGGACGCCGGGGGTACACGCCGCTTACGCGGGTCTGTCCAGAAATCTCAGCGGGAGTAGGCGAGCCGGTCGTTCCGCGGGCGCGGGTCGCGGTTGCCGGTGGCGTGCACGACGGCGTCGAGGCCGAACGCCCCGGGTGCGACCACGTCGAAGGCGAGCGGGCCGCGGGTCGACACCACGTCGCAGATCACCCGCAGCGGGCGGTCGTCGACCTCGCGGCACGACGCCGCCGCCCACGACGGCCCGCTGTGCACCGTCCACGAGTCCACGCCGCGGAACGACACGGACACCTGGACGACGGGCAGGCCGCCGTCGCCGACCCGGAGCTCGACGTGCTGGTACTCCACCAGGTCCTCACCCCGGGCGTCGTCGAGCCACAGGTCGGCGCGCGGCGCGGGCGGTGGGGGCGACGGGTCGACGGGCACCGTGGGCGGCTCGGTCGGCAGCACGGGCGTCGTCGGCGGCGTCGTCGGCAGGGGTGGCACGACGGGCGGGGGGGTCGGCGGGACCGTCGGCTGCGTCGGGGAGCCGGACGGTGAGCCGGACGGGCCGGCGGGACCGGACGGGCCGGGGGCGGGCTGCGTCGGACCCGGGCGACCGGGGGTGGGTGCCGCCGGGTCCGAGGGCGGGGTCGCCGGGTCGCTCGGGGACCCGTCGGTCGACGGGGACGACGAGGTGTCGACGCCCGCCTGTCCCCCGCTGCCCGCGGCGTCGCCGCGGTCCGCGCGGTCCGGCGACCGCGTCGCGACCACCGCCTGCACCCCGCCGGCGGCGAGGACGACGGCCGTCACCGCCGCGACCGCGACCAGGACGTGCCGCTTGCGCGGTCGCCCCGACGCCAGCTCGGCGTCGGAGGGCGCGACGGGGCTGCCCTCCCAGGCGGCCGTCACGTAGGCGGCGCCCGCGACGCCGAGCACACCAGGTCCGAGCAGCAGCCCGGTCCCGCGGCTGATCCGGCGCAGGTCGGCCACCGCCGACGTACAGGTGGCGCACGCGGCGAGGTGGGTCTCGACCGCGCGCCGCCGCCGGGGGCGCAGGGCGCCCCGGGCGTGCGCGGCCAGGGACCCGCGGGTGGGCTGGCAACCGTCGGCCAGGGGACCGAGGTGGGCGGTCAGGTAGGCCTCGCGCAGCCCGTCGCGGGCCCGGAAGGCGAGGGCGGCCACGGCGTTGGCCTTGATGCCGAGCAGCCGGCCGATGGTGTCGTGGTCGTCGTCCTCGACCACGGTGTGCCACAGCACCGTCTGCCACCGCTCGGGGAGCGTGCCGAACGCCTGGGCGACCAGCCGGGCCTCCTGCTCCGCCTCGACCGGGTCGCTCGCCGCCGGTGCCGTCTCGTGGTCGTCCGGCTCGTCCTCCCAGACGTAGCGCCGGTCCTTGCGGACGTGGTCGACGTGGACGTTGCGCACCGCGGTCAACAGGTAGGGACGGAACGACGTGACCGGCCCGCCGCCGTCGCGCAGCGCCCGCAGCACCCGGGCGAACGCCTCCGAGGCGACGTCGTCGGCGGTGACCGGGTCGGTCAGGCCGCGGGCGAACCGGAGCGCCGCCGAGTGGTGACGCTCGAAGAGCGCCGCCACCGCTGCGGAGTCGGCTGCCCGGGCCAACGCCATCAGCTCGGCGTCGCTGGCGTCACCCGCGCGGTCGGCTTGCATCGTCATGGCGCCGGTCAGTGTGCCACCGCAGGTCAACGAGCCCCGCTCCCGGCGGCCGACCGGGATGGTGGCGACCGACGGCGCCCGGGTCCAGGACGGCGAGGAGTGGGCCCCTGGCTACGTCGTCCGGGACCCCGTCGCCGTCGGCGTGGTGCGCTCGTCGGCGCGGCCCGTCCGCTCGTCGACGACCTCGTCGAGGTACCGCAGCACGACGGCGACCACGGCCACGACCGGTACGGCGAGGAACGCGCCGGTGATGCCGAACAGGGTCGACCCGAGGGCGACCGAGAGCAGCACGACGGCGGCGTGCAGCTGCATGCTCTTGGACTGCAGCCACGGCGAGAGCACGTTGCCCTCCAGCTGCTGCACGGCCAGGACGACGCCGAGGATGATCAACGCCCCGGTGGGGCCGTCGGAGACCAGGGCGACCAGGACGGCCAGCGCACCGGCGACGAAGGCCCCGACGATCGGGACGAAGCCGCAGACGAAGGTCAGGATCGCCAGCGGGATCGCCAGCGGTACGCCGACGATCACCAGCGCCAGACCGATCAGGACGGCGTCGATCGCGCTCACGATCGCCTGGGTGCGGATGTAGCCGCCGAGCGTGGTCCACGAGCGGCGCATCACCTCGGACAGGTGGGCGCCGACGTGGTCGCCGGCCACGCGCTCGACGAGCGGCAGGAAGCGGCGGCCGTCCTTGAGGAACAGGAACGTCAGGATCAGGGTGATGATGACCGTCACGGTCACCGAGGTCGCGGCACCGACACCGGTCAGGACGCCGGAGGCGATCGCGGAACCGCTGTTGCTGAGGCGGTCCTGGACGGCCTGGATGCCGGCGTCGATCTGGGCAGCGCTGACGAAGTTCTGTGCCTGGACCCAGTCCTGGAGCTCCTGGAGACCGGCACCGGCGTCGGAGGCGATGTCGCCGGCCTGTCCACCCACGGCTGGGGCGATCAGGAAGCCGACACCGACCAGCACCCCGAGTCCGCCGAGGAGCGTGACGGCTGCGGCGGGCCCGGGTGGGAGCCGGAGGCGTCGCTCCAGCAGCCGCGCCACCGGCTCGAGGACCGAGGTCAGCAGCAGCGCCAGCGCGACCGGCAGCAGGATGCTCCACAACCGGCCGACGAGGAGGCCGACGAGGACCGCCGCGATCGCGATCAGGATCCAGCGACCGCTCCACGTCGCCAGCCAGGCGATGCCGCGGCCGATCACCACGGGTCGGGTCGGGGGCGGGGCGACGGTGACCCGAGGCGGCGCCGGCGCCTCCGTCGTACCCGACCGCTGCTTGCGGCGGGCCGCGCTACGGATGACGGTCGGCGGACGCGGTGGAGGTCACGGTCATGCCTGCGACGCTAGGGCCGCGGCGCGGCGGGTACCTCCACCCGTGCAGGGGAGCCCGCTGGGCAGTCCGGTTCGGGGCTCAGCCCTCGGCGGGCTGCTCCCGGGCGCGGGTGGCCGAGAGGGTGCCGAGCAGGGCCAGCGCCTCCGCGCTGCGCGAGCCCGGCTCGGCGTGGTAGACGATCAGCTCCTGGCCGGGCGCGGAGCGCACGTCGAAGGCGTGGATGCCGAGCGTGAGCCCGCCGACCTCCCGGTGGTGGAACCGCTTGCTCTCCAGCCGCTTGCCCCGGGCCTCGTGCCGCTCCCACAGGGCCACGAACTCCGGGGACTCGCGGCTCAGCTCGGCGAGGACCTCGCGGATGCGCGGGTCGTGCGGTGTCCGCCCCTGCAGGACCCGGAACCCGGCGACGGTGTTGCGGGCCACGAGGTCCCAGTCGGGGTAGAAGGTGCGGGCGTCGGGGTCGAGGAAGACCTTGCGCATCAGGTTGGGGCCCTGCTGGAAGCCCTCGAAGAGCGCGAACGCGAGCGCGTTGCCCGCGAGGACGTCGTAGGCCCGGCCGAGGATGACCGCGGGGGTCTCGGACCACAGGTCCATCAGCCGCAGCAGCTCGGGGTCGACCCGCTCGGGGAGCACGACCCGCTCGGTGTCGGGGAGGAGCCCCGCCACCCGGTAGAGGTGCAGGCGCGCGTCGGCGTCGAGCCGCAGCACCTGGCTCAGCGCGTCGAGCACCTGCGCCGACGGGCTCTGCTCGCGGCCCTGCTCGAGCCGGATGTAGTAGTCGACGCTCACCCCGGACAGGGTGGCGACCTCCTCGCGCCGCAGGCCCGGCACCCGCCGCACGCCGTACGTCGGGACGCCTGCGGTCTCCGGGCTCACCTGGCCCCGGCGCGCCCGCAGGAACTCGCCCAGAGGAGTGGTCGCCATGACGTCGATGCTACGAGCGCCGCGACCGTCGTGGGTGGGTGCAGCACCCCCAGGGGCGAGGCGCCCTCCCCGGCGGCACCGATCTGCGCGACGGTCGTCGGCATGACCCAGGACAGCACCGGCACCGACGTCACCGCCGCTCCGGGCACGATCGCCGTCGTCGGCGCCGGCCCCGGCATCGGCGCGGCGGTGGCGCGCCGCTTCGCGACGGAGGGGTACGCCGTGGGGCTGGTCGCCCGCGACGCCGAGCGCCTCGCGCGGCTCGCCGCCGGCCTGCGCGACACGACCGGCGCGACGGTCACGACGGCCACCGCCGACGCCACCGATCCCGACGCGCTGCGCGCGGCGCTCCGGTCGACGGCCGACGACCTCGGCACGGTCACCGCCCTCTGCTACAGCCCGATCCCGGACCTCGGGTTGATCAGGCCCGTGCTCGACACCCGCCCCGACCAGCTCCTGGCGTCGTTCGGGCTCGGCGTCGCCGGCGCGGCCGCCGCCGTCGAGGCGGTCCTCCCCGGGATGCGCGAGCGCGGCCGGGGGTCGCTGCTGTTCACGACCGGGAGCGCGGCGATCGCGCCGCACCCCGACCGCGCGGCCAGCGCGGTCACCACGACGGCGGTGACGACGTACGTCGCCCTGCTGCAGCGCGCCCTCGCCGGGACCGGGGTGCGTGTGGGGCACACCGTCATCGTCGGTCCCGTCGGTCCCGGTCGGTCCGACGCGCACGACCCCGACGACGTCGCGGCCGACCTGTGGCGCCACCACCGGGGCGAGGCCGGCGGCGACCCCTCGGTCCTGCGCCTGCACTGAGCCCACGGGCGGACCGGCGGCCGGGTGAAAGCCGGCCGGCCGGTTACCGGAGGCGGACCGCTCCGGACGATCGAGAGGACCACCGCCATGAGGGCTGCCGTGCGTCACGCCGTGGACGACGCTCACCGATGACCGACGACGAGCAACCCTTCCTGGTCGCGGACCTGGTGGTCGAGCGCCTGGGCGCATGGGGCGTCCACCGGATGTTCGGCTACTCCGGCGACGGCATCAACTCCCTCCTCGGTGCGCTGCGCCGGGCCGGAGGCGAGCCGACGTTCGTGCAGGCCCGGCACGAGGAGAACGCCGCGCTGATGGCGGTCGGCCACGCGAAGTACTCCGGCGAGGTCGGCGTGGTCACCAGCACCCAGGGTCCGGGTGCGGTCCACATCCTCAACGGCCTGTACGACGCCAAGCTCGACCACGTGCCCGTCGTCGCGATCGTCGGGCAGCAGGAGACCACGGTCCTCGGCTCGCAGTACCAGCAGGAGATCGACCTTCCCGCGCTGTTCGCCGACGTCGCCCCCGGGTTCGTGCAGACCGTCCTGGCCCCGGAGCAGGCGGCGATGGTCGTCGACCGCGCCTTCCGCACCGCGCTGGCGACCCGCGGCCCCACCGTCGTCGTGCTCCCCCACGACGTCCAGAAGGAGCCCGCGCCCGACGGTGTGCCGCACGAGCACGGGGTCGTGCCGACCGCGGTGGAGTGGCGTCGTCCGCTGGTCGTGCCCTACGACGACGACCTGCGCGCGGCGGCCGACGTGCTCAACTCCGGACGGCGCGTCGCGCTCCTGGTCGGCCAGGGCGCCCGCGAGGCCGGTGCGCAGGTGCGCGCCGTCGCCGAGCGGCTCGGGGCCGGCGTGACCACCAGCCTGCTCGGCAAGCCGTGGGTCGACGAGCGGCTGCCCACCAGCTGCGGCGTGATGGGCCACCTCGGCACCACGGCGTCGGGCTGGCTGATGGACCAGTGCGACACCCTGCTCGTCGTCGGCAGCAACGACCCGTGGACCGAGTACTACCCCGCGCCCGGACAGGCGCGGGCGGTGCAGGTCGACCTCGACGGCCGCCACCTCGGCAACCGCTACCCCATCGAGGTGGGCCTGGTCGGCGACGCCGCCGAGACGCTCACCCGGTTGCTCCCCCTCCTCGACGAGCGCACCGACCACGCCTGGACCGACGAGGTGCGTGCCCGCGTCGAGCGGTGGCACGAGATCGGCGAGCAACGGGCGACGCTCCCCGCCGAGCCGCTCAGCCCCGAGCTCGTCGTACGCCGGCTGAGCGAGCACCTGCCGGCCGCGTCGCGGGTCTCGGTCGACGTCGGCTCGGTCGTCTACTGGTACGCCCGGCACCTGCGCCTGCCGCCCGGCGTCCAGGCGCACCTCTCGTCGACCCTGGCCAGCATGGGCTCCGCCCTGCCCTACGGCCTCGCCGCCAAGTGGGACCGGCCCGACCTCCCGCTGGTGGCGCTGGTCGGCGACGGGGCCATGCAGATGAACGGCATCGCCGAGCTGGTCACGGTGTCCCGGGCCTGGCCCACCTGGGCCGACCCGCGGTTCGTGGTGCTCGTCCTGGTCAACGGCGACCTCGCCGAGGTGACGTGGGAGCAGCGCGAGATGGAGGGCGACCCGAGGTTCGCCGACAGCCAGGACCTCCCCGACTTCCCCTACGCCGGCTACGCCGACCTCCTCGGGCTGCGCGGCATCCGGCTCGACGACCCCGCCGACGTCGACCGCGTCTGGGCCGAGGCCCTCGCGGCCGACCGGCCGGTGGTCATCGAGGCGCGGGTCGACCCCGACGTCCCGCTGCTGCCGCCGTTCCCGGCGGGCGCGGCCAAGCTGGCGGGCTTCCGGCGCGGCCTGGCCCAGGAGGGCGCCGCCGGCGAGCACGCCCGCGCGCTGCTCGACGCCCATGCGGCCCACGAGGGCGACGAGGGCGAGGGAGGCGACGGGCCCGGCTGAGCCCTACGGGTGCAGGTGCGCGCCCTTGACCGTCTTGTCCACCGCGTTGCGCGGACCGTGCACCGCCACGCCGACCAGGTCGAGGTCGGCGCCCGCCACGGACGCCACGACCCCGCGGTTGGCCTCGTCGTGGCCGGTCCGGAACATGTCGCCGGTGTAGACCGCCAGCGGGATCTCGCGCCGGACCGCGCGCTCGCGCGCGGCGGTCAGGTCGGCCGCGGACCCCTCGAAGACGAGCACGGGCATGCCGAGCAGCGGCAGGTACTGCTGGCCGTCGGCGTCGACGTAGGGGTCACCCACGAGGTTCGGCGCGGCCGCGGTGATGCCGCTGACCAGGAACGCGGTGACGTTGAGGCGCTGCCACGGCTCGAGGTCGTCGCGCACGATGACGGCGATCTTGGTGTCGAAGGGCGGCACGAGGGCTTCGTTCATGGCTCCATGCTCGGTATGGAGGACCGAGGTGGCTTGTACGTTCTTGACCGTGGGCGCCCCTCCTCCCGAACCGGTCCTGCGCCCGAGCCACCCCGGCGTCGGCGGGGTGCGGGAGGTGCTGGCCGCCCACTTCCCGGCCGAGTCGCACGCCTACCCGATGCACAGCCACGACGCGTGGACCCTGATGGTGATCGACGACGGCGCGGTCTCCTACGACCTCGGTCGTCGCGCGCACGTCGCCCCGCCCGCCGCGGTGACCCTGCTGCCGCCCGACGTGCCCCACAACGGGAGGGCCGCCGGCCCCCGGGGCTTCCGCAAGCGCGTCGTCTACCTCGACCCCGACGCCCTCGACGGCGTCGCCGTCGACCGGGTCCTCGGCGACCCGTGCCGCCGCGACCCCGCGCTGGTGCGGCAGGTCGCCGCGACGCACCGGGCGCTGGTCGGGGCCGCGGCCACGACGGACCGGCTCGACGCCGAGTGCCGGCTGGCCGTGCTGCGCGACGGCCTGACGGCGAGCTGGGGCGGACCCACGACGTCCGACCCGCGTCCGCCGGCCTCGCTGGCGGTCCGGCTGCGCGAGCTGCTCGACGCCGGGGTGGTCGACGGCGTCGGCCTGGACGCCGCCGCTTCCGAGCTCGGCAGCAGCGCCTCGAGCCTCGTGCGCGCGTTCCAGCGCGAGGTGGGGATGTCACCGCACCGCTACCTGGTGAGCCGTCGGCTCGACCTCGCCCGCCGGCTGCTGCTCGAGGGCGCGAGCGCGGCCGACGCCGCCACCGCGGCGGGCTTCTTCGACCAGGCCCACCTGACCCGGCACTTCCGGCGCTACCTCGGCGTCACGCCGGGTGCGTTCGCCGGCGGGGTGGCTCGGCGTCCGGGTCAGGGACGGCGGGTGAGCGGGTCGTCGACGTAGGCGACGACCCGGTTGAACAGCGAGGTCACCTGGGCCAGGTCGGCCTGGCGGGAACCGAGCGCTCCGTCGAGGCGGCGGGCGACGTCGTCGGCACCCGTGGCGCCGAGGTCGGCGGCCACCCGGGCACACACGCGCGCGGCCTCGCGGACGGCGCCCTGCTCCACGGTCCACACGGTCTCGAAGATGCGGTCGCGGTCACGCACCGACGCCTGGCCGGGGAGCTCCCACGCGGTGAGGGCGAAGGACAACGCGTCCCCGTCGCACACGACCGCCCACTCCCGGCTCATCGGGTGGTCGGGCGGCAGGGCGACCGGCACCGGCTGGCCGGACCCGACGTCGTCGCGGTCCTCCGGCTCGAAGTCGGCGAAGACGAACGTCGAGCTCATCGTGCGGGCCAGGTCGGCCCAGCGGACCTCCGCGGAGCGGTAGTGCTTCGAGCGCTGGAACGCGCCGAACAGGTCGGCGTGCTGGGCCCGGGAGGCGAACTCGTCCTCGATGGCCCACGACAGCCCCAACAACGTGGACTTGCTGAGCCGTTGAGGGGTCAGCGTGGGATGGGTGTGCCGCAGGCGCGCGAACACCGAGGGCGAGCCGGGCGGGTGCTCCGGCGGGCGCTGGGCGGCGGTCGCGTGCGCGATGGCGACGTCGAGGCGCACTCCCTCGTCGCGACGACGGGCGACGTCGCGCACCAGCGCGACCTGCTCGACGTCGTAGCGGCGGTGCCCGCTCTCACGCCGGCGTGGCACGGGGAACCCGTGCCGGGACTCCCACACCCGCAGGGTGGCGGCGCTGACCCCGGTGCGCTCGGCGAGCTCCCCGATGCTCAACCCTCCGACGACCAGCTCGGACTTCGACACAGTGTTCACTCCGGCTCGTGGGATTGTTCGACACATGGTGGAGGGCGCGGCGGATCGCCGGCCCACCGGGGGTCGAGGGGTCAGCCGACCAACGGTTCGGGCCGGGCGTCGCGCAGCACGGCGATGCCGTGGTCGAGCCCCCACAGCACGGCCTGGGTACGGCGCTCGACGCCCATCTTGCGGTAGGCACTGCGGATGTAGGTCTTGACCGAGTTGATGCTGAGTCGCAGCGACTCCCCGATCTCGCGGTTGCTCAGGCCCGACACGATGAGCCCGACGATCTCGGACTCGCGCGGGGTGAGGCCGACGGCGGCGAGGTCGAGGACCTCGCCCCCCGCAGCGGAGGGCTCCGGGGTGCTGACGGGCTCGGGCTGGACCGGGGCGCTCACCACGGCCTGGCTGACCGGCGCCGACTCGAAGCGGCCCTCGACGAGGCGCTCGACCGAGACCACGATCTGCGAGGCCGTGAGCGACTTGGCGAGGTGGGGGTTGGCCGGCGCGGCCGGGAGCTGGTCGGGCCCGGCCCAGCTGAAGACCGCGGCCTGGGCGGCGCTCATCGTCTGCAGGTCACGCAGCAGGGAGCGCGCCATGCTGGTCTGGCCCATCGGCTCGTAGAGCACGACGTCGAGGGCGTCGGGCGCGGCGAGGGCGTCGCGGTTGTCGATCACGGCCACCCGGTGGGAGTACGGCGCCAGGAGGGTGCGAAGACCGGCGGCGGCCAGGTCGGAGTCATCGACGAGCGTGATGCGGAGCGGCTGAGCAGTCATGGTCTGTCTCCTGAAACTTCGACGGGATGTCTAAGAATCTAGCCCCATCTTCAACACGATGTCCAGGATCACCCCCCGAGGGGTGAGGGCGCCGGCATCAGCGGGCGGGCCGGAGCTGGTCGAAGAGCGACGGCGGCAGGTCGAACAGCGGCTCGCGACCGAGCTCGGCCCGCGCCAAGGTGGTCAGGTGGGCCTCGTCGGGGCCGTCGAAGATGCGCATCGCGCGGTGCCAGCCGTAGAGCATCGACAGCGGCGTCGCGTCGGAGACGCCGGCCGCGCCGTGCAGCTGGATGGCCCTGTCGATCACCGAGAGCACCGCTCGCGGTACGGCGACCTTGGCCGCGGCGATCAGGTGGCGGGCGGCCTTGTTGCCCTCGCTGTCGACGACGTACGCCGCGTGGTGGCACAGCGCGCGGGCCTGCTCCAGCTCGATCCGGGACTCGGCGATCCGCTCGCGCACGGCGCTCTGCTCGGCCAGCGGCCCGCCGAAGGCGGTGCGCTCCTGGGCGCGGCGCACCATCATCGCCAGCGCCCGCTCGCCCGCGCCGAGGGCGCGCATCACGTGGTGGATGCGGCCGGGTCCGAGTCGGGCCTGGGCGGCGGCGAACCCGCCGCCCTCCTCGCCCAGGATGTTCGACACCGGCACCCGGACGTCGGTCAGCTGCACCTCGCAGTGGCCGTGCTGGTCCTGGCGCCCGAACACCGGCAGCGACCGCTGGACGTCGACGCCCGGGGTGTCGACAGGGACGATCAGCATCGACTGCTGGCGGTGGGTCGCCGCCTCCGGGTCGGTCTTGCCCATCACGATCAGCACCCGGCAACGGGGGTCCGCGGCGCCGGAGATCCACCACTTGCGGCCGTTGACGACGTACTCGTCGCCGTCGCGCTCGATGCGCGTCTCGATGTTGGTCGCGTCGCTGCTGGCCACCCGCGGCTCGGTCATCGCGAACGCCGACCGGATCTCGCCGGCCAGCAGGGGCCGCAGCCACCGGTCCTGCTGCTCCGGTGTGCCGATGAGGTGCAGCAGCTCCATGTTGCCGGTGTCGGGGGCCTGGCAGTTGATCGCCTCGGGAGCGAGCTCGTTGCTCCACCCGGACAGCTCGGCGATCGGGGCGTACTCGAGCTGGGTCAGGCCGCTCTCGGACGGCAGGAAGAGGTTCCACAAGCCGCGCTCGCGCGCCCTGACCTTGAGCTCCTCGATCACGGGCGGGACCGAGTGGTCCTCCGGCCCGGCCTGCTGGGCGGCCTCGTGGCGGTGGGTCTCGTAGGCCAGCTCGGCCGGGAACACCTCCTCGCGCATGAACGCGACCATCGCGGCGTGGCGCTGCTGGGCCAGCTCGCTCGGGGCGGGGTAGGCGGGGTACATCCCGGACGGCCCGAAGGACATGGCGGCTCCTGGTGGCTGGTGGGGTCTGGTCCGTGGGCAGTGTCGCAGCACGCCCGGGCCGGACTTTCGGGCAAGCAGGGGACGACGCCCGCGGCCCGGCGTACCCTGCCGTCCATGCGTTTGCGCACGCCCGGCGGCGAACCTGACCCCGCCGCCGAGCTGTTGGGTCGCTGGAAGGCCCACCGCGCCGGGACCTCGGCGTCCGTGCACCGGCGCACGCCGGCGCGGCCCGGCCACGACCGGCCCGACGCCGGCCGCGAGGTCGTCGAGGCGCTCGGCATCGTGGCGCCCCCGGCGGCCCCGGCGGCGCCGGCGTCCCCGGCGCCCCCGGCCGCACCGCCCGAGCCGACGACCCGGCGCGGGCCCGGCGCCGCCCCGGCGGCGTCGTCGACCGACGTGGTGTTCGCGCCCCGGGTGCTGGCGCGTCGCGTGCTCGCCGTGCTGGTGCTCGCGTTCCTCGCGACCACCGGTGTCGCGGGCTACCTGGCCTACGACGACCCGACGACGCTGACGGTCGGCCTCGCCGTGACGGCCGGCGTCGTCACGCTCGTGCTGTACGCCGTCCGCACCGGCTCGACGCCGGCCCGGCTGGCCATCCGCGGAGGCCAGCTCGAGGTCGTGCGTGGCAACGTCCGGGAGGTCTTCGACCTGACGAGCCGCTTCACGCGGCTGGAGGTGATCGGTCAGCCCGAGCGGCGCGGCTGGAAGGTGCTGATGGCGCGGTTCGGGCGCGACCCGCTGGTCATCGACTCCTCGATGGTCGACCCGATGGCGTTCACCGCAGCCCTCGAGCAGCACCGCCCACGCTGACCCAGTAGCGCCTGATGCCGGCGCGGGTGTCCTCGTGGACGCCGCCGGCCGACTCGATGGTGCGCTGCGACGCCTCGTTGCCGACCTCGCAGGTCAGCAGCACGCGGTCGAGCCCCAGCCCGGCGGCGTGGGCGAGTCCGAGCCGCAGCGCCCGGGCGGCGTGCCCGCGGCGGCGTGCCGAGGGCCGCACCGAGTAGCCGATGTGCCCGCCGTGCTCGACCAGCGCGTCGTTGAGCGTGTGCCGCACGGCGAGGAACCCGGCCACGACGTCGTCACCCGGCCGGGTCTCGAGGATCCAGAAGAAGGTGCACGCGACCCGGCCCTCGGGCAGCTCGGCCGCCGGGTCGGCGTACCGCAGCCGGTCGGCGACGAACGCCGCGCACCCCGCCTCGTCGACGGTGGGCGGCGCGTCGGGGTCGATGCCCGAGCCGTGCGGGTAGTCCCCGCCGAAGTCGCGCAGCGCCTCCGCCCACGACGCGTGCAGCCGGACGTCGGGCAGCGCGAGGGCGGTCGCGGACTCCACGGTGAGCATGGGTCATTCGAGCAACCGCGGACCGTCGACCACAACCGGATTACGTCCCGTCGCGGGGCCGGTCCTAGAACCTGTTCTAGGGTGCGGGCATGCCCGGTGGCTTCCAGCGCGACGACCTCTCCCCCGCCGAGGTCGCGCGCCAGGCCGCGCTGTACGGTCCGTTCACCGACGCCGTGCGCGACCTCGTCGACGCCACGATCCGCACCACCGTCGAGGACGACGAGGTCCGTCGCGCCCAGGCCGACATCGAGGCGATCACCGCGCGGCTGCGTCGCCGCCAGCTCCCCGGGGCGTACGGCGTCCATCACGGAGCCGACGGGCGCGGCCGCCCCTGGGGCAACGCCGTCGTCGGGGTCCGCAACCCCGTCGCCCCGCCCCTGCGCGTCGAGCACCACGAGGCGGCCGACGGCCGGGTCTGGTGCGACTTCCACCTCGGCGCGCCGTACGAGGGCCCCCCGACGCTCGTGCACGGCGGCGTGCTGGCCCTGGTGCTCGACCAGGTGCTCGGCGAGTCCGCCGGCGCAGGCGGACGCCCCGGCATGACCGGCACCCTCACCCTCCGCTACCGCCAGGGCACCCCCCTCGGCGACCTGCGCGCCGAGGGCTGGATCGACCGCACCGAGGGCATCAAGACCTGGGCGAAGGGCCACGTCATCGGCCCCGACGGC
Organism: Nocardioides sp. WJ219; assembly: GCF_058559815.1. Lineage (NCBI taxonomy): Bacteria > Bacillati > Actinomycetota > Actinomycetes > Propionibacteriales > Nocardioidaceae > Nocardioides > Nocardioides sp. WJ219. The sequence goes on from NZ_JBZUJV010000013.1 coordinate 23,113, forward strand.
ATCACCGTCGAGGCCGAGGGGGTCTTCGTCCTGCCGCGCTGGGCGCGGGCGAGGATCGACTCCGGCCAGGCCAACGGGACGCCGAGGTTCTTCGAGTAGGCGGGGGTCTTCGGGGTCTCCGGCCGGGGGGTCTGGGGGCCTGATAGGGGTTTGCCCGGTGAACCGGCGATCCCCCGACTGCCCAGGCAGAGCCTGAACTTCCTGGGCGATGCATTGCCTGGGAAGCTCAGACTTCCCCGGTGCACCGGTGAAATCCCGAGCCGTGCCCGGGACCGCACCACCGCCGACCGCTAGATCTTGCCGGCGACCGACTTCATCCCGCGCTGGCTCTCGTCGGTCAGCCGGATCTCCTCGGCGGCCTGGGTCTCGAGCTCCTCGCGGCGGTCGCGCTCGGTGTCGGAGTCGACGTCGTAGGCGCCGGGGGCGGAGACCAGGTCGGTGGCGCCGCGGCGCAGGCGGGCCAGGGCGATGCGGCCGAAGATCTGCTGCTCGGTGGCGGTGCGCTCGGAGCGGCCGCGGCCCAGGAACGAGACGAACCAGTGCAGCACCGCGGTGATCCGGTTCTTGAAGCCGGTGATGTAGACGAGGTGGACGGCGAGCCACATCAGCCAGGCGATGAAGCCCGACAGGCGCAGCTTGCCGACGGTGGCGACGGCGTTGAAGCGGCTGATGGTGGCCATCGAGCCCTTGTCGAAGTACTTGAACGGCCCCTGCGCGGGCTTGCCCTTGAGCCGGCCGTCGATCTCCTTGGCGGCATACTTCGCACCCTGGATGGCGACCTGGGCGACGCCGGGGAGGTTGTCGAGGGCGATCATGTCGCCGACCACGAACACCTCGGGGTAGCCGGGCAGCGTGAGGTCGGGGTTGACGCCGATCCGGCCGGCGCGGTCGAGGGGGGCGCCGGTCTGCTCGCTGAGCGTGCGCGACAGCGGCGACGCCTGGACGCCGGCGGCCCACACCTTGGTGACGGCCTCGACGCGCTCCTCGCGACCGTTCTTGAACTTCACCTGCAGGCCGCGCTCGTCGACGCCGGTCACCATCGCCCCGAGCATCACCTCGACGCCGAGCTTCTCGAGGCGGTCCTTGGTCCACAGCCCGAGCTTGCGACCGAACGGCGGCAGCACCTGCGGCGCCGCGTCGATGAGCACCACCCGTGCGCTGCGGGTGTTGATGGCCTTGAAGTCGCGCTTGAGGGTGCGGTGGGCGAGCTCGGCGATCTGACCGGCCATCTCGACGCCGGTCGGGCCGGCGCCGACGACGACGAAGGTCAGCAGGTGGTCGACGTTCTCGCCGCGGACGGCGCCGAGCTCGGCCATCTCGAAGGCGCCGAAGATCCGGCCGCGCAGCTCGAGCGCGTCGTCGATGCTCTTCATGCCGGGGGCGAACTCGGCGAACTGGTCGTTGCCGAAGTACGACTGACCGGCGCCCGCGGCCACGATCAGCGAGTCGTACGGCGTCACGATCTCGCGGCCGAGCACGTGGGAGGTGATCTGTCGCGTCGAGAGGTCGACGTCGGTCACCTCGCCGAGCAGCACCTGGGCGTTCTCCTGCCCGGCCAGCACCTCACGGGTCGGCGGGGCGATCTCGCCCTCGGAGAGGATCCCGGTCGCCACCTGGTAGAGCAGCGGCTGGAACAGGTGGTGGGTGGTCTTGGCGACCATCGTCACGTCGACGTCGGCGCGCTTGAGCGCCTTGGTGCCGAACAGCCCACCGAAGCCCGACCCGATCACCACCACGCGGTGGCGCGCGCTGGACGGGGGCACGGCGTGGGCGTCGCCTGCGCCGGCGGTGTCGTGGTGGCTGGTCATGTCGCTCCCTCTGGTCGCGGAACCCTGCCAGTACCCATCATCCCGCGCCCGGGGGTCCGACACCCAAACTCCGGGCGCGTCTCGTGCGTCACAGGGACCGGGTAGGACAAACTTCTCCCGGTTGCGTTTGCCACGGGCTCGGTCGGGTAAGCGAGCCGGGATCGGCCCGACCGGGCCCGTCCTCGCTGTCCCGACCGCCCGACCGCCCCACCGCCCGCAATCCGGAGTCCGCCCGTGCCGCTGAACAGGCCCGCCCTGTCGCTGGGCGCTGGTCCGCGCGGGGTGCAGGACGCGCGGCGCTGGGTCGTCGGCACCTTTGAGGACATGGACCGCCGCGACCTCGTCGAGTGCGCCGAGATGGCGGTCTCCGAGGTGGTCACCAACGCCCTGCTGCACGGCGCACCGCCGATCCAGGTCCGGGTGCGCGGCACCCGCGAGCACCCCCGCGTCGAGGTCAGCGACGGCTCGCAGGAGCCACCGAGCCTGCCGTCCGGTCCGCCCGACCTCGACTCGATCGACGACTTCGACCTCGACGGCCTCGACGACCTGCTGCTCACGTTCGGACGTGGGCTGAGCATCGTCGCGCGGGCCTCCGACGCGTGGGGCGCCGAGATCGAGGACGACGGCAAGATCGTCTGGTTCACCCCGGCGGCGTCGTTCGCCGAGGACGCCGGCACCGAGGGCGTGATCACCGGCTCCCTGGGCGACGCCGCGGGCGAGCAGCCGGTCGACCCGATCGACGTCCACCTGGTCGACGTGCCGGTCCGCGACTACGTCTCCTTCCACAACCACTTCCGCGAGCTGCGCCGCGAGGTGCGGCTGCTGGCGATCGGCCACGAGGCCGACTACCCGCTGGCCAAGGACCTCGCCGCGCTGTTCCACCGGCTCGGCCGGCCGCTGACCCTGGGCAGCGTGCGCACCGAGATCGACCGCGCGTTCGACGCCGGGGAGCCGTCCACCGACCTCGACGTGCGGATCGGCCGCCAGGAGGCCCTCGGGATCTCGCGGTTCATCGAGCTGCTCACCCTCACCGACGCCTTCGCCCGCGCCCAGCGGATGCTGGCCCTGGCCCGCACGCCGCGCCAGGTCCGGTTCCAGGAGTGGTTCCTCGGCGAGATCCTCCACCAGGCCGAGGGCGCGGCGCCCCGGCCCTGGACCGAGCCCGACGACGCCGGCGACACCGGCGACACCGACGCCAGCACCCACCGCCGCTCCAGCGTGTCGTGAGACGGCTGCTCCTCGCCGTGGCCGTCGGCGGGGCGCTCGGGGCGGTGCTGCGGTGGGGGCTCGGTGAGCTCGTGCCCGACCGGTCGGGCTTCCCCTGGACGACGTTCGGCATCAACGTGGCGGGGTCGCTCGCCCTGGCGCTGCTGCCGCTCGCCCGCGTCGTACGCCGCTCGCCCGCGTGGGCGGCCGCGGCCGGGCCGGGCCTGATCGGCGGCTTCACCACGCTGTCGGCGACCGCCGAGCAGCAGCGGGCCCTGGTCGCCGACGACCGGGTCGGGCTCGCGGCGGCGTACCTGCTCGGCACCCTGGCCGCATGCTGGGGCGCGGTGCTCCTCGCCCAGGCACTCGTACGCCGTCGGGCCGGGGCCCCGGCGTGACCCCGGCACTGGTCGCGCTCGGCGCGGCCGTCGGCGCGCCCCTGCGCTGGTGGCTGGCGACCCGGTTCGACGCCGCCACCCCCTGGGGCACCCTGGCGGCCAACCTGGCCGGCTCGTTCGCGCTGGGCCTGCTCTCCGGCGCCGCCGTGCGCGGCGACGCGCTGGCGCTGCTCGGCACCGGGTTCTGCGGCGGGCTGACGACCTACTCCGCGTTCGCGGTGCAGACCGCCGAGCGCGGCCGGCGGGGCGCGGCGTACGCAGCGATCACCCTGCTCGGGTCGCTGGCGGCGTGCGCCGCCGGGTTCGCCCTCGCCCGGTGAGCCCGCTCAGCCGAAACCGAGCTCGTGCAGGCGGGCGTCGTCGATCCCGAAGTGGTGGGCGACCTCGTGGACCACGGTGACCCGGACCTCGTGCTCGAGCTGCGCCTCGTTGTCGCAGTAGTCGAGCAGCGGGTTGCGGAAGACGAAGATCCGGTCGGGCAGCGCGCCCCCGTACATGTCGTTGCGCTCGGTCAGCGCGACGCCGTCGTAGAGGCCGAGCAGGTCGTCGGGCTCGTCCTCGGGCGGCTTGTCCTCGACCAGCACCACCACGTTGCGCACGTGGCGGGCGAGCTCGTCGGGGATCTCGTCGAGCGACCGGTCGACCAGGGCCTCGAACGCCTCGCGCTCCATCTCCATCGGCACGACGCCATCGTGCCCGACGGGTCGTGAGCGCCCCGGAACGCGAGGCGGGCGTCAGCCGACCCGGACGGTGACGCGGGCGCGGCTGTTGCGCACGTCGGCGGCGTCGGGGTCGCCGACGACGCGCAGGACGCGGGTGCCGGTGCGGCTCAGCACGACGCGCACCGAGTAGGTGCCGTCGCGGCGGGTGTGCACGACCGCGCCGCGCAGCGGCGTCCAGCGGCCGTCGTCGAGGCTGCCGACGCGGACGACGCCGCCGTGGGAGAGGCGGCCCGAGATGCGCAGCTGCTCCCCCGAGGACACCGAGGTGTCGGAAGCGGTGGCGGTGATCGAGCTCGCCACCGCGGCGTCCGCCGGCTCGGGCAGGGCCGTCGTGGCGACGGTGAGCGCCGCCGCGGCGGCGGCCGCGGCGAGGGTCGGGCGGAGGTGGGGGCGGCGGGCGGTCATGGGGGGTCCTCTCGGGTTCGTGGTCGACCGCGCGGCGGCGCGGTCTCACCCCGGAGACGCGCCGGCGGCCCGGAAGGTTGCAGCACGCCCGGGCGGGACGACGAAGGGCCCTGCCCGGCTGCTGCCGGACAGGGCCCTTCGTGTGTCACTGCGACCCCGACGGGACTCGAACCCGCGGCCTCCGCCGTGACAGGGCGGCGCGCTAACCAACTGCGCTACGGGGCCAATGGTCGTGCTGTGCTGCGACGTGCTGGTGGAGCGTGGGAACTCTAACGCACGGCCCGTGCCGCCTCCCAATCGGTTGGCACCGACCCACCGGCCGGCGCCACCGGACGCACCCCCAACGGGATTCGAACCCGTGCTACCGCCGTGAAAGGGCGGGGTCCTGGGCCGCTAGACGATGGGGGCCGGACTGCCGGACCATCGTAGTGGGCGGGGCGCCGCGCCCCGTACACGCGTTCCGCGTTCGCAGGTAGGTTGCCTACCGACCCCGACGCGACCCACAGGAGCGAGGACCACTGCGCATGATCCAGCTGACCAAGGGCACCAACGCCCCCCTGCAGGCCACGCAGGTGACGGTGACGGTCGACATCAACGCCAACGCCGACCTCTCCGCGCTCCTGCTCGCCGCGGGCGGCAAGGTCCGCAGCGAGAACGACTTCGTCTTCTACAACGCCCCCAACGGTCCCGGCGTCCAGTGCAAGCCGCCGGCGGGCGGGACCGGGTGGCAGGTCAGCGTCGACCTGGCCGCGGTGCCGGCCGACGTCGAGATCGTCCGCCTCGTCACCTCCCTCGACGACGGCGGCAAGACGTTCGGCCAGGTCGGCCAGCCGGTCGCCCGGATCAGCGACGGCTCGGGCACGCCCCTGGTCGAGTTCGCGATGACCGACCTGTCCTCGGAGGTCATCGTGATGCCGGTCGAGCTCTACCGCCGCCAGGGCGCGTGGAAGGTGCGCGCCGTCGGTCAGGGGTACGCCGGCGGCCTGGCCGCGCTCCTCAAGGACCACGGCATCGACGCCACCGACGAGCCGGCGCCCGGGGCCTCGGCGGCGTCCACGGCCTCCGCCGCGCCCGCGCGTCCCGCGCCCGCCGCCTCCGTGCCTCCCCCGCCGCCGGCCCCGGCGCAGTCGAGCCCGCCCCCGCCGCCGGTCTACCCGAGCCAGCCGCCGACGCCCCCGTCGACCCCGTCGGCGCCTCCCCCGCCGCCGCCCGCACAGCCCGTGACCTACCCGCCGCCGCCGGCGTCCTCCGCCCCGACGCCCCCGCCGGCCCCGCCCGCCCCGGCGGCGTCGGGTGGCACCGTCAACCTCACCAAGGGCCGACCGGTCAGCCTGGCCAAGGGCCAGTCGGTCAACCTGGTCAAGGACGGCAACCAGAAGCTCACCATGGTCCGGATGGGCCTGGGCTGGGACCCGATCAAGAAGGGCGGGTTCTTCGGCAGCCGCGAGGTCGACATCGACCTCGACGCCTCGGCGGTGCTGTTCGCCGGCGGCCAGCCGGCCGACCTGGCGTTCTACAACAACCTGACCACCAAGGACGGCTCCATCCAGCACATGGGTGACAACCGCACCGGTGAGGGCGACGGCGACGACGAGGTCGTGGCGGTCGACCTGAGCCGCGTGCCGGTGCACGTCGACACCGTGTTCTTCATCGTCACCAGCTACCAGGGCCAGACCTTCGAGCAGGTGCAGAACGCCTTCTGCCGCCTCGTCGACCACCAGGACGGCGAGCTGGCCCGCTACACGCTCGCCGGCGGCATGGCCTACACCGGCATGGTGATGGCCAAGATCCACCGCGACCCGGGCGGCACCTGGAAGTTCACCGCCATCGGTGACGGCATCCAGGCCAAGACCCCGCTCGACGCGTTGCCGCTGCTCAACGGCTACCTCGGCCGCTGACGGCCCGCCGGTGACCGCACTGCGCAGCGGCGAGAACCGCCCCTGGCCCGACGCCCGCGTCACGGCGTACGTCGCGGGCGCCCAGGTCGGCGCCCTGCTGCTCGGCGCCGACGGGCGGGCGGTCGACGGCGCCCCGTGGGTCGACGCCACCACCCCGGCCCGCGGCGCCGTGGAGCACGTGCCGGGCTCGGTGCAGGGCGTCACGGTGCTGCTCGGCGAGGTCGACGCGGCGGTCACCAAGGTCCTGGTGGTGGCGACGTCGTGGGCCGCGCCGCCCACCGCGCAGCTGCTCACCTCCGACGGCGCCGTCGCCCACACGATCTCCCCGGCCGGCCTGACGACCGAGAGGGCGCTGGTGATGGCGGAGGTCTACCGCCGCGAGGGCGCGTGGAAGGTGCGCGCGCTCGCCCAGGGCTACGACGGCGGCCTCGCCGCGCTGGCGACGGCGTACGGCGCCCCCGCGCCGGCCGGCAGCGCGCCACCGCCGCCGCCCCCGCCGACACCGACGCCGACGCGGCAGCCGCCCGCGGCGACGGCGCCCGCCCCGGCACCGGGGCCCCAGGTCGACCCGGTGCGGCAGATCGGGATGATCCTCGACGACGCCTCGCGCACGACCGCGTCGTTCGAGTCGTCCGAGGCCTTCGCCGAGCGGCGCCTGGAGGAGGAGCTCGAGCACGTCGTCGGCGACCCGGCCATGCGCAACAGCCCGGCCGGGGACGCGGCCCGCACCCAGGCCCAGCAACGGCGCGACCGGCTCGTCGCCGACGCCCGCGCCCGCTACTCCGCCGACCTCGCCCAGCTGACCGGCGAGCTCGACACCCTGGCGCAGGTGCTGCCGCCGTCGCTGGCGCCCTGGAGCGCCCCCGGGTGGCGGGAGTCGCCGACCACCGGCGAGGCGGCCTGGGCCTTCCGGCTGGGCGAGCTCTCCACCGCGTCGGCGCCCGACTTCCGGCTGCCGATGGTGCGGGTGCTGCCGCTCGCGCCGGCGCTGTGGATCGAGACCGAGGACGGCGGCGAGGTCACCGCCGCCCGGATGATGGCGGCGCTGGCCACCCGGGTGCTGCTCGCGCTCCCCCGTGCTCCGCGCCTGAGCGTCGTCGACATCGGCAACCGGGCGATGCTCGGGCACCTGCCGACCACCGAGCCGCCGGCCACCGACCCCGGCACGGCGTCGCGGGTGCTGCAGGAGCACGTCGAGCACCTCGGGATGATCGCGATGGCGCGCCGGTCGGGCGCCTTCGACGACCTCCCCCCGGAGCACCGGCCGGGGCGGCTGCTGCTGCTGCCCGACTTCCCCGGCGCGCTCGACGACTCCTCGGTGGCCGCCGTGCACCAGCTGGTCACCCACGGCGCCGACTGCGGCGTCAGCGTGGTGATCTCCGGACGACGTCCCGAGAGCCTCGGCATCGCCGTCCTCGACTTCCTCCACGAGGCGTGCCTGCGCGTCCCCACCGCGCCCGGCGGCGACCTGGTCGACGCGTTCGGTGGGGTGACCTGGGTCTTCCACCCCGACCTCGGCCCCGACGACCCGTTCGTCGCCCAGCAGGTGCAGGACACCGTCAGCCGCAAGATCGCCGAGCGCGACCGGCCCTGAACCTCCCTCGCCCCGGCGGGGGCAGGCGCGCCCGCGTGGGTACCGTGACGGGACCCCGCTCGATGCTCCCGACCGGAAGGACCCGCCGTGCCCGCTCAGCCGACGACCATCGGCGGCCGCTTCGACGTCGAGCGCGAGGTGGGCCGTGGCGGCATGGGCACGGTCTGGCTGTGCCGGGACAACAAGCTCGGCCGCCTGGTGGCGGTCAAGGAGGTCGGGCGGCTCCCGGGTGAGTCGAGCACCCACCTGAGCCGGGCGCTGCGCGAGGCGAGGTCGTCGGCCTCGCTCAACCACCCCCACGTCGTCGCCGTCTACGACGCCGTCGAGGAGGAGGACCACGCCTGGCTGGTCATGGAGTACGTCCCGTCGCGCACGCTGGCCGAGGTCGTGGCGGCCGAGGGCGCCCTCCCGCCCGAGCGGGCCGCCCGGATCGGCGCCCAGGCCGCCGACGGGCTCGCCGCCGCCCACGAGCACGGCATCGTGCACCGCGACGTCAAGCCCAGCAACGTGCTGGTGACCGACGACGGCATCGTCAAGATCACCGACTTCGGCATCGCCCGCACCCACGGCCAGGAGGCGCTGACCCGGTCGGGCATCGTGCTCGGCACCCCCGGCTACTTCTCCCCCGAGCTCGCCCGGGGCCAGGAGCCACAAGCATCGGCCGACGTCTGGGCGCTGGGGGCCACGCTGTTCTTCGCGGTGGAGGGGCAACCGCCGTACCCCGAGCAGGACAACGCGCTCGCCCTCCTGGCCCACATCGCCAACGAGCCGACGCCGGCGCCGGCGCGGGCCGGGTTCCTCGCCGAGCCGATCGCCCGGATGATGGACCCCGACCCGGCGGCCCGGTGGACCATGGCCGACGCCGCCCGCGTGCTGCGGCGGCTCACCGACCAGCACCCCGCCGAGCCGAGGGGCCGTGACCGCACCCGGGCGACCCCGGTGGCGGCGTCCCCGGTGACGCCCGTGGAGCCGGCGACCACCCCGGTCCCGGTGGCGGTGCCGGTCCCGGAGCACGTCTCCGAGCCGGTCCCCGTCCCGGCCCCGCACCCGACGCCCCCCGACCGGGACCGCCGGCGCGGCGGTCGGCTGGCCCTCCTCGTGCTGGCGGCCGTGCTCCTGCTCGCCGCCGTCGGCGGGGTCGTGCTGCTGCTCGGCGACCGCGACGACGACCCGGGCACCGCGACCGACCCGACGGCCTCCTCCTCCACCCGTGCGTCGTCGTCGCCCGCCGCCAGCGACCCGCCGGAGCAGGCCGAGACGACCCCGCCGGCGGGCGACCCCGAGCCCCCGGAGCCGGAGCAGACGGAGTCGGAGCCGACCGAGACCGAGACCAGTGACGCGCCCGTCGTCACCTCCGACCCCGAGGCGTTCGGTACCGAGTACTACGGCTACCTGCCCGACGACACGGCCAGCGCCTACGCCCTGCTGTCCCCCGAGTACCAGGCCGGCACGTCCCTGGGGAAGTACGAGGGCTTCTGGCGCACCGTCTCGGCGCTGGAGGTCCGCGGCACCAGTCTCGTCGACGACACCACGGTCGACGTCGAGCTCGCCTACACCTTGAATGACGGCACGTCGCTGGTCGAGACCCAGCGCCTCTACCTCGAGCCGACCGACGACGGCTTCGTGATCTTCGACGACGAGCTCTTCGCGGCGGGCGGCTGAGCGCGGGTCGGACCGATGCAGCCACGTCCCCGCGGCTCGGGTAGGCTCCTCGTCGTTCGGGGCAGGTAGCTCAGTTGGTACGAGCGATCGCCTGAAAAGTGATAGGTCGGCGGTTCGACCCCGCCCCTGCCCACCGAGCCGAGCGCCCCCGCTGGTCCAGCGGGGGCGCTGTCGTGCCCGGGCCCGGTCTCGCGGTCAGCGCACGTGGTCGAGCTCGTCGGCGGACGACGCCGTGCCGGGGGCCTCGTCCGACACACCGCGCGGCGCGCTGTGCCGCCCACGCCGACGACGTCGGAGCACCAGCAGCACGGCGGCGAGGATCGCGACCACGCCACCGGCCACGAGACCGACCCGTGCCGCGACGCCCACGCCCGTGCCGGACCCCGCCTCGTCCGACGCCGCCTCGTCGGCCTCCTCCTGCGCCCGCGCGGCGCTGCCCGCGGGCAGCTCGTCGGAGTCGGTGGCGCACACCAGCGGCGCGTCCGCGGTCGGCATCGAGGCGCAGGCCACCGAGGCCAGCCGCAGGACCTGGTCGGGGGTCTCCTCCACGGTCATCGTGACGTGCAAGACCCGGCTGCGCTGCGGCCGCAGGTCCACCGACCACACGACCGAGCCCGCGCGCGCCGCGCCGCCGCGGTCGGCGGACTCGAGGGTGAGCCCGTCGGGCATCGTCTGGATCACCCGCAGGCGCCGTACGGCCTCGGTGCCGGTGTTCTCCACCGTGATCGTGTAGTCCAGGGTGTCGCCGACCTCGGCGGAGGTGCGCCCGTCGTCGATCGCGATGCTCAGCCGGGGCTCCGGCGCCTGGGCGCCGGCGCTGGTCGGCGCGGCCACCAGGACGGCGCCGCCCAGGACACCGCCCAGCACACCGCCCAGGACGGCGAGCGCCCGCCGGTCGTGCGGTCCGTGCAACTTCATGGGGTCTCCTAGCGAGCGGTGACGAGGTAGTCCAACGTCGTCGAGTAGGTGTCGGGAGCCACGAGGGGCAGCTCCACCTGGTAGTCGTTGCTGACCGCGTCGCCACCGGCGGCCGACGCCGTGTCCTGCCGGTGGATCGTCGTGGGGGCCAGGTGGGAGAGCGGGAGGTAGGTCCCGTCGCCGCTCTCGCGGACCCCGAACAGCGACACCGGGATCGTCTCGTCGTTGCCGGGCGAGCCCGTCAGCGCGGCGTCCTGGGCCCGGACGGTGACGTCGTAGCCCCCCGGGCTGTTGGTGGTCACCGTCATCGTGACGGCGTCCTCGAGGGTCACCGTGGCGCGGGGCGGGCCGGTGAGGGTGAAGGCCTCGGTGAGCCCGCTGAGCTCGAGGGTGCGGGGGGCGACCGTGGTCGCCGTGACGCACGCGGGGTCGGCGCTGTCAGGGGTGCAGGAGCTGCCGGTCACCGTCGAGGTGACGCGGTTGGTCAGCACGGCGTCACCGGAGCCTTCGACCACGGTCGTCACCGAGTAGGTGATGGTCACGGTCGCCGCCCGGGCGAGCGGGCCGGTCCAGGTCAGGACGCCGCCGGCGTAGTCGAGGACACCGGCGTCGGCGGCCGCGTCGCCGCTGTAGGTGGCGTCGTCGAGCACGCCGGAGAGGGGGTCGACGAGCGTGACGGTCGGGTAGTCGGCCTCACCGGTGTTGGTCGCCGAGATCGTGTAGTGCACGGTCGCGCCGGCGGCCGCGTCGGTCGTGTCGGCGTACTTGGTGACCTCGAGCTCCGGCACCAGCACGCCGACCGTCACGGTGCAGTCGGTGCCGGCGGTGCCGGCGGTGCGACAGGTCGACCCGGGTGAGGTGGACAGGGCCGTGTTGGTGACGCTGCCGTCGCCCAGGGCCGGGAAGTCGGCGGCCACCGAGTAGGTGATGGTCGCGGTGGCCCCGACGGCGAGCGCGCCGGTCCAGGTCAGGACGCCGTCGTCCCAGGCGACGGTGCCGGTGCTCGCGGCGGCGTCGTCGGCGTAGGTCGCGTCGTCGAGCACGTCGACGAGCGAGTCGGTGACCACCGCGGGGGCGTAGGCGGTCTGTCCGGTGTTGGTCACGGTGACGGTGAAGACGAGGTCGTCGCCGGCGACGACCGTGTCGGTGTCGACCGTCTTCGTGAGGGCGAGCGCCGGGACCAGGACGTCGACCACGGCCGTGCACGCCGCCACGGGATCGGCGGCCGGGCAGGTGCTGCCCGGGCTCGGCGAGGTGACCGTGTTGGTCATGTGCTTGTCGCCGGTGTCGGGGTCGTCCACGGTGATCGAGTAGCTGATGGTCGCGCTCGCTCCGACCGGGAGTGCCCCGGACCAGCTGAGCGTCGAGTCGGCGTAGGTCAGGACGCCACCACCCTCGACGACGGCGTCACCGTTGTACTCGGAGTCCGGCAGCACGCCGGTCAGCGAGTCGTCGACCACCGCGGCCGCGTAGGCCGTCTCACCGGTGTTGGTGATCGCGATCGTGTAGCCGACCACCGACCCGGGGGTCGTCGTCGGGGCGCCGGCGGACTTCACGATCGTCAGTGCGGGCACCAGGACCTGCACGGTCGCGGTGCACGTGCTGTCGTCGCTGTCGGCCGGGCAGGTGCTGCCCTGCGCCTCGGCGACGACCGTGGCCGCCATCGTCCGGTCGCCGGCGCCGGGCGCCGCGACCGTGACCTGGTAGCGGACGACGGCACTCTCGCCGGTCGCGAGGCTGCCCGTCCAGGTGAGCGTCGAGCCCTCGAGGCCGGTCACGCCGGCGGTGGCCGTGATGCCGCCGGCGAGCGTCGCGTCGTCGAGCACGTCGCCGAGGTCGCTGGTCACGGTCGTGCCGACGTACGCCGTCTGCCCGGTGTTGGCGATCACGATGGTGAACGTGACCGGGTCACCGGGCGTCGCGGTGGCGACGTCGGCGCTGGTGGAGACCGCGAGGCCCGGGACCAGGACGGTGACGTGGTCGGTGCACTGCGGCTCGCTCCCGCAGGTGCTGCCGGGCGCCGTCGAGGAGACCGAGGTGGCGAGGTCGAGGTCACCGGCGTCGGGCTGCGCGACGACGACGGTGTACGTGATGGTCGCCGTGGCGCCGACGGGGAGGTCACCGACCCAGGTGAGCCCGGGCGCGGTGTAGGAGACGGCGCCCAGGTCGACCGTGGCGTCACCGGCGTAGGCGGCGTCGTCGAGGACCCCGTCCAGCGCCGTGGTGACGGTGGCGTCGGCGTAGTCCGACTGCCCGCCGTTGTGCACCGTGACGGTGTAGCCCACGGTGGCGCCCGGCACGGTGGTGCTGCGGTCGGCGGTCACCGCGATCTCGAGACGGGGGACGAGGACCGGGACCAGGGAGCCACAGGCCGCGGCCGGGCCCGAGACGGGACAGGTGCTCCCGAGCTCGTCGGAGATCACCCAGTTCTCGAGGTGGCCGTCGCCGAAGTAGGTGCTGTCCACCTGGACGGTGAACTCGATCGTGACGCTGTCACCGACGGCGAGGTCGCCGGTCCACGTGAGGACCGGTGCCGCGTAGTCGACCGAGCCCGTCGAGGCCGACGCGTCGTCGCCGTAGGTCGCCCCGTTGAGGACGCCGCCCAGGTGGTCGGTGACCGTGGCGCCGACGTACGGCGTCTCACCGGTGTTGGTGGCGGTGATCGTGTAGACGACCGTGTCGTCGGGTGCGGTCACCGTGGTGTCGGCGGTCTTGGTGATGCTCAGCCGCGGCATCAGGACCGGGACGCTCGTCGCGCACTGCGCCGCCCCGCCCACCACCGGGCAGGTGCTGCCCATGGCGTCGGTGGTGACCCGCGTGCTCAGGTTGCGGTTGCCGGCCGGGGGGTTGTTCACCGTGAACGACCCGGTCACGGTGATGCTCTCCCCGGGCGCCAGGCTGCCGGTCCACCGGACCCGCCCGGTGCCCGTCACGAGCAGGAGGTCGCCGCCGGTCGCAGCGGCGTCGCCGTTGTAGGTCGCGTCGTCCAGCGAACCGACGAAGCTGTCCTCGACGACGAGGTCGACGTAGGGGACCTGGCCGGCGTTGGTGACGGTCACGGTGCTGCGGACGACGCCCGTGGGCATCGTGGTGGCGACGTCGGCGCCGTTGACGATGACCAGGCTCGCGATCGGCACCGAGGTGGAGCAGCTCGCGGCCGGCGCCGAGACCGGGCAGCTGCTGCCCGCGGTGTCGGAGACCACCGTCTGGTCGAGGCTGAAGTCCCCGGTGGGGGTCTGGGCGACCGTCACCGTGTAGGTCAGGGTCACCGCGGCACCGGGGGCCAGCGGGCCGGTCCACTCCAGTGCGCCGCCCGTCATCGAGACGGATCCGGCGGTGGCGGTGGCGCCGCCGGAGTACGTCGCGTCGTCGACGAGGTCGGCCAGGGGGACGCTCAGGTGGGCGGCGGCGTAGGTGGTCTGACCGGTGTTGGTCGCGGTGACGGTGTGGGTCACGGTCGCGCCGGGCACCGTGGTGGCGGCCTCGGCCGACGCCCTGATGGTCAGGGCCGGCGTCAGGACGTCCACCCAGCTGGTGCAGGCCACGTTGCCACCCGCCGGCGGGCAGGTGCTGCCGGCGTCGGCGGAGCTGACGGGGTTGACCATCGCCTTGTCACCGCTCGCCGAGGAGCCGACGGTCACCGAGTAGGCGATGGTGGCCGCGTCGCCGGGCTCGAGCGCACCGGTCCAGGTCAGGGTCGATCCGCTGAGGGCGAGGGCGCCGGTCGTGGCCGTCGCCCCGGCGTCCAGGGTGGCGTCGTCGAGCACGCCGACGAGGGAGTCGTCGACCGTCGCGGCGGCGTACGGCGTCTCGCCGGTGTTGGCCACGGTGATCGTGTAGCCGACGCTGTCGCCGGGCTCGGCCGTGGTCGCGCTGGCGACCTTCGTCAGGGTCAGACCGGGCAGCAGGACCGGGATCGACGACGTGCACCCGGGGTCGGTGCTCCCGGGCAGACAGTTGTTCCCGAGGGCGTTCGAGACCATGGTGCCGGTGATGAGCCGGTTGCCGGGGTCGGGGTCCTTGACGGTCATGGTGCCCTGCACCGTCACGGTGCCGCCGACGGGGATGTCACCGGTCCAGGTGAGGGCCGTCGCGCTCAGCACGAGGGTGCCCGAGGTGGCGGTCTGGTCGCCCGTCGGCACGGCGTCGTCGACGGTGTCGGCGCTGGGGCTGCTGACCGTGATCCCGAAGTAGGGCACCTGGCCGGTGTTGGTGAAGGTCGCGGACAGGTGGACGAGCGAGCCGGGGGTCGTGGAGGTCTCGTCGTAGGCCCGCGTCAGGGCCAGCCGGGCGACCGGGACCACCGAGGTGCACCGGGGGTCGTCGCTGGACGCGAGGCAGTTGTTGCTCAGCGCGGGCAGGGCCGAGGTCACGGTGCCGTCGAGGACCTGGTCGCCGGTGATCGCCGCGTTGACGGTCACGGAGTAGGTGAGGGTCACGGTGCCCGCTGCCGGCACCGTGCCGGACCAGCCGACCACCGCGGCGTCGTACGACGCCGTGCCCCCGTCGGCCGCCAGGTCGGCGTTCCACACGGCGTCGTCGAGGATCCCGGCCAAGGGGTCGGTGAGGTCGGCCGCGACCTCCTCGTCGCTGGAGTTGACGGCCGTGACGGTGTAGTGGACGACGCGGCCCGCGGCGGTGGCCTTCACGTCGGCGGTCTTGGTGAGCGTCAGGGCCACCGAGTCGGTGATCGTCACGCTCGCGGTGCACCGGGTGTCGACGGAGCCGGGGGCGCAGTTGCTCCCCGTCGTCGTCGAGGTCACCGTGTGGGTGAGGTCGTGGTCGCCGGTGTCGGGGTTGTTCACCGTCACGACGTAGGTGATGGTGGCGGAGGCGCCGGGGGCGAGCGCACCCGACCAGCTGAGCACCCCGCCGCTGTAGCCGACGGTGCCGCTGGTCGACGTCGCGCTCGCCGGGTCGTACGCCGCGTCGTCCAGCAGGCCCGCGAGCGAGTCGCTGATGGCCGCTGCCGGGTAGGAGGTCTGCCCGGAGTTGGTGACCTTGGTCGTGAACGTCACGGGGCTGCCCAGCGTCAGCGTCGCGTGGTTCGCGGTCGTGACGACGGTCAGGGCGGGCGTCAGGACGACGACCGTGGTGCGGCAGGCAGGTGCCCCGCCGCCGGCCGGGCACGAGCTGCCGACCACGTCGGAGCTGACCGGGTTGACCATCGTCTTGTCGCCCGGGTCGGGTGAGCGCACGGTCACCGAGTAGGTGAGGGTCGCGGTCGCCCCGACGGCCAGGTCGCCGGTCCAGGTGAGCCTGGGGGTCGTGTAGCCCACGGACCCGGCACTCGCCGTGACGTCCCCGTTGTAGGTCGCGTCGTCGAGGACGCCGACCAGGGTGTCGGAGACGACCGCGCCGGCGTAGGGCGCCTCGCCGCTGTTGTGCACGGTGATCGTGTAGCCGACGGTGCCGCCGGGCACCGTGGCCGTGGTGCTGGCGGTCTTGGTGATGCTCAGGGCCGGGACCAGGACCTGCACCGCGAACGTGCACTCGGGGTCGGGGGCACCCGCGGGGCAGCTGTTGCCGGCGGCCGTGGACGACAGCGTGGCGGTGACGACCTTGTTGCCGGTGGCGGGGTCCCTGACCCGCACGGTGCGCGTCGTGGTGACGGTGCCACCGACCGGGATGTCGCCGGTCCAGATCAGCTCGGTCGGCGTCCGCACCATCGTGCCCGAGCTGACGACCTGGTCACCGACCGGGATGATGTCGTCGATCGTGTCGGCGCGCGGGCTGACCACCGAGATCCCGGTGTAGGGGACCCGCCCGGTGTTGATGAACGTCTGGGTGACCACCACCGAGGAGCCCGGCGTCGCGGTCGGCGCGTCCGCGCCCTGCTGGAGCCGCAACCGGGCGACGGGCACCGTGGTGGCACAGCGGGGGTCGACGTTGCCGACCGCGCAGCTGCTCCCGCGGCTGTCGGAGACCACGTCGTTGGTGAGGAGGTCGTCGCCGAGGTCGGCGTCCTGCACCACGACCGCGTAGGTCACCGTGGCCGTGGCTCCGACGGCCAGGGCTCCGGTCCAGCCGATCGTCGAGCCGGAGCGGCCCGCCGTCCCGGCCGTGGCCTGGAGGCTGCCGGTCACGAAGGTCGCGTCGTCGAGGACGCCGACGAGCGAGTCCTCGAACGTCGCGGCGGTGTAGGGCGTGGCACCGGAGTTGGTCACGGCCACGGTGTAGGTGACGGTCTCGCCCGGCTTGGTGGTGGTGCGGTCGGAGGTCTTGGCCACCGTCAGCCCCGGCACGGTGACCAGCACCACGCTGCGGCAGGCCGGGTCGGCGCTGCCGGCGACGCAGTTGCTGCCCCGCGACGAGGACACAGCCGTGTTGACCATGGTCTTGTCGCCGACACCCGGGTCCCGCACCGTGACCGCGTAGCTGATCGTCGCCTCCGCACCGGGTGCCAGCGACCCGGTCCAGGACAGCACGGACGAGTCGTAGGACACGGCCCCCGAGGTGGCGGTCGCGCCGCCGGCGTACGTCGCGTCGGTCAGCACGTCGGTCAGGTCGTCGGCGAACGTGGCCGCGGGGTAGGCGGTCTCGCCGTCGTTGACCACGGTGATCGTGTATCCCACCGGGTCGCCGGGTGTCGCCGTGCCCCGGTCGGCGGTCTTGGTGATGCTCAGTCCCGGCACCAGGACGGTCACCGCGGTGCGGCAGGTCGGGTCGGTCGAGTCAGCCCTGCAGGTGCTGCCGGGGGCGTCGGACGTGATGAGCGTGCGCAGCACCCGGTCGCCGGTGTCCGGGTCGTCGACGGTGAACGAGACCGTGGCGGTCGCGGACGCGCCGGGTGCCAGGGTCAGCGTCCACGAGATGGTTCCGTCGGCGTTGACGACCTGGCTGCCGCCGGACACCAGGGCGTCGGCGTTGTAGGTGGCGTCGTCGTTGAGGCCGTCGAGGTCGATGACGGCGACGACGTCCGTCTGGGTCGTCTCGCCCGTGTTGGTCACCGTCTGCGTGAAGCGGACGACGCCGCCCGGGGTGGTCGTGACCGCGTCGGCAGCGCTCGTGAAGGCCAGGCCCGGCAGCAGCACGCTGACCGTGCTGCGGCAGCGCGGGTCGGTGCTGGCCGCACCGCAGCTGCTTCCCGGCGTCGTCGAGACCACGACGGTGTCCAGCGACCGGTTCCCGGCGTCGGGCTGGCGCACCGTGACCGTGTAGGTGAGCGTGACGGTGGCCCCGACGGCCAGGGGCCCGGTCCAGGTGAGCGTCGGGCTGCTCCAGGCGACCGAGCCGGCCGACGCGGTGGCGTTGCCGTCGTAGGTCGCGTCGTCGAGGACGCCCGCCAGCGACGCGGCGAAGGTGGCCGACGCGTACGGCGTCTGGCCGGTGTTGGTCGCGACCACCGTGTAGGTGACCGCGGACCCGGGGGTCGTCGTGCTGACGTCGGAGGACGTGGCGATGCTCAGGGCCGGCACCAGCACCTGCACGCTCGACCGGCACGCCGAGGCGGACCCTCCCGGAGGACAGGTGCTGCCGGCGGCGGAGGACGTCGCGACCGTCGTCAGCGTCTTGTCGCCGGGCACGGGATCCCTGACGGTCAACGCATAGGTGACGGTGACGACGGCGCCGGTGGCGAGGTCGCCGGTCCAGGCGAGCGTGCCGGAGGCGTAGGTGAGCGTGCCGGCCGTCGCGGTCGCGCCGCCGTCGTAGGTCGCGTCGTCCAGCGCCGCGGCCAGGGCGACCGACACGGAGGCCGCGGAGTACGGCGTCTGGCCGGTGTTGGCGATGGTCAGGGTGTGGGCCACGGAGGCCCCCGGGGTCGTCTGCGCGGCGGCGGCGGTGTGGGTGATCGCCAGGCCCGGCACCAGGACCGGCACGCTGGTCGAGCACTCGCTCGCGGGGTTGCCGCCGGGACACGAGCTGCCCGGTGAGGAGGAGACCAGCGTCGAGCTCAGCGACCGGTTGCCGGGGTCGGGGTCGCGCACCGTCACCGAGTAGGTGATGGTCGCGCTGGCGCCGGCGGCCAGCGTCCCGCTCCAGCTGAGCGTGGTGCCGTCGTAGGACACGTCGCCGGTGGTCGTGGCGGCGTCGGCGGCGTACGTCGCGTCGTCGAGGACGCCGGACAGGTTGACGCTGAACGCGGCCCCCGTCGACGGGACCGGGCCGGTGTTGGTGACGACGACCTGGAACCGGACCGTGCCACCGGGCCGGGTGGTGCTGACGTCGGCGGTCGTCACCATCGTCAGCCCGGCCACCGCGACGCTCGACGAGCAGCGCGCGTCGGTGCTGCCGGGGGCGCAGTTGGTGCCGAGCGTGGTGGAGGTGGCGGTGTTGGACAGCGTCTTGTTCCCGGCACCGGAGGGCGCGACCGTCACCGAGTAGCCGATGGTGACCGTGCTCCCGGCCGCGATGCTGCCGATCCAGCCCAGCGTCGCCGCGGAGTAGGACAGCGTCCCGCTCGACGCGACCGCGTCCTGGTTGTACGACGCGTCGTCCAGGACGCCGGCCAGGGGATCCTGGAGGTCGACGTCGCTGCGGGCGCCGGACCCCGTGTTGGTGATCGTGATCGTGTACGAGACCGTGCTGCCGGCCGTCGTGCTGGACACGTCGGCGGCCTTGCGGATCACCAGGGTCCCCGGCCCCACGACGAGGGTGACCGACTTGGTGGCGGTCTGGCCGAGGGCGTCGACCACCGCGACCGTGAACGGGTGGCTGCCCTGGGTCGTGGGCGTCCCGGAGAGCACGCCGGTGCTGGTGTTCAGGGTGAGCCCGGGCGGGGTGCTCCCGGCGGCGATCGACCAGGTGAGGGGCGCCGTGCCACCGGTGACGGCGAACGTCGTGGTGTAGGCGACGCCCACCTGACCGGCCGGCGGGGCGCCGGCGGCGAAGGCAGGCCGGGCCGTGATCGCGACCGTGACCGTCCGGGTCGCGAGCTGGCCGAACGAGTCCGTGGCGCCGATCGTGAAGCTGTAGCTGCCGGCGGTGGTCGGCGTGCCGCTGACGAGGCCGGTGGAGCCGTTGATGGTGAGCCCCGGGGGCAGGCTGCCGGACCGGAGGGTCCAGCCGAACGGCGCCGTACCGCCGGACACGGTCGGCTGCTGGCTGTAGGCGACGTCGACCTGGCCCCCCGCCGGCGCGAACGTGACGACGGGAGCCGCGGCGATCACCAGGGTGACCGACCTGGTGGCGCTCTCCCCGGCGGCGTCGACGACCCGGACGACGAACGTCGAGGACCCGCCGGCCGTGGGCGTGCCGCTGAGCACCCCGGTGGAGGGGTTCAGGGTCAGCCCGGCCGGCAGCGCGCCCGACGACACCGACCAGGTGAACGGCGCGGTGCCGTTGGTGACGGTGAGCTGGTGGCTGTACGGCACCGCGACCTGGCCGGCGGGAGGCGCGGCGAAGCCGAGGCTCGGCGAGGAGTTCGGGGTGACCGCACCGGTCCTGGCGGAGGCAGGACCGGTGCCGGCCGCGTTGGTCGCGGCGACCGTGAAGGTGTACGCCGTGCCGGGGGTGAGGCCGGTGACGGTCTGGGTGGTGCCGGGCCCGAAGGTCCGGGTCGGCTGCGCCACGTCCCCGAGGTACGGCGTGACGACGTAGCCGGTGATCGCGCTGCCATTGCTGGCGGGCTCGGTCCACGTCATCAGGACGGCGGAGTTGCGTGCCGACACGGCGGTCACCGTGGGGGCGCCGGGCAGCGCGTAGGGGACCACGGGGCTCGACCTCGCGCTCGGCGCCGAGGTGCCGTAGGCGTTGACCGCGGCGACGGTGTAGGTCCACGACCCACCGGCGGCGAGGCCGGTGAACGTGGTGCTCGTCGCGCTCGGCGCGACGGTCCGTGTCGGCTGGGCGACGCCGTTGAGGTAGGGGGTGACGACGTACTGGGTGATGGGGCTCTCGTGGGCGGCCGGTGCGGTCCAGGACAGGGCGACGGTGTTGATCCCGGCGGTCGCCGTCGGCGCTGCCGGCGTGGCCGGCCGGTCGGCGTAGACGTAGGTGTCCCAGCCGGCCGCCCCGCGACCGACCACCGTCACCCTGGTGGTGGCGGCGGCGGTGCGTCCCGGCATCGACGGGATGCTGACGAACTGGGCCCCGTACCAGGTGGTGCCGAAGGTGAAGCACCCCGTCGTCTGGCCGGAGGCGCACGGCACCAGCACCACCGAGGTGCCGGCCTGCTGCTCGGCCACGGTGCCGATCATGATCGCGGTGGGTGCGATCGCCGTGCTGAGGTCGACGTCGACGACCCCGCCGCCGGCGACCGGCCCGATCGTCGGGGACACCGAGATCCCGGTGGTCGCACTGGACGGGGTCCCGGCGGAGGTGACGAGGTCCGTGGCGGCTGCGCCGTCGGTCGACGTCGCGTGCGTGGGCGACCCGTTCTGGATCGTCGACGCCGTCATCGACGCCCCGGTGACGACGCCGACGACCGTGATGGCCGGCAGGTTCGTCCCGGCCGCGAAGGACGTGGCGCTGGTCGTGCAGGTCACCGTGCGCCCGACGGGCGCCTGGCACACCCAGCCGCTGCCGTAGGCGACCGAGGGAACCATCCCGGCAGGTACCGTCTGGGCCACCGAGATCGCACCGGTCACGGGGGCACCACCGGCCACGACGCCCGTCGCCACGCTGTAGTTGACGGGGTCCCCGGGCGCCGGTGCGGCGGCGCTGTAGCTGGTGGTGGCCACCGTGATCTGGGGCACCGGGCTGAACGTCGTCACCTTGACGTCGGAGACCTCGTGGGCATCGGTGATCCCGCCGGTGGAGCCGACGAAGCCGAACGCGAGCTGCTTGGGAACGCCGTTGGCGTTGAGCCACGTCGAGGAGGGGTAGAGGCCGGCGGTGACCGCCGGGAGGGCGCCGGTCAGGGTCCGGGCCGCCTGCCCGACCGGGGTGAGGACCACCTTGTAGGTGCCCGCCGCCACGCTGACGCCGGTGTCGGAGGTGAACGCGGCCACGGTCGGGTTGATCAGCACCTGCGCGGGAACCTGCGACGCAGCCCTGGTCGACGCGCGCAGGTTGACCTTCGACGTCGTCGTGCCGTTGTACGTCGTGGTCCGTCCGCAGTAGCCGACCGTCCCGTTGCCCGGTCCGCGCACGACGACCGCGCCCGGGACGGAGGCGGTGATGTTGGGGACGCTCGCGCAGCCGGACCCCTGCCACCCGGGAGCGCTGAAGTTGCCGTAGACGTCGAACCCCACACCCAGGTAAGCGTTCGGGAGACCGGCGATCGAGCCGGAGGGCGAGTACCCGAGCGATCCGCCACCGGATCCGATGGTGGTCGGCGGGGCCGGGTGGGCCGGGTCGACGGCGGCCAGCATGAACGCGAGGCCGTCCGCGCCGCCGCCTCCCCACTGGTAGGAGTTGAAGGTGACGTCGAGTCCGCTCGAGGTCGGGATGCTCGCCGTGCCGACGACGCCACCGATCTGGCTGCCGCTGGAGCTGGTCAGGCGGAGCTTGCCGGTGCCGGCGCCGTCGGTGGTCCCCGGACAGCTCAGCAGTGGTCCCGTCCCGGCGTTGCCGCTCGCGGTCAGGCAGGCGGCGTTCGTGCCTGCCGTCGGGGTGGGCACGGAGACCGAGCCGGTGCCGTTGACGGTGTTGTTGGCGAAGGAGTTCTGGAAGAGCACGGTGCCGGCCGCGGCCGCGGGCGGGGGCGGGGGCACCACGACCGCGACCAGGGCGCCGACGAGCGCACCGACGACCAGCGCGACGCGCCGACGGGGCGGCGGCCGGGGATGTCGGGCGCGCCTACCCACCGGCGACACCGGCGGGCGGGCTCAGCGCGGCGGCTGCCTCGAGCACGTTCTTCCGGTACCGCCGCCGCGCGAGGCGGTGGACCGCCACCGCCAGCAGCAGGGCCCCGAGGAGGGCGAGCGCCCACCAGATCGGGAAGACGACGACGCGCACGGACATCGTCGAGGTGGTGCCGTCGTCGTTGACGATGGTCACGGTCGGGTGGCACACACACATCAGCGGCGGGTCCCACGTGGTGGTGATCTCCCGGGTCCCACCACGCATCACGGTGAAGTCGGGGAAGGGCGCGGCGGTGCCGGCAGCGCTGACGAGCAGCGGCGTCTCCCCGCGGAAGTCGCGGTGCACGGTGCCGGTGTCCTCGACCGTCGCGGTGACGTCGACCGTCCCACCCGTGACGAACCCCGGGATGTCCAGTCCGGCCACGTCCGCTGAGCTGTCGACGGCGCCCGGCACCGTGATGAACACGGGCGAGGCGATGCCGCGGTTGACGCTCACGTTGGCCTCGCTCTCGCCGGCCGGCACGAGGAAGACCAACCCGAGGTGGTGGTCGCCCGGCTCGGGGTCGGCGGGGACGTCGATGGTGGCCGAGACGACCTGCGTCTCGCCGGCGGGCACCTCGAACGTGGTCGGCGAGATCGTCACCCAGGCGGAGGCCGAGTACGGCGCGGTCTCCTGGAACGTCAGCGTTCCGTCCCGGTCGGCGACGAAGTTCTGCTTCTCCACCGTCACCTGCATCGGTGCGGTCCCGCCGTTGATGACCTGGATCTCCTGCGTCTCGCCGACGGCCGCCTGCCCCACGACGAGGCGGGCGGGGCTGATCGCCAACGAGAACCCGGGTTCGGGCGCGGGATCGGCTGCGCTCGACGACGGGACGAGGACAGCCAGGCCCATGGCCACGCACGCGGTCACGGTCCTGGCTGCCTTCGTCATGTGTTGGTGTCCTGTTCTCTCTAGAGCGGGGTCGACGCGAGGTAGTTCAGCGTCGCGCTGTAGGTGTCGGCGTTGACCGTGGGCATCCGCATCCGGAAGTCCGTGCTGAGCTGGTCGCCGCCGTTGGCAGAGCGGCCGGCCTGGGTGTGCACGAGGACGGGGGTGCCGCCGGTCGCAGTGAGCGGGGTGAAGGTGCCGCTGCCGGACTCCCGGACGGTGAGGTCACCGATCGGGATGGAGTCGGTGTTGCCCGGCGTGGTCGGCGCCATCGTCGCGGTGGCCGACTGGACGGTGACCGTGTAGCCCGTGAGGTTGTTGGTCTCGACGTTGTAGGTCACCGGCGTGCTGGTGCTCACCGTCTGGCCGGGCGTGCCGGCCAGGGTGAACGCCGGCGTGAGGTCGGTGAGCGTGATGCCCGCCGAGACCTCCGCGTTCGCCTCGGTGTCGCCATCGGGAGCGGCCGAGGCCGACCCGGCGGAGACCGCGAGGACCGACGCGGCCAGCGCAGCCGCGGCGAGCCCGCGGGCCGCGAGTCCGGCTCCTCGGCGCTTGGTGGAGGTGTGGGGGGACACTGCGGACATGGCGTCACTTCTCTCGGGTTGGAGCGCGTGACCGGGGAGGTCTGCGTTCTCGCTCACCAGGAACATCGGAGGTTCGCGGACCCCGATGAAGGGACCAAGGTCCCTACTTGTCGCCGGGTGTCCACCTGACGGCCTCCCGGAGCCGCCGGCGTGCCGGTGCCGCCGGAGCGGCGGAGCGGCGGGATCCAGCCCGAGCCAGGACCCTCCATCCCTGGTATCGGCTCCGGGAGGGACGCCTTGAGGCGCCGACCGGCCGCCCCCGGCTCAAGTCACGACCCCTCGCGACCGACGAACCACGTGTCCCCCAAGATGCGCGACCCGGTGGTGAGGATCCCCTTGACCCGATCTGGCACGCGCCCTCTAGCGGGCGGAACCCGGTCCCTCGGGCGCGACCCGGGGCGTCGTACGACGTCGTCCGCGCAGCCCGACCTGGCCACCGCGACGCTCGACGCCACGGACAGCCTCATCATCGTCGCCGAGGTCGGCACGGGCACCGTGGTGGCGCTCAACACCGCCGCGGAGACCGTCATCGGCCTGCCTCGTGCCGAGGTCGTCGGCCGGTCCCTGTGGGCGTTCTGCTCCCCCGACGACCGCGCGTCGGTCGCCGGCTTCTTCGCTGGCGGCCGGGTCGAGGGCCTGCCCCTGACGTACGAGGCGACCACCGTCAGCGAGACCGGGGCGCACTACCGCGTCGTGTGGTCGTGCACGTTCCTGACCGATCCCGCCGGCGAGCGCACCCACATCGTGCTGACCGGCGTCGACGTCACCTCGGGGCGCGCGACGAGCGGCGTCTTCGGGCAGCTGATGCACGCGGCGACGTCCATCGTCCTGATCGGCACCGACCAGGGCGGACGCATCACGTTCTGCAGCTCCGGTGCGGAGCAGGTGCTCGGCGCGACCCACCTCGACCTGGTCGGCCGTTGGCTCCCGGCCGCGGCGTTCGGCACCGGGGAGCTGAGCGCGCAGATCGCCCGCCGGTCCCGGCCCGACCACTCGCGGAACCTGGGGGTGGAGATCACGTCCCAGGACCGGCGCTGCGCCCCGCCTGCGGATGGCGGGCGGGACGACCGCCGAACGGACGGGTGCCAGCTCGAGCACGGGCCGTCCGACGACGACCTGGGACGGTCGTGCGACTGGACGGTCACGGGAGCCGATGGCAGCTGGCTCATCGCCGAGATGACGGTGACCCCGGTGCTGGACGCCCTGGGCGGCGACGCCGGCTACCTGCTCGTCGGGGCTGAGGTGACCGAGCAGCGTCGGATCAAGGACCTCCTGGTCTCCAGGCTGACCAGGGAGGCGGAGGCCGCCGACCGCCTCCGCGAGCTGGACCGGATCAAGGACGACCTCGTCGCCACCGTGAGCCACGAGCTCCGGACCCCGCTCACCAGCATCCTGGGATCCGTCGAGCTCCTCCAGGACGAGGCCGCCGGTCCGCTGACCGTGCAGCAGCGGAGGCTGACCGACGCCATGGAACGCAACGGCGGCCGCCTGCTCGCGCTCGTCGACGACCTCCTCACGGTCTCCACCATCGACGCGGGCGAGCTGCGGTCCGGCTCGTCGGCACTCGACCTCAGGGACGTGATCGCCTCGGCCCGCCGCACCCTGCAACCCCTGATCGACGGACGGCGGCTCACCGCCCGCTTCCCCGTGCTCGCGACCCCTGCCGTCGTCACGGGGGACGCCGGCCAGCTCGAGCAGGTGGTGTGCAACCTGATGAGCAACGCGGTCAAGTTCACCGAGGACGGCGGCACCGTGGAGTGCGCCCTGTCCGTCGAGGGGTCCCGGGCCCGGCTCACCGTGAGCGACGACGGCATCGGCATCCCCGAGCACGAGCAGCCCCGCCTGTTCCGGAGGTTCTTCCGCTCCACCACCGCCACCGACCGAGCGATCCAGGGCACCGGGTTGGGGCTGAGCATCGCCTCGTCGATCGTGCGCGTCCACCGCGGCGACATCTCGATCGTCTCGGCACCCGGTCGGGGCACCCGGGTGGTCGTCGACCTGCCCCTCGCGGGGTAGCCCGAGGCGTCGGGGGTGTCCGCCGGCCGTCGGCACTCACCTACCCGATCTCCAGGTCACCGCCGGCGCCGAGTGTTAAATTGGTCACCCACGAGGCGTCCCGGACCCCGACCCCCTCGACGATCACCGAGCCAGGCCGGGGAGTCTCGACAGATGGGGATGCTCGCAGCGCACGACCCTCCCGAGGAGCGGCTCGGCGAGGCGGCCGACCCGCTCGCCGTCGTGCTGAGCGAGTTCGCCCGCACCCTGCTCACGGACTTCTCGATCCAGGAGATCCTCGACCACCTGGTGACGCGGATCGTCGAGGCACTGCCCGTCTCCGCCGCGGGCGTCTCGCTGATCACCCCCGGTGGGCCGCCGCGCTACGTGGCCGCCTCCGACCAGGCGGCCCTCGACTACGTGCGCCTGCAGAGCAGGCTGGGTGACGGTCCCTGCATGGAGGCCTTCGAGACCGGTCTGCTCGTGAAGTCCCCCGACCTCCGGCAGGAGACCAGGTTCCCCGGGTTCGCGACCGCCGCCCTCGAGCAGGGTCTGCGGGCCGTCTTCAGTGCTCCGTTGCAGCACAGCTCGGGGCGGCTGGGCGCGCTCGACCTCTACCGCGAGACCCCGGGGCCGCTCAGCGAGCGCGACCTCGTGTCGGCGCAGACGCTGGCCGACGTCGCAGCGTCGTACGTGCTCATCGCCACCGCCCGCGAGGAGGGTCGGATGAGTGCCGAGCTGTTCCGCGAGAGCTCGCTGCACGACCCGCTCACCGGCCTGCCCAACCGGCTGCTGATGATCGAGCGGATGACGCACGCGGGGCACCGGGCTCAACGGGCCCAGACGGTCGCGGCGGTGCTGTTCGCCGACCTCGACAACTTCAAGCAGGTCAACGACACCTTCGGGCACGAGGTCGGCGACCAGCTGCTGATCGCGGTCGCGGCGCGACTGCGGGCGCTGGTCCGGCCTGGCGACACGCTGTCGCGGCTCGGCGGCGACGAGTTCCTCGTCCTGTGCGAGGACCTGGCGGCCGAGGACGACGTGGAGGAGCTCGTCGTCCGCATCGACCGGGCGTTCGCCCGTCCGTTCCCGCTGCCCCACGGGGACGTCTCCATCACGGCCAGCGTCGGGGTCGCCTACTCCGGCCCCGGCCAGGCGATCACCGCCGAGCTCATCCGCGACGCCGACAGCGCGATGTACCGGTCCAAGCGCTACCGCAACGCGCCGGACCCGGACCCGGACGCGGGCAGGACCGAGCGGGCGCGCCGCGGGGTACGGCGGACCGACGACCTGACCGACGACCTGCGCGCCGCGTTGGCCGAGCAGGCGCTGCACCTGGCCTACCAGCCGGTCGTCCGCACCACCGACGGCCGAGTCGTCGGCGTGGAGGCGCTGCTGCGCTGGGACCACCCCGCCCGAGGACAGATCCCGGCTCCGCGGACCGTGGCCCTCGCCGAGCGGGCCGGGTTCATCGACGACCTGGGCGACTGGGTCATCCGGCGCGGCTGCGAGGACCGCGCCGGCTGGCCCCGGGCCGAGGGCGCGGGCCCGCTGAAGCTGGGCGTGAACGTCTCGACGGTGCAGCTGCTCAACCCCTCCCTGGTGCGGACGATCCAGGGGACGCTGTCGGACCTCGGTGTCGACCCGGCCACCCTCGTCGTCGAGATCACCGAGAGCATCCTGATCCAGGACGGGCAGCGGGCGCTCGTCGTGCTGCAGTCGCTCAAGGGGCTCGGGCTCGGGGTCGCCCTGGACGACTTCGGGACGGGCTACAGCTCGCTCACCCACCTCCACCGCTTCCCCGTCGACGTCGTCAAGATCGACCGCAGCTTCGTCGAGAGGATGACGATCGACAGCGCCGCCGTCGCCATCGTGCGGGCCGTGACCAACCTCGCCCACGAGCTGGGCCTGGGGGTCGTGGCCGAGGGCACGCAGACGCAGCGCCAGGTCGACCGGTTGAACGAGATCGGGTGCGGCTCCGCCCAGGGGTACTACTTCGCCCGGCCGATGTCTGCCGCGGACATGGGGACGCTGCTCGCGGCCCGTCCGACCGCCACCGTGCTGCCCGTCTCCTGAGCCCGGCGACCGGTCCCCCGGGGCGTGTGCCGTCAGGCGACGAGGCCCCGCAGCACGCGCCTGGCTCGGTCCAGCAGCTGGCCGATGCGCACGTCGCTGACCTCGAGGACCTGGCCGATCTCGGCCAGGGACAGGTGCTCCCAGTAGTAGAGCGCGATCACGACCTGGTCGCGCTCGGGCAGTTCCCCGATCGCGGCGACCAAGCCGTCCGGCAGCACGCAGGGACCACCGGGCACCCCGTCGGTCGTGGGCGACGGGACCTCGTCGGCCAGGTCCCCCGGACCGACGCCGCTCAGGGCGGCCTGGGATCCGTGGCTCCGGCGCCGGCCGAGCTCGTGCTCGGAGATCTCGAGCTCCTCGGCGATCTCGGCCTCGTCGGGTCGACCCTGCAGCCGGTGCTCCAGCGTGGCCGTCGCCGTCGCGATGTCGCGCAGCTGCTCGCGGACCTGGCGCGGCACCCAGTCGGCCGCGCGGAGGGCGTCGAGCATCGCCCCGCGGATCCGCGGGGCGGCAAAGGTCTGGAACTGCAGACCGCGCTCGGGGTCGAAGAGCTCCATCGCGCCCAGGAGCCCCATCACCCCGTCGGAGACGAGGTCGTCGTGCTCCACCCAGGCGGGCAGACCGGCGCGCACCCGGCCGGCGACCTGGGTCACGAGCGGCGAGTAGTGGACCACCAGGCGGTCGCGGGTCGCGCGATCACCGCTGTCCTGGTACTCGCGCCACATGGCCTGGACCGGCTCTGACGTCTCCATGGGGGGTCCCTCGCTCGCACTGCAAGGCTCTCGCCTCGTCAGGGACAACGAGCGGTGGGGCACCGGGTCACGGTCGCGGCCGGACCGGCAGGCCTCTCAAGCGTAGGCTCCGGGGTACCGAAGGATCAGGTGAGCGCGTCGCGGGGGCCCCGACGACTCTCCCTCCCACCTGCTGCGCGGCCGCTCCGGCCGTCGGACGAGGACCCCCCATGAGTGGTGAACCACCCACCCGGCGCCGACCGACGGTGCGGCACGCCGTACCGGCCCCCGAGCTCGCGCGACTCGACCTCGACGGGCTCCGGGCCTACCGCGCCGCCCTCAGCACGGAGGAGGAACGGGTGTCCTACTGGCGGCGCCTGATCCACGCGCGGGTCGACCTGCTCGAGGCCCAGGCCGCGCTCGGGGGCGCCCTGAGCCTGGACGACCTCGTCCGCGTCCTCGGGGACACCGGCTCCGGCCGGTCCCGGCGCGCGCTGATGCGCGTGCCGGCGCCCGACCAGCTGCCCGACCTGCCCGACCTCGGCGAGCTCTGCGAGGCGTGGGCCGCCCACCCCGACGACGTCGACGAGATCGCCCGCCTCGTCGAGCGCCTCTGCGCGACCGAGGCCACGCTCAGCGCCTACCGCCGCGCCCTGCACGAACGGATCGACGCCGCGACCGGCGAGCTGATCCTCCGCTACCGCGCCAACCCCCGAGCCGCGCTCGCCCTCGTGCCCCGGGAGTGACGGCCGGCACGGTGGGGGCGTCCGTGGAATGGCCGGGGTCCGGCGTGCGTTGTCCCGCCACCCACAACGACCAGGAGGTCACCGGTGCACGTCGGCATCGACAGCTTCGTCTCCCGGGTCACCGACCCGGCCACCGGCCACGTCGTCGGCCCCGCCGAACGGATGGCCCACCTGCTCGAGGAGATCGAGCTCGCGGACCGCTCGGGGCTCTACTCGTTCGGCATCGGTGAGCACCACCGCGAGGAGTACTACGACTCCGCTCCCCCGGTCATCCTCGCCGCGGCGGCGGCCCGGACGTCGCGCATCCGCCTCGGCAGCGCCGTGGCGGTGCTGAGCGCCAACGACCCGGTGCGCGTCTTCCAGCAGTTCGCGACCCTCGACCTGATCTCCGGCGGGCGGATCGACCTGGTGGTGGGGCGCGGGTCCTTCACCGAGGCGTTCCCGCTGTTCGGCCTCGACCTGCGCGACTACGACTCGCTGTTCGCCGAGAAGCTCGACCTGCTGCTGAAGCTCCGCGAGTCCCCGCACGTCACCTGGTCCGGGCAGCACCGCCCCCCGCTGACCGGGCAGGGCATCTACCCCCGTCCGGTCCAGGACCCGCTGCCGATCTGGGTCGGCGTGGGCGGCACGCCCGAGTCGTTCGTCCGCGCCGGACTGCTCGGCCTGCCGCTGATGGTCGCCATCATCGGCGGCGAGCCGCGGCGCTTCGCGCCGCTGGTCGACCTCTACCGCCGGGCCGGCGCCGAGGCGGGGCACGCCCCGGAGACCCTGCAGGTCGGGCTGCACGTGTTCGGCTACGTCGGCGACAGCCGCCAGCAGGCCGCCGACACGATCTACCCCGGCTGGCACGAGATGTTCACGACGGTCTCCCGCGAGCGCGGCTTCCCGCCGCCCAGCCGGCCCCAGTTCGACGCCACCAGCGGCCCCGACGGCGCGTTCTTCCTCGGCGACCCCGACGGCATCGTGGCCAAGCTCGGCCGCGTCGCCGACCAGCTCGGCGGCGTCGACCGCATCTCGCTGCAGATGACCAACCCCCGCCTGGCCCACGACGACCTGCTGCGCGGCATCGAGCTCCTCGGCACCGAGGTCGCCCCCCGCGTCGCCTCGCTCTGAGGACGCTGGCCGAGCCGAGACCCGGCGGGGTGCGCATCCTTGGGTGGTTTCGGCTCGGCCACCGTCGGTGATCGGCCGTCGTACGCCGCAGCATCGGTGACCCACGCTGGTCGAGGAGGGCCGCCAGGCCCGTCTCGAGACCCCCCCACGCTGGTCGAGCCGGGCGAGCGCCAGCGAGCCCGAGTCGAGACCCGGCGAGATGCGCCCACCTCAGGTGGTTTCGAGACGGTTGCTAGCGCAACCTCCTCAACCACCGTGGTGATCGGGCGTCGTACGACGCACCCGTCGGCGACTGACGCTGGTCGAGCCGGGCGAGCGCCAGCGAGCCCGAGTCGAGACCCGGCGAGGTGCACATCCTGCGGGGGTCTCGACTCGCGGAGACTTCGTCCCCGCGGCTAGCGCCAGCGAGCCCGAGTCGAGACCCCGAGGTGCGCATCCTTGGGTGGTTTCGAGACGGTTGCTAGCGCAACCTCCTCAACCACCGTGAGTGTCGGCCGTCGTACGACGCACCGTCGGCGACCGGCCGTCGTACGCCGAGGGGTCAGCGCACGCGGCCGGCGAGCAGGGTGCCGACGACGAGGCCGTCGGAGAGCAGGCGCCCGATCTGCTTCGACTGGCGCTGGGCGACCTGGTAGCCCTCCTCGTCGCCGTGGTCGCGCTCGATGACGTCGTCGACCTCGGCGGCGGCCCGCACCCAGTCGTCGGGGGTGGGCGGGAGGTCGTCGACGAGGGCCTCGTCGATGACCTCGAGACCGCTGCGGCGCAGGTGCTCGCCGAGCTCGGCGCGGTCGGGGAACGAGTTGCCCTCGGGCTGGTCGGGCAGGTCGTCGACGGTCCGGACGAAGACCAGCAGCCCCACCGCTCCCCCGGGGCCGACGACGCGCGCGAGCTCGGTGAGGTGGCGCTCCTTGTCCTCGACCGTGCAGAGCACGCCGAGCGACCAGGCGGCGTCGTACGACGCGTCGGGGACCGGCAGCGCGGCGCCGTCACCCACCACGACGGGGAGACCGAAGAGCCGGGCGGCGGCCCGGCAGGCCCCCTCCATCGGCTCGACGAGCGTGGGGAGCACCTCGTGGGTGCGGGCCGCCTGCGCGGCGGGTCCGCCGACGCCGGCGCCGCTGTCGAGCAGGCGGCTGCCGGGCCGCAGGTCGAGCCGGGTCATCAGCCACTCCAGTGCGGCCGGGCTGCCGCTGCCACGGCAGGCCGCGGGCAGGGCGTGGTCGTCGCCGAGCTCGACCACCGCGTCGGCGGTCCACGCCGCCACCGTGTCGAACTCCTCGACCATGGCCTCGTCACTCGTCGTCATCTACGCCGCCTCCCTGATCCGGTGTCCCACCTCGGCCTTGACCTCGGCCCCGTCGGCCTCGCTGCCGGAGCCGCCACGCCCCGACAGGTTCACACCCGCCACCCCGTCGATCGCCAGCAGCTCGCGGGCCTCCTCGACGGCCGCCTCGATCCCGGCCGCGCGCACGTCCCGGGCAGCCAGTACCCGCTCGACCCGCGCATCGTCGAGGTGCAGCCCCGGGAACCGCTGCAGCGCCCGCGCCGAGGTCTCGTCGGTGTAGACCGTGACGCCGGCGACCACCGGGATCGTGAGTCCCTCGGCGCGCGCCCGGCCCACGAACGCCGCCACCCGCGACGGCTCCCCCACGTGGTTGAGGACCGCGACGTGGGCCCCCGCCCGCTGCTTCTGCACCAGCCGGGCCGGGCGCAGGGCCTGCGGGACCGCGTCGGGCGACTCGGGCACCGCGACCGTGTGGCCGCGCTCGGCGGCCAGGGCCGCCAGCTGGGTGCCGTCGAGGTCGAAGACCTGGGTGATGCCCGGCCGCACGCCGGGGGCGCTGCCGTCGCCGGTCACGCACAGCACGCCGTCGACCCCGGCGTGCCCGAGCCCGGCCAGCTCCTGCTCGAGGACCAGGCGGTTGCGGTCGCGGCACGCCAGCGTCACCCACGGCACGCCACCGGCGTCCCGGACCAGGCGGGCCATCAGGGTCGGCGGGTAGTCCGGACGGTTCTGGTGCTCGCCGACCAGGAGCGCGTCGCAGGAACCGGCCATCGCGCCGACCAGCCCGGGCAGCGCGCCGGCGTCGTACGGCGGGAGCGACAGGTCGGTGAGCACGGCTCGACCGGCCGCCAGGGCGGCGAGCAGCAGCGAGGGCGGCGGGTCGGTGCGGCCGGGGACGACCGGCCCGTCCCACGGCACGACGGCGTCGCGGCGGGCGAACGGGCACGGGTGCGGCACCATCTCGCAGCCGCCGTCGTCGCGCACACCGCCGCAGGGGCCGAACGTCATCCGCTTGGGACAGGCCTCCAGCTCGACGGCGCTCATCCTGCGACGCTAGCCGACCGTGGACCGGCCGCCGGCCCGGTGCTGGTAGACCAGGGACCCAGAGCAGTGCCCCGGGTCCTGCATCGTCGCCGGCCCCCGGGGTACCGCCCCGCGACACACGTGAGGAGACGGGATGCGACCGAGGTGGGACGCCGGACCGGCCGAGCTGGTGCTCGTGCGGCACGGGGAGAGCATGGGCAACCAGGCCGACACGGCGGCACGCGACGCCGGGGCCGAGGAGCTCGACCTGCACGAGCGGGACGCCGACGTGCAGCTCTCGGACACCGGCCGCGACCAGGCGCGAGCCGTCGCGCGGTGGCTGACCGACCGCGACGGTGACGGGGCGCCGGACCTGCCCACGGTCGTGGTGGCCTCGCCGTACCGCCGCGCCGCCGAGACCGCGGCGCTGGCCCTCGACGACCTCGACCTCGCGGTCGACCACGACGAGCGGCTGCGCGAGCGCGACCTCGGCGTCCTCGACGGGCTCACCGGCACCGGCATCCGGGCCCGGCACCCCGAGGAGGCCGCCCGCCGGGAACGGCTCGGGAAGTTCTACTACCAGCCGCCGTGCGGGGAGAGCTGGGCCGACGTCGCCCAGCGCGTGCGCGGGTTCCTGCACGACCTGCGGTACGGGCACGACGGCGAGCGGGTGTGGCTGTTCAGCCACCAGGCGGTGATCATGACCTTCCGCTACGTCCTCGAGGGGCTCGAGGAGAGCGACGTCCTCGACCTCGACAAGCGGGTGCGGATCCCGAACGCCTCGGTCACCACCTTCCGGCGCTCGGGCGCCTACCTCGAGCTGGAGAGGTTCGCCGACACCACGGCGGTCGACCGGCTCGACGTCGACACGACCCACGAGGCGCCCCAGGGCGGGCGCGGCGACCATGTCGGCTGAGTCGGCTGGGTCGGCTGGGTCGGCTGGGTCGGCTGGGCCACGGGTCGTCACCCCGGCCCTGCTGCGCGACTGGCCGCTGCCCGGACCCGGCAGCGACAAGGACGGCAGCGGTCGGCTGCTCGTGCTGGGCGGGTCGGAGCGCTCCCCCGGCGCGGTCCGGCTGGCCGGCGAGGCGTCGCTGCGCGCCGGTGCCGGCAAGGTCTCGCTGGCCACCGTGGAGACGGTCGTGTCCGGGCTCGCCTCGCTGATGCCCGAGGCCGGGATGGTGCCGCTGGGCACCGACGACGCCGGCAACATCGACGCCGAGGCCGCGCCCACCACCGCCGAGCACGCCGCGTCGTTCGACGTGCTGCTCGCCGGGACCGGGTTCGTCGACCCCGAGCACGCCGTCGACCTGCTCGACCGGGTCCTGCCCGGGTACGACGCGACGGTGGTGCTCGACGCGCTCGGGTCGGCGTACCTCACCGAGCGGCCGGAGGGCCTGCACCACCTGGACGGGCGCGCGGTGCTCACCGTGAACCCCACCGAGCTCGCCCACACCGCCCACGTGTCGGCGGACGAGGTGGCCGACGACCCGGTCGGCGTGGCGACCCGGGTCGCGGCCCGGAGCCACGTCGTCGTGCTCTGCGGCGGCACCGTGAAGCACGTGGTCACGCCCGACGGCGACGTGTGGGTGGTCGAGGGCGGTGGCCCCGGTCTGGCGGCGTCGGGGTCCGGCGACGTGCAGGCCGGCGTGCTGGCCGGGCTGCTCGCGCGGGGGGCCGACCCGGCGCAGGCGGCGGTGTGGGCGGCGTACGTCCACGCGCGGTGCGGGGAGCGGTTGGCCGCCTCGATCGGCACGCTCGGCTACCTGGCGCGCGAGCTTCCGGCGCAGGTGCCGGCCGTGCTCCAAGAGCTCGCCTAGCGGGCGACGAGGTGCAGACCTTCCTGCCCTACCCCGACTTCGAGCGCTCGGCGCGCGTCCTGGACACCTCGCGGTTGGGCAAGCAGCGGGTCGAGACGATCCAGGTGGTGCGCGCCCTGACCCGGCCGGGCTACGGCTGGGCCCACCACCCCGCGGTGCTGATGTGGAAGGGCCACGAGGAGGCGCTGGGCCGCTACGGCCTGGTCTGCTGCGCCGCGTGGACCGAGCGCGGCTACGGCGACACGTGCGCCGCGACCATCGCGGCCGACCTGGCCGAGGCGGGGGTGACCACGCTGCGCACGCAGGCCGAGCTCGCGGCCGCCGGCGCCCTGCCCGGCTGGCTCGGCGACGACGCCGTCCACCTCAGCCACCGGTCGTCGCTGGTGCGCAAGGAGCCCGACCACTACCGGCCGCTCTTCCCCGACGTGCCCGACGACCTGCCCTACCACTGGCCGGTCCGCTCCGAGGCGGTGCTCGAGGCCGAGCGGCGCCGGGCCGACAACGCGGTCAGGCGCCGGGAGCGCGCGCTCGAGCTGCGGCTGCTCGAGGCCGAGCGGGCCCGCCGGCGTCGCAGCCGTGCGGCCAAGAAGGCGTGGCGCACCCGGCGGGCGAACGCCGCCGCCGTCCGACCGGCCGAGCCGCCGCCGGACCAGCGCCCGGACTAGGGAGCGTCGGCCCTGGGCCCGTGCGTCTCGCCGCGGTCGCCAGCGTCCACGGTCTCCCTGGCCGGCTCGATCGCCTCGTCGGCCGCGGGGCCGGGACGTCGCCGCTCCCAGGCCGCGGCGACCAGCATCACCGCCCCGGCGAGCGCGGCGCCGGCGATCTCGTCGATCACGTAGTGCTCGGCGAAGTAGACCAGGCCGACGCACATGGTCAGCGGGTAGACGAGCAGCACCCAGCGCCACTGCGAGCGGAGCCGCCAGATCCCGTACATCGCCACCAGGAACGCGGTGCCGGCGTGCAGGGAGGGCATCGCCGCGACCGGGTTGCCGACGCCGTTGAGCAGCACGTTGACCCGCTCGACACCGAGCTCGGACCATCCCCGCCCCGTGAGCCGCGGCAGCTCCTCGACGTAGCCCTTGTCGGAGGCCAGCCACGGCGGCGCCATCGGGTAGGCGATGTAGATGACGAGCCCGGCGAAGTTGAGGCCGATGTAGCGGCGCATCCACACCAGCCACTCGGCGCGGTTGCGCGCCCACAGCACCACCGCCAGGGTCAGGCCCACGATGAAGTGGGTGGCGTAGACGACGGCGAGCACGACGTCGTACCAGCGCGCCGGCCCGTCCCAGCGGCACGGGTCGCCGCACCAGGCCTGCTGGAGGGTCGTGGTCGGCAGCTCGCCGCCGAACAGCCACCGGTCGACGTCGACCGGCATCGTCCAGTGGACGTCGACGTCGAACTCGTCGATGAACCCGCGGCTGTAGAAGTAGATCGCGAGCAGCAGGGCCGGCACCGACCAGTCCCGGAGGAACCGGAGGTGGTGGCGCCACGGGGCCTCCACGTTCCAGGCGATGGTCAGCAGCCACAGGGTGGCGAGCCAGGACCAGGCGTCGGCCGGGATCCCGAAGCGGGACGACCAGGCGAGGAACGCCACCACCCAGGCGCCGACCGCGACCCAGCGCGCCGCCGGCCTGGTGACCGGCTGCTCCCGCTGCCGTCCTGGTTCGAGCGTGGCGGTCACCCGCACGCACCACACTCGGTCGCCACGATCAGGGTCCTCCAGCGAGCCCACCGGGCACCTCGCGTACCAGGTCTCGAACGGCAGGTTACGCGAAGATGAAAAATCACCCGGAGGGGCGGTACCCGCGCGCGTCCTCGTGTGGGCGCGGGCCTCGTGCGTGGGTGGACGCGCTAGTCGGTGCGGACCCGCGCGTACCCGTGCTGGAGGAAGTCGGCCGCGGCCGTGACGGTGCCCAGCGCGGCCCAGGCGCGGGCCGCCCGTGGCGCGAACGCCAGCGCGGCGACGTACGCCGTGCCGACCCAGACGCCCAGGCAGAACGGGCAGGTGAGCAGCTCGCCGATCGTGTGGCGCACGCCGGAGCCGTCGCGCGGGGTCTCGTCGTGCTCGGAGGACCCGGCCGGACCCTCGAAGGTGGTGAACGGGGCGCGCACGGGGCTGGTCACGGCGCCCTTGGACAGCAGCCGGGTGAACTTGTGGGTCGCCACGCCGCCGAGCACCAGGTCGACGGCCTCGAACCGCTCGGGCAGCCGGTCGGCGGCGCCGCCACGGGCCAGCGCGACCAGGGCGCCGCAGGCGACGGTGTAGACAGCCATGCTGCCGGTGAACCCGTGGAGGTTGACCTGGTCGTCGGGGTCGTAGTCGCTCATGTCCCCAGGTACCCCGCTGACGGCGGCCGAACGCCGTCCGCCGGGGTGGGCACCAGCGACAGGCGATGCCTTGCCCGGGAGGTTCAGAGCTCCCCGGTCCACCGGTGAGACCTCGCCCCCGCCCGGCACGCCCCGGACGTCACACCCGTCAGGCCATGACCCCCAGCGCCGCCGTCGGCGCCAGGCCGGGGAACACCGTGGCGCGCTGCCCCGAGATCGCCGGGAAGCGCTGGGCGAGCACCTCCCACAGCACGTCGCGGAAGTCGTGGCGCATCGCGAGGTCGCCGTCCTCGAGGTCGGCGGCCGCGAGGCCTGGCCACTGGCCGCGGACGGCGCCGCCGTCGACGCCGGCACCGAGCAGCATCATCGCGTTGCCGTACCCGTGGTCGACGCCGCCGCTGCCGTTCTCCTCGACACGGCGGCCGAACTCGCTGATGGTGACGACGGTGACCCGCGACGCGTCGGTCCCGAGGTCGGTGAAGAACGCCGCGAGCGCCTGGGCGAAGTGGGTGAGGTGGTCGTACATCCAGCCGCCGTCGACCTCGCCGAGGCCCTCGTGCATGTCCCAGTCGCCGTAGTCGATGGCGACCATCGAGGTGCCGAGGTCCTCGCGGATCAGCGCGGCGGTGTTGGCCAGCACGCCCTGCAGGGGGCCGGCGGGATAGCTGTCGACGTGGACCTTGGACTCCGCGCCGTCGACCAGCGGCGCGAACTTCTGCGCCGAGCCGACCGCCACCCGCACA
Source organism: Nocardioides sp. WJ219 (assembly GCF_058559815.1). Classification (NCBI taxonomy): domain Bacteria; kingdom Bacillati; phylum Actinomycetota; class Actinomycetes; order Propionibacteriales; family Nocardioidaceae; genus Nocardioides; species Nocardioides sp. WJ219. Next base: position 60,783 of record NZ_JBZUJV010000013.1, read on the forward strand.
CCGCCGCCGAGCGGGCCGCCGGTGCGCTTCCACATCGTGGCCAGGGAGGCGCGCCGCAGCGCGCCGGAGGCACCGAGGTCAGCGACGCCGAAGTCGCTGACCTGGTAGGCGCCGAGCGAGGCGGCCGGGCCGACCATCGACGTCGGCAGCAGCGTGCCGCCGAGCGAGACCGCGGTCTCCGGTCCGCCGCGGAGCGCGTCGAGGCCGATCACCCGGTTGATCCAGCCGACCCGCGCCGAGGAGCCGGGGTCGGCGTCCTCGACCTCCTCCATGGCGTCGAAGTGGCTGCGGTTGGGTGCCGGCAGGCCGACGGCGTGCACGGCGCCCATCCGGCCGCCGTCCCACATCGGCAGCAGCGGCGACAGCGCCGGGTGCAGGCCGAAGCGCGGGTCGGCGCCGAGGAGGGTGGACTCGGGCACCACGATCCCGCGGCGGTACGCCGCCAGCCGGTCGTGGTCGTCACCGCGCGGCACCACGATCGACAGGCCGTCGGCGCCGCCGCGCAGGCTGAGCACGACCACGACGTTGCCGCCGGGCTCGGCGCCGTACGCGACCTGCCGGAAGGCGTCGCCGAACAGCTGTCCGGCGGCGAGCAGGCCGCCGCCGGCCATCGAGGTGCCGAGCATCCGGCGCCGGCTGAGCCGGTAGTCGGGGCAGCCGCAGGCGGAGGTGGGGGGATTCATCAGGGGGTCCTCAGCGGTGCAGGTGGATCGGGGAGTCGAGCAGGGACGCCTGGATGCGGCGCAGGAGCCAATAGTCGTCCAGCACGTCGCTGCGCGACAGCCGTCTGGAGCGACTCATCCCGAGCAGCTGCGCGATGCCGATGCTGACCTGGGCACCGGGCTTCTGGCCGAGCATCCGCAGGCCGACGTGGTCGATCACCTCCTGCAGGGTCGCCGGCATCGGCGGCAGCAGCGAGGCCTCGGCGGGGAAGGAGGCCTGTGCGGTGGGCCACCAGCGGGCGGCGAGGTCCTGGTGGTGCCCGAAGCTGGTCAGCACCCGGCCCGCACCGGCCCACGCGGCGCCCACCTCGGGGTAGCCGTTGGGCGCGGGCCACTCGTACGGCGCCTGGCCGTTGCTGGAGTACTGCCAGTAGTAGGCCCGGGCGAAGGAGTCGTCGGAGCTGGGGCGCTGCAGCTTGATGCCGAGCGCGCGGACCGAGGCGATGTAGTCCTCCATCGGCATCCGCACCTTGCTCATCGGCGCGGCGTCGAAGTCGGGGTGGTCGACCATCGCCCGCAGGGTCGGCTTGATGGCCGTCTTGTTCCGCAGGTACGCCGTCGCGACCGCCTTGACGATCCGCGGCGACGGGTTGTCGGAGACGAACTTGACGCACAGCCGCCGCGCCAGCCGCTGGGCGGTCTTGGGGTGGTTGGCCAGGTAGGTGAGGTACGCCGCGGTCGCGGCCCGGCCGTCGGCGGCGCTGTTGGCGTGCCGGAAGCCGAGCACCCGGACCGGCGACCGGTCGTGGTCCTCGGGGCTGTAGAACGCCCGGAACTCCGGCCACCACAGGTCGACGCGGTAGCCGGTGAGCATCCGCGCCGAGGCCTTGACGTCGGCCTCGGTGTAGCCGCCGTCGACGCCCACGGTGTGCAGCTCGAGCAGCTCGCGCCCGAGGTTCTCGTTGGGCGCCTCCTTGGTGGAGACGGCGTTGTCGAGGAAGAGGCCCATCGCGGGGTGGGTGGTCGCGGCGCGCAGCAGCAGGTCGAAGCTGCTCAGCGCGTGGCGGCGGATCACCCGGTCGTAGTCCATCCGCCAGAACACCGCGTCGTCGTGGAAGAGCGCGACGTTGAGCAGGTTGGACCAGAAGTCGGTCATCACCTCGTGCACCTGGCGCTTGCTGTGGATGCGCCGGGCGACGGTCCACCGGCTGAGGTCGACCGCGACCTCCCAGGAGCCCTGCACCTCGTCGACCTGGTTCTGGAAGATCCGCGCCGGGGCCTGGCGCACCGAGGGGTACCAGCCGTCGATGGCGGTGCCGGCGGGATCGGCCACCCGCGACGGCTCGAGCTGCTTCTCGAACCACGTGCGCGCACCGCCGGCCCGGCGGACGTCGGCGACCAGCTCGGGCGTGATGCCGTGGCTGAACCGGCGGGCCAGGTGGCGCTCGCGCGGCGGCAACGGAGTGGGAGCGGCTGCGGCCCGGTAGTCGGTGACCGTCCTGCCCCGTCGGCGTACGGGGGCGGCCTCGACTGGACTCTGGCTCACGCTGGCTCCGTGCCTCTCCGGGCGTCGGTGGGGGGATCGACGCGCTCCGCCCACCGTAGGCCCCGCAGGCCTCTGCCCTCTAGGGCATGTGACGAAATGTGACCGTTCGGGGCGTCCGTCCTGGTCACAACGAGCCATCCCGTCGCACACCCGAACTTTGAACATGTTCAAAAAGTGTCCTATCCTGGTCCGGTGAAGGTGGTGCTGCCCGGTGGGACCGGCCAGGTCGGATGCGTGCTCAGCCGCGCGCTCGTGGCCCACGGGCACGAGGTGGTGGTGCTCAGCAGGCGACCCCAGGCTGCGACGGCCGGCGTCCGGTACGTCGCGTGGGACGGCCGCACCCTCGGCCCGTGGGCGCAGGAGCTCGAGGGTGCCGACGTGGTGGTCAACCTCGCCGGCCGGAGCGTGAGCTGCCGCTACACCGAGGCCAACCTCCGCCAGATGATGGATTCCCGCGTCGAGTCGACCCGGGCCGTCGGCGAGGCGCTGTCGCGGGCCGAGCGGCCCCCGCGGGTGTGGCTGCAGATGAGCACCGCCACCATCTACGCCCACAGCCCGGGACCCGGCGGGCCCGCACACGACGAGGCGAGCGGGGTGCTCGGTGGCGACGAGCCGGACGTGCCGTCGTACTGGGAGTACAGCGTGCGGATCGCCCGGCACTGGGAGGCCGCCCAGGCCGAGGCCGACCTGCCACACACGCGTCGGGTAGCGCTGCGCACGGCCATGGTGATGAGCCCCGACCGCGGCGGCGTCCTCGACTACCTGCTGTGGCTCGCCCGGCTCGGCCTCGGCGGCCCCGTCGCCGGCGGTCGGCAGCACGTCTCGTGGATCCACGCCGACGACCTCGTGCGCGCCGTGCTGTTCCTGGTCGAGCGCGACGACCTCGACGGACCGGTCAACCTCGCCTCGCCCGGACCGCTCCCGCAGCAGGACCTGATGCGGGTCCTGCGCCGGGCCTGGGGCCGGCGACCCGGCCTGCCGGCGACGAGGTCGATGGCCGAGATCGGCGCGTGGGCCCTGCGCACCGACACCGAGCTCCTGCTCAAGAGCCGCCGGGTGGTGCCGGGGCGCCTGCTCGACGCCGGCTTCGTCTTCGCGCACCCCACGTGGGAGACGGCTGCCCGCGACCTGGTGGCGCAGGTGCGCCAGCGGCGGAACCGGTGGCGGTGGTCTCGAGACAGGCGCTAGCGCGTCTTCCTCGACCACCGTGGGTCACCGATGTGCGCAGGCTCGAGGCCTCCGACGCACCCGGCCGGTCCGTAGCCTCGAACCCATGGGCACCCCTGTCATCCTCGACCACCGGTTCGCCGACGCGCTGCCCGAGCTCGCCCTCCCGCGCCAGGCCGAGGAGGCGCCCGACCCCCGCCTGCTGGTGCTCAACGAGCCGCTCGCCGCCGAGCTCGGCCTCGACCCCGACTGGCTGCGCAGCGACGACGGCGTCCGGTTCCTGGTCGGCAACCTCGTGCCCGAGGGAGCCGAGCCGGTGGCCCAGGCCTACGCCGGCCACCAGTTCGGGGGCTACAGCCCGCGGCTCGGTGACGGCCGAGCCCTGCTGCTCGGCGAGCTCACCGACACCGACGGCGGGCTGCGCGACCTGCACCTGAAGGGCTCGGGCCGGACGCCGTTCGCCCGCGGGGGCGACGGCCGTGCGGTGGTCGGCCCGATGCTGCGCGAGTACGTCGTCAGCGAGGCCATGCACGCGCTCGGCATCCCCACCACCCGGTCGCTCGCCGTCGTCGCGACCGGCCGCACGGTCCAGCGCGAGGTGCCGCTGCCCGGCGCCGTGCTGTCCCGGGTCGCGTCGAGCCACCTGCGGGTCGGCAGCTTCCAGTACGCCCGCGCGCTGCACGCCCAGGAGCCGGGGGCCGACCTGCTGCGCCGCCTCACCGACCACGCGATCGCCCGGCACCACCCGCACGCCGCGCAGGCCGACGTCCCGGCGCTGGCGCTGTTCGAGTCCGTGGTCGCGGCGCAGGCCGAGCTGGTCTCGCGCTGGATGCTGGTCGGCTTCGTGCACGGCGTGATGAACACCGACAACATGACGATCTCGGGCGAGACCATCGACTACGGACCCTGCGCGTTCCTCGACGCCTACGACCTCTCGACCGTCTTCAGCTCGATCGACGAGGGCGGTCGCTACGCCTTCGGCAACCAGCCGCCGGTGGCGGAGTGGAACCTCGCGCGGCTCGCCGAGGCACTGCTGCCCCTGGTCGACGACGACCAGGACCGGGCGATCGAGATGGTCACCGAGGCGCTCGGTGGGTTCCGCGAGCAGTGGGCCCGCGCCCAGGGCGCCGGCTGGCGCACCAAGCTGGGCCTGTCCGGGGCGGCAGCCGACGACCCGGCGGCCGAGCAGGTGGTGGCCGACCTCCAGCAGCTCCTGCAGGCAGCCCGGGCCGACCTCACGTCGTTCCTGGTGGCCCTGGCCGGGGGCACCGCGCGCGACCACGTGCTCGACCTCGCCGCCTTCGACGACTGGCACCAGCGGTGGCAGGCGCTCGGGCCCGACGTCGAGCTGGTGCGGCGCACCAACCCGGTGCGGATCCCCCGCAACCACCGGGTCCAGGAGGCCCTGGACGCCGCCGACGCCGGCGACCTCGCGCTGCTCGGGCCGCTGCTGCAGGCCGTCACGACCCCGTACGGCGACCGGCCCGACCTGGCCGGCTACGCCGAGCCCGCCCCCGAGGGGGCCGGCCACTACACGACCTACTGCGGGACCTGACGTCCGAGCAGCACCGCCACCTCGTAGTGGTCGGTGTGCGGGAACATGTCGAGCACCCGCGCCTCGCGCGGGACCCACGACGGCAGGGCGGCGAGGTCGCGGGCCAGCGACCCGACGTGGCAGCTGGAGTAGACCAGCGTCGTCGCGGACGACGCGTCCAGGGCCGCGCACAGCTCGGGGCCGAGCCCGCGCCGGGGCGGGTTGACGACGACGAGGTCGGCGTCGAGGGCCCCGACGGCGGTGGCGTCGCCGACGGCGAAGGTGGCCTCGAGGCCGAGCTCGGCGGCCGTCGTCCGCGCGCTCGCCACGGCCTGCTCGCTCACCTCGACGCCGTGCACCCGGCGTCCGGGCGCGGCGAGGTGCAGCGCGAACCCGCCGACGCCGCAGTAGAGGTCGAGCACGCTGGCGGGCGCCACCCGGTCGGCCCACGTCCGCGCCTGGCCGTAGAGCGCAGCCGCGACCGCGGTGTTGGTCTGGAAGAAGCTGCGCGGGCCCAGGTGCAGCCCGACCCCGCCGACGTCGACCCGCAGCGTCGCCTGCTCGGTGAGCAGCACCTCGTCGGCGCCCTCGAGCACCGCCTTGTGCTCGGGCTGGAGGTTGGCGCTGACCACGACCACCTCGGGATGCTCGGCGAGCAGCGCGGGCAGGTGCTTGCGCAGCCGGGGCAGGCCCTCGGTCGTGCGCAGCACCCAGCGCACGAGCAGCTCGCCCGCCGGCGACTCGGTGACCAGCAGGTGCTTGAGCTCACCGCGCCGGGTCGGGACGTCGTACGGCGTGAGGCGGGCGGCGGTGACCAGCCGCGCGAGCGCCGGCAGCACGGCGTGCATCCGCGGGGAGTAGAGGGCGCAGCCACGCAGGTCGACGCCCCGGCCGTCGGTGTCGAGGATCCCCAGCGTCGGCGCCTCGACCGTGCCGCCGACGACCATCTTGGCCTTGTTGCGGAAGCCTGCCTCGGCGCTGGCGACGGGCGGCAGCCAGGCGAGGTCGGGCCGGTCGGCGAGCGCGGCGCGGGCGTGGGCGGCCTTGGCGGCGAGCTGGTCGCCGTACGGCATCAGCAGGTGGGTGCAGGAACGGCACAGACCCGCCTCGAAGTAGCCGCACCGCACCGACCCAGGCTAGCGACCGCCCGCACGGGTTGACGCGTGTCAAATTCGGCGTAGGGTCCGCGGCGTGACCTGGACCACAGCCACTCCCCCCACCGTCGCCGTCATCGGCGCCGGCATCAGCGGCCTCACCTCGGCCAAGATGCTCGCCGACTACGGCGTCCCGTTCACCGTCTTCGAGACCTCCGACCGGGTCGGGGGCAACTGGGCGTTCGGCAACCCCAACGGCCACAGCAGCGCCTACCGCTCGCTGCACATCGACACCTCCAAGCACCGGCTGTCGTTCAAGGACTTCCCGATGCCGGCCGACTACCCCGACTTCCCGCACCACACCCAGATCAAGGCCTACCTCGACTCCTACTGCGACGCCTTCGGGCTGCGTCAGCACATCGAGTTCGAGAACGGCGTGCAGCACGCGGCCAAGATCCCGGCGGCGGACGGCGGCGGCTGGGCGATCACCGACCAGCGCGGCGACGTACGCCGCTTCGACCTGCTCGTGGTCGCCAACGGCCACCACTGGGACCCGCGGACCGCCGAGTTCCCCGGGGAGTTCACCGGCGAGGCGATCCACTCCCACCACTACATCGACCCCCAGACGCCGCTCGCGCTCAGCGGCAAGCGCATCCTGGTCGTCGGGCTCGGCAACAGCGCCGCCGACATCTCGGTCGAGCTGTCCAGCAAGTCGCTGCAGAACGAGGTCACGCTCTCCACCCGCAGCAGCGCGTGGATCGTGCCCAAGTACGTCTACGGCCTGCCGGCCGACAAGTACTTCGTCACCTCGCCGCACGTCCCGCTGCACTGGCAGCGCTGGGTGATCCAGAAGATGCAGTTCATGACCGGGTCCAACCCCGAGCTCTACGGCCTGCCCCCGGCCAACCACAAGTTCTTCGAGGCCCACCCCACGCAGTCGGTCGAGCTGCCGCTGCGGCTCGGCTCGGGCGACATCACGCCGAAGGGCGACATCGCGCGGCTCGACGGCCGCACCGTGCACTTCGAGGACGGCACGTCGAGCGAGTTCGACGTGATCGTCTACGCCACCGGCTACAACATCACGTTCCCGTTCTTCGACCCCGAGCGGGTCAGCGCGCCCGGCAACCGCATCCGCCTGTTCAAGCGGATGTTCAAGCCCGGCACGGACGACCTGGTGTTCATGGGGTTCGCCCAGGCGACGCCGACGCTGTTCCCGTTCGTCGAGGCGCAGGCCCGGCTGCTGGCGGCGTACGCCGTCGGGGCCTACGTGCCGCCGGACCCCGAGGAGATGGAGCGGGTGATCGACTCCGACCAGCAGAAGTTCACCGGCCACGTGCTCGACCGGCCACGCCACACCCAGCAGCTCGACTACTTCGTCTACGAGCACGACCTGCGGGCCAAGGAGATCCCCGCGGGTCTGGCCCGGGCACGCCGATGACCAAGGGCGACGAGCGCCGTACGGCGCTGCTCGAGGCGCTCGACCTCGAGCTCCAGGAGTCGAGCCTGGAGTCGATCACCATCGCCGACATCTCGCGGCGCGCCGGCGTCACGCGCTCGGCGTTCTACTTCTACTTCGAGAACAAGGCGCTCGCGACCGCCGCCCTGATGGAGCAGCTGTACGACGACTCGATGGCCGCCGCCGCCCTCCTCACCGCCGGCGACGGCCCGCCGGCCGCGCGGGTGGAGGCGATGGTGCGTGCGCTGTTCGGGGCGTGGGACCGCCACCAGCACCTGTTCCGGGCGATGCTCGACGCCCGGGCCTCCAGCACCGCCGTCCGCGAGATGTGGGACGCCGACCGCACCTCGTTCGTGCCGACGGTCGCGGCGGTCGTCGCGGCCGAGCGCCCCGACCTCGACGAGGCCGGCGCCGCCGCGCTGGCCTCGGTGCTCCTCGAGCTCAACGACCGGATGCTCGAGCGGCTCGCGCTCGGCGGCGACCTCACCCACGAGCAGCTGGTCGACACGGTCGTGTCGATCTGGCTGCGCAGCATCTACGGAGACCGCGCATGAGCCCGACCACCGTCACCTTCCTCTCCGGCGGCGACACCCTCGACGCCTGGCACTTCCCGGGTGCCCCCGACCGTCCGGTCGTCGTGATGGCGCACGGGCTGGCCGGCACCAAGGACTCCGGGCTCGCCGCGTTCGCCGAGCCGCTCGCCGCCGCTGGCTACCACGTGCTCGCCTTCGACTACCGCGGGTTCGGCGCCTCCGGGGGCACCCCGCGGCAGACCGTGTCGATGAGCGCCCAGCAGGCCGACTACCGCGCGGCGGTCGACGCCGCCCGCAAGCTGGCGGGCGTCGACCCCGCCCGCGTGGTGCTGTGGGGCGTCTCCCTCGCCGGCGGGCACGTGCTCGCGGTCGCCGCCGGCCGCGACGACGTCGCCGCCGTCGTGTCGCTGACCCCGCTCGTCGACGGCCTCGCCGCCGGACGGCTGGCCCTGCAGCACCACTCGCTGGCGTCGATCGCGCGCAGTACCGCGCTCGGGCTGCGCAGCCGGGTGGGCAGCCGGGTGCGCGGGCCGCGGATGATGCCGGTCGTCGCCCGCCCCGGCGAGCTCGGCGCGCTCACGCTCGACGGCTGCCTCGAGGACTACCAGGCCATCGCCGGACCCACCTGGGTCAACGAGGTCGACGCCGCCGTCGGCCTCGAGCTCGGCCGGCACCGTCCGGCCAGGGTGGCCTCGAAGGTGACCGCCCCCACCCTCGTGCAGATCACCGACTTCGACCGCAGCGCTCCCCCGCACGCCGCGGCCAAGGCGGCCTTCGCCGCGCGGGCCCTGGTGCGCCACTACCCCGGCGACCACTTCGACGTGTACGCCGGCAAGCCCTGCCACGACGCGGTGGTGCGGCACCAGGTGGCCTTCCTCGACCGGACCTTCGCCTGACGGCGCGCCTGTAGATGGGCGGCGTCGCGCGCTACGGGGCACTGACCTCGGTCGTGACCCGGTCGGACCTCGACGCAGCGGTCGCGGCCGGCGAGGTGGTGCGGGACGCCCGCGGCGTCTACGCCCTGCCCGAGGCCGACGAGGCCGTCCGGATCGCGGCCCGGCTCGGCGGCGCGCTGTCCCTGACCAGTGCGGCCCTGCGCCACGGCTGGGGCGTCAAGATGGTGCCCCGGAAGCGCCACGTCGCCGTGCGGCGCGGGCGCAGGCCCGGCGCGCGGGCGAGGCTGGCCCACGTGCACTGGATCGACCTCGGACCTGCCGACGTCGTCGACGGGGTGACCGCGCCCGGCGTCACGCTGCTGCAGTGCTTGCGCACCCTCCCGGAGGCCGACTCCTTCGAGTGGCACGGCAGCCGTGCTGCCCTCGCGCGACTGCCGCCGCTACAACCGGGTGGTCGTCGGCGGGTGGATGGTCCTGCGGTTCACCTACGAGGACGTCATGTGCCACCCGGACGAGGTGCGCGAGGTGCTCCTCGAGGCGGTGGCCCTCGCCGAGCTCCTGGCGGGCGGACGGCCCGGCCGCGCGGCGTGAGTGCCTCCCGCACGACGACGACCAGAGGTCGGTGTCGCGACGCTGTCCAGGCGGGGCCGGCCGCCGCGCGCGGCACCTCTGGTCGTCGCTGTGCGGCCACCACCGGGACCGGACACCTGTCTTGACGGGTGTCAGGACACCGGCTCCAATGGGTCGGTGACCTACGACACCATCATCCGCGGCGGCCGCTGGTTCGACGGGACCGGCGCACCGTCCGCGGTGCGGCAACTCGGCGTCCGCGGCGGGGTCGTCGTCGCCGTCTCGACCGAGCCGCTCGAGCCGGGACCCGACACCCGCGTCGTCGACGCCGAGGGCCGCTGGGTGATGCCGGGCATGGTCGACATCCACACCCACTACGACGTCGAGGTGCTGGAGGGCCCGGGCCTGTCCGAGTCGGTGCGCCACGGCATGACCACGATCCTGCTCGGGTCGTGCTCGCTGTCGACGGTGCACGTGGGCGGCGTCGACGCCGGCGACCTCTTCGGCCGCGTGGAGGCGATCCCGCGCCAGCACGTCATCGCCGCGGTCGAGAAGCACCAGGACTGGTCGACCCCCACCGAGTACGTCGCCGCCCTCGAGCGGCTGCCGCTGGGCCCGCACCTGGCGGCGTTCCTGGGTCACTCCGACATCCGCACGGCGACCATGGGGCTCGACCGCGCGACCCGTCCCGAGGTCCGCCCGACCGCGGCCGAGCAGGCGCGGATGGAGCAGCTGCTCACCGACGCCCTCGATGCCGGGTTCGTCGGGATGTCGGCCCAGCAGCTGCTCTTCGACAAGCTCGACGGCGACACCTGCCGGTCCCGCACGCTGCCGTCGACGTACGCCAGGGGCAGGGAGATGCGGCGGCTCAACGGCATCCTGCGGCGCCGCGGTCGCGCCCTGCAGGCCGGGCCCGACGCGAGCCACCCGCACACGATCGTCACCCAGGCGCTCGGCTCCATCGGGCTGGGGCGCAAGCCGCTCAAGACCAGCCTGCTCTCGGCCGCCGACATCAAGGCGATCCCGTTCGTCATCCACCTGATGAACGGCCTGGCCGGCGCCGTCAACCGTGCCGGCGCCGACTTCCGGTGGCAGCACCTGCCGGTGCCGTTCGAGGTCTACGCCGACGGCATCGACCTGGTCATCTTCGAGGAGTTCGGCTCCGGCGCCGCGGCGCTGCACCTGAACGAGAAGATCGCCCGCGACGACCTGCTCCGCGATCCGGTCTACCGCGCCTGGTTCCGCAAGGACTACGAGAGCAAGTACGGCCCGCGGGTGTGGCACCGCGACCTCTTCGACGCCGAGATCGTGGCGTGCCCCGACGCGTCGATGATCGGGAAGTCGTTCGGTCAGGTCGGCCTGGAGCGGGGAGCCGCCGGTGGGTCGAGCCACCCCGTCGACGCCTTCCTCGACCTCGTGCTCGAGCACGGCACCGACGTCCGCTGGCGCACCACGATCAGCAACCACCGCCCCGCGGTGCTGCGGAAGATGGCGCAGAGCCCCCACGTGCAGATGGGGTTCTCCGACGCCGGCGCCCACCTGCGCAACATGGCCTTCTACAACTTCGGCCTGCGCCTGCTGCGCCACGTGCACGACGCCGAGGTCGCCGGCACGCCGTTCCTCTCCGTCGAGCAGGCCGTGCACCGCCTCACCGGCGAGCTCGCCGACTGGTACGGCCTCGACGCCGGCCACCTGCGCGAGGGCGACCGCGCCGACCTGGTCGTCGTCGACCCCGCGGCCCTCGACGACCGCCTCGACGGCTACCACGAGTCGCCGGTCGACCAGTACGACGGGCTGTCCCGCATGGTCAACCGCAACGACGCCGCCGTCCCGCTGGTGATGGTCTCCGGCCGCGTCGTCGTCGAGGACGGCATCCCCACCGACCTCCTCGGCACCGAGCGCACCGGCGCCTTCCTCCGGGCCGGCCAGAAGGTGGCCCCGGTGGTCCCGTCGGTGTCGCCGGCGACGACGGCGCTGGCGGCGGGATAGTCCCGGCGGGAAGCCGTGCGACGACGGTCACGGGACCGGCGCCTCGGGGTTGACCTCGATGAGGTTGACGTGGACGCCGCGCGGTGAGTCGACGACGTAGGCGATGGCGTCGGCGAGCGCCTGCGGCTTCAGGAAGTGCGGGTGCCGGGCCAACCCGAACCGCTCCCAGTGCGTCAGCACGGACGCCGCCTCGTCGACGTTCCAGTCGGCGCCCATCTCGCTCCAGGTCGGCCCGGGACGCACGATCGAGGCGCGGACGCCGGTGCCCTCCAGCTCCATCTGCATCGCGTGCACCATGCCCTCCAGGCCCCACTTGCCCGCGGCGTACGCCGACATGAACGGCCGCGCGCGCACCGCGACGTCGGACGACACGAAGACCACGTCGCCGCGGCGGCGCCCGACCATGGCGGGCACGAACGCGCGCACCAGCCGGTGGGCGCCGGTGATCGCGAGGTCGACCTCGCTCGCGAACCGGTCGCTGTCGACCTCGTGGATCGTGCCCGGGGCGACGGCGCCGGCGTTGGAGACGACGGTCTCGACGACGCCCAGCACGGCGGTGACCCCGGCGGCGAACGCCGTGACGGAGTCGGGGTCGGTGACGTCGAGGGGTCGGACGACGACCTCGCCGCCGCTCTCGCGGATGGAGGCGGCGAGGTCGTCGAGCCGGTCGACCCGGCGGGCGCCGAGCGCCACCGGGTGGCCGGCCGCGGCCAGGGTCAGCGCGGTCGCCGCACCGATGCCGGACGAGGCGCCGGTGACGACGGCGGGCCGGCGCGCGGGGCGGTCGTACCTGCCGCTCACGTGTTGCCGCGCAGGATCGTCGCGACGACCGTGTCGAGCCGGTCGCCCAGCTCGGCGTAGGTGAGCACGCCCATCCCGGCCTGCAGCAGGGCACCGGAGAACGCCAGGGTGAGTGCGTCCAGCAGCGCGGGCGTGCTGCGCGCCGCGAGCGCCTCGTCGAACCGACGCACGAACACCGCTCCGATCCGCACCCGCAGCTGCTCGACGTCGGGGTCGGAGCTCAGCAGGGCCGGGGTGACCGCGGCCGCGAGCGCGGGTGCGGCGGCGAGCCGCTCGGCCATCCGGCGGGTCACGCTCTGCACCCGGGCGGTGGGCGTGCGGCCGGTGGGCTCGAAGGCGTCGTCGTCGGTCAGGTAGCCGAGGAAGAGCTCGGCGAAGAGATGGTTCTTCGACGCCAGGTAGGTGTACGCCGTCGCCGGCGAGACCCCCGCGCGTGCGGCCACGGTGCGGACCGTGAGAGCCTCGTGCCCGACGGCCCGCAGCTCCTCGTCGCCGGCCACCAGCAGCTTGGTCAGGGTCTCGGCCTGGCGGCTGCGCAACCCGGAGCGCGACGACTTGAACACCTGACTGGACATGTGTCCAGAATAGGTCGCGGCCGCTGCCCGCGGCAAGCGCCGGAGCCGGGTGCCGACGCCGCTGCCTACGCTGGCTGCATGGCACCCCAGGACGAGACGCCGGTCGAGGTCGTCGACAACCCGGCCGAGCACCGGTTCGAGATCCGGTACGGCGACCGGACGGCCGGCTTCACCGTCTACCAGGAGCGCGCCGAGGGCTGGGCGTTCGTGCACACCGAGGTCGCCGACGACCTCGAGGGCCACGGCCTGGCGGCCCGCCTGGTCCGCGAGGCGATGGACGCCATGGCCGAGCGCGGCACGCGGGTGGTCCCGGTGTGCTCCTACGTGCGGTCCTGGCTGGACAGGCACCCCGACCACCCCGTCGCCCGCTAGCGCCGACCCGGTGACCGGCGTGTCGACCGGCGTGCCGTCCGGCCTCCGGGCCGCGGCGCTCGTGCTCGAGCGGGCCGCCCGGCGCCTGCCGGACGAGCTGGTCCACGTGGTCGCCGAGGTCGCCCGCGAGGTGTGGTCGGCCGGTGAGGTCGTGCTCCTCGTCGCCACGCACGAGCAGACCGAGCTGGTGCGGCTCGGGTCGTCGGTCCGCGCCGCCGTCCCCCTCGACGACGGCGCGGCCGCACGCTGCTGGTGCGACGGCGTGCCGGTGCTCGACGGGACGACGACCTGGGTGCCGGTCACGCACCGTGGCGACCGGCTCGGGGTGCTCGGTGTCGGGGCGGCGGCCGCGCCGCCCGTCGCCGACGTCGCGGCGTGCGCCGACGCGGTCGCCCTGCACCTGGCCGCGAGCCGCGGCTACAGCGACGGCGTCGAGGCCGCGCGGCGCACGCAGGAGATGACGACGGGCGCCGAGCTGCTCGCCTCGCTGGTGCCGCCGCTCGGCTACACCGACGAACGCGTCTCGCTCGCGGCGGCGCTGGAGCCGACGTACTCCTCCGGCGGCGACGCCCTCGACCACGCGGTCGACGGCGACGTGCTGCGCACGATGATCCTCGACGCCACCGGCCATGGCTTCCCGGCGGCGCTGGTCAGCGCGGTGGCGACGGCGGCCTACCGCAGCGCCCGCCGCGCCGGCGAGGACCTGATCGGCACCTGGACCGCGATGGACCGGTACGTCGGCGACAGCGGCCACGACGACGACCACGTCCGCTACGCCACCGCGCTCCTGGTCGAGCTGCACCTCGGCACCGGGCGGCTGGCGTGGGTCAGCGCCGGGCACCCGCCGCCGGTGGTGCTGCGCGCCGACGGCGAGGTCACGCTGCCCGAGGCCGACGTCGCACCCCCGCTCGGCACCGGCCTCGGCGGCGCGCCCGAGGTCGCCGAGGAGTACCTCGAGCCCGGCGACCTCCTGCTCCTGCACACCGACGGCATCACCGAGGCCCGCGCCCTCGACGGCACGATGCTCGGCCTCGACGGCCTGCTGGCGATGCTGCGCGCCGAGCGCGACCGCGGCGGACTGCTCGCCGAGCAGCTGCGCCGGATCCGCCTCGCCCTCCTCGCCCGCGACGACGCCTGGCTCAGCGACGACGCCACCGCCGTGCTGGTGCAGTGGCACGGCTGAGCGCGTACGCCGGTCGGGTGGTTTCGAGACGGTTGCTAGCGCAACCTCCTCAACCACCGGCGGTCGGTGACCCACGCTGGTCGAGGAGGCCGGCCACGGCCGTCTCGAGACCACTCCCCCACGCTGGTCGAGCCCCGCGGCACGACCGCCGTCAACCGGCGGCGTAGCGGCGGCCGCGCTCCTCGCGGGTCCACAGGACGCCGTTGCCGGGGGTGGGGCCCTGGGCGGCGAGCTCGCGCTTGATCACCTTGTTGGTGGCGGTGGAGGGCAGGGAGGGGGCGATGCGGACGAAGCGGGGCCAGGCCTTGGCCGGCAGGTCGGCCTGCTCGGCGAGGAACTGCTCGAGCTCTGCCGGCGTCAGCTCGGCGCCGTCGGCGAGGACGATCGCGGCCATCACCTGGTCGCCGACGTTGCCGTCGGGGACGGCGTACACCGCGACCTGCGAGACCACCGGGAGGCGCCCCAGGATGCGCTCGATCGGGGCGGCGGCGAGGTTCTCGCCGTCGACGCGCATCCAGTCGGCGGTGCGGCCGGCGAGGTAGATCCAGCCGTCGGCGTCGCGGTAGGCCAGGTCGCCCGACCAGTACATGCCGTGCCGCATCCGCTCCTCGTTGGCCGACTCGTCGTTGTAGTAGCCCTGGAAGTAGCCGGCGCCGTTGACGTTGACGAGCTGCCCGACCGCACGGTCGGCGTTGACCAGCCGGCCGCTCTCGTCGAACTCGGCCACCTCGCACTCGGTGACCGTCTCGGCGTCGTAGATCGCCACGCCCTCCATCCCCTGGCCGATCGAGCCGGGGGGCGTGCCGGGCGCGCGGGTCACGATGATCGCCAGCTCGGTCGAGCCGAAGCCGTCCATCACCTGGCAGTCGAAGCGACGCGAGAACTCCGCGATGTCGCGGTCGCTCGCCTCGTTGCCGAAGGCGACGCGCAGGGTGTTGTCGGCGTCGTCGGGCTGCTCGGGCGTGGCGAGCACGTAGGCCAGCGGCTTGCCGACGTAGTTCAGGTACGTCGCGCCGTAGCGCCGCACGTCGGCGAGGAACCCCGAGGCGGAGAACCGCGCCGGCACCATCGTCGCCGCGGCGCCGACCGCGACCGCCCACCCGGCGACGACCGCGTTGGAGTGGAACAGCGGCATCGAGATGTAGCAGACGTCGTCGGCGGTCACCGAGAACCGCTCGACCAGGTTGAGCCCCGAGAACAGCACCATCAGGTGGGCCACCTGGACCGCCTTGGGCTCCCCGCTGGTGCCCGAGGTGAAGATCATCATGAAGGTGTCCATCGCCTCGACCTCGCGGTAGGGGACGAGGTCGCCGACCGTGGTGGGCGCGGTGCGCAGCTCGTCGACGTCGAGCACGCGCACGCCCGCCAGGTCGAGGCCGTCGAGCAGCTCGCGGTGCTCGGCGTCGACGACGAGCAACCGGCAGTCGGAGCGGCGTACGTCGGCCAGCAGCGCGTCGCCACGGCGGGTGGTGTTGAGCCCGACGAGCACGTAGCCACCCAGGGCGGCCGCGGCCATCGCCCGCAGCATGTCGGGGGTGTTGCCGAGCAGGACGCCGACGTGCAGCGGCCGGTCGGGATCGGCGAGACGGGCCAGCGCGGCGGCCTCGGTGGCCGCCTCGTCGAGGTGCTCGCGCCAGGTCAGGGACAGGTCACCGGAGCGCACGGCGACCCGGTCGGCGTGCTCGCCGGCGGCGAGCTCGCGCAGCAGCTGCTGGACGTTGTCGGCCACCTCAGGCACCCAGCCCGAGTCGGCCCGCGAGCCGGTCGAGGTAGGCGACCACCTCGTCGGCGGGCTTGTCGGGCACGCCCCAGATCAGGTCGGTCGCCCCGGCCGCCGCCCACGACCCGAGGTCCTCCGGCGAGGGCCGGGTCGCGATCAGCACGTGGACCTGCGGCTCGCCGGTGCGCCCGGCGTCCTTCCACGCGGCCCGCAGGTCGTCGCACTTGGCGCCGATGTCGGACTCGACCGGGGTGGTCATCCAGCCGTCGGCGGTGCGCGCGATCCAGGCGAACGTCCGGGGCCCGCCTCCGGCCCCGATCACCAGCGGCACGTGCTCCTGCGTCGGCTTGGGGTAGGCCCACGACGGCCCGAACGAGACGAACTCGCCGTCGTAGGCCGCCTCCTCCTGCGTCCACAGGGCGCGCATCGCCTCGACGTACTCGCGCAGCACGGTGCGCCGCCGGTCCGCCGGGACGTGGTGGTCCTGCAGCTCGTCGGTGTTCCAGCCGAACCCGGCCCCGAGGGTGACCCGGCCGCCGGAGAGGTGGTCGAGGGTCGCGACCTGCTTGGCCAGGGTGATCGGGTCGGACTCGACCGGGAGCGCCACCGCGGTCGCGAGCCGGATCCGCGAGGTGACCGCGGCCGCCGTGGCCAGCGAGATCCACGGGTCGAGGGTGCGCGTGTAGCGGTCGTCGGGCAGCGTCTCGCCCCCGGTCGGGTGGGCGGCGTCGCGCCGCACCGGGATGTGGGTGTGCTCGGGCACGTAGATCGTGTCGAACCCCCGCTCCTCGGCGGCGACGGCGAGCGCGGCCGGGGTGATGCCGCGGTCGGAGGTGAAGAGGACGAGGCCGTTGCGCATGCCTGAATAGAACAGGTTCTACTTCCCGGCGTCCAGTGGTCCGTCCGGCAGGCTGCTACTCCTGCGGGTCGGCGGCGAACCCGTGCTGGAGGCACCAGACGACCGCCTGCGACCGGCTGGTCACGCCGATCCGGCGGTAGGCGCTGCGGATGTAGGTCTTGACCGAGTTGATCGACAGGTAGCTGCGCTCGGCGATCTCCTGGTTGCTCAGGCCCTGCGTGATCAGGGTGAGGACGTCGACCTCGCGCGGCGTGAGCCCGACGTCGTGGCCCAGGCGCAGCTCGACCTCCGCCTCGGACGCGAGGTGGTCGGCGTCGCCCGGCTCGAGGTGGCCCGCCGCGAGGACCGCCTTGAGCAGCTCCTCGTCGTCGACGCCGAGGGAGAAGTAGCCGTCGGCGCCACGGGCCAGGGCGCGCGAGGCGAGGTCGGGGCGCAGGTCCTGGGAGACGACGAGGACGGCGGCCTCGGTCTCCTTGACGAAGAACTCCAGGTCGGCGCCGTCGCGCTCGTGCAGCCCGATCGCGTCGTAGAGGATCACGTCGGGGTCGGTCGCACCGAACCCGGTCTCCATCTCCACCACCGCCACCTCCACCGGGTGGTGGCCGAGCATCGCCGAGAGGCCGGTGGCCACCACGTCGAGCGGACTGACCACGGCGACCCGGCACGGCCGGTCGACGGCGAGGGGTTCGGACATGCCCATTGTCTAGCGGAGGGGCCGTGCCCAAGCCAGAATGCTCACCCCTACGGGTGACGGACCCGTCCGTCGGCGCAGCACGGCGGCCTGCGGGGGTCTCGAGACGGCCGTGGCCGGCCTCCTCGACCGCCGTCGGTGACGGTGGTCGGCCGTCGTACGACGGCGACGGACGCTGGTCGAGCCGGGCGAGCGCCGGCGAGCCCGAGTCGAGACCCGGCGAGGTCGGGCACCCCGCGGGGTGGGCGGCACGCCTCTTAGGGGTGAAGGCGGTCACCCGTGCGGATGGACGGCTCCCTTGGGGCGCTGCGCCACGATCAAGCAGTGCTTCTTCCTCGTGCTCGCGGCGCCCTGAGCGCCTGGCTCATCGACGTGCTCCGGGGCCCTGCCGCCTCGTCGCTGTCGCCCGCGGTCCCGCCCGTCTCCGACGGTCGCGACGACGACGCGATCTCGTTGTGGCTGCTGCAGGAGCTGCACTACCGCGGCTTCGACGACGTCGACGACCGCTGGGAGTGGTCGCCGACGACGTTGCAGGTGCGGGCCCGGCTCGAACGGTCGCTCGAGGCCACGCTGCGCGAGCGGTACGACGCCGCCGGGCTCGACGCCACCACCGACGTCGTGGCCGACCTGCAGTCCATCGCGGCCGGTGACCACGGCCCGTCCCTGGCCCGCCACGTGCAGCAGCACAGCTCGCGCGAGCAGACCGAGTCGCTGCTGCGGCAGCGCTCGATCTACCACCTCAAGGAGGCCGACCCCACGAGCTGGGTGGTGCCGCGGCTCACGGCCCGGCCCAAGGCGGCGCTCCTCGAGGTGCAGTTCGACGAGTACGGCAACGGCGACCCCGCCCGGCTGCACCACGCGCTCTTCGAGCAGGGCCTGGAGTCGTGCGGCCTGTCGCCGGCGTACGGCGCGTACGTCGACGAGACCCTCCCCGAGGTGCTGGAGCAGAACAACGCGCTCTCGATGTTCGGCCTGCACCGGCGGCTCCGCGGCGCCGCCCTCGGCCACCTCGCGGCCTTCGAGGCGACGAGCTCGATCCCGTCGCGCCAGCTCGCCCAGGGTCTGCGCCGCCTGGACTTCCCGGACCCGATGGCGGCCTACTACGACGAGCACGTCGAGGCCGACGCCGTCCACGAGCAGGTGGCGCTGCGCGACATCTGCCTGGCGCTGGTCGAGGAGGAGCCCGAGATGGCCGACGAGGTGCGGTTCGGCGCCTGGTCGTGCATGGACCTCGAGGCCCGCACCGCTTCGGCGCTGTTCGGCCTGTGGGCGGTGGCGTGACCGAGGCGCCCGACGCCTTCCCCGGCGACCCGTACGACTACGAGGTCCGCACGGCCGACGGCATCCTCGTCGAGGGCGTCGTGTGCCCCGGCGGACCGGTGCTGGTGCGGGGAGACGTGGTCGTCGAGGACGAGGCCGGCACCCGCCACGCGAGCCACCGGCCGGTGTCCGCCGTCTGCCGGTGCGGCAAGTCGTCGCTCGCGCCGTGGTGCGACGGCACCCACAAGCTGTTGCCGGGCGGCCGCTGACTCAGGCGCGCACGAGCCTCAGCACCAGGCCGCGCGCCGACGTACGCCGCCCGCCGTCGTGCCACGAGGCGCCGTCGACGACCCGGGCCACCACCGCGTCGGCCTGCTCGTCGTCGCCGAGCTGCAGCAGCAGGCTGCCGTCGCGCACCAGGCACGACCGGGCCGCGTCGACGCAGGCGAAGGCGATGTCGAGCCCGTGCGGGCCGCCGTCGATCGCGATCGTGGGGTCGGCGGGGAAGCGGCCGATGTCGGCCGTCGGCACCCAGGGCGGGTCGGCCAGCACGAGCGCGAACTGCTCCCCGGCCTCCACCGCCGTCTCCAGCCGCGCCTCGCGCACGTCGACCCGGTGGTCGAGGCCGGCGCCGACGGCGTTGAGCCGCGCGAAGTCGCAGGCGGCCGGGTTGAGGTCGACGGCGACGAGCCGGCGATCGGTGGCGGCCACCACGAGCAGCCCGATGTGCCCCGCGCCGGTGCACAGCTCGAGCACCGGCCCCGGGGGCGCCTGGGCCAGCAGCTCGGCGGCCCACTCCGACTGCAGCGCCGTCCACGGGCGGGGCTCGAGCACCCGGTCGTCGTACTCGAACACGAGCCCGGAGATGCGCGTCGATCGGCGCTCGTAGGTGGTCACGGGCCCACCCTGCCCGCCGCGTCACCTGCAGGCTCCCTGCCGAGGGGTGAACGGGCGAAGCGTGCCCCTCACCCCCGTGGGCTCGGTACGATGCTCGAATGCCCGCCAAGCCTGTGCGCGTCGCCATCGTCAACGACTACGACATCGTGGTCGCGGGGACGGCGGCCGTGCTGGCGCCGTACGACGACCGGGTGCACGTGGTCGAGCTCGACACCAGCGTCCCGGTCGTGAGCGACGTCGACGTCGTCCTCTACGACTCCTTCGGGCAGGTGCAGGGCGACTCGATCGACATCAGCACGCTGATCGCCGGCTCGCCGGCCAAGCTCGTGGTGTTCAGCTGGAACACCGAGCCCGAGCTGGTCGCCCGGGCGATCAAGGGCGGCGCCGCGGGCTACGTCTCCAAGGGTCTCGAGGCCGCCGACCTCGTCGCGGCGATCGAGCGGGTCCACGCGGGTGAGCAGGTGATCACCGACGGCGACGGCGGCGAGGAGTTCGGCCGGTGGCCCGGTGACGAGCTCGGGCTGAGTGCCCGCGAGGCCGAGGTGCTGGCACTGATCTGCCAGGGGCTCAGCAACCACGACATCGCCCAGCGCGCCTTCATCGGCATCAACACCGTCAAGACCTACATCCGCACGCTCTACCGCAAGATCGGCGTCGCCAGCCGTACCCAGGCCGTGCTGTGGGGCATCGAGCACGGGTTCGAGCCCGACCGGTCCCGGATCATCGTCGACCGCCTCAACTGACCCAGCCCCAGCAGCTCAGCGCGGCAGCAGCGAGCCGGTCGTCCGGAGGTGCTCGGCCAGCGCCGCCGGGGTCTCGTGCACCGCGACGGCCCCGGCGTCGCGCAGGTCGGCCTCGGTGGTGCCACCGGTCAGCAGCCCGATGCAGGGCACGCCGGCGTCGCTCGCGGCGAGGACGTCCCACACGGCGTCGCCCACCATCACCGCACGGTCGGCCTCGACGGACTCCAGCGCCACCGACACCAGGTCGCCGGCCGGCTTGCTCGCGCCGGCGTCGGCGCCGCTCACCAGGTCGTCGAGGAGGTGCCGGGACCCCTCGAGCACGTCGAGCAGCCGGTCGGTCAGGTCGCGCTCGCTCGAGGTCGCGAGCACGATGTCGAGGTTCTTGTCGTGCAGTGTCTGCAGCAGGTCGGCCGCGCCCTCGGTGGGGACGATGCGCGGGAAGAGGTCGTCGAGCCGCCGCGGGTGGCGCGCCCGCAGCTCGTCGCCGAGGGCACGCTCGACCTGCTCGCCCGCTGCCTCGGCCACCAGGCGGTCGCCGCCCATGCCGATGAGGCGCTGCAGGCGGTGCGAGGGGACGCGCAGGCCGACGTCGCGGAACGCCGCCTGCCACGCGAGCACGTGCACGGGCACCGAGTCGACCAGGGTGCCGTCGAGGTCGAGGACGACGGTGTGCGGCTGGGCGGTCACTCCCGCACCTCCCGCAGCCTGGCCAGCGCGGCGACGAACCCGTCGACGTCCCGCAGGGTCAGCGTCGCCCCCGGGTGGCGCAGCCGGCCGGTGGGGTCGAGGACCCGGACGGGTTCGTGGAAGGTGAAGCACACGGCGTCGTCGGCGTTGGTGGCGAAGGTGACGCCCCGGTCGGAGAACGACAGGTGCGGTGGCCCGGCGGTCTTGAGGTAGGAGAAGCCGCCGGTCCGGTGCACCTGGTCGAGGTTGGCCAACGGTGTGCGGAGCCGCCACCAGCCGAACCGCACCCGGAGCCCGTCGGGGTCGACCTCGACCCAGGCCGTCGACCCGGTGACCCCGGCCAGGAGTGCCGGCGCCCGGTAGGACCGGGCGAACGCGAAGTCGAAGCGGGTGGTCCCGAGCGCCATGCGACGAACCTAGGCGCCCCGCTCCGCGGACGATCCCCCTGAGCGGGTGAGCGGCCGTCCTAGAAGCCGTGCTCGATGCCCCAGAGCACGGCCTGCGACCGGCTGGCGACGTTCATCTTGCGGTAGGCGGTCCGGACGTAGGTCTTGACCGAGTTGATCGACAAGAAGAGCTGGCCGGCGATCTCCTCGTTGCTCAGCCCCCGGCAGATGCCCCTGATCACGTCGGCCTCGCGGGGCGACAGGAGGT
Organism: Nocardioides sp. WJ219; assembly: GCF_058559815.1. NCBI lineage: Bacteria > Bacillati > Actinomycetota > Actinomycetes > Propionibacteriales > Nocardioidaceae > Nocardioides > Nocardioides sp. WJ219. The sequence goes on from NZ_JBZUJV010000013.1 coordinate 82,672, forward strand.
CGTCGGGTCCGTGCGGGCGCTGCCGGCTGCCGGCGCGCCCGCGGTCGCCCCGCCGGAGGAAGGCGTCGTCGATCGCCTCGAGGAGCACGCGCACCTCGACGCTGAGCGGGAGCACCCGCACCGCGCCGAGGTCACGGGCCCGGGTCTCCGTGCGGGGGCTGAGGTCCCAGGCGAGGGCGATCCGCGGGACGCCCGGCGCGGGCTGCGGCGGTCGCCGGTCCTCGAGGTCGAACACGTCGACGTGGGCACGGGAACGCTGGGTGTCGGGCAGCAGCTCGACGCGGTCGGCCTCGTCCCCCAGGAGGGCGTCGAGGCCGGCGCGCACGAGCACGGCGACGTGGAGGGACACGCGGACGGGCCGCGAGACCTCGACGGTGGGCACGGCACGCAGCCGCGTCGGCGGCTGCTCCGTGCGAGCAACCGGCGGGAACGGGGGGGAGACGGGACGGTAGGCGGTGGCCATGACGGACCCTTTTCATCACACCGACGAGAGAGGTCCGGGTTTGGGACCGACGTCGACGGACCCATGTTACTCCCCCGTCAGGCCGGCCCCGACCGCGTGCCGCGCCGCAGTCGTGCGTTGGCCTGGCGCAGCCGGACCACCTCGGCCTCGAGCGCCACCACCCGCGCGACGCCGGCCAGGTTGAGCCCCTCGGCCAGCAGCTCCCGCACCCGGTGCAACCGGTCGATGTCCGCCGCCGAGTAGAGCCGGGTGCCGCCTGGCGTGCGGTCGGGGTTGACCAGGCCGCGGCGCTCGTAGACCCGGAGGTTCTGGATCTCCATCGACACCATCTCGGCCGCGACCGAGATCGCGTAGACGCCCTGGGAGGTTGCTGGCACGAGGTTGACAATGCCTGATCCGAAGAATACAAACAACCTGTAACCGTTGATACAGATCGGAGCCCGGCGACGTGCCGGACCCGACTCGATCCAGTACAGGAGGACACCATGCTGCTGCGCAACACCGACCCGTTCCGCGACCTCGACCGCCTCACCCAGCAGCTGCTGGGCACCTCCGTCGGCACCTCGAGCCGCCCGGCTGTCATGCCCATGGACGCCTGGCGCGAGGGCGACCGCTTCGTCATCGAGTTCGACCTGCCGGGGGTCGCGCCCGAGACCATCGACCTCGACGTCGAGCGCAACGTGCTGACGGTGCGCGCCGAGCGGCTGGCCCTCGGCGGCGACTGGCAGCTGCTGGCCAACGAGCGCACGCGCGGCGCCTTCAGCCGTCAGCTCGTCCTCGGTGACAACCTCGACCTCGAGAAGATCGAGGCGTCCTACGACGCCGGCGTCCTGCGCCTCGTCGTCCCGGTCGCCGAGCGGGCCAAGCCCCGCAAGATCGAGGTGGCCACCGGCGGGCGCGAGCCGGCCGCCATCCGGGCCTGACCGACCGCTCGACGACGCAGGGCCGGGAGACACGCTCTCCCGGCCCTGCGGCACGTGTGGCCGGTCGCCGGCCGGCGGCTCAGGGAGCGGCGGCGCGGAGCTTGTCGAGGAGCGGCTCGGCCGCCTCGTCGAGGAACCGCTGCTGGTGCCGGTCGCCGACCTGCACCAGGGCGACGTCGGTGAAGCCGGCCTCCCAGAACGGCGCCACGGCCGCCACGATCGCGTCGAGGTCGGGCCCGCAGGGGATCTGGTCGGCCACGTCCTCGGGCCGCACGAACTGCGAGGCGCCGGCGAACCCGGCCGGCGTCGGCAGGTCGGCGTTGACCTTCCAACCGCCGGCGAACCAGCGGAACTGCTCGTGCGCCAACGCCGTCGCCTCCTCGACGTCCGGCGCCCAGCAGATCGGGATCTGCCCCACCGCGCGCGCACCGTCGCCGATCCGCGTCGTCCCGTCGGTCGCGTTCCACTGCTCCACGAGGTCGGCGCGCGGCTCGACGGCCACCAGGTGGTCGACCAGCGGCCCGAACGCCTCGATCGAGCGCTCGCCGGAGACGGCGACGCCGATCTCCACCGGCTGCTCGGGCAGGTCCCAGATGCGGGCCGACTCGACGTCGAAGTACTCCCCGCGGTGGTCGACGAGGTCGCCGCCGTGCAGGGCCCGGATGATCTCGATCGCCTCGACGAGCATCTCCTGCCGGGCGCCGACCGCCGGCCACCGCTCGCCGACGACGTGCTCGTTGAGGTTCTCACCGCTGCCCAGGCCGAGCGTGAACCGTCCCTCGGCCAGGATCTGCAGCGTCGCCGCCTTCTGCGCCACCACGGCCGGGTGGTAGCGCATCGTCGGGCAGGTCACGTAGGTCATCAGCCCCACGCGCTCGGTCGCCTGGGCCACCGCACCCAGCACCGTCCACGCGTACGACGCGTGGCCCTGCTCGACCAGCCACGGGGAGTAGTGGTCGCTCGACACCTCGAAGTCGAACCCCGCACGCTCGGCGTGCTGGGCGTAGGAGACGAGCTCCCGCGGGCCGCTCTGCTCGGTCATCAACGTGTAGCCGAAGCGCGTCATGGAGCGACGCTCGCAGGCGCCCCCGGCACCAACATCACCCCTTGGCGTGAGGGTGCCGACCCGACGACCTCACCGCGGTTCTGGGAGGCTTCCGCTCCGTGACCACCGCAGGACCGGACGCCGCGCGACCCCTGCGGATCGCCGTCGTCAACGACTACGAGATCGTCGTCGCCGGCATCGCCGCCGTGCTCGAGCCGTTCGCCGACCGGGTGCGCGTGGTCGAGCTGGCCGCCGGGCTCCCCGTGGTCAGCGAGGTCGACCTGGTCCTCCACGACACCTTTGCGCAGCGCCAGGGCGGCGGGACGACGCTGGCCGACGTGGCCGCCGGCGGCGCCCGCGTCGTGGTCTTCAGCTGGAGCGACGACCCCGACCAGGTCGCGTCGGCGCTGGCGGCGGGCGCCTGCGGCTTCGTCTCCAAGGGGACGACGGCGGCGGCCCTCGTCGAGGCGCTCGAACGGGTCCACGCCGGCGAGCGGGTCGTCCCCGACGACGTGGGGGCGGTGCAGGAGGTCGGCCGCTGGCCCGGCGACGACGACGGCCTCAGCGCGCGGGAGGCCGAGGTGCTCGCCCTCATCTGCCGCGGCCTGAGCAACGAGGAGATCTCGGCCCGCGCGTACATCGGGATCAACACCGTCAAGACCCACATCCGCACGCTCTACCGCAAGATCGGGGTCACCCGCCGCACCCAGGCCGTGCTCTGGGGCTACGCGCACGGGTTCGAGCCCGACCGCGCCCGCGACCTCGCCCCGTGACCGGGGTGAGCCGTCAGAGCTGCTCGAGCGAGTCCTGCAGGCTCTCGGCCGCGACGTCGCCGAGGGCCGTCAGCGAGGGGAGCTCGAAGTTCTCCTGGCGGGGCGTGAACCGCACCTCGTAGGTGACCCGGCTCCCCCCGGTCGGCGTCCGCTGGACCGTGAACGTGTCGACCAGCTCCAGCCCGGTGGCCGCCCCCCGCAGCTGCAGGCAGCTCCCCTCGACGTACTGGGTGACGACGTAGTCGACCTCGGTCCGGAGCCCGCGGTACTTGGCGACGTTGTGGTACGTCGTACCGACCCCGCCGTCGCCGCTCGTGCGCTCGGTGGACACGGTCGGCGGGTCCCACTCCTCGGTGGTGGTGAAGTCCGCGAGGAACTCCCACACCGCCTCGGGCGGTCGGTCGACCGTGATCGTGCGCGCCACGACAGGCACGACGGCTCCCCCTCCCCATGGCTGCGGTTGAGCTTCGGCTGTGGCCCCGACCATCACCCGCCGACCCGTCCGCCAACCACACTCGCAGGGGTGGGTCGGAAGCGGGCGCCGCTCACCATCGGGACGTCGTACGACGGCCGATCGCCGACGGTGGTCGAGGAGGTTGCGCTGGCAACCGTCTCGAGACCACCCGACGACGGGCACCTCGCCGGGCCTCGACCCGGTCGGCGCGGGGGTCGTCCCGAGACGGGTCGGCGACCCGCCTCGACCAACGTCGGTCACCGCCCGGTGCGAGCGGTGACCCCGCTGGTCGAGGAAGGCGCGCTGGCGCCTGTCTCGAGACCACCTCTTGGCGCGCAGCTCCTCAGGCGGCCGCCGTCGCGACCTCGGCGGCCGGCTCCAGGGCACCGCGGACGACGTCGAGGACGTCGCCGACGACGTGCACGGTGAGGGCCTCGAGCACCTCGGCCGGGACGTCGTCGAGGTCGGGCTCGTTGCGCAGCGGGACGAACACCTCGGTGAGGCCGGCGCGCTGGGCGGCGAGCAGCTTCTGCTTGAGCCCGCCGATCGGGAGGACCCGCCCGTTGAGGGTGACCTCGCCGGTCATGCCCACCACGGCGCGCACCGGGCGGCCGGTGGCCATGGAGGTGAGGGCGGTGACCATGGTGATGCCTGCCGAGGGGCCGTCCTTGGGCACCGCGCCGGCCGGGACGTGCAGGTGGATCGACCGGTCGAGCACGGCCGGGTCGACGCCCAGCTCGCTCGCGTGGGAGCGCACGAAGGTCAGCGCGATGCGGGCCGACTCCTTCATCACGTCGCCCAGCTGGCCGGTGATGGTCAGCTCGGCCGGACCATCGTGCGCGGTGGCCTCGATGAACAGCACGTCGCCGCCGAGGCCGGTGACGGCCAGCCCGGTCGCGACGCCGGGCACCGCCGTCCGCTCCGCCGACTCGGGGAGGAAGCGCGGCCGACCCACCAGGTCGCGGAGGTCGGCGACGTCGATGTCGACACGCTCGGCGCCGGTGGCGAGCCGGGTGGCGGCCTTGCGCAGCGCCTTGGCCAGCAGCCGCTCGACCTGGCGGACGCCGGCCTCGCGGGTGTGGTTGGCGGCGAGCTCGCGCAGCGCCTCGTCGGTGATCGTCAGCTCCTCGGGCGTCAGCGCCGCCCGCTCCAGCTGCCGCGGCAGCAGGAAGTCACGGGCGATCGCGACCTTGTCGTCCTCGGTGTAGCCGTCGATGGTGACCAGCTCCATCCGGTCGAGCAGCGGGCCCGGGATCTCCTCGACGACGTTGGCCGTGGCGATGAACAGCACGTCGGACAGGTCGAGGTCGAGCTCGAGGTAGTGGTCGCGGAAGGTGTGGTTCTGCGCCGGGTCGAGCACCTCGAGCAGCGCCGCCGACGGGTCGCCGCGGTAGTCGGAGCCGACCTTGTCGACCTCGTCGAGGAGGACGACGGGGTTCATCGAGCCGGCCTCCTTGATCGCCCGCACGATCCGGCCCGGGAGGGCGCCGACGTACGTGCGACGGTGGCCACGGATCTCGGCCTCGTCGCGGACGCCGCCGAGCGCGACCCGCACGAACTCGCGGCCGAGCGCCCGGGCCACGGACTCGCCCAGGGAGGTCTTGCCGACGCCGGGAGGCCCGGCGAGCAGCACGACCGCGCCGGAGCCGCGACCGCCGACGACCTGCATCCCGCGCTCGATCCGGCGCGAACGGACGGCCAGGTGCTCGACGATCCGGTCCTTGACCTCCTCGAGGCCGTGGTGGTCGGCGTCGAGCACGGCCCGGGCAGCGACGAGGTCGGTGCTGTCGTCGGTGGTCGTGCCCCACGGCAGGTCGAGGACGGTGTCGAGCCAGGTGCGGATCCAGCCGGCCTCGGGGTTCTGCTCGCTCGAGCGCTCGAGCTTGTCGACCTCGCGCAGCGCGGCCTCGCGGACGGCGTCGGGCAGGCCCGGGTGCTCCTCGACGCGGGCGCGGTAGTCGTCGGAGCCGTCGGGCTCCCCCTCGCCGAGCTCCTTGCGGATCGCGGCGAGCTGCTGGCGCAGCAGGTACTCGCGCTGCTGCTGCTCCATGCCCTCGCGCACGTCCTCGCCGATCTTGTCGGTGAGCTCGACCTCGGCGAGGTGCTCGCGGGTCCAGGCGGTCAGCAGCTCGAGCCGCTGCTCGACGTCGGGCGTCTCGAGCAGCTCGCGCTTGCGCTCGTCCGCGAGGTACGGCGCCCAGCCGGCCGTGTCGGCCAGCGCGCCGGGGTCGGTGAGCCGCTGCACGGTGTCGACGACCTGCCAGGCCTCGCGGCGCTGCAGCAGCGCGACGACGAGCCGGCGGTAGTCGTCGGCCAGCTCGCGGGCCCGCTCGGTGGCGGGCTCGTCGGCGACGGGCTCGACGTCGACCCACAGGGCGGCGCCCGGGCCCGTCGTACCGCTGCCGATGCGGGCGCGGCGACCCGCGCGGATCACGGCGGCCGGGCCGCCGGAGCTGAGGCGGCCGGTGCGCTCGACGGTGGCCAGCACGCCGTAGGAGGCGTAGCGGTCGTCCAGGCGCGGGGCCAGGAGCAGGGTGCCGTCGCTGCCGGCGGTGGCGGCGTCGATGGCGGCCTGTGCGGCGTCGTCCAGCTCGACCGGCACCACCATGCCGGGCAGGACGACGAGGTCGGTGACGAAGAGGACAGGAAGGGAACGACTCATGCCGGCACAACGGCGTACCCCCGTGGGGTGTTCCGGTGTTCGTCGTGGGCGAACGGGGGTGCCCGAGGAGACGTAGGGCCCCGTCACCGAGGCATGGTCTCGAGACGGTTGCCAGCGCAACCTCCTCGACCAGCGACGGTCCACGTGGCCTCAGGACCCCACGATCGCCCGACCCAGCGCCCGGCCGGAGAGCCAGGCCGCCTCGACCTTGGGCGTCGGGCCCCACCCGTCGCCGCAGGCCCCGACGCGGCGGCCGTCCGGCAGCTCCTCGAGCAGGAACGGCGCGGTGCGCTCGCCCGTCGGGCGTGCGACCGACCAGCGGTGCAGGTGGGTGTGGGTGGGGTCGGGGAGGCCGAGCAGGTCGCGCAGCGCCTCGGTCATCGGTCGCGCCGCCGCCTGCGGGTCGGCCAGGAAGGGGCGGGCGAAGGCGGGGGTGGAGTGGGCCACCAGCACCGGCGCCCCGTCGCCGCGACGACGGCCGTCGTCGGCCACCCAGCCGAGGACGTCGTGGCCGTTGACGAATGCGCCGTCGAGGTCCCAGGCCCGCTCGGGCCACCGGGCCGCGAGCGCGAGGACCGGGTCGAAGGCGCGGTCGAGCCCCGCCCGCACCCCGTCGTACGACGCGTCGTCCGGCAGCAGCCGAAGCGCTTGCGGGTCGGGCATCGCGAGCACCACCACCGGCGCGTCGGGCAGTGCCTCCACGTGCTCGCCGAGCCCGACGTCGAGCCCGGTGGCCAGGTCCTCGACCAGCGACCGCAGGCCGCCGGGGGCGCCCCACCGCACCGGGCCGCTGGTGGCGCGCGGGTCGGCGCCGGCCTCCAGCACGGTCAGGGTGTCGGTCCACGGCGTCGCGAGCCCGCGCCGCTCCCAGTCGTCGACGACCGCGGCGAAGTCGTCGTCCCCGACGGTCAGGTAGGACGCGCCCAGGTCGACCGGCCGTCCCTCGAGCCGCCGCGACGCCATCCGGCCGCCCACCCGGCGACCGCGGTCGACCAGGCGCACCGGCACCCCGGCCGCGACCAGCTCGCGCGCGCACGCCACCCCGGACAGTCCGGCACCCACGACCACGACCGGTTCCATGCCGTGATCCTGCCAGGGCCCGGACACCCCGGTGGGTGGTCAGGCCACGTCGCGCCGCGGCCCGAGCCAGGCCTCGAAGCCGTCGGTCGCGGCCGCCCACGGGCCCCGCTCGGCGGGCCGCAGCAGCATCTCCTCGAAGGCCGGCCCGAGGTGGGCGGGCGGCGTGCCGGTGCCGCTGAGGACGAGCCGCGTGAGCCGCCCGCGCCGTCCCCAGGACCCGCCGCGGCCGATGCTGAGCTGGCCGCCGGCGCCGTCCCAGACCAGGACGTCGTCGGGGCGCGTCGGCAGCCAGAAGCAACCGCGCGAGCGGTGCCGGCCGCCGCCGAGCCGCTCGAGCCGGTCGAGGAGCCGCTCGGGGTGCAGGGCCCGGTGGGAGCGCAGGTCGACGCGCCACGAGACCGCCGGGGCGGGCGGTAGGTCGAGGGTGCGCACGGGGTCGACCCAGGCGCGGGTGCGGGCGTGGTCGTGCAGCCCCTCGACCAGCCGGGCGCCGTCGAGGTCCGCGGTGGCGACGACGACGGCGTCGGGGCGCGCGAGGTCGGCGAGCAGCGACCGGGCCGCGTCGTCGGCGTCGCCGTGCACCGCGACCGCGTCGGCGGACTCGACGAGCCCGCAGCCGACCTCGCCGACGCCGCGGTGGTCGTCGAGCGCGGCGTGCACGCCGCGCTCGACCAGCAGGTCGTCACCGAGGAGGTCGTCGGCGACCGTCGGGCCGGCGACGGCGGCGACCACGGCCGCGACCCGCAGGTGCCGGGCCAGGCGCGGGTCGCCCGCGACGGCGGCACAGACCTGCTCGCCGCTCGCGCCGAACGGGAGGTGCGCGACGACGCTGGCCCAGCGGCCGTCGGTGGCCAGGCGGTCGAGGGTGGGCAGCACGTCCTCGCGGATCGCGCAGCTCACGCAGGCGTGGTCGAGCTCGACCTCGTGCCGCTCGAGCACCCCGGTGACGTCGCTGACGGTGCGCCGCAGCACCGACCGGTCGTCGTCGAGGTGTCGGACCCGGTGCCGCACGGCGACGGCGCGCGGCAGGTCGAACTGCAGCGAGACCATCGCCGTCGCCATCGCCTCGGGGTCGACGCCGGTGAGCAGGACGACGGGTGTCCGCATGTGCACCTCCACGTGCAGGTCGAGAACGGTGAGTTGAGAATCGTTCTCATCTTTGCACGACGGCCACCGCGGCCGCCACCGCGCCGGCGACCGCGAGACCGCAGCGCACCCGGTCGACGACGACCAGGCGGCGCCGGAGGTCGTCGGTGTCCGCACCGAGCCGGCCGTGCAGCGGCGCCGCGACGGCCGCCGTGACGCCGAGCGCCCCGGCCGTGGCGGCCAGCGCCACCCAGCCGACCGGGTCCGGGCCGGCCACGACGTACGCCGCGCCCGCGGCGAGCAGGACGGCGTACACGAACCCGACGAGCGGCACGATGCGGCGGGAGTGCCGGGCGTGGGCGGCCTCCCAGCCGGCCCGCGGCACCTCGACGAGCGCCGGGTAGACCAGCAGGGTCACCGTCACCTGGAAGCCGGCGTGCAGCGCCGCGGCCATCGCGAACGCGATCACGCACGCACTGTGGCAGCCGGAGGGCCGGCGGGGCTCACCCCCGGGCGAGGACCTTCTGGCAGGCAGGGCAGGTGCCGAACAGCTCGACGGTGTGGCTGACCTCGGAGTAGTCGTGCTCCTCGGCCTTGGCGCTCGCCCAGCGCTCGACGGCCGGACCGGCGATCTCGACGGTGCGACCGCAGTGGCGGCAGACCAGGTGGTGGTGGTGGGTGGGGCTGCAGCGGCGGTAGACGGCCTCGCCGCCGTCGGTCTTGACCATGTCGACCTCACCGCCGTCGGTGAGCGCCTGCAGCGTGCGGTAGACCGTGGCGAGCCCGACCGGGTCGCCAGCACGGCGCAGCGCCTCGTGGATCTCCTGGGCGGTGCGGAAGTCGTCGCTGGAGCTGAGCGCGGCCTCGACCGCGCGCTTCTGGCGGGTCGAGCGCGTGCCCACGGGCCGCGCGACGCTCTGGTCGTTCAAGGAGGTCCTCCGCGGTCGAGGGGGGCGGCAGTGCCACCACGTTACCGGTCCGTACCGCGACCCGCGCCGGTCGTCGTCCCCGGACGCGCCCCGGATGTATCGATAATGGTGTTCACTACCCCCAGCAGTCGTCCGCTCCCGTCGAGAGGCACCACCCGTGAGCATCCCTGCCCCGGCCGGAGGGACCGACGTACGCCGACGCCCCGTCGGCCAGGTCGAGGTCGTCGCCCTGGCGATCCTGGTGATCCTGGTCAGCGGCCGCTGGCTCGTCCCGCTGCTCGACCACCCGTCCCTGGCGACGTGGAGCACGATCTTCGTCGCGATCGTCATCCAGTCGACGCCGTTCCTCGTCGTCGGCGTGATCCTCTCGGCCGTCATCTCGGCGCTGCTGTCGGAGAAGGTGCTCGACCGGATCGTGCCCAAGAACGCGGCGCTCGGGGTGCCCGTGGCCGGCATCGCGGGCGTGGGCCTGCCCGGCTGTGAGTGCGCGGCCGTCCCGATCGCCGGCAGCCTCATCCGGCGCGGCATCGCGCCAGCCGTCGCCCTGACGTTCCTGCTCGCCGCGCCGGCCATCAACCCGGCCGTCATGGTCTCCACGGCCGTGGCGTTCCCCGGGCAGCCGAGCATGGTCGTGGCCCGCTTCCTCGCCTCGCTCGTGACCGCGGTGCTCGTCGGGTGGTGGGTGCTGTCCCGGGGCGCCCGGCTCCCGATCACCAAGCGCCTCGAGGCGTTCGACGAGGGCATGACCAAGCGCGAGAAGTTCGTCGAGACGGTGCGCCACGACTTCCTGCACGCCTCGGGCTTCCTGGTCATCGGCGCCATCCTGGCCGCCGGCATCAACACGTTCGTGCCGTCGTCGATCGTCGGCACCGTGGCCGGCCAGGCCGTCCTCGGCGTGCTCACGCTCGCCCTGTTCGCGTTCCTGGTGGCGCTGTGCTCGGAGTCCGACGCGTTCGTGGCCGCGAGCTTCACGGCGTTCTCCGACACCGCCAAGCTCGTCTTCCTCGTCGTCGGCCCCGCGATGGATGTCAAGCTGGCGGCCATGGAGGCCGGCACCTTCGGCGGGCCGTTCGCCCGGCAGTTCGTCCCGGTGGTGATCGGGACGGCGATCCTCTCGGCGGTCACGGTCGGGTGGTGGCTGCTGTGAGCCGCGCGAGCTCGGTGCGCGAGCGCCTGTCCCGCGGGACCATGTCCCGCCCGACCCAGGGCCTGCTGATGGCCTTCCTCGGCGCCGTGCTGGTGCGGCTGTCGCTCACCGACGCCTACCTCCGCTTCGTCACCTCGTGGATGAAGTGGCCGCTGCTGGCCAGCGGCGTCCTCCTGATCGGCCTCGCCGTCGGGCTCGTGGTCTCCGAGCGCGGCGCCCGCGACGAGCGCGACCACGACGAGCACGACGACGGGCACGGGCACGGCCCGGTCCCGCTGGTCACCTGGCTGCTGGTGCTGCCCGGCCTGGTCACCTTCGTGATCAGCCCGCCCCAGCTCGGCTCCTACCTGGCCGAGCGCCGCTCCGGCGAGGCCCAGACCGTGGCCGAGCCCGCCGCGCTCAGCGACCTCGGCGGCGGCGAGGTGGTCGCGGTCGACGTCACCGAGTTCATCTGGCGCGCCCAGGACGGCGGCACGACCCTCGAGGACCAGCCCGTCGAGCTGACGGGCTTCGTGTCCTACGACAAGGACGACCACTGGTACGTGACCCGGATGACGATCGGGTGCTGCGCCGCCGACGCGATCGGCTACCAGGTGCAGGTCGACGGCGCCGAGGCCCCGCCGCGCGACCAGTGGGTCACCGTGACCGGCACGTACGCCGCCGGCACCGGCACCGACGGCAAGGCTCCGCCGGTGATCACCGCGACCGGGGTCGAGGAGATCTCGGCCCCGGCCCAGACGTACGAGTGAGCAGGCTGCGACCGCTCGGCGGGGCCGCCCTCGTGGCAGCGGTGGTCGCGACGGCGTTCCTGGTGGGGGACGGCGACGACGCCCCGGCGACGCCCGACGAGCCCACGCCCACCGTCTCGGCCGAGGAGTTCTGCGCCGGGTTCGGCGACCTGGCCGCCGCCCGGGAGGCACAGCTGCAGTCGGCGTCGCCGATCGCGGTGGCCGAGCTGAGGTCGGCCGTCGCCCGGGTCGGCGAGCTGACCGCCGGGACGGAGATGTCCGAGACTGCACGCGCCGGCGTCGAGTTCCTGGTCGCGGCATTCGGGTCGCTGCCTGACGACGCCACCGTCGACGACGTCGCGGAGGCCGACGCCCGGTCGACGGTCGCGGACGACGTGCACGCCCAGGCGCTGGAGTCGTACATCGGCGAGAGCTGTGGCGAGGATGCCGCTCCCTAAATGCGAACGGTTCTCATTCTGATGTAGCCTCCTCGGCATGAAGGCCCACCTCTTCCTCCCCGTCTCCCTGCTCGCCCTCACGTCCGTCGCCGCGTGCGGTTCCGAGTCCGACTCCGCGGGCGACGGGCCCGACGGCGCCGACGGCGCCGTCACGGTCGTCGCCTCGACCAACGTGTGGGGCGACGTCGCCGCCGCGGTCGGCGGCGACCTGGTCGAGGTCACGTCGGTGATCACCGACAGCTCCCAGGACCCCCACGGGTTCGAGGCCGATGCCGACACGCTCCTCACCGTCTCGCGGGCCGACCTGGTGGTGGCCAACGGCGGCGGCTACGACGACTTCGTCGGCACGATGGTCTCCTCCAGCGAATCCGACGCGCCCGTGGTCGACGCCTTCGAGGTCTCCGGGCTCGATGACGACGCACCCGAGGGCGAGGAGGTCAACGAGCACGTCTGGTACGACGTCCCGAGCGTCGCCGAGGTGGCCGCGGAGATCGCGACCCGGCTCGGCGAGGTCGACCCCGACAACGCCGACGCCTACACGGCCAATGCCGAGACGTTCACCGCCGGCCTCGACGAGCTGACGACCGCGACCGAGGAGCTGCGGCCGAGCGTCGAGGGCACGCCCATCGCGATCACCGAGCCGTTGCCGGTCTACCTCGCCGAGGCACTCGGCCTGGAGGACCGCACGCCCGCCGAGCTGGCCGAGGCGATCGAGGAGGGCGAGGACGTGCCGGTCGCGGTGGTCCAGGAGACCCTCGCCCTGTTCGAGGACGGCGAGGTCGACGTGCTGCTCTACAACGACCAGACGACCAGCCCGGTCACCGACGAGGTGCGCACCGCGGCCGAGGACGCGGACGTGCCGGTCGTGCCGGTCACCGAGCTGCTGCCCGAGGGCACCGACTACCTGACCTGGATGCGCGGCAACATCGACGCCGTCGGCGCCGCGCTGAGCGGTCAGTGACGCGCCGCGGATGAGCACGGTCCTCTCGCTGCGCGGCGCCGGTCTCGAGCTCGGCGGTCGTGAGCTGTGGCGCGACCTCGACCTCGACGTCGCCCCCGGCACCTTCCTCACCGTCCTGGGCCCCAACGGCTCGGGCAAGTCGAGCCTGCTCAAGGTGGTGCTCGGGATGCGGGCGCTGACCCGGGGCGAGGCGCGCGTCGGTGGGCGCGTCGTACGTCGTGGTGACCGGCGGGTGGGTTACGTGCCGCAGCACCAGGGGTACGACGCCGACACCCCGCTGCGCGGTCGCGACCTCGTGCAGCTGGGGGTCGACGGGCACCGCTGGGGCCTGCCCGCGTGGCGGCGCTCCGACGTCGTCGCCGACCGGCTCCGCCAGGTCGAGGCCGAGCACCTCGGCGGCGTCCGGCTCGGCCGGATGTCGGGCGGTGAGCAGCAGCGGGTGCGGATCGCGCAGGCCCTGGCCACCGACCCCGACCTCCTCCTGTGCGACGAGCCGCTGATCTCGCTCGACCCGCGCCACCAGGCCCGCGTCGTCGACCTGCTCGACCGGCGGCGCCACGAGCACGGGACGGCGGTGGTCTTCGTGACCCACGAGATCAACCCGGTGCTCGGCGCCACCGACCTCGTCCTCTACCTGATGGCCGGCCGGTTCGTGCTGGGGCCGCCCGACGAGGTGCTGCGCAGCGACGTCCTGTCGTCGCTCTACGGCACCACCGTCGAGGTCGTGCGCCGGCACGACCGGGTCGCGGTCCTCTCGGACCTGTCGGCCTGATGGACCTCCACTTCTCCGACTTCGTCGACTTCTCGAACTACGGCGAGCTCGTCCCGCTCGTCCAGAACTCCCTGTACGCCGGCGCCGCACTGGGCCTGCTCGGCGGGCTGGTCGGGGTGTTCGTGATCGCGCGCGACCTGCCGTTCGCGGTGCACGGGATCAGCGAGATGTCGTTCGCCGGGGCCGCGGCGGCGCTGCTGCTCGGGGGCAGCGTCGTCGCCGGCTCCTTCGCCGGCTCGGTCGTGGCGGCCGGCCTGATCGCCGCGCTCGGCGCCCGGGCGCGCGAGCGCAGCTCGGTCATCGGGGTGCTGATGCCCTTCGGCCTGGGCCTCGGGATCCTGTTCCTCGCGCTCCACGACGGCCGCTCGGCCAACAAGTTCGGGCTGCTGACCGGCCAGATCGTCGCGGTCGACGACGACCGGCTGGCGCTGATGTCGACCACGGCGGCGGCGGTCGCGCTGGTGCTCGCGCTGATCTGGCGGCCGTTGATGTTCGCCAGCGTCGACCCCGACGTCGCCGCGGCCCGCGGCGTGCCGGTCGGGCTGCTGCACTGGACCTTCATGCTCCTGCTGGGCTGCACGATCGCCGTGGCGGTGCAGGTGGTCGGGGCCCTGCTCGTGCTGGCGCTGCTGTGCACCCCCACCGCCGCCGCGATCCGGCTGACGTCGTCGCCGGTGCTGCTGCCGCTGGTCTCGGCCGCGTTCGCGCTGACCGCGATGCTCGGCGGCACGTTCCTGGCCCTCGGCACCGCGATCCCGATCAGCCCCTACGTCACCACCATCTCGTTCCTGATCTACCTGGTCGCACGGCTGGTCGGCCGCCCCGACCGGCGCGGCGTACCGGCGCCACGCACCGTCGACGCGCACGGGTAGCCCGGGCGGCGGTGAGCCAGCGACCGTTCCCGGACCAGGACGGTCCCCAGGTCACCGCTCCCCGCGCCGACCCCCGGCGGCGGTGGGACAGAGGCCGTTCGACGACCAGGACGGTCCCTGGCTCACCACTCCTCCTGGGGCGTCGCCGAGATGCGCAGGCCGGCGGCGGCGGTCGTCCGGGTCCGCGCCGGCCCGACGTCGCCGCGGCCCAGGCGGGTCAGCTCGTAGTCCACCTCGAGCTGCATGCGGTGGACGTCGCGCGCTGCCGACACCTGCCACACCAGCCGCCGGCTGTCCGGACCCGTAGGCGCGCCCTTGGTCTCCAACCGGGTCAGCGGCGCGAGACCGTCGACCGTGACCTGCCAGTCCGTCTGGCGAGCGGTGTAGTGGACGACCGTGTCGTCGCCCGGCAGGTAGACCGGGGCGATGACCGACACGTCGACGTCGGCGACCAGCCAGGACTTCCCCTCGGGGGCCCAGCCGAGCCCCCAGACGTAGGGCACCGACCAGACCTGGCGCACCCCGCAGTAGAACGACAGGTCGAGGCCGCGCTCGACCCGCGGCTGCGGCGGGCAGGTGGCGTCGGTGGTGCCGTAGCCGAACTGGTCGCGCTCGAGGTCGGCGGCCAGGTCGTGGAGCGGGGCCGCGGCACCGGGGTCGGGCTCGCCGGCGCCGGTGTGGGCCAGCGGCACGGTCTGCGAGACACCGTCGAAGGTGACCTCCGCCGTCAACCGGGCGCCCTCGGGGACGACGACCCAGACGCTGCCGTCGTCGCCGATCACGCCGAGGTGGTCGGCGCCCAGGTCGAGCTCGCGGACCGCCTCGTCCGCACCGGACGCCCTGACCTGCAGGGCGAGCGAGGCCGGCAGCCGCTCCATGTCCTCGGGGAACTTCGCGAGCACGTCGCCCCGCATGATCTGGTCGAGGTCGAGGCTCCACGCGGGGACCCCCTCCCAGAGGACGCCGACGAACTCGAAGCCGTCGGGGGCGACCAAGTCGGCGATGCCGCGGTAGTCGTCGACGTCGAGGAAGTCGAGCCGAGACCGCGGCTGGGTCACGGCCAGCTCGACCCGGCCGTCGGGGACGTAGGCGACCTGCTCGGTGCCACCCGAGCCCGGGTCGCCCTCGAGCACGGCGTACTCGTCGGCGACCACGTCCTGCGGGTCGTCGTCACCCAGCGCGTCGCACCCGGTCAGGGCGAGCGCGACCGCGGCAGCCGTGGCGATCCGGAGCAGAGGACGTCGTCGGTTCATGTCGGCAGCCTTCCCCGTTCTCGCGCGACGTAGCCTCACGGCCGTGACGTCGTCCTCCTGGTCGCCCGGTGATCGCCGGCTGGTCACGGGGTTCCTGGCCGGACTGGTCGTCCTGGTGGTGCTCGTCGGCGACCCCCGGGCCGGCACCGACCGCGACGACGGCGGGACCGCCTCGGTGCCGGCCGGTCGGTTGTGCCGCTCACTGGACCGGATGGCGGTGCTCCGCGACGAAGTGGTCGAGGGCACCTACGAGACCACGATGACCGACCTGCGCGCGGCGGCGACCCGGACCCGGGAGGTGGGCGAGCGCACGACCGGCCTCGACGGACAGGCCCTGGCCGGGCTCGTCTTCTTCACCGACCTGTTCCTCGCCCTGCCCGACGAGCCGACGCCCCAGCAGCTGCTGAGCGCCGGCCGCCCGGCCTCGGTCACCGACCAGGCGCACGCCGACGCCCTCGTCTCCTGGCTCGACGACCACTGCGGACGGGACGCCAGGGGCGCTCGATAGCCTCGGGACGTGGCCAAGCTCCAGGGACGTGCCGTGGCGACCGTGCTGGTACCACTCGTCCTGGTCGCCGGGGTCGTCGTGGCCGTCCTGGCCCTCGGCACCGCCGACGACGGCCGGACGCCCACCGACGACGCGACGACCCCGAGCCTCGCCATCACGACCACCCCCTCCGTCCGGCCCGATCCCCAGACGTGGTGCCTGCAGTTCCGGGCGTTCGTCGAGGCCAACACCCAGTACGTCGCCGGGCCAGGCGACGCGACCGCCGACGTGCTGGTGCGCGAGGGGGTCGCGCTGCTCGAGCTGGGTCAGCCGCTCGGCCTCGACGACAGCGGCCTGACCAGCCTGCGGGAGCTCGTGTCGGGCGCCCTGGCCGGGGCCGGCGGGCCCACCGAGGTGCCCTCGGGCGCGCCGGGCGACCCGGCGGTGCTCGACGGCTACCTCGCGACCACCTGTCCCGCCTGAGGACGCGCGGCGGGTGCGCGCCGCCACGACCGGGTGCACGGCCGCAGCGGCGCGACGACCTATGTCTATCGGTCTAGGCGACTTGGCGCCACTCCCGGGTGCCCGGTGGCGCCTGCCACGTGGGAGGCGGGACCCCTCACCGGTCGGGGGCGCCCGTGGTGCCGGGATCCAGCCGGCCCCCCGCCGGTACGACGGCCCCCGCCGGCACCACGCAGGTGCGGCCGACCAGGGTGATCGCGTCGGAGTCGTCGAGGTCGGCGTCGGCCGACCCGACGACGGCGTCCGCCCCGATCTCGCAGTCGGTGTCGACCACGCTGCGGTGCACCTGCGCACCGGCCCGGACCACGGTGTCGGCGAAGACGACGCTGTCGACGACCTCGGCCCCGGCCTCGACCACGACCCCCGGCCCGAGCACGCTGCGCCGGACGGTGCCGGCGACGGTGGCGCCGGGGCTGACCAGGCTGTCGGCGACGACCGCGCCCTCGAGCACCCGCGCGGGCGCCCGCTGGGGCTGGTGGCTCAGGATCGGCCAGCCCTCGACACCGAGCACGTCCTGGCCGTCGAGCAGCATGTCGCGGTGGGCGCGCAGGTAGAGGTGCGGCTGGCCGAGGTCGCGCCAGTAGCCCGGCAGCGCGAAGGCGAGGGTGCGGCCACGCTCGATCATCCGTGGCACCAGGTGGTCACCGAAGTCACCGATCCCGGTGTCGCCCGCGTCGGCGTCGGGACCGAGCTCGCGGTGCAGGGTCTCGAGCACCTCGATCAGGGCGCCCGGGTCGTAGGCGAAGACCTCGGTCGCGACCACGCCGTGGTCGGGGTCCTCGGGCTTGTAGTCCAGCGCGGTCACCCGGCCGTCGTCGTCGGTGGTCACGACCGCGTGGTCGGAGGCGTCGGCGACCGGGACCGTCGTGGTGACGACCGTGCACTCGGCCTCGCCTGCGAGGTGGGCCTCCACGACGTCGGCGAGGTCGAGCCGGTAGACGTGGTCGGCGCTGAGCACCAGCAGCACGTCGGGATCGAACTGCTTGACCTGGTCGCGCACCCGGTAGAGCTCGTCGGCGTTGCCGAGGGCGAAGCCGTCCTCGTCCATGCTGCCGGTGCCCTGCTGCGGCATCAGCAGCCGGAGGCCACCGTCGTTGCGGTCGAGGTTCCACGGCCGGCCGTTGGCGACCTGCTCGGCCATGGTCGCGGCCTGGAACTGCACCGAGAGCCACACGTGCTCGACGCCGCTGTGCGCGAGGTTGGACAGCGGGAAGTCGACGAGTTGGAAGACGCCGGCGAACGGCAGGGCCGGCTTGGCCCGCTCCCTGGTCAGCACGTCCATCCGCGACCCCGCGCCTCCGGCCTGGATGATGGCGAGCACCTTGGGGCGGCGGAGGCTGAGGGGCGCGGCTGGCGTCATGCTGGATCTTGGCACGCACCGCGCGACGCCGGCCTCGCCCCCAGGGGTTGGGGTCGAGGCCGGCGTCGGGTGCGGTCGGGTGCGGTCAGCCTGCGGTCAGGGCTTGAAGACCACCTTGACCATGCCGTCCTCCTTGTCCCGGAACTTCCGGTACGCCTCGGGGGCGTCGTCGAGCGGGAGCTGGTGGGTGGCGAAGCCCTCGACGCCGAGAACGTCCTCGTCGCGCTGGAGGAGATCAAGGATGTCGTCGCTCCAGCGGTGCACGTTGGCCTGGCCCATGCGCAGCTGCAGCTGCTTGTCGAAGAGCTGGAGCATCGGCATCGGCGACGCGGCGCCGCCGTACACGCCCGAGATCGAGACGGTGCCGCCGCGGCGGACGGCCTCGAAGGCGGTGTAGAGCGCGTCGAGACGGTCGGAGCCGGTGTTGCGCATCGCCACCTCCTGCAGCTTCTTGGGCAGGAACCGCAGCGACTTCTGCGCGGCCTCCGCGACGGGCGACCCGTGGGCCTCCATGCCGACGGCGTCGATCACCGCGTCGGCACCGCGGCCGTCGGTGAGCTCGCGCACGCGGTCGGGCACGTCGTCGGCGTCGACCTCGTTGGTGTCGATCGTCTCGCCGCCGCGGGCGGTGACCCGGGCGAGGCGCTCACGCACGGAGTCGACGGCGATGACCCGCAGGCCGCGGTGCTTGGCGATCCGCGCGCACATGTCGCCGATCGGCCCGGCGCCCATCACCAGCAGCGTGCCGCCCTCGGGGGTGTCGGCGTACTCGACGGCCTGCCACGCGGTCGGCAGCACGTCGGAGAGGTAGAGGAACCGCTCGTCGGGCCGGCCGTCCGGCACCTTGATCGGCAGCGTGTCGCCGAACGGCACCCGCAGCGCCTCGGCCTGGCCGCCGGGCACCTGGCCGTAGAGCTTGGAGTAGCCGAACAGCGAGGCGCCGGTGCCCTGGTCGCGGTTCTGGGTGGTCTCGCACTGGCTGTGGAGCCCGCGCGAGCAGGTCCAGCAGGTGCCGCACGAGACGTTGAACGGGACGACGACCCGGTCGCCGGGCTTGAGGCTCTGCACCTCGGGACCGACCTCCTCGATGACGCCCATCGGCTCGTGGCCGACGACGTCGCCGGGAGTCATGAACGGGGTGAGCGGGTCGTACAGGTGCAGGTCCGAGCCGCACAGACCGGTCGAGGTGATCCGGACGACCACGTCGGTCGGCTCCTCGATCCGGGCGTCCGGTACGTCGGTGACCTGCATGTCGTTGCGGCCCTGCCAGGTGACGGCTCTCATCGGCTCTCCTTCTCGTCGGTCGTGCTGAGGTCTACCTCCCCGGTGCCCAGCGAGGACGGGGCGGCGTTCACCCCTCTGGGCGCGTGGGGGCCCACCGGTACCCGCGGCGCGAGTGGGCACCGGGGGCGCATGACGACGTACGGCTGGTTCCTGTCCTGCGAGGAGTTCACCCCCGCCGAGCTGGTCGAGCAGGCCGTCGCGGCCGAGCGGGCCGGCTTCGAGGCGCTGTGGGTCAGCGACCACTTCCACCCCTGGAACGACGAGCAGGGGCAGTCGGCCTTCGTGTGGGGCGTCATCGGTGCGCTGAGCCAGGCGTGCTCGCTGCCGGTGACCACGGCGGTCACCTGCCCGACCACCCGCATCCACCCGGCCATCGTGGCCCAGGCCGCGGCGACGGCGGCGGTGCAGCTCGGCGGACGGTTCCGGCTCGGCGTCGGCACCGGCGAAGCGCTCAACGAGCACGTGCTCGGCGACGCGTGGCCGTCGTTCGACGTGCGGATGGAGCGGCTCGAGGAGTCGGTCGCGCTGATGCGGCGGCTGTGGGAGGGCGACTTCGTCACCGAGGCCGGCCCCCACTACGAGGTCCAGAACGCCCGCATCTACACGCTCCCCGACGAGCCGGTCCCGGTCTACGTCAGCGCGTTCGCGCCCAAGGCCCTCGAGGTGGCCGCCCGCATCGGCGACGGCTACTGCGGCACGGCGCCCGACGCCGACGTGGTGAGCCGGTTCAAGGAGGCCTCCGGCGGCAAGCCGACGCAGGCCGGGTGCAAGGCGGCGTACGCCCCGACGAAGGAGGAGGGCATCGACCACGCCGACCGGCTGTGGCGCCAGCAGTTCCTCCCCGGCGAGCTCAACCAGGTGCTGCCGTCGGTGCGCCACATCGAGCAGGCCAGCGAGCTCGTCACCCGCGAGCAGGTCGCCGAGGGCGTCGTCGCCGGCCCCGACCCCGAGGAGCACACCGCGCTGCTCCGCTCCTACGTCGACGCCGGCTACGACGAGGTCTACGTCGCCCCCATGGGCCCGCACGCCCTCCCGATGATCGAGGCCTACGCCCGCGACGTCCTCCCCGCCCTGCGCTGAGCGTCCGACCGTCGCGGCGGGTGGGTGGGTGGGTGGGTGTGGCTCTCGGCGTCGGGTGGGCGACCTGTCGTTCCCGCGCGATCGAACGGCAACGACACATCCACCGCCCCCCGAACTGCCATTCCCGCGCGATCGAACGGCAACGACACATCCACCGCCCCCCGAACTGCCATTCCCGCGCGATCGAACGGCAACGACACATCCACCGCCCCCCCGATCTGCCGTTCCCGCGCGATCGCGCGGCAACGACACCAGCCTCGAGGCCGGCCGCCAGCACGTCAGTCCCGCGCCACCAGCACCCAGTCGTCGCCGGACCGGCGGACCAGCCCGCGCTCCTCGAACGCCGCCAGCCACCCGGCCATCGGCCACTCGCCCCAGCGGCGGTGGTAGAGCCGGCCGTTGCGCAGGATGGCGTCGAGGTGCTCGACCGGCGGTGAGCTGACCGGGTGGTGCTGGTGGTAGGCGCGGGCCGAGCCGAGCCACCACGACTCGACGCCGGCCGCCCCGGCCTGGCGTGCGAGGTCGGTGTCCTCGCCGCCGTAGCCGACGTAGCCCTCGTGGAAGCCGCCGATCCGCTCCCAGGTGGCCGGGGTGGTCGCGAACGAGAGCGACCAGAACAGCTCGGGCCGGGTCGAGACGACGGCCTCCCCCGGACCGGGGGCAGGCCGGGCCGGGTGCGGGGCGTCGAGGGCGGCCAGCTCGGCCGGGTGGTCGACGGTCACGCCGGGCTCCAGGTAGGTGACCGGACCGGACCACAGCCGGTCGGGGTGGGCGGCGGCCGCGTCGGCGTACGCCGCCACGAGCGAGAAGCCCGCGAGGCAGTCGACGTCGAGGAGCACCACCACCTCGGCACCGCGCTCGACGAGGTGCTCGACACCGCGGTTGCGGGCGGCCGCGAGCGGCAGCCCCTCGGCCGGTACGTCGACCCGGACGACGTCACGGCGCAGCCCGTGGTCGTCGGCGACGTCGATCTCGCGGTCGCCCATCGCCACGCACGCGTAGAGGTCGGGCCGGCGCCGGCCCAGCGCCAGCGTCCGGTGCTGACCGGCCAGGTGGTGCCGCCGGCCGCGCGCGATGGTGACGACGCCGACGCGGGGCACCGCGCTCACCGGCCGCGGCCCACGTCGTCGACGACGGCCGCGAACCGCTCGACCGCTCTCCCGTCGCACCAGTCGGCCCACCGCGACCCGTCGAGCAGCGCGGCCTTGTCGAGGGCCTCGTCGTCGGTCGGCCAGGCGTCGAGCACCACGACCGGCCAGCCGCCGTCGCGCAGCTCGGTGGCGGTGGTGCGTTGCTCCTCGTGCGGCCGCTCCTGCGGTACGACGACCGCGGGCCGCCGCGCCGCGGCGACCTCGGCGATCGCGTTCTGCCCGGCGTGCGTGACCACCACGTGGGCCCCGCGGAGCAGCCGCGAGGGGTCCTCGACCCAGTGGTCGCCGCCGATGGAGGTCCACTCCCAGGCACCGGTCGCGGCCGGCGGCTCGTCGTGCCCGCCGGCGCCGGTCATCAGCAGCGCGCGGCGTCCGGGCGTCGCGGGCGGGCCACCGGTGACGACCTGGAACCGCGACAGCCCACCGACGCAGACCAGGCGTTCGCGGACCTCCTGGGCGACGCCGCGCAGCATGCCGCGTGCCTCGGCCGGCCAGAACGCGACGAGCGCGTCGGCGACCTCGAGGCCGAGCCCGTGGGCGTCGTCGTCGCGCACCCCCGGCAGCACCACCGAGACGACCGGGACGCCGTGCAGGCGCGCCAGCAGCACCATCTCGACCGAGACGTCGACCACCACCACGTCGGGACGCGCGGCCTCGATCCACGCCGAGAACGCCGCCGTGCGCGACCGCAGCCCGTCGTTCCGGAGCGGCGCCCAGTGCAGCCGTCCCCCGGCGGTCGGGCTCGTCGTCGGACCCGTCGCCGGGCCGTCGTCGTCGCGGGCCAGCCCGACCCACTCCCCCACCCAGTCGGCGGGTCGCGGCAGCGACGACAGCCCGGTCACCGAGGCACCACCGGACGCCGCCAGGTGGGCCGCGAGCGCGGTCGCCCGGTGCAGGTGGCCGCGACCCACGTGGTGCACGTAGTAGCCGACGACTGGTCCGGTCACGCCGCCACCACGCCGTCGACGACGGCGGCGTAGCAGCGCTCGTAGTCGTCGACCATGCGCTCGATCGAGCAGGTCAGCTCGGCGTGCCGTCGTACGGCGACGCGGTCGAGACGGCGTGCGGTGCGCACGGCCTGCGCCAGCGCGTCGACGTCGCCGGGCGGCACCAGCACCCCGCCCTCGGGGCCGACCACCTCGGGGAGCGCGCCCCGTGCGTAGCCGGCGACGGGCGTGCCGGAGGCCATCGCCTCGGACGCCACCAGTCCGTAGGGCTCGTCCCACGCGGGCGTCACCACCGCCACCGACGCGGCCCGCAGCAGGTGGGCGAGCTCGCGGTGGTCGAGGTGGCCGCGGTACTCGATGCCGCTGCCGAGCCGGGGCTCGATCGTGCGGGCGTAGTACTCCCGGTCGTGCGCCGGCCCGACGAGCACGAGCGGCACCCCCGCGCGACGGCAGGCGTCGATCGCCTCGTGCGGCGCCTTCTCCGGCACCAGCCGGCCCGACCACACCGCGGGTCCGCCGCCGTGGCCGAACCGCCAGCGGTCGAGGTCGATGCCGTTGCGCACGACGTCGCTGCTGACCACGTGGGCCCAGGCGCCGGCGGTGAAGTCGCTGACCGCGACGAACGTCGACGCCTCGGGGCCCAGGTGGATCGCCGACTCCACGAAGGGCAGCGGCGGGGTGTGCAGCGTCGTCAGCACCGGTACGGCGAGCGCCGAGGCCATCGCGACCGGCAGGTGGTGCAGGCTGTTGTTGTGCACGACGTCGAAGTGGTCGGCACCCGTGCGCGCCAGGCGCAGCATCAGGTCGAGGTAGGCGTGGTGCTCGGCGAGCCAGGTGGTCGACGGCGCGCTCTGGTCGGTCATCGCCGACTCGCTCACCACGAACGACGCCGGGGTGAACAGGTCGACCGGCAGGGTCGGGTCGGAGCCGACGGCCGCGAACAGGGTGACGTCGTGGCCCCGCCGGACGAGCTCGCTCGCCAGGCCGTGCGTCATCGCCTCCAGGCCCCCCGCGAACGGCTCGATGATCGGGTACCTGCTCGACGCGACCAGGCAGATCCTCACCTGGCGTCCTCGCGCGCACCGACGGCCGCACGGTAGACGCGGTCGTGGCCCTCGGCCACGACCTGCCGCTGCCGGCGCCGTTCCTCCACGCTCGCGGAGAGGTCGGGGCGCTCGGACCAGGCACGTCGTACGGCGTGGGTCAGCGTCGCGGCGTCGTAGTCGTCCTCGTCGTGGACGTAGGTCAGCACCGGCCCCTGCTCGGCGAAGTAGCCGCAGGTCGGTGCCACGACGGTGGTGCCGAGGTCGCGGCACATCTCCAGCCACCCCGAGTGGGTGCCGAACCTGTAGGGCAGCACCGAGACGTCGAGCGAGCCGAGGTAGGTGTGCAGGTCGCGGTCGGAGAGGTAGTCGTGGACCCGCAGGTCGATCCTCCCGGCGTCGGCGTGGTCGCGCAGCAGCCCGGCCAGCGCGGCGTCGTACCGGTCGCCGCGGGGGTCCAGCACGTCCCGGTGGGCGTTCACCTGCAGCACCGCGTCCGGGAGGTCGGCGACGGCCTCCACCAGCGTGGGCACCACGCGCTCGGGCGCCATCGACGGCCGCAGGCTCTTCAGGTGCAGCCCGACCCGGAACGGTCGCTCGCCCCCCGCCCGGACGCTCCGCACCTCCTCCAGGGGTACGACGTGCGGGTGCGGCAGCACGACCGCCTCCCGGCCCCACCGGGCGGCGATCTCGGCCGCGGCCCCGGGCGTGAGGGTGACGACCTGGTCAGCGGCCGGGACCAGGACGTCGAGCTGGGCGTCGTGCGCCGCACGGTCGGGGTGGTGGGGGTTGCGCAGGTCGTGGACGGTGTAGACGAGCGGCACGTCGTGGCGCCGCAGCGCGGCCACGATCCGGCGCAGGTCGGCGGGGTCGAGGGCGTCGAAGCCGAAGTGCAGGTGGAAGAGGTCGAACTCACCGGCGTGGCCGTCGATCCAGCCCGGGTCGAGCATCGCCGGCGGCCACCACTGCGCGGCGACCGGGCGGACGCCGACGGGCGGCGGGTCCGGCAGCCGCACCGGGCCGCTGCCGTCCTCGGGCGAGAGGTGGCGGACGTACACGTGGCCAGCGGGTACCGAGGCCACGGTGAGCGTGCGCGGGCGCGCGAACGAGGTGACGATCACGGATGTCAGTACCCACGGTGGAGTCCCCGGTTTCTCACCCTTCCGGGTGGGTCACCGAGATCGGTCCCGACCATCGCCGGCGACGCACGCTGGTCGAGCCCGGGTCGAGACCCGGCGAGGGAAGGCACCCTCGGGTGGTGGTTTCGAGACGGTTGCCAGCGCAACCTCCTCAACTACCGGCGGTCACCGACCCACGCTGGTCGAGCCGGGCGAGCGCCAGCGAGCCCGAGTCGAGACCCGGCGAGGGAAGGCACCCTGCTCGACCACCGACGACCCACGCTGGTCGAGGAGGGCCGCCAGGCCCGTCTCGAGACCCCGCGAGGTGCGCACCCTCGGGCGGTGGTTTCGAGACGGTTGCCAGCGCAACCTCCTCAACCACCGTCGGTCACCGACCCACGCTGGTCGAGCCGGTCGACCCTCAGCGGTCGACGGGGCGGCCGAGCAGGGGGCCGACCAGGCGGCGGATCGCGGGGGACGGCGGGAGGCCGAGCTCGGTGGCGATCAGCTGGCGGTAGCTGTGGAACTGCCGCAGCGCCTCGGCGTGGTTGCCCTCGAGCAGGTGCACCTCGATCACGCTGCGGTGGGCGCTCTCGCGCAGCGGCTCGCTCTGCACGGCCGCGAGCGCGACGCTCAGCGCGTCGTTGTAGCGGCCGTGGCTGCGCAGCGCGGTCGCGGCGCGCTCCAGCGCGTGCAGCCGGCGCTGGCGGAACGCCTCCTGCTCCACGGTGACCCACGGGTCGTGCCAGGTCGGGAGCAGGTCGCGGCCGAGCAGCGCCAGCTCGTCGGCGCCGGGGACGTCGTCGTCCTCGCCGAACGGGCGGCCCGCGGTCTCCTCGGCCTCCCACAGGTCGGCCGAGACGTCGTCGGAGAGCCGCACCGACGTCGCGTCGGCGACGACGAACGACCGTCCGCGGGGGCGCGGCAGGCGCCACAGCACCGAGCGCAGCTGGGCGGCCGCCCGCTCGCTCGCCTGGTCGGGCCACAGCCGCTCGGCCAGCGCCTGGCGGGGGGCCCGGCCACGGCGGTGCAGCACGGCCAGCACCGCGAGCAACCGCTGTCCGGCAGCCGCCGTGACCAACGGCTCGCCGTCGAAGCAGACCTCGAACCCGCCGAGGAGCACGATCCGACAGCTGGGTGCGGGCGATGTCGTCATGGCGCCTCTCGGCTCGGTGGTGATGACGTCCGGTGACCAGCCGTTGACCGCTTATGCAGGTTGCGCGACGGCGTTGCGACGCCACCGTCACGGGTGAGGTGACGACCCCGGGACACGCCGGCCACGGCGGCGCCCTCCCGCCCGCCACGGCCCGACGCACGCGGGGGCGATTTGCGCGCCCACGGCCGGGCGACGACGTACCGCCACGGTGGCGGAGTCCACGCAGCAACCGTCCTCAGGAGGACCCATGTACCGGCACACCAAGGAGCTCCAGTGGAGCGCCAAGCCCGAGCGCCCCGACGCCCTGTACGCCGCCAAGCTGCAGGAGGTGATCGGCGGCCAGTTCGGCGAGATGACCGTGATGATGCAGTACCTGTGGCAGGGCTGGGCCTGCCGCACGCCCGGCAAGTACAAGGACATGATCCTCGACATCGGCACCGAGGAGATCGGCCACGTCGAGATGCTCACGACGCTGCTGGCCCGGCTCCTCGAGGGCGCGCCGTCGGAGACCCAGGCCGAGGCCGCCGCCGCCAACCCCGCGCTGGCCGCCATCCTCGGCGGGATGAACCCGCAGCAGGCGATCGTCAGCGGCGGGTTCGCGATGCCGACCAACAGCATGGGCGTGCCGTGGAACGCCGGCTACATCGTGGCCAGCGGCAACCTGCTCGCCGACTTCCGCCACAACGTCGCGGCCGAGGCCCAGGGCCGGCTGCAGGTCGCCCGGCTGATCGGGATGACCGACGACCCGGGCGTCAAGGAGACGCTGTCGTTCGCCCTGGCGCGCGACACCTTCCACCAGCAGCAGTGGCTCCTCGGCATCGAGCAGCTCATCGAGGACGGCCACACCGACGGCTTCGAGGACTCGCGCAAGGACGAGGAGGCCTCCGAGCAGGCCTCGGTCTTCTACTCCTTCCACGAGGGCAGCACCGCCAACGAGGGTCGCTGGGCCCAGGGCGCCTCGCTGACCGGCGACGGCGACATCCGCTTCGAGCAGGGCCGGGCGCTCACCGACGACGTCCAGGAGCTGCCGGCCCCCGACCCGCTGCTGTTCGCGACGTACGACGGCTCGCACGGTCCCGGCAAGCCGGGCACCGCCGCGGGCGGCATGCTGCAGGGCGCGCAGAACCTGGCCTCCAAGGCCAAGGAGGCCATCACCCCCGGCAAGGACGACTGACCCCGCCATGGTCGAGGTGCTGATCCGTCCGGTCGCCGACGCGTTCATGCAGGTCGGCGTGTTCGTCGCCCTGCTCGTCGCCCCGTTCGGCTGGGCCCGCTGGAGGTACGGCGACCGGCTGGACGCCTTCCTCGTGCGGCACCAGCGCCTCGCCCCCCTCGCGGCAGCTGCGTTGACCGTGCCTCCCGGGTGCGGGGGCGCCATCATCGTGATGGCCCTCTACGCCCGGGGGGCGGTCAGCTTCGGCGCCGCCATCGCCGCCCTGGTGGCCACCATGGGCGACGCGTCCTGGGTGCTGCTGGCCGGCGACCCCCTGCTCACGGTGCAGCTCAAGGGGCTGCTCCTGCTCACCGGCGCGGCCACCGGCTACGCCGTCGACGCACTCGGCATCGCCCCGCGGCGACGCGTCGACCTGGTCGCCGCGCAGCGCGTCCCGGCGCTCGTGATGGCCGGCTCGGCCGGTGCCCCGGGCCCGGCGGCACCCGGCGGCGGTGCCGCCGTCGCCGACGTACCCACTCCCCCGCCGGACGGCGCGATCAGCGCCATCGGGGCCGTCCCGCTCGCGCTGTGGCTGGCGCTGGTCGCCGGCGCCTGCGTCAGCGTGCCGGTCACCTTCCAGCTGATGGCCCCCGACGTCGCCTACCTCGTGCTCGGCGCGATCGGGGCGACCGCCTGCGTCGTGGTGTTCGCCCACGGGCGCGGCAAGCTCGCCGACGACACCGGGGCGCCGCCGGTCTCGATGCGCGAGGTGCTGCGCGACGGCGCCCACGAGATCGCGTTCGTGACCGTGTGGGTGGGCGTCGCCTACGTCGCCTGGTCGGTGCTCAGCACCCTGACCGGCTTCGACGGCTCCCAGCTCCCGCTCCTCGGGTTCGCCGGCGTCGTGGTCGGCGCCCTCGTGGGACTCATCCCGGGCTGCGCGATCCAGATCGTCTTCGCGGGGATCTTCCTGGCCGGCGGCATGCCGCTGCCCACGCTGGTGGCCAACACGATCAGCCAGGACGGCGACGCGCTGCTGCCGCTGCTCGCGCTCGAGCACCGCTCGGCGCTGCTCGCCACCGTCATCACCACCGTGCCGGCCATCGTCGTCGGCTCGGCCCTGCTCGTCCTGACCTAGGAGACCCCATGACCACCGCCCCGCTCCAGCTCGCGCTCGCCGCGGGCAGCCTCGGCACCGGCGTCGCCACGGCCGAGCCGGCGGCGTACGCCGTGGCCGGCCTGGTGCTGGCCGCGACCGCGGCCCGAGCCGTCGTACGGCGACGGCTCGACGCCCTAGGGGCGGTGGGTGCTGGCGCGCTCACCGCGCCGCAGCACGCCCACCTGCTCCACGCGTCCGGCGAGACCGGCCGCACCGCGGCTGAGCGCGACGGCGGCGCCGGCACCGGGGCCGCCGCGCTGCGCCCAGGCGTCGAGGCGGTCACGGCTGCGGTCGAGCACGGTCAGCGGCAGGGCCGCCAGCGCGTTGCCTGGCGGGCGGCGTGACACCACGGGGTGCGGCCGGGTCGGCGCGGCGTGCCGCACCAGCCACCACGCCACGCCGTAGCGGCGCAGGTCCGCCGGGCTGACGGTCGCCTGGAGACGCAGGAACAGCTCGTCCTCCTCGTCGCGGACGTCCTCGCGCAGCACCTCGAACAGCCGGTCGAGCAGCCGGGACCGCCGGGGCTCGTCGGGGCCGTCGGAGGCCAGGTCCTCGAGCTCGGTGACGATCTCGTTGACCTCCTGGTGCTCCTCCTCGACCTGCAGGGTCAGCTGCTCACCGTCGGGCAGGTGCCGGCGCAGCATCGGCCACAGCACCGTCTCCTCGGCGAACGCGTGCGGGAAGACGAGGCGGTGCACCGCGCGCAGCGCGGTGTCCTGGTCGGCGCCGCTGGTGGCGGCCACGGCGTGCAGGAGCAGGTCGAGCTGCACGTGCTCGCGCTTCTGCATCGTCAGGACGCTCAGGCGGCCACCGAGGTCGTCGAGGTCCTGGTCGCTCAGCGAGGTCATCCGACGGGGTACCCGCTGGCCCGGTCGGGCACCGCGGACTTCTCGGGCGCGGGCGCAGGATTACCCGGTGCACCGGGTAACCCTGCACCGGGCCGCCAGACCGACGCGCGTCAGTGGCCGCGCAACGCCTCGACCAGCTCACCCTTGTTCATCGTCGACCGGCCCCCGATGCCGAGCTCGCCGGCTGGTCGGCTGGTCGGCGCGGGCACGCCGTCGGGCCGCCGTCCTGGGTCAACCGCTGCCGCGGTCTTCGAACACATGTTCTAACGTGCACCCATGCACCCTCGCGCCGAGCACGTCTGGGTGAGCGACGTGCAGGTGTGGGGCGATCGCCGGGCGCCCGGGCTGCTGCTCGGCTGGGAGCAGGACCGGACCGGCCGCTGGGTCGGCTGGGTCGTGGTCGCGCACCTCGGCGCGCAGGAGGGCGGTCCCTACGTGCAGCAGCGCTGGGTGCCGGCGCAGGCGATCGTGCGCCGCACCGACCTCGACCGCCCGTCCCCGTAGCCGGGCTCAGCCCGCGTCGGTCTCGTACGGCGACACGGCGCCCCGCGCCCGCCGCGCGGCGGCGTACGACGGACCGCGCAGCAGCCGGTGCCACTCGTAGACCTCGAGACCCGGCGGGCCGCCGGCGACGGCGTCAAAGGTCAGGTCGAGGTCGCGCCCGGGTACGTCGCCCAGCTCGAGGTCGGCGAACGCCGTCCAGCCCGACCGCGGCCGGGCCCACAGCAGCGCGTGCCGGCCGCCGTCGAGCGGCCGGACCCCGAGGTGCACCGGACCGCTCGGCGAGCGGAAGGGCAGCAGCGTGCAGAGGAACGGGCCGTGCTCGTGGGTCGTGGGTCGCAGGACGTATCGCGTCAGCGCGCCCTGCCCGGTCGACGACATCAGCACGTCGGTGTGCGGGTGCGGCCCGCCGGGGGTCGGCACCCGGATCGCGAGCCCGCCCACGTCGGGCCACGGCGCCGGCAGGCCCACCGAGCGCGACCACCGCACCAGCACGTCGTCGTCGCCCGGCTCGTCGAGGAACGCCGCCCCCGACCCGGCACCGCCGCGGCGGCGCAGCACGCCGTCGAGCACCACGCCCCGCGGGTGCATCGGCTTGTCGGCCGGGCGGACCCGGCTGAGGCCACCGATCACCGTCGCCACGGCGGCGCCGACGCCACGCGCGACCCCGGCTCCGGCTCCGGCGCGGGTGCGGTGCTGCTCGTCCATGCCCACCACCCAACCAGCCCGGCGTCTCCCGGGGCACGCCACTCGCGGGTGAGGCGTGGCCCGGGCGATCCGCTCACCCCTGTGACGTGGGTCCGCGCACGTCCCGGGGGTACCGGAGGAGTTCCCCCACCCGTACGACGAGGTCCTCCATGACTGCCCTGCAGCACAAGTCCGACAACCAGGCCCGCCACCTGCGCCCCGACGACGTCGAGGAGATCGGGCGCGAGCTCGACCAGATCCGCCAGTCGGTGCTCGACTCGCGCGGCGACGCGGACGCGGCGTACATCCGGCGGGTGATCCGCGCGCAGCAGCTGCTCGACCTCGGCGGCCGGGCGCTGCTGGTCGTCGGCGGACGACGCCGATGGGCGTGGGTCGCCGGGACCACCGCCCTGGCGCTGGCCAAGGTGGTCGACAACATGGAGATCGGCCACAACGTCCTGCACGGCCAGTGGGACTGGATGCGCGACCCCAAGATCCACTCCCAGACCTGGGAGTGGGACTACCTCACGCCCCCCGGCCAGTGGCAGCGCGCCCACAACGTGACCCACCACGCCTACACCAACGTGCTCGGCCACGACAACGACCTCGGCTACGGCATCCTGCGCGTCGACGAGGACCAGGAGTGGCAGCCCCGCCACCTCGCCCAGCCGCTGCTCAACCTCGTCAACGCCTGCGTCTTCGAGTACGGCATCGCCGCCTACGACCTCGGTCTCGGCGAGGCGATGCGCTCGGGCGAGGGGCTGACCGAGGAGCAGCGCGGCGACCTGCGCGAGCTGCTCGTCCGGGCCCGGAGCCGGCTGGCCAAGGACTTCGTGGTGCTGCCGCTGCTCGCCGGTCGCGGATGGCGGGCCGCGCTCACCGGCGCCCTGGTGGCCAGCCTGGCGCGCAACATCTGGAGCCACTCGGTGATCATGTGCGGCCACTTCCCCGAGGGGGTCGAGACGTTCGCCGAGACGTCGCTGCCCGACGACGAGAGCCGCGGCGAGTGGTACCTGCGCCAGATGCTCGGCTCCGCCAACATCTCCGGGTCGCCGCTGCTGCACCTGCTCGCCGGCAACCTCTCCCACCAGATCGAGCACCACCTCTTCCCCGACCTGCCCAGCAACCGCTACCGCACGATCGCCCCGCAGGTACGGGCCGTCTTCGACCGGCACGGCCTGCGCTACCACGCGGCGCCGCTGCCGCAGCAGGTCGCGAGCGCCTGGCACAAGGTGCTGCGGCTCTCGGTGCCCAACGGGCGCTGGCCGTCGCGTCGACGTCGTACCGACCACGTCTCACCCATCCCCACCCACCAGGAGCACTGATGACCACCCAGACCGTGTCCCGCTCGATGCACGACCTCGGCCTCGCGGCCTGGTTCGGCGGCACCCTCGCCAACGCCGTCGCCCTCAACCCGGCCGCCGCCCAGGCAGACACCGCCTCCGGCACCGGCGCCGTCGCCAACACCGGTTGGGACCGGTGGACGCCGGTCAACGCGCTCGCCATCGGCGCCCACCTGGCCGGCAGCGTCGGCCAGGTCGCCGGCAACCAGGACCGCCTCGCCGCCCAGGAGGGCGTCGGCGCGATGGCGACCGCCAAGACCGGGCTCACCGTCGCCGCCCTCCTGCTGACGGCCCGGGCCCGGCGCCTGGGCCGCGTCGTCTCGGCGCACGAGGACGTCCCCGCCGCCTCCGGCACCGACCCGGTGGCCGCGACCCCGCCCAAGGTGGCCAAGGCCCAGCGCAAGCTGCGCCGCCTCCAGTGGGTCATCCCCGCCGTCACCGGCGCCCTCGTCGTGATCAGCGCCTACGCCGGGGAGCAGCAGCGCCCCGCGGAGGTCAAGCGCGGCGTCCTGGCCCGTGCGGCTGGTGGTTCCCGATGAGCAGGCGTGAGCCCCGCAGCACCGGCGCCACGCCCGTCGCCGGCGACAGCACCCACCACGACGGTGGCCACCACGACACGGGGTCGCGCACCACCACGACCCGCTCCGACGCCGCCGCCCGGGACCGCTTCGGCGGGTTCAACTGGGGTGCCTGCTTCTTCGGGTGGCTGGTCGCGATCGCCGTCAGCATCCTGCTGACCAGCATCATCGGCGCCATCGCCAGCGCCATCGGCTCGAACGCCGACATCACCCGCACCGAGGCCGAGCGGCAGGCCGGCACCATCGGCATCGTCTCGGCCGCGGTGCTGCTCGTCGTGCTCGCGATCGGCTACTACGCCGGCGGCTACGTCGCCGGCCGCATGTCGCGCTTCGACGGCGGCCGCCAGGGCCTGGGCGTCTGGCTGATCGGCCTGGTCGTCTCGCTGCTGGCCGTCGGCCTGGGCGTGCTGTTCGGCAGCCAGTACAACATCCTCGACCGGGTCAACCTGCCCAGCCTGCCCCTCGGCGAGGACGAGGTCGGCTGGGGCGCGCTCATCGCCGCCGCCGCCGTCATCCTGCTCACCCTCCTGGCCGCGCTCCTCGGCGGCAAGGTCGGGCACCGCTACCACGACAAGGTCGACCGCGCCGTCCGCGCCTGACCTCCCCGCACCGACGACGAACCCCCGAGCCGCACGGCTCGGGGGTTCTTCGTCGTCCACCACCTGGCGACGCACGCTGGTCCCGATCCTGCGGGGGTCTCGACTCGCGGAGACTTCGTCCCCGCGGCTCGACCACCGTCGGTGATCAGTCGTCGTACGACGCCCCGTCGGCGACCCACGCTGGTCGAGGAGGGCCGCTAGGCCCGTCTCGAGACCACACCCCTCACGCTGGTCGAGCCGGGCGAGCGCCAGCGAGCCCGAGTCGAGACCCGGCGAGCCGAGGCACCCTGCGGTCTCGAGACGGCCGTGGCCGGCCTCCTCGACCACCGTCAGTGACGGCAGGTGCTACCCAGCCGTCGTACGACGCCACGTCGGCGACCCACGCTGGTCGAGCCGGGCAAGCGCCAGCGAGCCCGAGTCGAGACCCGGCGAGCCGAGGCACCCTGCGGTCTCGAGACGGGCGTGGCCGGCTTCCCCGACCACCGTCGGCGTCAGACCACCGTCGGTGACGGACGTCGTACGACGCCCGGACGCGACAAAGGCCCCCGCCGTGGTGCGGCGGGGGCCTCGGTCGTGGTGGAACGGGGTGCGTCAGCTGGTCGTCTCGGAGCGGACGTTCTCCGCGGACGAGCGACCCTCCTCGGTGACCGTGGAGACCGCGTCGGTGCCGGTCGACTTGACCTGCTGGACCGACTCGGTGGCGCTCTCCTTGAGGGTCTGGCCAGCCTCGGCCGCGGCCTGCTTGACATCGTCCACGAGGGGCTGCGCCTGCTCCTGCACGGTGTCCTTGACCTGCACGGCGGCACGCTGCTCGGCGCGGGTCGCGGGGATCAGGGCCGCGACCACCATGCCGAGACCGAACGCCGCGACGCCGGCAGCCAGGGGCGCGCCCTGGTACTGGTCCTTCGCCGTGTCGGCCGCGTCGGAGGCCTTGCCGGAGACGGTGTCGCCCATCCCGCTGGCGGTGCCGCTGGCGGAGTCGCCGGCGGACCGGGCGGTGCCGAGGGCCTTCTCCTTCACGCCGAGGATGCGGGACTTGGCGGCCTGCTTCTTGCGGTCCGCGATCGCGGCCGGGCTCACCTTGTCCTGCAGCTCGTCCAGGTGGGCACCCAGTCGGCTGCGGCTCTCCTCGATGTCGTTGGTCAGCTCCGTTGTGCTTTCGCCCATTGCGCATCCTCCTTCAGGGTCTGCTGCGTCTGCGGCAGCTGCGGGTTGGCCTGCTTCAGCTTCTTGCGACCCACCATCGCCAGGACGGCGGTGATGACGGCCCACAGCAGGGTGACGATGAGTGCGGCCACCCAGGTCGGTACTTGCTCGTCGATGAGGAACATCAGCGTGAGCGAGAGGAACACGAGCAGCAACAGCGCACCGACGCCGGCGGCCGCGAGCATGCCCGCGCCCTTGCCGGCCTTGGTGGCCTCCTGCTTGAGCTCGACCTTCGCCAGCTCGACCTCGGCCTTGAACAGGTCGCTGAGGTCGCTGGTCACCTCGCCGACGATCTCGCCCAGGCTCCGCGTCTCGGTGCTGTGCGTGCCGCCGGTGTCACCCGGCGACGTGACGGGGTGTGCCCCGCTGCTGCCGCCGTAGGGGTCTGCGGTCGTCACAGCGGTCCCTGCGAGTAGTTCGGCGGGCTCGACGGCGGCGGCGTGGTGGGTGCCAGCGGGTCAGACGCGGGCGCCGGGTCGTACAGCGGCGTCTCCGGGTCGTAGCCCCCCGGCACCGCGGTCGTCGCCGGGGTCACCGGCGGCGGCGTGGTCGGCACGGGCGGCGCGTACGGCGGCGGGGCGCCGTACATCGGCGCCGGCTGCGAGGGCAGCGAGCCCGACGGCGTGCTGTCGGCATCCTTGACACCGCGGGCCACGCGACCGGCGACGACGCCGGCGGCGAGGGCGCCCACCAGGAACAGGCCCGGACGACGACGCGCGAAGTCGCGGACGTCGTCCAGCAGGTCGATGGGCTCACGGCCGTCGAGGTAGCTGGTCAGCGAGCGGGTGTGGTTGGCGACCTCGCGGGCCACGTCGGCAGCGAGGCCGCCCTGGCTCTGGTCGGCCATCTGGTGCAGGTCGTCGCCGAGCGTGCCGAGCGTGCCGACCAGCTTGTCCCGCTGCTGGCGGGTCTGGTCGGTCGCCTGCGTGGTGACCTGGGTACGCGCCTCGCCGACCAGCGACTTGGCCTGGTCCTTGGCCTCGGTCGCGACCTTGGCTGCCTCGCCCTGGGCGACGCCGGCCACGTGCTTGCCTTCGTCGGCAGCGGTCGAAGCCGCGGCCTGGGCCTTCTCCGTTGTGGGAGTGTCAGTCATGGTTCCTCCATTCGGTGGTTCCACCCGGTGCCCCCCACCACCGGACCGACCCTCACCTACGAAGGTGAATACGGTCGTGCAGGAGCGCTGCCCGCGCCGCGTTGTGGCCCGGCGAGCCGTGCACGCCGCCGCCGGGGTGGGCCGAGGAGGAGCCGAGGTAGAGCCCGGGCACCCCCGTCTCGGGTCGACCGAGCAGGCCCGGCACCGGGCGCAGGACCAGCTCCTGGTGCAGCTGCGCGGTGCCGCCGTTGAGCGAGCCGCCGACCAGGCTGGCGTTGCGCTCCTCCAGCTCGCGGGGACCCATCACGCGGCGGGCCAGCACCCGTGAGCCGAAGCCCGGGGCCAGTCGCTCGAGCCGGGCCTGGATCCGGTCCCCGAACCGCTCGCAGTCGTCGTGGTCCCACCGACCGGTGATCTCGCCCAGCTCGTCGGTCACGGGCGCATCGGCCTGCGGGACGTGGGTGTAGGCCCAGAACGACTCGGTGCCAGCGGGCGAGCGGGTCGGGTCGCTGGTCGTCATCTGCCCGGTGAGCAGGAAGGGGTCGGCGGGGACGGTGTGCGCCGCCACCTTCGCCAGCGACAGGGACAGCTCGTCGACGGAGTCGGCGACGTGCACGGTCCCGGCGGCGTACGGCGGGGGCGACGCCCACGGGACAGGCCCGGACAGCGCCCAGTCGACCTTGACGGTGCCGGGGTCGAGCTCGAAGGACTCCATGCCCCGGCGCACCCGGCGCGGGACGTGCTCGGGCGCGACCATGCCGGTCCAGCCTCCGCCGCCGCCGAACAGGTGCAGCGCGGAGACGTCGGCGATGACCGCACGACGCGCGTCGTGCCGGGTGCCGTGCTCGGTGACGACCCCGCGCGCCCGCCCCCGCTCGACGACGACCGAGGTGACCTTGGTGCCGGTGACCACCTCGCCGCCGAGGGCCTCGAACCGCCGGCGGAGGACGGCGGAGAGCTCGCCCGCCCCGCCGCGAGGCACCGGGAAGCCGACCGTCTGGCCGAGCATCGTGAGCAGCAGCCCGAACAGGCCCGATCCCGGCGCGCCGATCGGGATGTCGGCGTGCCCGGCGTTGCCGCTGATCAGCAGGCCGGCGGCGTCGCCGCCGAAGCGGTGCCGGCCGATCGCGGACGCCGGGGTCAGCAGCATCCGCACCAGGTCGAGGCCGCCGGCCGCCCGCAGCCGCGGCAGCAGCTTGGCCCCGGCGCGCACGGGCGGGAACGGCGAGGTCAGGCCCTCGACGATGCCGTCGCCGACCCGGTCCCACGTCGCGCACAGGGCGAGCCACGCCTCGCCGTCGCCGGGGTGCTGCTCCTCCATCAGCCGGGCCGTGACGTCCCGGTCGCGGTGCAGGGTGGCCCACCGGCCGTCGGGCAGCGCGTGCCCCAGGACGGCCGGGGCGTGCTCCCACACCAGCCCGTGCTTCTCCAGCTCCAGCGGCCGCAGCCCGGCCGACAGCGGGGCCAGCGGGTAGAACGCGCTGAAGGTGTCGTGCACGAAGTCGGGGTGCAGCTCGCGGTCGCTGCGGACCCCGCCGCCGACCTCGTCCTGCGCCTCGACGACGAGGACCGACCAGCCGGCGTCGGCGAGGTGGTTGGCGGAGACCAGGCCGTTGGGCCCGGCGCCGATGACGACCGCGTCGTAGGACGTCATCGCACGGGCAGGCGGCGGTTCTCGGCGATGTACGCGAGCCGGTGCAGGGTCTCGACGTTGCGGATCCCGATCTGCGGGTCGCGCAAGGGCTTGGGCATCAGCGTGCCCGGGCCGGCGACGACGTCCTCGGTGATCGAGACCTCGGAACCGTCGGCGTGCGCGGCGATCCGCAGCACCACCTCGGCCTCGCCCATCGGCCACCCGCGGGCGCGCAACCGGAGCAGGGACGGCGCCTTCGCCTCGAGCACCTCGGTGTTGTCGTCGATCAGCGCCGGCCAGACGCCCACGGAGTGGTGCAGCTTGCTGCCGACCTCGGGCCAGCGGTCGTCGACCTCGCGCATCCGCGAGGCACCCACCACCCAGACGGGGTAGAGCCACCCGTCGGCCAGGACGTCCCAGACCTGCTGGGGCGTGGCGTGGATGACGCGGCGACGGGTGCTCATGCAGGGCTCCTGGGGGTCGACATCACGGCGGGCTTCCTACTTACTACCGCGCGGTCGGTACCCGCCGCACGCCCGGTCGAATCCCACCCGATCAGGGGAGCCATCGACGGGCGGCTGGTGGGCACCGTGGGGCCATGGCTGTCTGGGGACCCGGTCCGTTCCAGAACGACGAGGCCTCGGCGTGGGGCGACGAGCTCGACGCCGCGGCCGACCCGGTGGCGTTCGCGGCGGAGACGCTGCGCCGGGCCGACGAGCCCGGTGCCGTCGTCGCCGCGGCCGCGTGGTTCGTCGCGGGCGTCCCTGGCGTGGCCGAGCCCCTGGAGGGCCCGGCCACGCCGCCGGTGACGCCCGACGCCGACCTCGCCGACGACGCCTCCGCGGCCCTGGGCACGGTGCTGGCCGACGACGCGTGGGCGGCGCAGTGGACCGACCTCGCTGAGCGCGAGTCGGCCAAGGCCTACGTGCGCAGCCTGATCGAGACGTGGGAGGTCTCGATCGGATGACGCCGCCCGACGACCGCGGCGACGTGGTCCAGCGCGAGTGGCTCGACGCCGACGACCAGCCGCACCGGGTGCCCGACGCCACGGTCGAGCGCGTGCTGGCCGTGATGGGCGACCCGCCCGCCGACCTCGAGCGCACGGCGCCGGTGGTGACCCGGCGGGGCCGGCGTACCGGCCTGGTCGGGGAGGTCCGGCTCGAGGACGGCGGCACCGCCCGCCTCGACGACGTGGTGCCCGACGACCTGCCGTTCGGCTACCACGACCTCCACACCGACGACGGCCACCAGCGCCG
Source organism: Nocardioides sp. WJ219 (assembly GCF_058559815.1). NCBI lineage: Bacteria > Bacillati > Actinomycetota > Actinomycetes > Propionibacteriales > Nocardioidaceae > Nocardioides > Nocardioides sp. WJ219. Next base: position 120,482 of record NZ_JBZUJV010000013.1, read on the forward strand.
CCTGATCGTCTCCCCCGGCCGCTGCTGGACCCCGCCCGCGCAGGTGTGGGGCTGGGCGGTGCAGCTGTACGCCGCCCGCTCCACCACCAGCGCCGGCGTCGGTGACCTGGGCGACCTGCGGGCGCTGCGGGAGTGGACCGAGCACCTCGGCGGCGGGTTCCTCGTCGTCAACCCGCTGCACGCCGTCGCGCCCGTGCTGCCGCTGGAGACCAGCCCCTACCTGCCGGCGAGCCGGCGCTTCCGCAACCCGGTCTACCTGCGGGTCGACGAGCAGCCCGAGGTGCCGATCGAGGGCATCGACCGCGACGCCGCCTGGACCCACAAGATGGCCGTGCTGCGGACGGCGTTCGCGACCCGCGACGACGCCGACGCCTCCGATGGCTCCGACGTCTTCGAGGCCTGGCAACGCGAGGTCGGGCGTCCGCTCGAGGACTTCGCCACCTGGTCGGTGCTGGCCGCCGAGCACGGCGCCGACTGGCACACCTGGCCGGCGGAGCTCCGCGACCCGCACGGCGACGCCGTACGACGCCACGCCGAGGAGCACGCCGACGAGGTGACCTTCCACGCCTGGCTGCAGTGGCTGCTGGCCGGGCAGCTGCGCGAGGCCAGCGGCGACCTCACCGTGATCCAGGACCTGCCGATCGGGGTCTCCGGCGGCGGCGCCGACGCGTGGGTGTGGCAGGAGGTGCTGGCCGGCGGCGTCACCGTCGGTGCGCCGCCCGACGCCCTCAACACCGTCGGGCAGGACTGGGGCTCGCCGCCGTTCGTGCCCTGGCAGCTCCGGGCGGCCGACTACGAGCCGTTCGTGCAGACGGTGCGCGCGACCATCGCCGGCGCGGGCGGGCTGCGCGTCGACCACGTGATGGGCCTGTTCCGGCTCTGGTGGATCCCGGAGGGCGCCGGCCCCCAGGACGGCTGCTACGTCCGCTACCCCGCCGCCGACCTGCTCGACATCGTCTGCCTGGAGTCCCACCGGGCGCGGGCCGTCGTAGTCGGCGAGGACCTCGGCACCGTCGAGGACGGCGTCGCCGAGGCGCTCGCCGACCGCGGCATCCTGGGCTACCGGGTGCTGTGGTTCGAGGACGACGACCCGGAGAAGTGGTCCGACGGCGCGCTCGCCACCGTCACCACCCACGACCTCCCCACCGTCGCCGGCCTGTGGACCGGCTCCGACGTCGACGACCAGCTGGAAGCCTCCGACATGGCCGAGGACGACGTCCGCGCCGGTCGCGACGAGCTGCTCACCCGGCTGCGCCGCGACGGCCTGCCTGATACCGCCACGCCCGCCGAGGCGGTCGCGGCGGCGTACGAGCAGCTGGGCCGGGCGCCGTCGCTGCTGCTGTCGTTCGCCCTCGAGGACGCCGTCGCCGAGCAACGCCGACCCAACGTGCCCGGCACCACCGAGCGCGACAACTGGCGGGTGCCGCTCCCCGTCCTCGTCGACGACCTGCCGGACCATCCCGGGCCGGCGGCGCTGCTGCGGGCGGCGGGGGTGCCCGGCTCCGGCGGGTAGGGGTTCGATGCTGGGGTGACTGGTGGGCTTGGTGTTGCTGGCCCGGGGTCGAGGTTCCACCGGTGGGCCGGGGAAGTCTGAACTTCCCGGGCAATGCATCGCCTGGGAAGTTCAGGTTTTCCCTGGGAAGTGGTCCCGCTGGGCTGGCGGGGCCCGACCGCGTGCGGATTCCCCGGTGCACCGGGGCGGTCTCTAGGTCCTAACGCAACACCGGTGGTTCGAACGGTCGGCCGAGCATGTCATTGAGGGTCTCGGCTGGGGTTCGCCAGTCCAGGGTCTGGCGGGGTCTGCCGTTGAGTTGGCGGGCGACGGTGGCGAGGTGGTCGGGGTCGAACTGGCGCAGGCTGATTCCTTTGGGGAAGTACTGACGCAGCAGGCCGTTGGTGTTCTCGTTCGAGCCGCGTTGCCACGGTGAGTGGGGGTCGGCGAAGTAGACGGCCATGTCGGTGGCCAGGGTGATCTGGCGGTGCATGGCCATCTCTTTGCCGTTGTCCCAGGTCAGGGATCGCTTCAGCTCGGTGGGCAGGGTGTTGATGGTCGGCACGATCGCGTCGTAGAACGCCTGGGCGGTCCGGCGTCCGGGCAGGTGGATCAGCAGCACGTAGCGGCTGGCGCGCTCGACCAGGGTCCCGATGGCCGAGCCGTTGTCGCGACCCACGATGAGGTCGCCCTCCCAGTGGCCCGGGACGGCTCGGTCGATGGCCTCGGCGGGGCGTTGGCTGATGGGGATCGTCTCGACCAGCTTCCCGCGCCGTTCGTCGTGGCTGGACCTGGCCCGGGGCGTGCGGCGCTGGCGTTGGGTGCGCAGGTGGACGGTCAGCTCGCGTTTGAGGCCGCCGCGGGCCTGGACGAACAGCGACTGGTAGATCGTCTCGGCACAAACCCTCATCGCGGGGTCTTCGGGGTGGTCCATCTTGATCCTTGCCGCGACCTCTTGTGGTGACCACAACGCCTGCAGCCCGGCGATGACGTAGTCACGTAACGGCCCCGGCGTGGCTAGCTTTGAGGTCGTGCGGTGCGTGGTCGACGCCCGGGCCTCAGCCTTGCGCTGTGCCGTGGAGGGACGATAGTCCCCGCCGGCGTTGGCGTTGCGGCGCCGCTCACGCCACACCGTGGACCGGTCACAGCCCACGGCCACCGCGATCTCGGCGTCCCCGCGGCCAGCAGCCGACATCAATCCGATCGTCTCGCGCTGCTCCGCGCTCAGACGGTGATAGCGGCGCCCGGGCTGCCCGGCCCGTGAAGGTGGAGGAATCACCCCGCCACCATCAGCCAGCCACTTACGCCCAGCCCACACCGACACACCCACCTCCAACGCCGCGGCATCGGGATGAACACCCGCCCTGAGCAACCCCCAGAACGCCTCGCGGACCACGCCCCCAACAGCCACACCATGCGGCACCCTCAACACCCCCAGATCAAGGTGTTGCACTGGGACCTAGAGACCGCC
>NZ_JBZUJV010000014.1:0-98236 GCF_058559815.1 Nocardioides sp. WJ219
ACCGGGCCACGGCCTGGGCTACGAGCACGGGTTCACCCACCAGGTCGTCGACCTCGTCAACGCCATCGCCACCGACACCACCCCCACCCCCACCTTCGCCGACGGCCTGCGCGTCCAGCAGGTCCTGCAGGCCGTCGAGACCAGCTCAGACAACCGCACCTGGCAGGAGATCGCCGTATGACCACCGACCGCTTCACCCCCCGCCCCGAGGACAAGTTCTCCTTCGGCCTCTGGACCGTCGGCTGGGAGGGAGTCGACGTGTTCGGCCCCGCCAGCCGGCCGCCCCTGGACCCGGTCGAGAGCGTCCACCGGCTGGCCGAGCTGGGCGCCGCCGCCGTCACCTTCCACGACGACGACCTGCTGCCCGACGAGGGCACCCGTGAGAAGACCCTCGAGCGGTTCGAGCAGGCGCTCGCCGACACGGGGGTGGTCTGCGAGATGGTCACCACCAACCTGTTCAGCCACCCGGTGTTCAAGGAGGGTGGCCTCACCGCCAACAACCGGCAGGTGCGCCGCTACGCCACCGCCAAGGTGCTGCGCAACATCGACCTCGCCGCCCACCTGGGCGCCAAGACCTTCGTGATGTGGGGCGGCCGCGAGGGCGCCGAGCACGGCGGCAGCAAGAACATCGCGGCGGCGCTCGACCGGATGAAGGACTCCATCGACCTCGTCTGCGACTACGTCCTCGAGCAGGGCTACGACATGCGGTTCGCCATCGAGCCCAAGCCGAACGAGCCGCGCGGCGACATCCTGCTGCCCACCATCGGCCACGCGCTCGCCCTCATCGACGAGCTCGAGCACCCGGAGATGGTCGGTCTCAACCCCGAGGTCGGGCACGAGGAGATGGCCGGGCTGAACTTCGCCCACGGCATCGCCCAGGCGATGTGGCACGGCAAGCTGTTCCACGTCGACCTCAACGGCCAGCACGGTCCGCGGTTCGACCAGGACCTCCGCTTCGGCGCGGGCAACCTGCGCGGCGCGTTCTGGACCGTCGACACGCTGCTGGGGGCCGGCGTCAACGAGGCCTACGACGGCTACGTCCACTTCGACTTCAAGCCGCCGCGCGCCGAGGGCATCGACGGCGTCTGGGAGTCCGCCCGCGGCTGCATGCGCAACTACCTGGTCCTGCGCGAGCGGGTGCAGGCCTTCCGCGCCGACCCCGAGGTGCAGGCCGCGCTCGACGCCGCCGGCGTCGGTGAGCTCAGCACGCCGACCCGTGACGCGGGCGAGCCGCTGTCGGCGCTGCGCGAGGCCGACTACGACCTCGACGCGCTGGCTTCTCGCAGCGTCGCCATGGAGGCGCTCGACCAGCTCGCCATGGACCACCTCCTCGGCGCCCGCTGACGAGGGCGGGGCGGGCCGCTCGGCCCGCCCCCGCCGTGCACCACCGACAGCACCACCGCACCGCCGCACGACCGCACCACCGCACCACCGCACCACCGCACCACCGCACCACCGCAGCACCGCACGACCAGGGGCCGAACGCCCGGGGACCCGCCCCGGACACCAATGGAGCGCACATCCATTACCAACGAAGGAGTTCGTGATGAACCAGCTCATCACGCGGCTGAGGAAGGGCTCGCGCACCGCGCTCGGCTCGACCTTGGCCACGATCGTGCTGCTGCCCCTGGGCGCCACGGTCGGCCTCGGCGCGACCGCCTCGGCGGCCTCGGCCACGGCGCCAACCGCGACGCCTCCCCGGGCCGCCGCCACCCCCGACGAGCCCACCGCCCCCGGTGACTCCGAGACCGAGGCCCCGGTCAGCGAGGCCGTCCCGTGGACGGCCGAGCCCGGCGTCGCGGCTCGCCGCCACGACGAGTTCGACGCCCTGGTCTTCTCCAAGACCGCGGCCTTCCGGCACAGCAACATCGACGAGGGCATCACCGCGATCCAGAAGCTCGGCGTCGACCACCACTTCAACGTGACGGTCACCGAGGACGGCGCCGCCTTCACCGACGCCAACCTCGAGCAGTTCGAGGTCGTCATCTTCCTCTCCACCACCGGGGACGTGCTCAACGAGTCGCAGCAGGCGGCCTTCGAGCGCTACATCCAGGGCGGCGGCGGCTACGCCGGCATCCACGCGGCCTCCGACACCGAGTACTCCTGGCCCTGGTACGGCAACCTGGTCGGCTCCTACTTCAACAACCACCCGCCGGGCACCCCGACCGCGACCGTCAAGGTCGAGGACCCCGCGCACCCCTCCACCACCGGGATCGAGCCGCGCTGGCAGCGGACGGACGAGTGGTACAACTTCCGCACCAACCCCCGCGGCAAGGTGCACGTGCTCGCCTCGCTGGACGAGAGCACCTACACCCCGGGCAGCGGCGCCATGGGCGCCGAGCACCCGATCGCCTGGTGCCAGGACTACGACGGCGGCCGCAGCTGGTACACCGGCATGGGCCACACCGAGGCGTCCTTCGTGGAGCCCAAGTTCCTCGACCACGTCCTCGGCGGCATCAAGACCGCCGCCGGCGTGATGGACTCCGACTGCAAGGCCACGCTCGAGCCCAGCTTCGAGAAGGTCGCGCTCGACGAGAACACCTCCAACCCGATGGAGCTCGCCATCGCCGATGACGGTCGGGTCTTCTACGTCGACCGCAACGGCGCCGTGCGCATCATCAAGCCCGACGGCACCGTGGTGACCGCCGGCACGATCCCGGTCTACACCGGCCAGGAGTTCGGTCTGCTGGGCATCGCCCTGGACCCGGACTTCGCGACCAACAACTGGGTCTACCTCTACTACGCACCGCAGGGCTCGACGCCCACCGACCGCATCGCGCGCTACACGATGGCGGGCGACACGCTGCAGCTGGGTACCGCGACGACGATCCTCGACGTCCCGACCCAGCGCGACCAGTGCTGCCACGCGGGCGGGTCGATGGAGTTCGACAACGACGGCAACCTCTACCTCGCCACCGGTGACAACACCAACCCGTTCGACTCCGGCGGCTACTCCCCGATCGACGAGCGGCCCGGCCGCGGCGCCTGGGACGCCCAGCGCACCTCGGCCAACACCAACAGCCTCAACGGCAAGGTGCTGCGGATCAAGCCCCTCCCCGGCGGCAGCTACTCCGTCCCGGAGGGCAACCTGTTCCCGGAGGCGGCCGACACCCAGCAGAAGACCCGGCCCGAGATCTACGCCATGGGCTTCCGCAACCCGTTCCGCATCGGCCTGGACGAGCAGAACAACAACCTCCTCGTCGCCGACTACGGCCCGGACGCCGGTTCGGTCAGCGCCACCCGTGGGCCCAACGGACGCGTCGAGTGGAACATCCTCGACCAGCCCGGCAACTACGGCTGGCCCTACTGCGTCGGCAACAACACGCCGTACAACGACTACAACTTCGCCAGCAGCACCGCCGGTGCCGCCTTCGACTGCGCGGCCCCGGTCAACGACTCGCCGAACAACACCGGCCTGACGAACCTGCCGCCCGCGAAGGCCGCCGTCATCTGGCAGAGCAACAACGGCTCGATCACCAGCACCCCGGAGATCGGGGCCAGCGGCGCGCCGATGACCTCGGGCACCTACTCCTACGACCCGGAGCTGGTCTCCGACCGCAAGTGGCCCGCCTACTTCGACAGCAAGGCGATCTGGGCCGACTGGAACAACAGCCGGCTGTTCACCGTGCAGCTGAACCAGGACGGCACCAACTACACCGACGTCAACCGGTTCCTGCCGTCCCTGCCGATGGTCCGGCCGCACGCCCTGCAGTTCGGCCCCGACGGCGCCCTCTACATGATCGAGTGGGGCAGCGGGTTCAACGGCAACAACACCGACTCCGGCATCTACCGGATCGACTACGTCGAGGGCAACCGCGCCCCGGTCGCCCGGGTCACCACCGACAAGACCTCCGGCCCGGCGCCGCTGACCGTCCAGTTCGACGGCAGCACGTCCTTCGACGCCGACACCGGTGACGCCACCGGCCTCACCTACTCCTGGGACTTCAACGGCGACGGGACCCCCGACGCCACCACGCCCACGGGCTCCTTCACCTACACCGCCGCCGGCAACTACACCGCGCGGCTGACGGTGACCGACGAGGGTGGCCGGACCGGCACGACCAACATCGACATCGTGGCCGGCAACTCCGCCCCGACGGTGAAGCTGGTCCTGCCCCCCAACGGCGGGTTCTTCGAGTTCGGCGACTCCCTGAAGTACCAGGTGGAGGTCACCGACGCCGAGGACGGCACGATCGACTGCAACCGTGTCGTCGTCCAGCCCGGCCTGGGTCACGACGAGCACTCGCACGACTACGAGCAGTACCGGGGCTGCAGCGGCACCCTGGTCCTGCCCGGTGACGCCGGCCACGTGGGCGCCAACATCTTCGGCACCATCAAGGCCACCTACACCGACAGCGGGTCCGGCGCGGCCGGTCCGCTGACGACCGTCGACGGCATCGTCGTGCACACCAAGCACAAGGAGGCCGAGTTCTTCGACGAGACCGGTCGCACCGGCTCCGGCACCACCGGCACCCCGGGCGTCACGGTCCAGACGACCACCGACACCGGCGGCGGCCAGAACGTCACCGGCGTCGAGACCGGCGACTGGTTCGGCTGGGACGTCATGAACCTGACCGGGATCACCGGCGTCACGATGCGGGCGGCCTCGACCACCGCGGGTGCGGCGTTCGACGTCCGGCAGGGTTCGCCCACCGGCACCACGATCGGGACCCTCACGGTGCCGAACACCGGTGGCGCGCAGACCTACCAGAACGTGACGACCACGTTCACCGGTGCGACGACGACCAGCGGTCCGCTGTACTTCGTCGCCACCACGGGTGGGGCCAACGTCAACTCGCTCGACTTCATCGGGCGCGGCATCACCGACAACCAGCCGCCCACGGTCGCGATCAGTGCCAGCACGTCCAACGGCGAGGCCCCGCTGCCGGTGCAGTTCACCAGCACGGTCAACGACGCCGACGGCGACACCCCCGTCACCTACGCGTGGTCCTTCGGGGACAGCACCACCTCGACCGAGGCCAACCCCAGCCACACCTACACGACGCCGGGCACCTACGTCGTCTCGCTCGTCGTCACCGACGCGCGGGGGGCGAAGTCGACCCGCACGCTGGAGGTCGTCGTCCGTCAGGCCGTGGACATCTGCTTCAGCGGTCGCTCCGACGACTTCGTGGGTGACGCCCTCGACACCGAGCGCTGGAACCGCAGCGTCCGGGTCAACCAGTCGCTCACCGTCGCGGACGGGACGCTGAACGTCCCGATCACGGCGACCGACATCCACCAGGGCACCAACACCGCGCCGAACATCGTCCTGCAGGACCTGCCGGCCGGGGCGTTCGAGGTCACGACCAAGGTCACGCTGCCCGCGACCAAGGGCTACCAGCAGGGCGGCCTGGTCATCTACGGCGACGACAACAACTACCTCAAGCTCGTCTACTCGGGTCGCTCCACGGCAGCCGCCGGGAGCAAGGCAGCCAACGTCATCCAGTTCGCCAAGGAGGTCAACGCCGTCGCCACGGAGACCAACTCCGCCAACCTCGGCGCGACCTTCCCCGACACCGTGTGGCTGCGGATGTCCAGCACCGACGGCAACGTCGTCCGGGCGTCCTACAGCAGTGACGGCGCCACCTGGCTGCCGATCACCCTGACCAACGGGACGACGGCGCCGACGCGCGACCTCACCGGCATCACCGCACCCAAGGTCGGCCTGCTCGCCCTGGGCAGCACCGCGGCGTCGGCGACGCCGCCCATCACCGCGCAGTTCGACTACTTCACCCTCACCCCCGACGACACGGCCACCCCGTGCGGCGGCGGCAACGGGTGCCTGGAGAACTTCGACGGTGCTGCGCTGAGCGACACCTGGGAGGTCGTCCGTCCGACCGGCAACGTCGCGGTCGGCGGGGGCAACCTCACCATCCCGATGGCGGCCACGGACCTCTACCAGACCACCAACACCGCTGGTGACCTGGTGCTCCGCGACCTGCCCGCCGGTGCGTTCCGGGTGACCACCAAGGTCACCGCCCCGATCGACCGGCAGTACCAGCAGGCCGGCCTGATCATCTACGGCAACGACGACAACTACATCAAGCTGGTGGCGCAGGGCCGCAGCACGGCCGCCGACGTCGGCAGCAACATCATCCAGCTCACCAAGGAGGTCGCCGCCACGGCGACCGAGGCGAACACCCAGGGCCTCGGCGCGACCTTCCCCTCGACCGTGTGGCTGCGCCTCACCAGCACCGACGGCACCGCCGTCACCGGTGAGTACAGCACCGACGGCCAGGCCTGGACGGCGATGCCGACCGGCTTCGACCTCTCCGGCATCACCAACCCGCGGGTGGGTGTCACGGCCTTCGCCAACATGGCGGGCGCCGCGAACATCTCGGCGCAGTTCGACTCCTTCGAGCTGGTCTCCGACGACTGCGGGCCGACCACGCCCGGGTGCCTCGCCGACCAGTTCGGCGGCACCGCGCTCGGCGCCGGCTGGACCACCGTCCGACCCAGCGGGAACCTCACGGTCTCCAACGGCTCGGTCAAGATCCCGATGGAGGCGACGGACCTCTACCAGACCGTCAACACCACCCGGGACCTGGTCCTGACCGACCTCCCCGACGGCCCGTTCGTGGCCACCACCAAGGTCAGCGCACCGGTCAACCGGCAGTACCAGCAGGCCGGTCTGCTGATCTACGGGGACGACGACAACTACATCAAGCACGTCTTCGAGGGTCGTAGCGAGCAGCCCGACGCTGCCTCCAACATCATCCAGACGACCAAGGAGCTCGCGGCCACGGCCGTCGAGGCCAACAGCAACGGCCTCGGGGCCACCTTCGGCAGCACCGTCTGGCTGCGGCTCACCAGTGACGACGGCAACGCCGTCATCGGGTCCTACAGCACCGACGGCGAGACGTGGACGACGATGGCGAGCGGTTTCGACCTCACCGGCATCACCAACCCGCGCATCGGCCTGCTGTCGCTCGGCGCCAACGCCACCGGTGCCGGCATCACGGCCTCCTTCGACTGGTTCACGCTGGGCGCTGACGCCTCGTGCGAGCCGGGCGACGGCGGCCCGACCGACACCGCGGCGCCCACGACGACGCTCACCATCCCGGCGGCCACCGGCCAGGCCGGCTGGTACACCACGCGTCCGTCGTTCACCCTGGCCGCCACCGACGGCACGGACGGGTCGGGCGTCGCCTCGACCGAGTACCGGATCGCCGGGGGCGCCTGGACGCCGTACACCACAGCGGTCTCCGTGACCGGTGAGGGTGAGCGCCTGGTCGAGTTCCGCTCGACCGACGCGGCGGGCAACGCCGAGGCGATCAAGTCACAGACGGTCAAGGTCGACACGGTCGTCCCGACGGTGACCGCCACCGAGGCGGGCACCGAGACCAAGACGCTGACGCTCACCGCGGCCGACGCCACCTCCGGTGTCGCTCGCATCGAGTACCAGGTCGGCGACGCCACGACGTGGACGGCCTACACGGCGCCCCTGTCGTACAGCACGCCCGGCACCTACGTCGTGCGCTACCGCGCCATCGACGTGGCCGGCAACACCTCGGCCGTGGGCACCACCACGGTCGTGGTCGCCGGCCCGGCCGACACCACCGCGCCGACGACGACGCTCACCATCCCGGCGGCCACCGGCCAGGCCGGCTGGTACACCACGCGTCCGTCGTTCACGCTGGCCGCCACCGACGGCACGGGCGGGTCGGGCGTCGCCTCGACCGAGTACCGGATCGCCGGGGGCGCCTGGACGCCGTACACCGCTGCGGTGTCGGTGACGGGCGAGGGCGAGCGTCTCATCGAGTTCCGCTCGACCGACTCGGCGGGCAACGCCGAGGCGATCAAGTCGCAGACGATCAAGGTCGACACCGTCGCCGCGACCGTCACCGCCGCCACCACGGGTGAGGCGACCAAGACGCTGACGCTCACCGCGGCCGACGCCACCTCCGGTGTCGCTCGCATCGAGTACCAGGTCGGCGACGCCACGACGTGGACGGCCTACACGGCGCCCCTGTCGTACAGCACGCCCGGCACCTACGTCGTGCGCTACCGCGCCATCGACGTGGCCGGCAACACCTCGGCCGTCGGCACCACCACCATGGTGATCGAAGCGGCGGAGGCGCCCACCGTCACCATGACCACGGCGCCCGAGGCGCCCAACGGTCGCGGCGGCTGGTACACCTCCGCGGTGATCGTCACCCTCGAGGGGGCCGGCGGCGAGGGTGACCTCACCGTCGAGTACCGCATCGGTGACGGCCCGTGGACGGCGTACACCACGCCGGTCCGGGTGACCGAGGACGGCACCACCCGGGTCCAGGCCCGGGTGACCGACGCGGCCGGCACGGTCTCGCAGGTGGTGACCCAGACGATCAAGCTCGACGCCACGGCGCCGAAGCTGACCGTCACCGGCATCACCAACGGGACCGAGCTGGACGTGGCCGAGATCCGCACCGCGCGGGTCACGACGTCGGACGCGACCTCGGGCATCGCCTCGCGGGTCATCCGGCTCGACGGCAAGGTCGTGGGCTCCCCGACGCGCATCGACGCCCTGTCGCTGCGTACCGGCACCCACCGCCTGGTGGTCACGGTGACCGACAAGGCCGGCAACCAGGTGACGCGCACGATCACCTTCCGGGTGGTCGCGTCGTACGCCGGTGGCAAGCAGCTGGTCAACCGGCTCGACCAGGAGAACAAGGTCAGCGCCTCGCTCGGCAAGCAGCTCAAGCAGGAGCTGAAGGCCGCGCAGCGCGCCGACCGGCGCGGTGACGTGCGTCAGGCCCGTCAGGCCCTTACGCGGTTCCAGGGCCTCGCCTCCGGTGTCCGGAACGCCGCGGCGAAGGCTGCACTCACCGACCTCGCCCGCCAGCTGAAGGCTCAGCTCTAGGCGAGGGAGGAGAGGAGAACGTCCGCAGAGGGGGGCCCGGCCACCCGGCACCGTGAGGTGCTGGGGACCGACCGTCAGCAGGTTCGGCCCTGCGAGCCGGCCGGCGGCCGGGCCCCCGTCGGGACGGGGGAGTGACGCCCTCGTGGTGTCGCTCCTCGCGGCCGGTGTCGGGACAGCGCGCTCCGTTCCGGCACCGGTCGTGCCCGGCGCGTGCCACCCGGCACCGCCCCCATCAAGACGACGAGAAGGACTCCCGATGACACGCCCCACCACACCGCCCGCCGAGGGCGGGACCACCCGGACCGGGATCTGGCTGGTGGGTGCTCGTGGGTCGGTGGCGACGACCACGGTCGTGGGTGCGCTGGCGTTGCGGGCGGGGTTGACCGACAGTGTGGGGTTGGTCTCCGAGCTGCCGGAGGTGGCCCGGGCCGGGTTGCCGGCGGTGGGTGACCTGGTCTTCGGTGGCCATGACGTGGCGGACGGGTCGTTGACCAAGCGGGCCGAGCAGCTCGCCCATGGTGGGGTGCTGCCGGCGGGGTTGTTGCCGTTGGTGGCCGAGGAGCTGGAGGCCGTCGATCGGCGGATCCGTCCGGGCATCGACACCAGCACCAGCAGCGGCGCCGGTTCCTCCCAGGGCACCACCCAGGGCGGCGAGATCGACCGGCTGGTCGCGGACCTGGTGGCGTTCGGTGAGGCCGAGGGCCTGGACCGGGTGGTGGTGGTCGACGTGGCCAGTACCGAGGCGCCGGCGGTGCCGGTGGGTGCGTTGGCTGACCTGGATGTCCTCGACGCGGCCCTGGCCGCGGGGGACTCGCCGTTGCCGGTGTCGTCGGCCTATGCGCTGGCGGCGTTTCGTGCCGGGTGTTCCTATGTGTCGTTCACGCCGAGCCCGGGGTCGCGGCTGCCGGCGTTGGCACAGGCCGCGGAGCGGGCTGGGGTGCCGTGGGCCGGTAGTGACGGCAAGACGGGTGAGACGTTGGTGAAGTCGGCGTTGGCGCCGATGTTCGCGACGCGGGCGTTGCGGGTCCGGTCGTGGGCGTCGTACAACATGCTCGGCGGCGGGGACGGAGCGACACTGGCCGACCCCGCCGCCGCTGCCAGCAAGACGGCCTCGAAGCGGGGTGGTCTGGAGGCGATGCTGGGTCATCCGGTCGACGGGCCGATGCACATCGACTACGTCGCCGACCTGGGGGATTGGAAGACCGCGATGGACCACGTGTCCTTCGAGGGGTTCTTGGGGGTGCGGATGAGCCTGCAGTTCACGTGGTCGGGGTGTGACTCGGCGTTGGCGGCTCCGTTGGTGCTGGACCTGGCCCGTCTCACGGCCCGCGCGCACGAGGCTGGGCGGAGTGGTCCTCAGGGTGCGTTGGGGTTCTTCTTCAAGGATCCTGCGGGTACCGGGGAGCACCGGTTGGGTGCGCAGTGGGACGCCCTGGTCTCCTGGTGCGCAGGACTGGCCCCCTGACCCGCCCCCGCACCACCACACGACGTTCCTGACAGCACGACAGCAGTTCCACGACACGACTACCGAGGAGTACCGACATGCCGCGTCCGATCACCCTGTTCACCGGTCAGTGGGCCGATCTGCCGTTCGAGGAGGTGGCGCGTCTGGCGTCGGGGTGGGGGTATGACGGTCTGGAGATCGCGTGCTGGGGTGATCACCTGGATCCGTGGCAGGCGGCGGAGGACGACGCGTACGTGCAGGGCAAGCTGGACGTGTTGGAGAAGTACAACTTGAAGGTGTACGCGATCTCCAACCACCTGAAGGGTCAGGCGGTCTGTGATGACCCGATCGATGCCCGCCACGAGGCGATCCTCTCGAGCCGGGTGTGGGGCGACGGGGACCCGGAGGGGGTGCGCCAGCGCGCCGCGGAGGAGATGAAGCTGACCGCGCGGACCGCGCAGCGTCTGGGGGTGGACACGGTGGTGGGGTTCACGGGGTCGGCGATCTGGAAGTACGTGGCGATGTTCCCGCCGGCGTCTGAGGAGATGGTGGCGGCGGGGTATCGGGATTTTGCGGATCGGTGGAACCCGATCCTGGACGTCTTCGATGAGTGTGGGGTGCGGTTCGCTCATGAGGTGCATCCCTCGGAGATCGCCTATGACTACTGGACGACGGTGGCGACGATGGAGGCGATCGGGCACCGTGAGGCGTTCGGGTTGAACTGGGACCCGTCGCACTTCGTGTGGCAGGACCTGGATCCGGTCTCGTTCATCTGGGACTTCAAGGACCGGATCTACCACGTGGACTGCAAGGACGCGAAGCGTCAGGTGGGCAATGGTCGTAATGGTCGGTTGGGGTCGCACCTGCCGTGGGCGGATCCGCGTCGGGGGTGGGACTTCGTCTCCACCGGGCACGGGGACGTGCCGTGGGAGGCGTGTTTCCGGATGTTGAACACGATCGGGTATGACGGTCCGATCTCGGTGGAGTGGGAGGACGCGGGGATGGATCGGTTGGTGGGTGCTCCGGAGGCGTTGGAGTTCGTGCGTCGGTTGGCGTTCGACCCGCCGTCGGCGGCGTTCGACGCAGCGTTCTCCACCAGCTCGTGACCCTCGTGCTCGGGGTCGACTCCTCGACCCAGTCCAGCAAGGCCGTCCTCGTCGACGCCGACGACGGCACGGTCCTCGAGACCCGGACCGCGGCGCACCCGAGGGGGACCGAGGTCGACCCGCGCGCCTGGCTCGCCGCCTACGACGAGGTGACCGGTCCGCTGCTCGACCGCGCCGACGCCGTGTCCGTGGCGGGCCAGCAGCACGGCATGGTGGCCCTCGGCACCGACGGGCTGCCCGTCCGCGACGCGCTGCTGTGGAACGACGTCCGCTCGGCCGCCGCGGCCCGCGACCTGATCGCCGAGATGGGGGGTCCCCAGGCCTGCGCCGACGTGCTCGGCAGCGTGCTGGTGGCGTCGTTCACCGCCTCCAAGCTGCGCTGGCTGCGCGACCACGAGCCCGACGCCGCCCGGCGGGTCGACCAGGTGCTGCTGCCGCACGACTACGTGTCGCGGCACGCCGCCGCCCCCGGCACCCCGGCGTTCACCGACCGCGGGGACGCCTCCGGCACCGGCTACTACGACGCCGCGCGCGGCACGTGGCGCCCCGACCTCCTCGCCGCGGCGCTGGGGCACGAGGCGACGGTGCCCCGGGTGGTCCCCGGCGGGGCCGCCGCCGGCAGCACCGCGTCGGGCGCCGTCGTCGCCGGCGGGACCGGCGACAACATGGGCGCCGCCCTCGGGATGGCGCTCGAGCCCGGCGACGTGCTCATCTCCATCGGCACCAGCGGCGTCGTGTCGGCCGTGAGCCCCGACCCCGTGGCCGACGGCACCGGCACGGTCACCGGGTTCGCCGACGCCCAGAGCGGCTACCTGCCGATGGTCACCACCATGAACGCCGCCGGCATCCTCGACCTGCAGGCCCGGTGGCTCGGCGTCGACCACGACGAGCTCGCCGCGCTCGCCCTCACGGCGCCGTCCGGCTCCCGCGGCCTGGCGATCCTGCCGTACTACGGCGGTGAGCGGACGCCCAACCGGCCGGACGCCGTCGGCACCTGGCACGGCCTCACCCCCGACACGACCCGTGCCGACCTGGCGCGGGCGTCGTTCGAGGCCCTGCTGTGCGCGCTGGCCGACGCGGTCGACCTGCTGGTCGCCACCACCGGCGTGACGCCCCACCGGGTGCGCATCGTCGGCGGCGCGACCCGCAGCCCGGCCCTGCGCGCCCTCGCACCGGCCCTGCTCGGGCGCACGGTGGCGTTCCCCGCACCCGGTGAGTACGTCGCGCTCGGCGCTGCTCGTCAGGCGGCCTGGGCGCTCGCCGGCACCGAGGCGCCGCCCGGTTGGGCCCCACGCGGCCTCGACGAGCAGCCGGGCCCCACCGACGACGAGCTCGCCGCGGGGGCCGAGGTGCGTGCCGCCTACGCCGGGCTGCGCGACCGGGGCGCTGACCCGAAGGGGTGAAACCGTGACGGCCGCGTAACAGCGGGCACCGGTCGCGGCAGGTGGAGGGTGGGGGCCGCTCCTGCGGTTCCTCCACCCCTCGAACGGAGAATGCAGTGGGATACGGACTTGGAGCTTTCCTCCTGGTCGTCGGCCTGGTCCTCGCGCTGGCGGTCCAGGACAGCGTCGACGCGGTGGACCTGACGATGGTCGGCTGGATCATGGCGCTCGTCGGGATCGTGGTCATCGCGCTGACGGCGCTGACCTTCACGCGGGGCCGGCACGCGCGCAGCGTGCAGACCACGGCTCACTCCGACGGGACCCAGACGGTGCGGGAGAGCCGCACCGACATCTGATCCCTGACCGGCTGCGCCGGTCACCACGAACCTCAGGCCCGGTCGTCCGATCCCCCCACCGGACGGCCGGGCCTGGGCCATTTCCCCCTCGAGGCGCAGGCGCTCAGGACGCGCAGATCGCCGCGTCCACCGTGCGGCTCACGGCCCGGACCATGTCCAGGCCGGTCGGCAGCGCGGTGACCGCGACCACCGCCCAGCGCCCGTCGGCGGTCGCCAGGTTGCGGGTCTCGAAGCCCTGGATGTCGCCGCCGTGCCCCCAGGCCGGTACGCCGCACGTCAGGCGCTTGCGGGCCAGGCCCAGGCCGTAGCGCCAGCCCGGGTCGGCGTCGAACTGGGGTGCCCGCACGGTCCTCCGCATCTCCCGCAGCTGCTCGGCCGGCAGCAGGCGGCCGTCGAGCAGGGCGCGCATGAAGCGGCCCAGGTCGTGCGGCGTCCCCACCAGCTGACCGGCGGCCCAGCCGAGCGAGGGGTCCATCCGCGTGGTGTCGTACCACCGGCCGCCCGGCTCGTCCGCGGTGTAGCCGTGCGGGTGCCGGCCGCGGATGCGCTGCTCGCCGGTGCCCGGCCAGTAGGTGTCCTGGAGCCCCAGCCGGTCGATGATCCGCCGCTCGATCTCCTCACCGATCGGCCGGCCGGTGACGCGCTGCACCATCAGGCCCAGCAGCGTGTAGTTGGTGTTGCTGTACTCGAAGCGGTCCCCGGGCGCGAAGTGGCTCGGCTCGGCCAGGGCCGCGTCGACGAGCTGGCGCGGCTCGAAGTAGGTGTGCGCCACCGCCCGCAGGCTGCCGCCGGCCTCGATGACGAGGCCGTCGTAGTCGGGGAGCCCGCTGGTCTGCTGCAGCAGGTGACGCACGGTGATCCGACGGCCGTCGTTGCCGTGGCCGCGGACCACGCCCGGCAGGTAGCGCTCGATCGGGGCGTCGAGCCGCACCTTCCCCTCGGCCACCAGCTGCAGCGCCACCGTGGCCGTGAAGGTCTTGGTGTTGCTGGCGATCCGGACCCGCGAGTCGGGGTGGATCGGCCGGCCGGTCCTGAGGTCGCCGACGCCGGCGCGGTAGGTGCGGACCTTGCCGTCGCTCCCGCGGACCTTGGCGATCACGCCGGGGAACCCGACGCGGTCGACCAGGCGGTCGAGCCGACGCTGGATGACGTCGTCGCGGTCGGGCCGCTCGGCGGTGGCGGCGGTGGCCGCGGTGGCAGCGGTGGGAGGCGGTGCCGCGGTGGCGACGGGGGTGTGCAGCGTCGTGGTGGCCACGACGGCGGTGGCGACAGCGAGTGCTGCCCGGTGGAGAAGTGACATGGTGCTCGACTTCCTCTCGGTGGTGCGGCGCTCAGGCATGGGCGCCGGATCGGGGGTGGGTACGGGCGACGACGGCGGGCACGGTGCTCAGGACGCTGACCGCGACGACCAGCGCCACCAGGACGCCGTACGTCGTGACGTCGAGGGCGGGGAGCGCCGGGCCGAGGAGCCCGAGGCTCACGCCCAGGACGGCCGGGACGACGGCCACGGTGCCGATGACCACGGCGGCCGAGGCGGTCACGAGCGACTCGACGGTCGCGACGCCCACGAGCTGGCGCCGGGTGGCGCCGATCCGGCCGAGCAGGCTCCACTCGGAGCGTCGTCCGGCGGTGAGCATGACCAGGGCGTTCGCGGCGCCGACCAGCATGAAGCCCAGCAGGGCCAGCAGCAGCACGCTGGAGACCCGCTGCTCGGCGGCGCCGGCGCTGGTGGCCTGGTCGACGTAGCGGTCGGTGCTGAGCACCTCGAGCCCCTGGCCGCGCAGCCCGGCGGCCGCGGCGTCGGCGCGGTCCGAGGAGACCAGCACGGTGTCGACGGGTCGGTCGACGCCGTGCTCGACCAGGGTCGACCGGCCGAGGGTGTAGTCGCCGAAGCCGAGACCGCGGTCGTAGACGGCGACGACGCGGAGGTCGCTCGTCCCACCGTCGCCGAGCCGGACGGCGACGGTGTCGCCCAGGCCCGCACCGTTCAGCAGGGCGGCGTCGCTGCTCAGCGCGAGGCTGTCGGGTTCGGTCAGCCCGGCGAGGGTGCCCTCGACGACGTCGGGGTCGTACGCCGCCGCGGAGGCCTCGGCGGGCAGCACCCACGCCTGGGCCGACTCCCACGACAGTGCCTCCAGGGCGCCGAGCTCCTCGTCGTCGGTGCGCACCCGGAGCGGGGCGGTGGAGAGCGCGGTGGCCGCGTCGACGTCCGGGGCGTCCTCGACGCGCCGGACCTGCTCGGCGCTGAGGCCGTCGGGGGCGGTGACGACGAGCTCGGACCCGATCCCGTCGCGCAGCTGCTGGGTCGCGGCGCGTTCGAGCGCGTCGCCGGTGCTGGTCTGGATGGTGCCGACGGCGATCACGGCCGCGAGCGGGACGACGACCGCGGTGAGGCGGCGCGCGGAGCCGCGGGTGCCGGCCAGGGCGAGCCGGACGACCGCGCTGCGGCCGCCGTCGCGGCGGCCGGGCAGGCCGAGCGTCCAGGCGACGAGGACGGGGCCGGCCAGGGCCGCGGCGCCGACGAGGAGCAGTGCCGAGGTGGCGGCGGTGGCACCCCCGGCCACCCCCGGTACGACGAGCGGGGTGCCGGCCGCGGCGAGGCCGGCGACGCCGGTGACGACCGCCAGCACGCGGCGCGTGCGTCCCACCTCGCGCGGCTCGACCACGGCGGCGCGCACGGCCGCCGTGGGCGGCTGCCGCAGCGTCTCGCGGGTGGCCAGGTAGGCGGCCGCGAGGGCGACGGGTGCGAGGAGCAGCACCGCGGCGACGACGGGCAGCGGCGAGATCGTCGGGGTGAAGCCCTCGGGCACCATCCCGGCGTCGACGAGCAGGGGCGTGACGAGCTGCGTGGCGGCGAGCCCGGGCACGGCGCCCAGGGGCGCGACGACGAGGGTCACGAGCAGCAGCTCGACGGCGACCATGCGGCGTACGTCCTGGCGGGTGGCGCCGACGGCACGGAGCACGGCCAGGTCGCGCTGGCGCGGACGCATGGCCAGGCCGACCGTGGCGGCCACGACCAGGACGACCACCACGACCGTCGTCCCGATGAACGAGCCGGCGAGGGCGGTCAGGGCACCGGCGTCGGGACCGGAGCCGTCGGTGACGGGGGCGCGCAGGCCGGACTCGACGAGCACCCCCGAGGCCGACAGGAGGGCTGCGGCAAGGGCGAGCACGACGACGGTGCCGACCAGCGAGCCGAGGTGGGCGCGGACGTGGGAACGAGCGAGGCGCCACATCTCAGGCACCCACCAGCGTGAGCATCCGGTCGGCGACCTGCTGGGCCGTCGGTCGGTCGAGGCGGTCGACCAGCCGGCCGTCGGCCAGGATGGCGACGCTGTCGGCGGCGGCGGCCACGTGGGGGTCGTGCGTGACCACGACGACGGTCTGGCCGAAGCGCTCCGCGGTGCCGCGCAGGACCTGCACGACCTGGGCGCCGGTGCGGGAGTCGAGGGCGCCCGTGGGCTCGTCGGCGAAGACGACCGTCGGCCGGGCGAACAGCGCCCGCGCGATGGCGACGCGCTGCGCCTGGCCGCCGGACAGCTCGGTCGGGCGCCGCTGCTCCGTCCCGGCCATGCCGACCGCCTCGAGGAGCTCCGAGCGCCACGCGCGGTCGGGCCGGGTGCCGGCCAGCGTCACCGGCAGCTCGACGTTCTCGGCGACCGAGAGGTGGGGCACCAGGTTGTAGGCCTGGAACACGAAGCCGACGTGGCGGCGGCGGAAGCGGGTGAGGTCGTCGGCCCCCAGCGCGCTGATGTCCTGGTCGCCGATCAGGACGCGGCCGCTGGTGGGGGTGTCGAGGCCGGCGGCGGTGCTGAGCAGCGTCGACTTGCCCGACCCCGACGGGCCCATCACGGCGGTGAACGAGCCGGGCGACATGGTGAGCGTGACGCCGCGCAGCGCGTGGACCGGCGTGGGTCCCGGGTAGGTCTTGTGGACGTCGTGCAGGCCCACGGCGGTGGCGGTCGGACGGTCCTGGAGGTGAACGTTGGTCATGACCACGACGTTAGGAACCGCGGGCGCTCGCCACGAGCCGCCAAGGATGGAACCTCGGCCCTTGCACCTTTCGATGCAACGTCCGATGCCGGCGCCGGCGCCGGGTCAGTCGGGGGGTTCGACGATGCGGTTCTGGTAGGCCCAGACCGCGGCCTGCAGGCGCGACCGGACCCCCAGCTTGGGCAGGATCCGGGCCAGGTGGGACTTGACCGTCGAGACCTCCAGGAACAGCTCCTGGGAGATCTCGTCGTTGGAGAGGCCCTGCGCCAGGAGCAGGACGATGTCGAGCTCGCGCGGGGTCAGCAGGTCGGTCCCGCGGGCCGCGCTGACCGGCTGCGTACGCCGGCGGCCGACGACCTCGCTGAGCACCCGCTTGGTCAGCGTGTCGTCGAGGGTGCCGTTGCCCGCGGCGACCGAGCGGACCGCCCGGACCAGGATCTCGGGGTCGGCGTCCTTGAGCTGGAACCCCGACGCCCCGGCCTCGAGCGCCCCGAACAGGTAGTCGTCGATCTCGAACGTGGTGAGCACCAGCACCGGGATGGGGTCGGCGACGTCGGGGCCGCTCAGCTCGCGGGTGGCGGCGATGCCGTCCATCCCGGGCATCCGGACGTCCATGCAGACCACGTCGGGCCGCAGCCGACGGGCCACCTCGACGGCCTCGTGGCCGTCGGCGGCGGTGCCGACGACCTCGATGTCGGGCTCGGCGCCGAGCAGGGTGGTCAGGCCGGCCCGCACGAGGGGCTGGTCGTCGGCGACGACGACGCGGATCGTCCGGGTCATGGCGTACCGGTCTCCTTCTCCTTGGGCAGCCGCATGGTCACGACCCAGCCGCCGTCGTCGGTCGCCCCGGTCTCGAGGACGGCGTTGGTCAGCTGGGCCCGCTCGCGCATGCCGATCAGGCCGAACCCGCCGCCGTCGGCCGGCGCCGCCGTCGGGCCGGGGGCGGGCTCGTTGCGGACCGTGACGACCACGGACTCCGCGGCGCGGGCGTCGATGCTGACGTGGCACCGCGCGCCGGGCGCGTGCCGGGTCGCGTTGGTCAGCGCCTCCTGGACGGCCCGGTAGGCCGCGAGCTGGGCGAGCGGCCCCACGTCGCGGCCCGGGTCGTCGTCGTCGCCGAGGACGGTCAGGTCGACGGGGGTGCCGGTGGCGGCCACCTGCGCCACCAGGTCGCGCACCCCGCGCAGCGTCTCGGGCCGGGTCTCGGAGGCCGGGTGGTGCTCGCGGAGCAGCCCGACCAGGCTGCGGAGGTCCCGCAGGACGGTCGTGCTCTGGCGGCGCACCAGCCGGACGGCCTGCTTGGCGCCGTCGGGATCGGTGTCGATCTGCCGCTCCACCGCGGCGGCCAGCACGGCGATGCCGCTGAGGTGGTGGGCCGCGATGTCGTGCAGCTCGCGGGCCATGTCGGAGCGCTCGCGCGCCACGGCCGCCTGGACCAGCGCGTCCTGCTCGCGGGCCACGGCCTGCCGCTGGGCGGCGACCGCGCGCCGGGTCTCCCGGGTGGCGCGCACCCAGGTCGCGACGAGGAGGACCAGGCCGAGCGTGCCGACGGCCTGGAGGAACGACGCCCCGACCGCCTCCGGCGCCGGCACGTCCCTGCCCAGCGCGGCGACGACGCCACCGACGACCATCGCCGCGGCAACCCCGGCCAGCGTGGGCGCGAGGTCGGCGAGGGGGAGGGACAGGGCTGTGACGAAGACGGCGGTGACGATGGCGACCGCGGTGGTGCTGGTGGCGTCCTCACCCCCCACCAGCGCGACCAGGGGCGCCGCCAGCGCGGTCGCGACGAGCACCGTGCGCGGGCGGAGCCACAGCCACAGCAGGGCCGCGCACTGGGTCACCAGCACGACGGCCGTGAGCCACCAGGCGGTCGCCCCCACCGCCGGGGCCGAGGCCGAGGCCTCGCTCGCGGTGCCGGCGAGCAGCAGGGCGCCGAGGGCGAACGCGGCGCAACCGAGCGCCACCGCCGCGGCGGCGCGGCTCGGGCGTCGGTGGTCCGCCTGGCTCACCCGTACCCCTCCTCGCGCCGCTCCGGCTGGTCGAGGGTAGCGAGGGTGGCCGCGACCGGTTCCCGCGATTCTCCCACCCAGAAGGGTGAGGTGCGACTACGCTCGCGACATGGCCCTGGTCCGCTGCACCTGCGTCGTCAGCTGGTCGCCCAACGCCACGAGGGCCGCCGGCGCCGCCTCCCGGCCCACCCTCGACGTGCGGGTCCTCGACCCCGACTGCGGCTACGTCGTGCACCGCGCGGCCGCGGCGGTCCTCGACCCCGCCGCCGGCTGACGACACCTCGCCGGGCGTGACGCACGGCACCTCGACCCGGCCGTGACCCCGGCCCGGACCGCGCGTTGGTCCCGTGACCGATCGACCGCGCCTGCCCGAGAACCACCGAGGACCCCCACCCGATGATCGACCGTGCCATCGCCCCCCACGAGCGCGCCTCCCTGTGCATCTGCCGCCGCGCCATCCACACGCGTCGCTGCGACCAGCACGCGGCCAAGGTCGCCGACCTGTACGCCGCGGAGCTGGCGCAGGCCGAGGCGCGGGTCCGCTCCGCCGCGTAGCTCGTCGGTCGTGCCGACGTCGGTTCGTCGACGTCGACAAGCAGGGACCGTTCGCCTCGTCGAGCTGGACGAACACGAGACGTGACCTGGCTCATACCGTCGCTGTCGTGACCTCACTCCACGACGTGCAGCGATGGCTCGACGCCGAGCTGCCGGCGCTGCTGGCCGAGTACGACGTCCCGGGCGCGGCCTGGGGGATCCTCCACGACGGGGAGGTCGTCGACGGGGCCGCCGGCCTGCTCAGCACGACCACCGGCGTCGAGGCCACCGCCGACTCGGTCTTCCAGATCGGGTCGATCACCAAGCTGTGGACCAGCACCCTGGTGCTGCAGCTGGTCGACGAGGGACTCCTCGACCTCGACCGGCCGGTGCACGGCTACGTGCCCGGGCTGCGGCTGAGCGACCAGGACGCCGCCGCGACGATCACCGCGCGGCACCTGCTGATGCACACCGCCGGCTTCGAGGGCGACATCTTCACCGACACCGGACCGGGCGACGACTGCCTCGAGAAGTACGTCGCGACCCTCGGCGAGGTGCCGCAGCTCTTCCCGGTGGGCGAGCAGTTCTCCTACAACAACGCCGGCTACGTCGTCCTGGGCCGCCTGGTCGAGGTGCTGCGCGAGAAGACCTACGACGCCTGCCTGCGTGAGCACCTGTTCGCGCCGCTCGGCCTCACCCACGCCGCCACCGGACCCGGCGAGGCGATCATGTTCCGCGCCGCGGTCGGCCACGTGCAGCCGTCGTCGGACGCCGCCTACGAGCCGGCCCCGATGTGGGCCATGGCCCGCTCGAACAGCCCGGCCGGGACGATGCTGTCGATGCGTCCCCGGGACCTGCTGACCTTTGCCCGGATGCACCTCGAGGACGGTCGGGCCGCCGACGGCACCCAGGTGCTCGCCCCCGGCACCGCCGCCCGGATGCACGCACGGGCCGTCGACCTGCCCTACACCGGCGTCATGGGCACCTCGTGGGGCCTGGGCTTCGAGCGGTTCGACCTGCCCGAGGGCGACGTCATCGGCCACGACGGCAACACCATCGGGCAGAGCGCCTTCCTGCGACTGGTGCCCGGCGCCGACCTGGCCGTCACCCTGCTCACCAACGGCGGCGACGTCTTCTCGCTCTACCGCGACGTCGTCGGTCGGGTGCTCAGCGAGCTCGGCGCCACCACCATCCCCGCGCTCCCGACCCCGCCGGCCGAGCCGGAGTCGATCGACGCGAGCCGGTTCGTCGGCACCTACTCCGCCGAGGTCATGGACCTCGTGGTCACCCAGGACGACGACCGACGCATCTGGCTCGACACCGTTCCCAAGGGGATCTTCGCCGAGCTGGGCGAGAAGGAGGAGCCCAAGGAGCTCGTCTCCTTCGGCCCCGACAGCCTGATCCCGCTCGAGGCCGACCGTGGGATGCACATCCCCTACTCGTTCCTCGGGGACGACGGATCGGGAAACGCCCGCTACCTGCACGTCGGCCGCGCCTTCCAGCGCGCCTGACCACCCGCCCGCGACGAGGAGACCCGAGATGAACCGAGCCACACCCCTGGCGCTCTGCCTGACGACCGTGCTGCTGGCCGGCTGCGGCTCCGGAGGATCCGGCGGCTCCGACGGCGGTCCCGGTGGCGGTGGCGACGTCGTCGACGGCGGCACCTTCACCATGGCGATCAACGCCGACCCCGGCAACCTCGACCCGCACTCCTCGGTCGCCAGCGCCCACTTCAGCGTGAGCCAGCTGGCCTACGACCGGCTGCTGAGCACCAACTTCGACGACGGCGAGGTGCAGTCGGGCCTGGCCACCGAGTGGGAGGTCGAGGGCGAGACCGTCACCTTCACCCTGGCCGAGGGCATCACCTGCTCCGACGGCTCGGAGCTGACCGCCTCCGACGTCGTGGCCAACTTCGACTACGTCGCGGACCCCAAGAACGAGAGCGGCTTCCTCGGTACCTTCTTCCCGGTGGGCGCGACGGCCGAGGCCGACGACGAGGCCCGCACCGTCACGCTCACCCTCGCCGAGCCCGCGCCGTTCGTGCTGCAGGGCCTGGCCAACCTGCCGATCGTCTGCGCCGCCGGGCTCGAGGACCGGGCGTCGCTGGCCGACCAGAGCAGCGGCACCGGGCCTTACGAGCTCACCGAGGCCGCGGTCGGCGACAGCTACACGTTCCAGATCCGCGAGGGCTACACCTGGGGCCCCGACGGCGACACGACCGAGACCGAGGGCATGCCCGACACGATCGTGATGCGGGTCGTGGAGAACGAGTCGACCGCCGCCAACCTGCTCCTGTCCGGCCAGCTCAACGGCGCGATCGTGAGCGGGCCCGACCAGGAGCGCCTCGAGGGCGCCGGACTGCAGACCTACGACACGGCCGCCCTGGCGGGCGAGCAGTTCTACAACCAGGCCGAGGGGCGCGCGACCAGCGACCCCGAGGTGCGCCTGGCGCTCACCCAGGCGATCGACCTGGAGGAGATCCAGCGGGTGGTCACCTCCGGCAAGGGGACGCCGGCGACGACGCTCGCGGCCCTCGACCCGGTGGCCTGCCCCGGTGACTCGGTGAGTGGGGCACTGCCCGCTCGCGACGTCGAGGCCGCCCGGGCGACGCTCTCCGCCGCCGACCTCCCCGAGCTCACCTTCCTCTTCGACCCCAGCAGCGGGTCCGGCGTCGCCGCCGCCGCCGAGCTCGCCGTCCAGCAGTGGGAGGACGCCGGGGTCACGGTGACCCCGAAGCCGCAGAACGGCGCCGCCCTGGAGCAGACCCTCTTCGGGACCGGTGACTGGGACCTCGCCTGGCTGACGCTCAACGTCAACAGCCCCGACCAGCTCGTGCCCTTCCTCTCCGGGCCCGGCGTCGCCGACGGCGGCACCAACTTCGCCGGCATCCAGAACGACGACTACGACGCCGGGGTCGAGGAGGCCTCCGCGCTGGTGGGCCAGGAGGGCTGCGACACCTGGCTCGAGGCCGAGTCGCACCTCGTCGAGGAGGCCGACGTCGTCCCGTTCGCCAACACCGTGGGCAAGACCTACATGGCCGGGAGCGAGTTCGACTACCCGGGCCAGATGGTGCCCACCAGCATCCGGATGCTGGCCAAGTGACCGATGGCCACCACCGCGACCTCGGACGCCGTCAAGCGGACGCGCACGCTGGAGTCCCGCCCCTGGCTGCGGTTCGCCGTCCGCCGGGCGGGTCGGCTCCTCGTGTCGCTCTGGGTGCTGCTCACGGCATCGTTCCTGATGCTCCACCTCATCCCGGGCGACCCCGTCCGCGGGGCGCTGGGGCCCACCGCCCCCGCTGACCTGGTCCGGGAGCGGCGGGCGTCCCTGGGTCTGGACGACCCGCTGCTCGTGCAGTACCTCGACTACCTCAAGGGCGTCGTGACCGGCGACCTGGGGACGTCGATGATCTCCCAGCTGCCGGTCTCCGAGGTGATCTCCCAGCGCCTGCCGGCCACGCTCTGGCTGGCCGTGCCGGGCTTCCTGCTGGCGATCGCGGTGGCCGTCCCGGTCGGCGTGGCCGCCGGGGTGCTGACCCGGCGCGGCCGCGGCCGGCGTACCGAGCTCGCCTTCACCGGCACCACCGTCGTGCTGGGCACGATCCCGGACTTCATGGTGGGCGTCGGCCTGGTCTACGTCTTCGGGGTCTCGCTCGGCACGATGCCGGTCGCCGGCAACCAGACCCTCTCGGCGTACGTGCTGCCGGTGATCGCGCTGTCCATCGGGCCGGCCGCGATCCTCGCGCGGATCCTGCGGGTCGAGATGGTCACCGTCCTCCAGGCCGACTACGTGCGCACCGCTCGTGCCAAGCGGCTCCCGCCGATGCGGGTCTACCTCGGGCACGCGCTGCCCAACGCCCTCACCGCCGCCCTGACCCTCGCCGGCCTGCTGCTCGGCGGGCTGGTCGCCGGCACCGTCCTGGTCGAGAACGTCTTCGCCTGGCCCGGCCTGGGCACCACCATCGCGTCCTCGATCCTCAACAAGGACTACCCGGTCGTCCAGGGCATCGTCCTCGTGTACGGCGTCGGCGTGCTGCTGGTCAACACCGGCGTCGACGTGGCGCTGGCGCTGCTCGACCCCCGTTCGATGATCGCGGAGGACTGACGTGGCCCGGGACGACACGACCGCGCCGCGGTGGACGGCGGTGTTCCGCACCCCGCTGGGGCTGGCCGCGGCGCTGCTCTGCCTGGCCACGCTGGTCCTGGCCGTCGTCGCCCCCGTGCTGTGGGGCGACCAGGCCACGGCCGACGACACCAGCAACATCCTCGCCGGGCCCTCGCGCGAGCACTGGGCCGGAACCGACGGCCTCGGGCGCGACATCCTGTTCCGCACGCTCGTCGCGACCCGGCTCTCGATCCTGCTGGCGCTCGCCGCCACCGGCATCGCGGTGGTGATGGGCCTGGTCCTCGGCACCGCGCCCCTCCTGCTCGGGCGCCGCGCGGGCCGGCTGGTGACCGCGGCCGTCGGCATCGCCGTCGCGTTCCCCGGGCTGCTCCTCGCCCTCTTCTTCGCCGTCGTCTTCGGCGTCGGCGCGACCGGCGCGGTGCTCGCCATCGGGTTCGCCGGGGCCCCCAGCTTCGCCCGGCTCGTCCAGACCCTCGTCGCCGGCGTCGCCTCGCGCGACTACGTCGCCGCGGCCCGGGTCGCCGGTGTCGGCGAGCTCCGCGTCCTGCGCCGGCACGTGCTGCCCAACATCGCCGAGCCGCTGATCGTCAACGCGACGATCGGGGCCGGGTCGGCCCTGCTCGCGTTCGCCGGGCTGTCGTTCCTCGGCATCGGTGTCCAGTCCCCGAAGTACGACTGGGGCCGGCTGCTCTTCGAGGGCGTCGGGTCGCTCTACGTCAACCCCGCGGCCGCGCTCGCGCCCGGTGCCGCCGTGCTCCTCGCCGGACTCGCGCTCAACCTGCTCGGGGAGTCGCTCGCCAAGGCCGCGGGCTTCGGCTACGGCGCCGCGACGGCGTCCAACCCCCGCCGCAGGTGGGGACGCGGCCCGGGTCCGCGGCTCGTGGACCGCCCCGCGCCCGACGACCGCGACCCGCGGTCCGACCTCGTGCTCGACGTCCGCGACCTCGAGGTCTCCTTCCCCGGCCACGCCGGCCAGGTGCGCGCCGTGCGCGGGGTCAGCTTCGCGGTCGGTCGCGGCGAGGCCGTCGGCATCGTGGGGGAGTCGGGGTCGGGCAAGTCGGTCACCGCCCTCGCGGTCGCCCGGCTGCTCGACGACCTCGCCCAGGTCGACGCCGACCGGATCGACCTGCTCGGCCAGGACCTGGTGACCGCCGACGACGCCGACCAGCGGCGCCACCTCGGGACCACGCTGGCGATGGTCTTCCAGGACCCGATGACGTCGTTCAACCCGACCAGCCGGATCGGCGGGCAGCTGGCCGAGGTGGCCCGCCACCACCAGGGCCTCGACCGCCGCGCGGCGATGGATCGCGCCGTCGACCGGCTCGACGCCGTGCGCATCGACGACGCGCCGCGGCGCGCCCGGCAGTACCCGCACGAGCTGTCCGGCGGCATGCGGCAGCGCGCCATGATCGCGATGGGCCTGATGGGCTCTCCGTCGCTGATCATCGCCGACGAGCCGACCACCGCCCTCGACGTCACGGTGCAGCAGCAGGTGCTCGACCTGCTGCAGAGCA
This sequence comes from Nocardioides sp. WJ219, assembly GCF_058559815.1. Taxonomy (NCBI): domain Bacteria; kingdom Bacillati; phylum Actinomycetota; class Actinomycetes; order Propionibacteriales; family Nocardioidaceae; genus Nocardioides; species Nocardioides sp. WJ219. The sequence goes on from NZ_JBZUJV010000014.1 coordinate 25,306, forward strand.
TCCGCACGGCCGACGACGTGGCGCTGGTCCTGATCAGCCACGACGTGACGGTGGTCGGCGACGTGTGCGACCGCGTGCTGGTGATGTACGCCGGCCGGATCGTCGAGGACCTGCCGGCCTGCGACCTCGCCACGGCCGCCCGCCACCCCTACACCCGCGCCCTGGTCGCCGCGGTCCCGACGATGGACACCGACCTCGACGAGCCGCTGGTGGTCATCCCCGGTCGTCCGCCCAACCCCGCCGACCTGCCCGCGGGCTGCGCCTACGCCGACCGCTGCCCCCTGGCCACCGACCGCTGCCTGACCGAGGACCCGCCGCTGGTCACCGACGCGGCCGACCGCCGGGTGGCGTGCTGGCACGCCGGCGAGCCGATCCACCTCGACCACGGGCACCAGGTGGCGGCGGCGAAGGTGGACGCGACGTGAAGGGCCTCAGCTTCGAGGACGTCACGGTCCGCTACGGCCACAGCACCGTCGTCGACCACGTCTCGCTCGCGGTGCGGCCGGGTCAGGTCGTCGGCCTGGTCGGCGAGTCGGGCTCGGGCAAGTCGACCCTCGCCCGGGCCGCCGTCGGCCTCGCGCCGCTGACCGGCGGCGCCGTGCTGCTCGACGGCGAGCCGGTGCCGCTGCGCGGTCGGCCCCGCCCGGTGCAGATGGTCTTCCAGGACCCGTTCTCCTCCCTCGACCCGCGGATGAGCATCGGCGAGAGCATCGCCGAGGCCCTGCCCGAGCGGATCGGCCGTGCCGAGCGGCGCGCCGAGGTCGCCCGGCTGCTCGAGCTGGTGCACCTCGAGCCGTCCCGCGCCGGCGCGCGTCCCGGCCAGCTCTCCGGCGGCCAGCGGCAGCGCGTGGCGCTGGCCCGGGCCCTGGCCGCCCGCCCGGCGGTCGTGGTCGCCGACGAGATCACCTCCGCGCTCGACGTGTCGGTGCAGGGCGCCGTCCTCAACCTGGTGCGCGAGCTGCAGGCCGAGCTCGGCCTGTCGATGCTCTTCATCTCCCACAACCTCGCCGTCGTCAGGTACGTCGCGTCGTACGTCGCCGTCATGCACCACGGGCGGATCGTCGAGCAGGGACCCACCGACGAGGTGCTGACCCGGCCCGCCGAGGCCTACACCCGCGACCTGCTGGCCGCCGTCCCCGGAGCCACCCGACCTAGGAGCCAGAAATGACCCGCGCCATGAGCATCGACGACCTGACCGCCCTCGCCGTCCCGTCCGACGCCGTGCTCTCCCCCGACGGGAGCCGGGTGCTCTACGTCCTGCGCACCCTCGACCTCGACGGCGACCGCAACGTCGACCAGCTCTGGACCGTCGGCGTCTCGGGCGGCGACGCCCGCCGGCTCACGGCCGGTCCCGACGACGCCGCCCCCACCTGGTCGCCCGACGGCTCGCGGGTCGCGTTCGTGCGCGGCGGGCAGGTGCACCTCCTCGCCGCCGACGGTGGCGAGGTCGAGCCGTTCACCACCCTGCCGCTGGGCGCCGGTGCCCCCTCGTGGAGCCCCGACGGGACCCGCCTGGTCGTCTCCGCGCCGGTCGACCCGACCGGCGGCCGCGAGCCGCTCGTCGCGAGCCGGGTCGACTACCAGGCCGACGGGCGGGGCCTCCACGGCGCCGTGCGCCGCCAGCTGCACGTGGCCGACGTCGCCTCCGGCGAGTGGCGCCAGGTCACCGACGGTCCCGAGCACGCCGACGGGCCGGCGTGGTCGCCCGACGGACGCACCGTGGCGTTCGTGCGCCGCGTCGGCGCCGACAGCGACCTCGCGTTCCGCACCGCCGTGCACCTCCTCGACGTCGAGGACCCCAAGGCCACGCCGCGCGTCGTCGCGCTGGCCGACGGGGTCGCCGGCGCGGTGACCTTCGCCCCCGACGGCACGAGCCTGCTCGTCGTGGGCCACCCCGGCGACCCGATCGGCCACCAGCACCTGCTGCGGGTGCCACTGTCGGACGACGGGACCGCGGGCGAGGCCCGCAGCCTCACCGGCCACCTCGACCGCAACGTGATGGCGGGCGCCCCGGCCTACCCCGGCGGCCTGCCCCACCAGGACGCCGACGGGCGCCTGCTGCTCGCCGTCCGCGACCGCGGCTGCACCCACCTGTGGTCCCTCGACGGCGCTGACGACGGCGACGGCGCCGCGACGCCGGTCCTGGCCGGCGCCGACCGCGTCGTGTCGGGGCTCTCGGTCGTCGGCGGCACCGCGGTCGTGGTGCTGACCACCCCCACGTCCTTCGGCGAGGTCGTGGCGCTCGACCTCGCCTCGGGCACCGAGACGGTGCTCACCACCCACGGCGACCCGCTGGCCGACGTCGAGCTGGTGGTGCCCGAGGAGCGCACCTTCACCATCTCCGACGGCACCGAGGTGCACGGCTGGGTGCTCCGCGCGCCGGGCGAGAGCGGCCCCCGGCCGCTCCTGCTCGACGTGCACGGCGGGCCACACAACGCCTGGAACGGCGCCGCTGACCAGATGCACCCCTACCACCAGGAGCTGGTCTCGCGCGGCTGGGTGGTGCTGCTGGTCAACCCGCGCGGGAGCGACGGCTACGGCGAGTCCTTCTACGACGGCGTCAACGGCGGCTGGGGCGTCGCCGACCACCACGACTTCCTCGAGCCGCTCGACGACCTCGTCGCCGAGGGCGTCGCCGACCCCGACCGGCTCGCCGTCACCGGCTACAGCTACGGCGGCTTCATGACCTGCTGGCTCACCGCCCTCGACGACCGCTTCAAGGCCGGGGTGGCCGGGGGCGTCGTCAGCGACATGGTGAGCATGTACGGCACCGCCGACGACGGCACCGGCATGGCCTCCTACGAGCTGGACGGCACCCCGTGGGAGCGCCCCGACGAGTACGCCGCGATGTCGCCGATCAACCGCGTCGACCGGGTCAGCACGCCCACGCTGGTCCTGCACGGCCTCGAGGACCGCACCTGCCCGGTCGGCCAGGCCCAGCAGTGGCACACCTCGCTGCGCCACCGCGGCGTGCCCACCGAGCTCGTCCTCTACCCCGGCGCCTCGCACGCCTTCGTGCTGCTCGGCCGCCCGTCCCAGCGCATCGACTACGCCCGTCGCCTGGTCGACTGGGTCGAGCAGCACGTCCTGCACGCCGGCCGCCCCTCGATCGACGTGGAGCACTGGCAGCACCGGTTGGCCGTGCTGGCCGCGCGGCACGGCGTACCCGGCGCGCAGCTGGGGATCCTGCGTCACGACCCGGCCGGCGACGACGAGCTGGTCGTCGCCACCCACGGGGTGCTCAACCTGGACACCACAGCACCGGTCACGCCCGACGCGCTCTTCCAGATCGGGTCGATCACCAAGGTGTGGACCGCCACCGTCGTGCTCCAGCTGGTCGACGAGGGCCTGGCCGACCTGGACGCGCCGGTGGTCGACGTGCTCCCCGAGCTGCGACTCGCCGATCCCGTCGTCACCGCCAAGGTCACCCTGCGCCAGCTGCTCAACCACACCAGTGGCATCGACGGCGACGTCTTCACCGACACCGGTCGTGGCGACGACTGCCTCGAGCGCTACGTCGCGCTGCTGGCTGACCAGACCCAGAACCACCCGCTCGGCGCCACCTGGTCCTACTGCAACGCCGGGTTCTCGGTGCTCGGCCGGGTCATCGAGGTGCTCACGGGCTCGACCTGGGACGAGGCGCTGCGCGAGCGGCTGTTCACCCCGCTCGGCATGGAGCACGCGATCACGCTGCCCGAGGAGGCCCTGCTGCACGCGGCGGCCGTCGGCCACGTCGACGACGACGGCCGCAAGGTGGTCGCCCCGGTCTGGCAGCTGCCGCGCTCGCTCGGCCCCGCCGGACTGGTCACCGCCAATGCGGCCGACGTGCTGGCCTTCGCCCGCCTGCACCTCTCCGGCGGCCTGGCTCCCGACGGCACCCGCGTGCTGAGCGAGGAGTCGACCCGCGAGATGGCCGCCCACCAGGCCGACCTGCCCGACGTCTACTCGCTCGGCGACTCGTGGGGCCTCGGCTGGATCCGCTTCGGCTGGGACGGCCAGCGGCTCTACGGCCACGACGGCAACACCATCGGCGAGTCGGCGTTCCTGCGGGTGCTCCCCGAGTCCGGCCTCGCCGTGACCCTGCTGACCAACAACGACGGCAGCCGCGACCTCTACGAGGACCTCTACCGCGAGGTCCTCGCCGAGCTCGCCGGGGTGCAGATGCCGGCGCGCCTCGAGCCGCCGGTGCCGCCCGCCGACGTCGATGCCGCGCAGTACGTCGGTCGCTACGAGCGGGCCGGCGTGAACATGGAGGTCTACGTCGACGACGAGGGCCCCCACCTGCGCACGGAGGTCGTCGGCCCGATCGCCGAGATGGTGGCCGACCCGGTCGACGACCACCTCCTGGTCGCCTACGCCGACGGCATGTTCCTGACCAAGCCCGAGGAGGCCGAGACCTGGTTCCCGGTGACGTTCTTCGAGCTGCCCACCGGCGAGCGCTACCTGCACTTCGGCGCGCGGGCGACCCCGAGGGTCGGCTGATGGACCTCGCCGAGCTGCTCCACGACGTCCGCGAGCTGGTGGGGTGCGAGTCGCCGTCGACCGACCTCGCGGCCGTCGCCCGGTCCGCCGACGTCGTGGCCCGGGTGGGCGCGCGCCGGCTCGGGCAGGAGCCCGAGCGGGTCGTGCTCGACGGCCGGACCCACCTGCGCTGGCGCCTCGGCGCCGGCCCGTCGCGGGTCCTGCTGCTCGGCCACCACGACACGGTCTGGCCGGTCGGCACCCTGGCGACGCACCCGTGCACCGTCGAGGGCGGCGTGCTGCGCGGCCCCGGCTGCTTCGACATGAAGACCGGGCTGGCGATGGCCTTCCACGCCGCCGCCGGCCAGGACGGCGTCACCCTGCTGGTCACCGGCGACGAGGAGCTCGGCTCGCCGTCGTCCCGCGGACTGGTCGAGGAGGAGGCCCGCGCCGCCGGTGCGGTGCTGGTCCTGGAGGCCTCGGCAGACGGGGGAGCCCTGAAGAGCGAGCGCAAGGGCGTCTCCCTCTACGACGTCCGCGTCACCGGTCGCGCCGCCCACGCCGGCCTCGAGCCCGAGCGGGGCGTCAACGCCACGATCGAGCTGGCCCACCAGGTGCTGGCCGTGGCGGCGCTCGGCGACCCGGGGCTCGGCACCACCGTCACCCCGACCGTGGCGCGCTCGGGCCAGACCACCAACACCGTGCCGGCGACCGGCTCGTTCGCGATCGACGTGCGCGTGCGCACGCTCGCCGAGCAGCAGCGCGTCGACCGCGCCGTGCGGGCGCTCCGGCCCGTCACCGACGGCGCCGCCGTCGAGGTCGGCGGCGGCCCCAACCGGCCACCGCTCGACGCCGACTCCTCGGCCGTCCTGCTCGAGCGGGTGCGGCAGGTCGCCGTCCGCCTCGGGCAGCCCGAGCCGGCTGCCGTGGCCGTCGGCGGCGCGTCCGACGGCAACTTCACCGCCGGCGTGGGCACGCCCACGCTCGACGGTCTCGGCGCGGTCGGCGGTGGGGCGCACGCCGACGACGAGCACGTGCTGCTGGACCCGCTGCCCGACCGGACCCTGCTGCTGTGCGCCCTGGTCGACGACCTCCTGGCCTCGCCGCTGGGCCGCGCACCCGCACCCGTGGGGGCGCGACCATGACCGTCCCCGGACGCACCGGCGTCGAGCGCGCTACCCACGCGGGGGTCGTGGGGGTGGTGGGGGTCGACGGTGCGGTCGAGGCCGCCGACGCGGCGGCGGTCGCGGCCGGCGTCGTCGTCCGCGAGCTGCGCGACCTCGCCGAGCTCGAGCAGGTCGTCGGCCTCTACGCCGACATCTGGGGCCGCGCGGCCAGCCCGCCGGTCACCCTCGAGCTGCTCCGGGCGTTCACCAAGGCCGGCAACTACGTCGGCGGCGCCCTGGTCGACGACCGGCTGGTCGGCGCCTGCGTCGGCTTCTTCTCCGCTCCCGGCGACGACGCGCTGCACAGCCACATCGCCGGGGTGGCCCAGGAGATGAGCGGACGCAGCGTCGGCTTCGCGCTCAAGGTCCACCAACGGGCGTGGGCGCTGCTGCACGGCGTGACCGAGATCGCCTGGACCTTCGACCCGCTGGTCAGCCGCAACGCCTACTTCAACCTGACCAAGCTGGGCGCGCGCCCGGTCGAGTACCTGACGAACTTCTACGGCCGGATGCCCGACACCATCAACGGCACTGACGAGACCGACCGGCTGCTGGTGCGCTGGTCGCTGCTCGACCCGGCCGTGGTGGCCGCGTCCTCCGGGGGGCGCCCCGCGCTCGCGAGCGCCAGCGGCGACGTGGTCACCGCGGTCGGGCTCGCCGCCGACGGATCCCCGGTCCTCGGCCGCCTCGACGGCGCCGTCTCGCGGGTCGCCGTACCCCGGGACATCACCGGGCTGCGCGCCACCGACCCCGACCTCGCGCACCGCTGGCGCACCTGCGTGCGCGAGGCGCTGACCACGCTGCTCGGCGACGGCGCCCGGATCACCGCGTTCGACCCTGCCGGTTCCTACCTCGTTCGGAGAGACCTGTGACGTTCAAGGGCATTGAGCTCCACCACGTGTCGCTGCCCCTGGTGGCGCCGTTCCGCACGTCCTTCGGGACCCAGGTGACGCGCGACCTCCTGCTGCTGCGGGCCGTCACCGACGACGGCGACGGCTGGGGGGAGTGCGTGACCATGGTCGACCCGCGCTACTCCTCCGAGTACGTCGCCGGCGCCGCCGACGTGCTGCGCCGCTTCCTGGTGCCGGCCCTCGTGGCGGCCGGCAAGGTCGACGCGCCCCGCGTCGCCGAGGTGCTGGCGCCGTTCAAGGGGCACCGGATGGCCAAGGCGGCGCTCGAGATGGCCGTGCTCGACGCCGAGCTGCGGGTCGAGGGCCGCTCGTTCGCGCGCGAGCTCGGCGCGGTGCGCGACCGGGTGCCGGCCGGCGTCTCGGTCGGCATCATGGACAGCATCCCGGCGCTGCTCGACGCCGTCGAGGGCTACCGCGCCGAGGGCTACGTGCGGATCAAGCTCAAGATCGAGCCCGGCTGGGACCTCGAGCCGGTGCGCGCCGTCCGCGAGCGCTTCGGCGACGACCTGCTGCTGCAGGTCGACGCCAACACGGCGTACACGCTGGCCGACGCGCGGCACCTCGCCGGCCTCGACGCCTTCGACCTGCTGCTCATCGAGCAGCCGCTCGAGGAGGAGGACCTCCTCGGCCACGCGCGGCTCGCGCAGGTCATCCGGACCCCGGTCTGCCTCGACGAGTCGATCACCTCGGCCCAGTCGGCGGCCGCCGCCATCGAGCTGGGTGCCTGCTCGGTCGTCAACGTCAAGCCGGGCCGGGTCGGCGGCTACCTCGAGGCCCGCCGGATCCACGACGTGTGCCGCGCGCACGGCGTCCCGGTCTGGTGCGGCGGCATGCTCGAGACCGGCGTCGGGCGGGCGGCCAACGTCGCGCTCGCCGCGCTGCCGGGGTTCACGCTGCCCGGTGACACCTCGGCCTCCGACCGCTACTACCGCACCGACGTCACCGAGCCGTTCGTGCTCGAGGACGGCCACCTCGTCGTGCCCGACGGGCCCGGCCTCGGCGTGACGCCCGACCCCGACCGGCTCGCGGCCGTCACCACCCGGACGGAGTGGCTCACCGGCTGAGGCCGGTCCGGCTACTGTCCGGCTGTGCAGTCCACGGCGCCCCCGAACGGGCCCGGGCCAGCCTGGCGCGGGTGCTCGACGACCTGGGCACGACGCTGCTCGAGCTGGTCCACGGCGACCCCGGGGGCGCCACCGACATCGGCGGCGTGGTCATCCACGACCCCGTCGACGTGCCGGTGCTGCCCCGCCACGCGCTCGTGCTGGGTGTCGGGCTCGACGCCCCGCACGACGTGGCGGCCCTGCTGGCCGACCTGGGACGCCAGGGCGCGGCGGCGCTGGTGCTGCGCGCGCCCGTGCCGCTCACCCCGGAGGTCCGGACCGCCGCGACCGAGGCCGGGGTGCCGCTGCTCGGCCTGAGCAGGGGAGCGCCGTGGGCCCACCTCGCGGCGATGCTGCGATCGGTGCTCTCCGAGGGCGACGTCGGCGCCACCACGCCGGAGTCGCTCGGGGGGCTGCCCTCGGGCGACCTCTTCGCGGTCGCCAACGCCATCTCCTCCCTCCTCGACGCGCCGATCACGATCGAGGACCGCAGCTCCCGGGTGGTGGCGTTCTCCGGACGCCAGGACGAGGCCGACCCGCCTCGGGTCGAGACGATCCTGGGTCGCCAGGTGCCGGAGCGCTACGCGCGGATCCTCAACGAGCGCGGGGTCTTCCGCGACCTGCACCGCAGCGACGACCCGATCTACGTCGAGCCGATGCCCGAGGACGACGGTGTGATCGCCCTGCCCCGCGTCGCCGTCGTGGTCCGGGCCGGCGACGAGGTGCTGGGGTCGATCTGGGCCGCCGTCCCGGGTCCGCTGGGTGCCGAGCGCACCGAGGCGCTGCGCGACGCGTCCAAGCTGGTGGCGCTGCACATGCTCCGGGTGCGCGCCGGGGCCGACGTCGAGCGACGGGTGCGGGCCGACCTCGTGGGGTCGGTCCTCGAGGGCGGGACCGGTGCGCGTGAGGCGCTCGAGCGGCTCGGCCTGGCCGACACGCCGCTGGTGGTGCTGGCGCTCGCCGTCCCCGACCCCCGGCCCGACGCCGGCGCCGACCTCGCGGCGGCGCAGGAGCGGCAGCGGCTCAGCGACGCCTTCGCGATGCACCTCAGCGCCGTCAACCCGCGCTCGGCCTCCGCCCTCGTCGGCGGCGTGGCCTACGGGCTGGTGGCCTTCGCCGGGTCGGCCGAGGACGGCGAGGCGAGCGCGCACCGGATCGCGACCGACTTCCTGGCCCGGATCAGCGGGCGGCTCCGCACCGTGGTCGCGATCGGGCCGGCGGTCTCCGACCTCGCCGAGATCGCCCAGGCCCGGGCGACGACCGACCGGATCCTCCGGGTGCTCCGCGACGGCCAGGCCCGCTCCTCGGTCGCCCGCCTGGTCGACGTGCAGGCGGAGTCGCTGCTGCTCGAGCTGCGCGACCGGGTGCTCGCGCGCGGTGAGCCGGTCGCCGGCCCCCTGGCCCGGCTCCTCGACTACGACCGCGAGCACGACGGCCAGCTGGTGGCGACCCTGCACGCGTGGCTCGAGGCGTTCGGCGACGTCAACCGCGCCGCCGAGGTGCTCATCGTGCACCCCAACACGTTCCGCTACCGGCTGCGCCGGGTCCGCGAGGTCGGCGGGATCGACCTGCTCGACGCCACCCAGCGGTTCGCGCTGACGCTCCAGCTCAACCTCTGGCCGGGCGTCGTCCCGTCCCGTCCCACTCCCGCAGAGGGTTCCTAGCCCGCTTGCCGCTACGCCCGATCAGGTGAGGTCTCGGCGCGCGGCCCGCCGCGAGGGTGTGGGGCGAAACCGGGCCGTGACCGTCCCGTGCCCGGACACCTGGGAGGTCTCGTGGAACCCATCGATCCCGTGCACGGCACAGCGGTCCTGCTGCTGATCGCCGCCGCCGCGGTCGCCGTGCTGCTCGTGCTGATCATCGTCGTCAAGCTGCACGCGTTCGTCTCGCTGGTGCTGGTCAGCGTGATCACCGCGATCGCGGCCGGCTTCGACCTCACCGAGATCCCCGACGTGCTGCTGTTCGGCTTCGCGGGCACCCTGGGCGAGGTGGCCCTGCTGGTGGCCTTCGGGGTGATGCTGGGGCGGCTGCTCGAGGTGACCGGCGGTGCGCAGGTGCTGGCCGACCGCCTGATCGGGGGCTTCGGGGAGAAGCGTGCCCCGCTGGCCCTCGGCGTCGCGGCCCTGCTCTTCGGCTTCCCGATCTTCTTCGACGCCGGCCTGGTCGTGTTCCTGCCGATCATCCTCACCGTCGCGCGCCGCTTCGGCGGCTCGCTGCTGCTCTACGCGCTGCCGGCCGCGGGCGCGTTCGCCGCGATGCACGCCATCGTGCCGCCCCACCCCGGCCCCGTCGCGGCCGCCGGCGCCCTCGACGCCGACATCGGGGTCGTCCTGCTGGTCGGCGTCCCGATCGCGGTGATCGGTTGGTACGTCGGCGTGATGCTGCCCTCGCGGGTGATCGGCGCCCGCATCGACGTCCCCGTGACCGACGCCGTCTTCGGCCGGGTGCGCACCGGTGGTGGCGGCGACGACGCCACCGGCGGGGCCTCCGGGGGCCTCGACGACCCGGCCGGCGACCCCGACGACCCCGGGGCCGGGTTCGACGGCCGCCCGCCGGCGTTCGGCGTCGTGCTCGGGCTGCTGCTGGTGCCGCTGGTGCTGATCGCCGGCGACACGATCACCGACACGCTGGTCACGGCCGGCACCCTCGACGAGGGCGCGCTCTGGGTCGAGGTGCTCTCGCTGCTGGGTCAGACCCCGATCGCGCTGCTGATCACCGTGCTCCTCGCGGTCGCGGTGCTCGGGCGGCCCCGCGCCTCGATGGGCCGCGTCTCCGACCTGCTCGACGACGCCCTCGCCCCGATCTGCGCGATCATCCTGATCACCGGTGCCGGTGGCATGTTCGGCGGCGTGCTCGAGCTCAGCGGCATCGGTGCGGCGCTCAGCTCCTCGCTGAGCGACCTCGGGTTCTCGCTGATCGTCCAGGCGTTCGTGATCTCCGCCCTGCTGCGCGTGGCGCAGGGGTCGGCCACCGTCGCCATCACCACGACCGCCGGCCTGATCGCCGGACCGGTCGGCGGCGCCGGGCTGAGCAGCGTCGAGGTCGCGCTGGTCGTGTGCGCCATCGCGGCGGGTGCGACGGTGCTGTCCCACGTCAACGACTCGGGGTTCTGGCTGGTCGGGAAGTTCCTCGGCCTCGACGTCAAGACGACGCTGAAGACCTGGACGGTCCTGGAGACCACCCTCGGCACCACGGTGTTCGTGCTGGCGCTGGCGGTGTGGCTGGTGGTCTGATCGGACCGGCCCGAGCGGGCTACTTGATGACGGCGTCGACAGTCTTCTTCAGCGCGCTCGGCTGCGAGGGCCGGGTCGGCGCCTTCTTCCTGGCGTCCAGCATCTCCTGGCCGATCTCCTGCAGCACCTTGCGGCTGAGCCCCTCCCGGACCTCCGGGAACCACTCGTCCTCCTCCTCCTCGATGTGGTGGCGCACGTTCTCGATGAGGACGGTGGTCTTGGCCGTGAACCGCTCGGCGTCCGGCGCCATCGCGGCGAGCTCCATCACGATCACGTCGGCGACGTGGTGCTCCTCGTAGGACTCGAGCACGTCGTCCTCGAGGTCGGGCAGCAGCTCACGCACCCGCGGGTACATGACCTCGTTCTCGATGTAGGTGTGCACGGTGAGCAGCTCGATCATCTTGTCGACGAGCTGTCCCTTGCGGACGTGGGCGTCGGGGCCGAGCTTCTCGAAGTCCTTGAAGGTCTTGAGGATCTCCTTGTGGTCGTTCTTGAGCAGCACGATGGCGTCGGTCGACATGGTGTCTCCGTCCCGTCTCGGTCGTTCGCGGCAAGCTGGTGCCTCGACGCTAGGGAGCCGGGCGGCGGGCCTGATACACCCGCACGGACCCAGCACGCTAGATCCCGCCGGTGCCCCAGGTCTCCATGACCAGGTCGGCGATCATCACGGCGTCGACGCCGGCGCGCGTCGCCGCGTCCTCGATCAGCGCGAGCGCCGCGTCGGGGTCGAGGCGGCGCGTCGCGGCCAGCTGGCCCACCGCCTGGCTGATCCGGAGCTGGCGACGCAGGACCTCGGGCGCCCGCTCCGCCTCTCGGCGAGACGTGAAGTCGAGGTCGGCGTTGGTCACCGCGCCGCCGGCCCAGGCGCCGAACACGTTGGCGACCTCGTCGTGGTGGCCGTCGAAGGCGTGCGGGACGGCGGCGTAGAGGTTGACGCTGCCGGTGACGACGTCGTGGTCGGTGATCGGCAGCGTCAGCGTGCTGGCCACCGCGCGGGCGGCGGTGGCCCGGGCGAAGAGGTCCCAGCGCTGCTCGTCGGTCGGGTCGCCGGCGTCGAAGGTGATGCGGTGCGCCTCCGCGGCCGCGGCGACGCAGGGTCCGTCGTCGACGTACTGCACGCCGTCGAGCGCGGCGACCTCGTCGTCGGTCGCGACCAGGGTGAAGGCCACGCCCTCGCGCACCATCGCCAGCGTGATGCCGGTGCAGGTGGGCACGATCTGGCGCACCTCGTCGGCCGACCGGGTCAGCTGCTCGACGAGGTCCTCGTCCACCCCGAACGGTCCGAACTCGTCGACGGCCTCCTGGGTCTCCCGGAGCGGTCTCATGCCACTACCCGTACCCAGATGGGCGCCTCCTGACGGCCCTCGACGGGGTGAAGCCTCGATCGGGGCTGGTCGAGCCGGGCGAGCGCCAGCGAGCCTGGGTCGAGACCCGGCGAGGTGACCGCCCTGCGGGGGTCTCGACTCGTGGAGACTTCGTCCCCGCGGCTCGACCACCGTCGGTGATCGGCCGCCGTACGACGGCCCCGTCGGCGACTGACGCTGGTCGAGCCGGGCGAGCGCCAGCGAGCCCGAGTCGAGACCCGGTGAGGTGCGCACCGCCGTCAGGCCGGCAGGTCGACCAGGTCGCGGCGGCGTACTCGCGCCGTCGCGACCAGGTGGAGCACCAGCGCGCAGGTGACGGCCTGCGTCGCGACCAGCCCGACCAGCACCAGCACCTGGGCGGCGCCGGCCTGCGCGGCGCTGCCGCCGCCCAGGAGCACCCCGACGAACGCACCGGGCAGCGTCACCAGCCCGACGGTGCGGGTCTGGTCGAGCCCGGGCAGCAGGGCCTCCCGGGCGGTGCGCTGCACGAGCAGGAGGACGGCGTCCGCGCCGCTCATGCCGAGCGCGAGCGCGGCCTCGTAGGCGCCGCGCTGGGCCAGCAGGTCGTCGGCGGCCCGGCGTCCGGTCAGGGTGGCGGCGGTCATCGCACCGCCGATGACGATGCCGGCGAAGGGCACGATGCCGACGCCGTTGCGGGGGAGGACCCCCGACCCGACCGCGAGGGCGATGACCGGCGCCGCGCCGGCCACGATCGCGAGCCCCACCCACGCCGTCTGCGCCCGGGTCACCCCGAGCCGCCGGCCCGCCGTGAGCGTCGCGACGACGAGCATCACCGCGACGAACGCGAGCGCGCCGGCGACCGACTCGAGCGCGGCGGCCAGCAGCAGCGAGACCACGGCCAGCTGCGCCACCGCCCGCGCCACCGCGGTGACCTGCTGCCGCCCGGTGCCGAGCCCGCCGAGCCACGACGCGCCGACCGCGAGCACGAGCAGGACGACGAGCACGACGGCGAGCCGCACGTCGACGTCGGGCGCCACGGCCAGGGGCGGCGGGTACGGCACCCGGTCAGGGTCCCACGGGCGGCCGGCGCCGCTCGACGGACAGCGTGACCCAGTCGTGGTCGGAGCCGGTGGTCTCGCGGCGGATGACCTCGAGCCCGCCGACGGCGGTGAAGGCGGCCGGGTCGAAGCAGGCGCCGTCCCAGCCGTGCGGCACGTAGGTCAGGCCCATCGCGGCGAACGCCCGGTGCGGGGAGTGCCCCCACGCCTGCGCCACCGTCGTCACCGAGCCGCGCGGCACGCGGAAGTTGAAGTCGCCGCCGCCCAGGAGCGGCCAGCCCGCGGCCCCGTGCCGGATGAGCAGGGCGCGCTCGGCGCGCACGTGGGCGCGGTACTCGCGGGTGCCGCGCGCCAGCGGCCGCACGCCGCCGCGGGGCCCCTGCACCCAGGCGTTGCGGTGCGTCGAGTAGGCCAGGGCCCGCACCCCGCCGGGCAGCACCACCCGCGCCCACGCACCCCACCGGTCGTGCGCCATCACCGAGCGAGGCACGGCGGCCGACATCTGGACGACGTCGCTGTCGACGACCTCGACGTCGTCGCGCACCAGCAGCCCGACCTCGCGGCTGCCGTGGGTGGGGCCGTCGCGGCCGACGTAGGTGTAGCCCGGCACCGACCGCACCACCGGCTCCCAGCTGCGCGAGACCTCGCACACCGCCACCAGGTCCGGCCGCCCGGCGACCAGCGTGACGGCATCGGCCTGGGGTTGCCGGTTGCGCACCGACAGGTTCGCCACGCGGACGGCGTACGTCACCCGCACATGCTGGCAGGGACCTGGTGACCCTCGGCACGGTGACTTGATAAGTAACTCAAGTGGGTTTATACAGTTACCTGACTTCGATTCCGTTCCCCGAGGAGACCCCGTGCCCGAGCACCGCACGACCCTGCGCCGGCCGCGCCGCCGACCACGCGTCCTGGCCCTGGCCGCCACGTTCGCGACCGCCCTGCCCTTCCTGCTCTCCGGCTGCGGCTCCGAGGACGAGGGTCCCCGGCTGGAGCTGACCGCCGCGATCCCCGACGACGTGCCCGACGACGTCGTGCTCCGCGTCGGTGACCCGGCGACGCAGGTCGCCCTCGAGCTCTCGGGCCTGGAGGACGAGCTGCCGTTCGAGGTCGAGTGGGCCAACATCAGCGGCGGACCCAAGACCCTGGAGGCGTTCCGCGCCGACGCCATCGACGTCGGTGCCGTGGCCGACATCCCGCCGCTGTTCGCGCAGTGGACCGGCACCGACGTCAAGATCATCGCGGCCCGCTACACGGTCGACCCGCTCGAGCACCCGACGTACGAGCTGGGCATCGCGCCGGGCGTCGAGGTGGCCGACCTCGCCGACCTCGAGGGCAAGAAGATCGCCTACAGCCCCGGCCAGGCGCAGGGCGCGATCGTCCTCAAGGTCCTGCAGGAGGCCGGCCTGACCCAGGACGACGTCGAGCTGGTCGAGATGGCCAGCGTCGACGACGTCTACGTCAACGCCCTCGGCAGCGGACAGGTCGACGTCGCGCCGCTGGGCCAGACGCTGGTGCCGCCGTTCCTGGCCAAGTACGAGCAGGACGGCGCCACGACCATCTCGCCCGGCGTCCGCGACGACTTCTGGCACCTCTACGTGCCCACCGAGGTGCTCGAGGACGCAAACAAGGCCGCGGCGCTGAAGAAGTACACCGAGGTCTGGGCCGAGGCCGTCGACTGGGTCAACGAGAACCCCGAGGAGTACGCCCAGGGCTACTACGTCGAGCACGAGGGCCTCTCCGAGGAGGACGCCGCCTTCCTCGTCGACGCGCTCGGGGACAAGGAGATCCCCACCGACTGGGACGCCGTGATCACCGAGCACCAGGCCGTCGCCGACCTGCTCGCCACCGAGCAGGGCCACGAGCCGCTCGACCTGAACGACCTCTACGACCGGCGCTTCGAGCCGGGCGCCGAGGCCCCGGCCGAGGAGGACGCCGCATGAGTGTCCCCACCCTCGACGCCCCGGGTACCGCACCCGGGTCGCCCCCGACGTCGCCCGGCGCGGACGACCGCGTCCGGCTCCGGCGGCTCGGCCCCGGCAACGGCGTCCCCGGCGGCATCCTGCTGGGCCCGGTGCTGCTGCTCGGGGCCTGGATCATCGGCTCCGCCACCGGCCTGCTCGACGAGCGCACCCTGTCGGCGCCGTGGACCGTGGTGTCCACGGCGCGCGACCTGTGGGCCGACGGCCGCCTGCAGGACGGGCTGGTCACCTCCGCTACCCGCGCCTTCCTGGGTCTCGGCCTCGGCATCGCGGTCGGCCTGGTCCTCGCGCTGGTGGCCGGGCTGTCCCGGCTCGGCGAGAGCGTCATCGACGGGCCCGTGCAGATCAAGCGGTCGATCCCCAGCCTGGCGCTCATCCCGCTGCTGATCCTGTGGTTCGGGATCGGCGAGGAGATGAAGGTCTACACGATCGCCCTCGGCGTCCTGGTGCCGATCTACATCCACACCCACAACGGGCTGCGCAGCATCGACAGCCGCTACGCCGAGCTCGCCGAGACGACCGGCGTCGGCCGGGTGGCGTTCGTGCGGCACGTGGTCATCCCCGGCGCGATGCCGGGGTTCCTCCTCGGGTTGCGCTTCGCGGTCACCTCGGCGCTGCTGGCGCTCGTCGTGGTCGAGCAGATCAACGCGACCAGCGGGATCGGCTACATGATCACGCTGGCCTCCAGCTACGGACAGACCGACGTGATCATCGTCGGCCTCGTCGTGTACGCCGTCCTCGGCCTGCTGGCCGACGGCGTCGTACGCCTCATCGGAAGGAAGGCGCTGACATGGCGACGGACACTCGAGAGCTGACCGGGCTCGGCGGGTCGGCGACGGCGCCGGCCGTCGAGGTCACCGGGCTCCACCGCAGCTTCAACAAGGCCGGGGGCGTGCTCAACGGCCTCGACCTGCAGATCGCGGAGGGCGAGTTCGTCGCCCTCATCGGGCGCAGCGGCAGCGGCAAGAGCACGTTGCTGCGTGCACTGGCCGGGCTCGACCGCGGCGTCGACGGCTGGGGCACCGTGCGGGTGCCGGAGAAGGCGTCGATGGTCTTCCAGGACTCGCGGCTGCTGCCCTGGCGCCGGGTGCTCGACAACGTCGTCCTCGGCCTCGACGGCGCCGACGTGAGGAAGCGCGGCCGCACGGCGCTGGCCGAGGTCGGCCTGGCCGGGCGTGAGCGGGCCTGGCCGCACGAGCTGTCCGGCGGCGAGGCCCAGCGCGCGGCGCTCGCACGGTCGTTGGTGCGCGACCCGCAGCTGCTGCTGGCCGACGAGCCGTTCGGGGCGCTGGACGCCCTGACCCGGCTCAACATGCACACCCTGCTGCGCGCCCTGTGCGAGCGGCACCGGCCCGCGGTGCTGCTGGTCACCCACGACGTCGACGAGGCGATCGTGCTGGCCGACCGGGTGATCGTGCTCGACGGCGGCGTCGTGCAGAGCGACGTACCGGTCGAGCTCGGGTCGCGGCGCGACCCGGCCGCCCCCGGGTTCGCGGCGCTGCGCCGCCGTCTCCTCAACGCCCTGGGCGTCGACGTCGACGACGACGGGCTGGTGCACGACCCCGACCCCGACGACCTCGCCGGCAACCGTCCCGACCGCAGCCACGGCGTCGACCGCAAGGAGGCCTCATGAGCGACGCGACCCGCAGGACGCAGCTGCACCTCAACGCGTTCCTGATGAGCACCGGCCACCACGAGGCGTCGTGGCGGCTGCCCGAGAGCGACCCGACCGCCAACACCGACGTGCACCACTACGTCGCGATGGCCCGCACCGCCGAGCGCGGCCTGATGGACTCGGTGTTCTTCGCCGACTCCCCGGCGTTGTTCAGCGACGTCGGACGCCGTCCCGCCGGCTCGCTCGAGCCGACGGTCCTGCTGGCCGCGATGGCGATGGCCACCGAGCGGGTCGGCCTGATCGCGACGGCGTCGACGACGTACAACGAGCCGTTCAACCTGGCGCGGCGCTTCGCCTCGCTCGACCACCTCAGCGGTGGGCGCGCGGGGTGGAACATCGTCACCACCGCCACCCTCGACGCGGCGCGCAACTTCAACCTCGAGGAGCTGCCCGGCCACCGCGAGCGCTACCGCCGGGCCGAGGAGTTCGTCGAGGTGAGCGCCAAGCTCTGGGACAGCTGGGACGACGACGCGGTGCTCGCCGACAAGGCGGCCGGGCGCTGGGGCGACGGCGACCGGGTGCACCCCGCCGCCCACCGCGGCCAGTACTTCGGCGTCGCCGGGCCCCTCAACGTGCCGCGCTCTCCGCAGGGCCGCCCGGTGCTGGTGCAGGCCGGGTCGTCGGAGGACGGTCGCGACTTCGCCGCCCGGCACGCCGAGGCCATCTTCACCGCGCAGCAGACGCTCGCCGACGCGCAGGCGTTCTACGCCGACGTCAAGGCCCGCGCCCGCCGCCACGGCCGCGACCCCGGCACCCTCAGGGTGCTGCCGGGCATCGTCCCGGTCATCGGCAGCACCGAGGCCGAGGCGATCGCGCTGGAGCGGCAGCTCGACGAGCTGATCCGGCCGGAGTACGCCCGCGACCAGCTCGCGCGCACCCTGCGCGTCGACCCGGTCGACCTGGCGCTCGACCAGGAGCTGCCCGCCGACCTGCCCGACGAGGACGAGATCGAGGGCGCCAAGTCGCGCTACACGCTGATCGTCACCCTCGCCCGGCGCGAACGGCTCACCGTGCGCCAGCTCATCGGCCGGCTCGGCGGCGGCCGCGGCCACCGCACCTTCTCGGGCACGCCCGAGCAGGTCGCCGACGCGCTGGAGGAATGGTCATCGGCCGGCGCCGCCGACGGCTTCAACGTGATGCCGGCGGTCCTGCCCTCGGGCCTCGAGGTCTTCGTCGACCACGTGGTGCCGGTGCTGCAGGAGCGCGGTCTGTTCCGGCGCGAGTACGCCGGCCGCACCCTGCGTGACCACTACGGGCTCGACCGCCCCGCCCCTGTCCGCTCCACTCTTGCCACCGACCAGGAGATCGCATGAGCACCCCACGACGTTCCTCGCCTCCCCCGCTTCGCTCCTCCGCCGAGCAACGCCGAGGGGACCCCGCATGACCGACTTCACGACGTACCGCCCGCTCGGCACCACCGGCGTCCGGGTCAGCCCGCTGACCCTCGGCGCGATGATGTTCGGCGCCTGGGGCAACCCCGACCACGACGAGAGCACCCGGATCATCCACCGTGCGCTCGACGCCGGCATCAACGTCATCGACACCGCCGACGTCTACTCGCGCGGTGAGTCCGAGGAGATCGTCGGCAAGGCGATCAAGGGACGCCGCGACGACGTCGTGCTGGCCACCAAGTTCCACGGCGCCATGCACGACGACGACCCCAACCAGGCCGGCAGCTCACGGCGCTGGATCGTGCGCGAGGTCGAGGCCTCGCTGCGGCGCCTGCAGACCGACCACATCGACCTCTACCAGGTGCACCGCCCCCGGCCCGAGGTCGCGATCGACGAGACCCTCGGTGCGCTGACCGACCTGGTCCGCCAGGGCAAGGTCCGCTACGTCGGCACCTCCACGTTCCTGCCCTCGCAGCTCGTCGAGGCGCAGTGGGTGGCCGAGAAGCGCCAGCGGGAGCGGCCCGTCACCGAGCAGCCGCCGTACTCGATCCTCGCCCGCGAGGTCGAGCGCGACGTGCTGCCGACCGCCCAGAAGCACGGCATCGGCGTCCTGCCCTGGAGCCCGCTCGCCGGCGGCTGGCTCTCCGGCCGCTACCGCCGCGGCGAGGCGCCGGCCGTCACGTCGAGCCGCCTGCAGCGCCAGCCCGCCCGGCACGACCCGTCGAGCCCCGAGAACGCCGCCAAGCTCGACACCGTCCACCGCCTCACCGACCTCGCCGACGAGGCCGGCCTGTCGCTGGTCCACCTGGCGCTGGCGTTCGTCCTCGAGCACCCCGCGGTCTCCTCGGCCATCATCGGCCCCCGCACCCTCGAGCAGCTCGAGTCGCAGCTCGGCGTGGAGAAGGTGACCCTCTCGCGCGACGTGCTCGACGCCATCGACGAGATCGTCCCGCCCGGCACCACCCTCAACGACGCCGACCGCGGTTACGCACCGCCGTGGCTGACCGACGCGACGCTCCGCCGCGGCGGTCACGGCCGGTAGTCGCTCCCCGGCCACCGTCGGTCAGCGTCGACCGGCGGTGGTCGAGGAGGTGTCGGTTCAGGAGCCGGCCGGCACGAGCTGCCCGCGCAGGTGGTCGATCACGCGTCCGTGCGCGACCTGGGGAGAGAACAGGACGATCTCGGCGTCCGTCCGGACCGCGACGCTGTGTCCCGCGGGCCAGAAGAAGACGTCTCCCCCGGTGACCTGCTCCACCTCGCCGTCGCGGTAGCTGACGACGACCTCGCCCGCGATCAGGTAGCCCCAGTGCGGTGACTGGCACAGGTCGCCCTCCAGACCCACGAGCAGGGGCGCGATGTCGGTGCCGGCGGCGAGGGAGAAGTACTCCGCCCCGATGGCCTCGTCCGCGGCGGTCGAGCCGAAGTCGGGCAGCTGGCGGGCGACCGCACCGGGCACGTCGATGCGGGTGGGGATCTGGTTCTTGGGGAGGTGCATGGGTCGGTCCTCTCGTCGGGACGGACGAGGCGTCCGTCGACGACCAGGGCGTGACAAGCGGTGTCACAATGCGACGGTGACCGACCTGAGGGCCGCGCGAGCGGCACTCGAGCACGGCGACTGGCCCGCCGCCCTCGAGGCGGTCGGGCGCGACCGCTCGCCGTCCGACGGCCCGGAGGCGCTGCAGGTGCGCGCGCAGGCGGCGTACGGCGTGGGTGAGCTCGAGCTGTCGATCGGCTCCTGGGAGGACCTCTACACCCTCCGCCTCGGCGAGGGTGCGCAGGCGGAGGCGGCGTGGGCGGCCGGCATGGTGGCGATGTTCCTGATGATCGACACCGGCCTGATGGCACCGGTGCGCGGCTGGCTGCGCCGGGCCGAGCGGCTCCTCGCGGACCACCCGGAGGCACCCGCCCACGCCGTCGTCGCGATGACCCGTACCTACGAGCGCGTGATGTGCGGTGACCCCGTGGGTGCGATGGCCGCCGCGGCCCGGTCGATCGAGCTGGGCCGGCGCCTCGCCGTCCCCGCCGCGGTCACGATCGGCCAGACCGCGACGGGCCGCGTGCTGATCGCGGAGGGACAGGTCGCCGAGGGGCTGGACCTCCTCGACGAGGTCGCGGTGCAGCTGATGTCCGACGACGTCGATCCGTTGACGACCGGGATGATGTACTGCGAGCTCATCTGCGCCGCGCAGGGCCTGGCCCTGCACGACCGCGCCCGCGAGTGGACCGAGGTCATGGAGCGGTGGCGCCACGGTTCGGCGTACGGCGGGATCCACGGCCGCTGCCGGGTGCACCGCGCCGAGATCCTGAGGGTGACCGGCCCGTGCGACCTGGCCGAGGCAGAGGCGCTCGGCGCCTGCGAGGAGCTGCGGCCCTGGATGAGGCGCGAGTTCGGCTGGCCGCTGGTCGAGCTGGGCAACATCCGACTGCGCAAGGGTGACCTGGACGGCGCGGAGGAGGCCTTCCTCGCCGCCCACGAGCACGCCTGGAGCCCGCACCCGGGCCTGGCTCTCCTGCGCCTGAGGCAGGGAGACGCGGCGGCGGCCGCCGACCTGGTCGCGAACGCGATCGAGCACCCCGTCGAGGTGCCGTGGAAGGAGCGGCCGCCGTTCGGCGACCTGCGTCTGGCACCGCTGTACGACGCCCAGGCCGAGATCGCCGGCGTGGTGGGCGATGCGGCGACCCTGGCGGTCGCTGCGGCGGCGCTGCGCGACGTCGCCGACCGCTACCCGAGCCCGGGACTCGCGGCGGCAGCCGCGCTGGCGACCGCCCGCGAGGCGCTGCTCGCGGGCGACACCGATGCTGCGATCGACGCCTCCTCCGGGGCCGTGGCGGCGTGGGCGGACATGGGTGCGCCGTACGAGACGGCGGCGGCCCGGGTCGTGCTCGGCCAGGCCCACGAACGCAGTGGGAGCACTGCTCGCGCGCGCCTGGAGTGGGAGGCCGCGCTGGCCGGGTTCGTCGGGTTCGGCGCAGCTGGTCGCGCGGCCGAGACGCGCGGCCTCCTGGCGGCCGGGACGCCGGTCGTGGCCGCCGTCGCGACCGAGCGGGCGGCAGCGGTGACCGCCACGTTCCGCCGGGCGGGGCAGGGTCGCTCGGTGTGCTTCCGGGGTCGGGAGGTGCTGGTGCCCGACCTCAAGGGCCTGCGCTACCTGGAGCGGCTCCTGGCCGAGCCGGGTCGCGAGTTCCACGTCCTCGACCTGGTCGCCGTCGAGCACGGCACGCTGCGTGCGCCGCGCGCCGGGACGCAGACGCACGGCGACGTGACCGTGCCCGACGTCGGCCTGCCGGTGCTCGACGACGAGGCCCGGGCGGCCTACCGCCGACGCCTGGACGAGGTCGACGACGACATCGCCGAGGCGGAGGAGATGCACGACCTGGCGCGGCTGTCGCTGGCGCAGCGCGACCGTGACTACCTGGTCGCGGAGCTGACCCGAGCCGTGGGCCTCGGCGGCCGCGCCCGCACGGTCGGGGGTACGTCGGAGCGAGCCCGCACGAGCGTGGCTCGCGCGCTGCGCTACGCCCTGCGCAAGCTCGGGGAGTCGCACCCCGACCTCGGCACCCACCTGGACCGCACGGTGCGCACCGGGACCTACTGCAGCTACGAGCCGGACCCCCTCGCCCCGGTGCGCTGGGAGCTCGGCGGCGAGGTCGCGCTGCACTGACGTCGCGGGTGCCGCGGGGCGCTTGCGAGGATGGGCGCATGCGCGCAGTCGTGGTCGACGCAGCCCGCTCGCGGCCCGAGGTCCGAGACGTGCCGCAGCCCTCCGCCCCCGCCGGCGGCGTCGTCGTCCGGGTCGTCGCCACGGGGATGTGCCGTAGCGACTGGCACGCGTGGGCAGGGCACGACGAGATCGCGTTCCCGCACGTACCCGGCCACGAGCTCGCCGGCGAGGTCGTCGAGGTCGGCACCGGCGTCGACCTGTGGCAGGTCGGGGACCGGGTCACCGTCCCGTTCGTCTGCGGCTGCGGTCGCTGCTCCTGGTGCCGCAGCGGCAACGCCCAGGTCTGTCCCGACCAGCAGCAGCCGGGGTTCACCCACTGGGGCTCGTTCGCCGAGTACGTCGCCCTGCACGCCGCCGACACCAACCTGGTCGCCGTCCCCGGGTCGGTCGGCTTCGCGACGGCGGCCGGTCTCGGCTGCCGGTTCGCCACGGCGTACCGCGCGCTCGTCGGGCGAGCACGGGTCACCGAGGGCGAGTGGGTCACGGTCATCGGTGCCGGCGGCGTCGGCCTCAGCACGGTGATGATCGCCCGCGCCCTCGGCGCCCACGTCGTCGTGGTCGACCGCAACCGGGCGGCGTTGGCGGTGGCCGCCGACCTCGGCGCCGACCACACCCTCCTTGCCGACGGCACGGACGTCCCCGCGGCCGTCGGGGACCTCGTCGTGGGCGGCACCGACGTCGCGATCGACGCCGTCGGCAGCGAGCAGACCTCCGCCGACGCCATCCTGAGCCTCCGTCGTCGCGGCCGCCTCGTCCAGGTCGGCCTGCTCCCGCCGGTCGGCGGGCACCCGAGGGTGCCGATGGACCGCGTGATCGCCTGGGAGCTCGACGTCCTGGGCAGCCACGGGATGGCCGCGGCCGACTACCCCGACATGCTGGCGCTGATCGAGGACGGGTCGCTGCAGCCGCACCGGCTCATCGAGCGGACCATCGGTCTGGACGACGCCGCGGTCCTGCTGCCGGGGTTCGACCAGGCCACCGTTGCCGGCATGACGATGATCGACCCCCTGCGCTGAGCGCCCGCTCTGCGTCGCTCCGAGCCTGGTCCCTCAGGGCTTCGGCGCCGGCCGGATGAGACCGCTCTGGTAGGCGGCGACGACCAGCTGCGCCCGATCACGTGCGCCGACCTTCATCATCGCGCGGTTCACATGGGTCTTGGCCGTCAGCGGTGAGACGAAGAGGCGCTCGGCGATGTCGTCGTTGGTCAACCCGTGAGCCACCAGGGCGACGACCTCGCGCTCCCGGTCGGTCAACCCGGGCAGGAGTGCCGGGTCCAGGGCTCCGGCAGCCTCGGTCCCGCCCACCCTCGCGTAGCGGCTGATGAGGGCCCTGGTCGCCTTGGGCGAGAGGAGGGCGTCGCCCGCCGCCAACGTCCTGATCGCCTGCACCAGCTCCTCGGGATCGACGCTCTTGCCGAGGAACCCGCTGGCGCCGGCCTCGACCGCGTCCAGGACGTACTCGTCGAGCTCGAAGGTGGTCAGGATGAGGACGCGGACCCCGGCCATGTCCTCGTCGGCGCTGATCAGGCGCGTCGCCCCCAGCCCATCCATCTCGGGCATCCGGATGTCCATGACGACGACGTCGGCGCGGGTCTCGCGGACCAGGTCGACCGCCTCCCGCCCGTTGGCGGCCTCCCCCACCACGCACATGTCCGGGGCGGAGTCGATCAACGCCTTGAAGCCGGCACGGATGAGCCCCTGGTCGTCCGCGATGACGACGCGGATGCTCACGCCTCCACCCCTGACCGGTCGGGCAGTCGGACCGACACGCGGAAGCGCCCGTCCGGGTCGTCGCGCGCCTCCATCTCCCCGCCCACCGCCGCGACGCGCTCGCGCATCCCGACGAGTCCGAAGCCGGCGTTGCTGGGCGCGTCCTCCGGCGATCCCGACACCCCGGCAGCCGGATTGGTGACCTCGAGGCCGACTCCGGTCGGCCCGTAGCGGATGGTCATGGTCGCCGTCCCGGTTCCGTGCTTGTGGGCGTTGGTGAGGGCCTCCTGGAGGACCCGGTACGCCACGAGGTCTGCTCCCCCCGCCACAGCGCGAGGACTGCCGGACACCGACTGCCTGATGCGCAGGCCGGCGGCCTGGAAGGATGCCACCAGGCGGTGCACGTCGTCCAGACCGGGCGCAGGCGAGTGAGGGTCCACCGCTTCGTCCGGCTGACGCAGGACGTTCAGCACGTCGCCCAGCTCGTCGAGGATCGCCCGCCCGGCGTCCCGGACGTGCTCGATCGCCGTCAGGGCCGCGTGCGGGTCGGCGAGCACGAGATGACGAGCCACCGAGGCCTGGACGTTGACGATCGCCACCCGGTGCGCGACCACGTCGTGGAGCTCGCGGGCGATGCGCAGCCGTTCCTCCGCCACCCGCCGGGCGGCCTCCTGCTCGCGGCCGCGCTCAGCCCGTTCGGCACGCTCCTCGACGGCCACGACGTAGGCACGACGAGAACGGACCGCCGCGCCGACCGCGGCCGCGACGGCGAACGAGGAGATGTACTGGAACGACGTCGGATCGGGCGGCCACGGCGTCGTCACCAGCGCGACGGACACCGTCACCGCCGCGAGCGACGCCACGAAGGCCACTACCGTGCTGAGTCGGTCGTGGGCGACCGCGAACGTGTACAACGCCACGAACGGCGCGAGGACGACCCACGACGCCCCGTCGGCGAGCAGGATGACGGTGACGGCACCCACGACGGTGCCGGCCAGCACGGCGCCGGGTCGACGGCGACGCACACCCAGGAGCGCGCACGTCAGGATCGCGACGACGGCAGCCGCGCCGGACAACGCCGACCCGTCCGGTCGGTCGGGGTCGGGTAGGAGGATCACGATCGGCGCCAGACCCAGCACCAGCAGCGCATCGAACACCGCTGGGTGCCGCCGCTGGAGTGCGCGTAGGTCACTGAGCAGCGTCATGCCCGGAGCCTATGGACGATCCGGGCCCGAGGCGTCGCTCGGCCGCAGTACGCCGTGCGTACTGCCGGCGCAGTACCCGCGGCGCTCGCGAGCCGTGCCCTGCTGCGCCCGTGGCAGGCAGAGGTGTCTGCGGCAGCACGATGCCCGGAGGCACCCCGGACGGCCAGGGTTTCCTCGACGCCGGAAGCTCCGGCCACACGAGGAGAACATCATGATCGAGCTGCAGCACCTGACGAAGCAGTACGGCTCCAAGACGGTGGTGAACGACCTCACCTTCACGGTGAGGCCCGGTGTCGTCACCGGCTTCCTCGGGCCCAACGGCGCGGGGAAGTCGACCACCATGAGGATGCTGGTCGGCCTCGAGGAGCCCACCAGCGGTCGCGCCACCGTCAACGGCCGCCCCTACCGCGAGCACGCCCTGCCGATCCACGAGCTCGGGGTCCTGCTGGACGCCGGGGCGACGCACCCCGGCCGTTCGGCCCGCGACCACCTCCTGGCCCAGGCGCACACCCACGGCCTGCCCGCGCGCCGGGTCGACGACATGCTGGAGCTGGTCGGACTCACCGAGGTCCGCAAGGACCGGGTCGGCGGGTTCTCGCTCGGCATGGGTCAGCGCCTCGGGATCGCCGGCGCCCTGCTCGGAGACCCCCAGACGGTCATGCTGGACGAGCCGGTCAACGGGCTCGACCCCGAGGGCATCCGGTGGATCCGCGAGCTGCTCCGCAGCCTCGCCTCCGAGGGCCGGACGGTCTTCGTCTCCTCCCACCTGATGACGGAGATGGCCATGACCGCGGAGCACCTCGTGATCGTGGGCCGCGGCAAGCTGATCGCGGACCTGCCGGTGGCCGAGCTGATGAGCAGGTCCGTCCGCAGCGTCCGCGTCCGCAGCCCCCGAGCAGCCGACCTGCAGCCGCTCCTCACCGGTGACGGCGTCACCGTGACGACGGAGCCGGACGGATCACTCGACGTCATCGGCCTCACGACCGAGCAGATCGCCGCCCGAGCCAGCGCCGCCGCCATCCCCGTGCACGAGCTGAGCAGCAACCAGGCCTCGCTCGAGGAGGCCTTCATGGAGCTCACCCGCGACGCCGTCGAGTACGCCGGCGACACCACCACCGTCCACCCCACAGACGAGAAGGCAGCCTGATGACCACCCGGACCCTCCCTGGGCGGACCGTGGCCGCTGCGCCAGGCACCCGCCCCCACGCCGTTGCCAGCCACACCGCGATGCGCCACGTCATGCGCTCGGAATGGACCAAGCTCAGGTCGGTGCGGAGCAACATCGTCACGCTCGCTGCGGCGGCAGGCGCCGTCCTGTTCATCGGCCTCATCTTCTCCGCCATGGTCGGCGGGGTGCTCGGCAGGTCACCCATGGATGCCGAGGGTGACTCGGCGGGAGCAGCCCTCGCCGGGGTCCAGGTCGCGCAGCTCATCATCGGCGTGCTCGGTGTCCTCGCGATCACCAGCGAGTACAGCACCGGGACGATCCGGACCACCCTGACGGCGGTGCCGTCCCGGCTGCCCGTGCTCCGGGCGAAGGTCGCGGTCCTGGCCGTCACGACGCTGTCCGTGCTCGGGCTGAGCGCGTTCGTCGCGTTCTTCGCCGGTCAGGCCCTGATCGGCAGCGGCGGGTACGACACGGCGACGCTGGGTGATCCCGGCGTCCTGCGCGCCGTGATCGGTGTCGCTGCCTTCCTGACGGGCACGGCCCTGATCGGTCTCGCGCTGGGCATCATCCTGCGCAGCACGGCGGGGGCGATCTCGGCGCTGTTCGGCCTCGTCTTCGTCGTCCCGGGCCTTGGCATGATCCTCCTCCCCGAGAGCCTGCGGAACGACGTCCTGCAGTACCTGCCGTCCATGGCCGGCAGCTCGTTCACCTCGGTGGCGCCGGAGGCCTCCCTGCTCAGCCCGGCCGTCGGTGCGGCCGTCTTCGCCGCCTGGATCGTCGTGCCGCTCGTGGCCGCCGCCGTCCTGCTCAAGCGGCGACCTGTCTGACCGCACCACCCGAGCCCGAGGACGTCACTGCCTCGGTGCCGACCTCGCGGGGGAAACTGTCGACATGAACGACTTCAACCAGAAGGTCCTCGACGAGTTCCACCGCCGCCACGGGGTCGTCACCGAGGTGGCGCCGTTCGGCGACTCGCTCGTGGTGCTGCACACCACGGGCGCGAGGTCCGGCCAGCCACGGATGCACCCGGTGATGGGGTTGCCGGACGGCGACGGGTGGCTGGTCGCCGCCTCGAAGGCCGGGGCGCCGGACCACCCGGCGTGGTACCACAACCTCCTCGCCCACCCCGACGCCACGCTCGAGACCGGCGACGGCACGCAGCTGCGCACGGTGGAGGTGCGGGCCACCGACCTGCAGGGCGGCGAGCGCGACGCGGCGTGGGAGCGGTTCAAGGCGGCGAGCGACGGGTTCAAGCAGTACGAGGAGCGCACCAGTCGGACCATCCCGGTGGTGCGGCTGTCCCCACGCTGAACGGCGCCGCGGACCGTCAGGTCCGCGGCGCCGCTCGCGATGGGGAAGGGGAGGGGTTACCTCTTCCGCACCCGCAGGGTCAGCGTCCTGCTCCACGTCGCGTCGTACTGCTCACCGGCGACGACGTAGGCGCGGATCTTGTGCACGCCCGGCTTCAGCACCGGCAGCACCACCGTCTTGGCCGAGCCGACCTTGACCGTGCGCAGCACCTTCGCGCCGTCGTGGACGAGCACGGTGGCCGGCGCACCGACCCGCACCGTCATCGCCGCCTTCTGGCCCTGGCGCACCGTGGCCCTGACCAGGCCGACGGCGATGCTCGGGGCGGCGCGGGTGACCTTCAGGGTCGCCGTCGCCGCACTCGGAGCCACCGTCGAGGAGCCGGCGTACGTCGCCGTCACCAGGTGGGTGCCCACCGGCACCGACGCCGGCAGGCGCAGCGTGACGGCACCGTCGGCGAGCGTCCCGGTGACCGAGGAGCCCGCCACCTCCACCGAGACCGTGCCGGTGGCGGCCGGGTCGGCGGCGACGGCGACCGTCGCCGTGGCCGGCTTGCCATACGTCGTCGCGGTCGTGCCCAGCTCCAGCGACGTCACCGACGCCGCGGGCCCGCTCCAGGCCAGCGGCGGGGCGAACTCGGTGTGCACGGCGGCGTCGGCCTGCTGCTCCAGGGCGTAGCCCATGCCGAGCACCTCGGCGTCGTCCCAGGCGCGCCCGACGATCTGGACGTTGTTGGAGTAGCCCTCGCCGCTGGTGCCGATCGGCAGGATCGCGGTGGGGAGTCCGACGGTCTGGGTGATGACGCCGGAGGCGCGGTCGGAGCTGAAGATCGCCGAGGCGGCGTCGTTGTTGCCCACGCTGGTGAGGAACCCCGGGTAGAGGACGGCGTCGACCGGCTCGTCGCCGAACGCCGTGTCCATCCACGCCGAGGCGGTCTGCTTGTAGGCGTCGCGGCGGGCGAGCAGGTTGGTGACGCTGGCGTCGTCCATCGGCTGCGCGGTGTAGTTGCCGGAGACGTTGTAGGGCAGGTTGCGCGGGCTCTCCATCAGCTGCTCGGTGGTCAGCGGGAAGGTCGCCGGCCGCGGCTCGGCGAGGTAGCGCTCCCAGCCCTCGGCGCCGGCGCTGCCGGTCGTCGGGAAGCTGCCGGTGGGCGCGGGCGGAGCAGTCGGGCCGTCGGCGAGCGGCACGAGCCGGCCGCCGGCGGCCTCGATCGCCGCGGTGGCCTGGGTGAGGGCGACGGCCCCGGCGTCGTCGTCGGCGATCGCCGTCGACCGGAACGCCGTGGGCACGAAGCCGATCACCTTGCCTTGCAGGGCATCCGCGTCGAGCGACGACTTCCACTCCGCCGGGCGCAGGGCGTTGTCGACCCGCGAGGTGAGCAGGTCGGCGGGGTCGTTGCCGGTGGTGCGGGTGGCGGTCGCGTCGAGGATCGAGGCGACGTCGGTGACCGACTTGGCGATCGGGCCGGCGTAGTCGGTGGCCCAGGTCAGCGGCATCACGCCGTTGGTGCTGGTCAGGCCGTCGGTGCCACGGAACGTCGTCAGGCCGGCCCCGGTGGCCGGGGCGTAGAGGGAGACGCCGGTCTGGGTGCCCATCGCCGCGGGGGCGAGGTCGGCCGCGACGGCGGTGGCCGAGCCGCCGCTGGAGCCGAAGGAGGTCTTCGACGGGTAGAGCGCGTTCCAGGTCTGCTTGAACCCGCTCTCGCTGAACGAGCCCGAGTTGGCGAACTCCGAGAGGTTGGTCTTGCCGATGATCACGGCGCCGGCGTCGCGCAGCCGGGCGACCTGCCAGGCGTCGGCGCCGGGCTCCCAGTCCTGCAACGCCAGGGTGCCGCCGGAGGTGGGCATGTCCTTGGTGTCGTAGAGGTCCTTGAGCGCGATCGGGATGCCGAGCAGGTCACCGGTGCGGCCCGCTGCGCGGGCCTCGTCGGCGGCCATCGCCTGCGCGACGGCGTCCTTGGCGACGGTGATGAACGACTGGAAGCCCATCGCGCCGCCGTCGTAGGCCTCGATCCGGTCGAGGTAGGCCTTGGTGACCTGCACCGAGGTCACCTCGCCGGCGACGAGGTCGGCCTGCAGGTCGGCGATCGTCTTGCCGGTCACGTCGTAGGCGACGTCGGTGGTGTGCTCCGCCTCGGGCTCCGCCGCCGTTAGCTGCAGCGGCTCGGCGCCGGCGCAGGCGGCGGTGTACGACGCGAGGTCCCAGTTCTGCAGGGTGCAGATCTCGTCGACGGTGAGGCCGGTGAAGTCCGGGTCGGCGGCCAGCGCGGCGGTCGTGGCGTCGATAGCCGGGGCGCCGGTCGTGGCCGGCAGGTCGCCGACGACGACGTACTGCACGAGCGACTCGGTCTCGCCCGGCTCGATCGTCAGCTCGCGGACGAAACCGAGGTCGTTGGCCCGGCTCCCGGTCGGCACGTACGCCGTGGTGAACGGGTCGGACTGCTGGTCGCCGATCGCGTCGACGTCGGCGCCGACCACGACGCCGGTGGGCCGGGTGTTGCCGGGCGTCGTCGCCGCGACCCAGGTGTCGACGGGGTCGACGGCGGTGTCGCCACTGCTGGTCGCGCTGATCGTGGCCTTGTTGGGGCTCGCCGTGCCGGTCGCCGGCGTCGAGAAGCCCGACCCGAGCGACCCGCCGAAGGAGACCTCGACGGTGACGGGCTCGGTCGCGGTGTTGGTGAAGGTGTCGAAGAAGCTGGTGGTGCTGCTGGCCGTCGCCACCTGGACCTTGCGGGAGACCAGCACGCCGCCGAGGCGGACCGATCGCGTCGACCGGTAGGACCCCGGTGCGGCGGGCGTCAGGCCGAACCCGCGCAGCATCTGGCCGTTCATCCGCGGCGCCTCGCCCGAGGACGCGTCGACGTGCACGAACACGTTGCCGAAGCCCTCCAACCGGGAGCCGCTGACGTTGCGGATCGAGCCGGTGTCGAGGCCGGGGCGGCGGGCGTCGTTGATCGAGATGGTCGCGGCGTTGGCGGTGGTGACGGAGGTCAGCGCCTGGGAGGACGGCGTGACCGCGAGCGCGCTGAGGCCGACCGCCAGGGCCGCCGGGACGGCGACGAGGCGGGCGGTACGGCGCCCGGAGGGACGAGTGGGCATGGAGGTAGCAGCGCCTTTCGGGCAGGTGGGTGTGTCGTCCTCCGTTCTAGGTACGCCGCGTCACCGGCCGCGTTCGGTCGCGTTTCCGCTGTGTGACGTTTCAACCACCTCGTGTCGAGGTCTGGCACGGTGTGCGGATCTGTCCAATTATCGAGCACCTGTTCCCACCCGACGACCACCCCGGTGCCGCAGCCGCGTGCATCGACGAGATCGCGGAGGTCGAACGCCTCAAGGCTGCGCTGAGCGCGCGGCAGGCCAGGCTCGTCGCCCGCGTCGCCGACCTCCAGCCTGGCGTCAGCCACCGGAGCCTGGGCCAGCGCCGACGTCGTCGCCGCCCACCAGGTCGAGACCAGGGCCCCGACCGGCCACCGCCACCGCTCCCGCGCGCCCGCGCCACCCGGCAGCGACCCCGGGACCACTACGCCGAACGGCGACCCGGTCTCTACGCCCTGGTCTCCTGAGCCCGTTCGCCGACGGCATCCCCTACGGTGGTGCCGCTCGTCACACGACAGATCGGGATGCCCATGGAGATCGTGCACTCAGCCGTCGCAATCCTGGCTGCGATCGTGCTGATCATCAGGTTCAAGATCGACCCGGTGATCTCGCTGCTCCTGGCGTGCATCTACCTCGGCCTCGCCACGTCGCAGGGTGCCGAGGGCACGGTCTCGCTGATCACCGGGGGGTTCGGCGAGATCATGGCCGAGGTCGGCCTGCTCATCGGGTTCGGCGTGCTCATCGGGGCGCTGCTGCACGCGATGGGCACCTTCGACGACCTGGTGGCGATCCTCGCGCGCAGCGTGGGCGGCCGCCTGCCGTACGCGATGGCCGCGGCGCTCGCCACGATCTTCCCCTCCATCTACGTCGACGTGCAGGTGGTCCTGGCGGCGCCGATGGCCAAGGAGTCCGCGTCCGCCGTCGACCGCCGCCACGGCCTGCCGTGGCTGGCCGGCGCGATGGGCATCGGCATCTTCGCCGGCTACGTCTTCGTGGTGCCGGGCCTCGCAGCGGTCGCCATCGCCGGGTTGATGGACGTCCCCCTCGGCACCTACCTGCTGTACGGGCTGCCGATCGGGTTGGCGACCGCGCTGATCACCACGTTCCTCTTCCGACTGCTGCTCGGCCGGGGCCTCTGGAACGAGAAGACCGACCTCGACCCCGACGCGGTCGTCGACGAGGAGGGCCACCGCCACGGTGAGGCCGAGGCGGTACCCGTCGTCGAGGGCGCGGCCCGGCTGAGCCTGGGGGTGCGGCTGCTGCCGATCCTGGTGCCGCTGGTGCTGATCGCCACCGGGGCCATCCTCGACGTGGCCGACGCCACCAACCCGGTCTTCGACTTCCTCGGTGACGCCAACATCGCCCTGTTCCTCGGGCTGCTCATCGCCTTCGCCATGGTCCGGGCGGCGTCGGGTGCCGAGACGGTCGGCAACGTCCTCGGGGCCGGGTTCCACACGACCGGCGAGATCCTCCTCGTCACCGGCGTCGGCGGGTCGCTCGGCGCGGTCATCTCCGAGAGCGGGATGAAGGAGGTCCTCGAGGACCTCTTCTCCGTGGAGGAGGGCGCCCCGGTGATCCTCAGCATCCTGCTCGCGTGGTTCGTGGCCGCGCTGCTGCACTTCGCCATCGGGTCGGTCTCGGTCGCCGCGATCACCGCCGCCGGCATCATCGCTCCCGTGGTCGGCTCGCTCGGGGTCGACCCGGTCGTCATCGCGCTGGCGATCGCCTCGGGCGCGATGTTCGCCCTGCACGTCAACAGCAACTTCTTCTGGATGTTCACCACGCTGCTCGACCTCTCCACCAAGGGCAGCCTGAAGACGCTGACGCTGGCGACGTCGCTCGGCGCCGTCGTCTCCCTCCCGCTGGTCCTCCTGGCGAGCCTGGTGGCGGCAGCCACCTGAGCCGACCCCTAGGCTCCTGCCGTGGCGAGGTCGAGGACGGTCGTGGACGTCGAGAGCGTCCTGGCGGCGGCCGAGGCGGCGTCCCCGGTCGAGGCGGTGGAGGCGGTCGCCCGCGAGCTCGGTACGGCGTTCGGCGCGGTCGCGGTGTCGTTCCTGGTCACCGACCTGTCCGGGCGGGCCCTCGTGCGCCTGGCCCACGTGCCGCTGGCGCCCGCCGCGGCCGCCGGCGCCGACGTACCCGTGGCGGGCGAGCGGCGCGACGACGAGGAGTCGGCGACGGTTCAACCGTTCGACGGCGGCCCGCACGAGCAGACCGTGCGCACCCAGACCGCCCAGGTGGTGCGGCCGCAGCCGCACGTCGACGGCGATGGCGACGGCGCCGGAGCCGGGAAGTGGGCGGTGCTGGCGCCGGTCACCGAGCGCGGCGAGTCCATCGGGGTGCTCGAGCTCTACGTCCCGGACGAGCCGGACCCCGACGTGGTGGCCCAGATCGGACGGGTCGCCCACCTGCTGGCGTTCGTGCTGATCGCCAACCGCCGGCACACCGACCTCTTCGAGTGGGGGCAGCGCACCCGGTCCTTCAGCCTCTCAGCCGAGATCCAGCAGCGACTGCTCCCCTCGGCCCGCACCTGCGAGGCCGCGGCCTTCACGCTGGCGGGGTGGCTGGAGCCGGCCGCGAGCATCGGCGGCGACACGTTCGACTACAGCCTGGCCCGGGACGCGCTGCACCTCTCGCTCACCGACGCGATGGGCCACGGCGTCGACGCCGCGCTGACCGCCAGCGTGTGCCTCGCGGGGCTGCGCGGCGGACGCCGTCGCGGGGTGTCGCTGCTCGCCCAGGCGCACGAGGCCAACGCCGCGGTGCGCGAGCACGCCGCACGCTCCCTCGACGAGGAGTTCGTCACCGGACTGGTCGGTCGCCTCGACCTGCGCTCGGGCCACCTCGACGTCGTCAACGCCGGTCACGTGGCGCCGTACCTGTTGCGCGGTGACGAGCTCACCGCTCTCGAGCTGCGCGCCGACCTTCCGTTCGGCATGTTCGCCGACAGCACGTACGCCGGCACCGTCGTGCCGCTCGAGCCCGGCGACCGGCTCGTCCTGGTCACCGACGGCATGCTCGAGCGCAACGTGGCGTCGGTCGACCTGCCCAGCGCGATCCGCAGCACTGCCGACCTGCACCCGCGCGAGGTCGTCCGCGCCCTCGCCGACCACGCCCTCGCCGCCGCCGGCCACGCCCTCCAGGACGACGCGACGATGCTGTGCCTGGACTGGCACGGGATGCACGACGAGCCGCGGGACGCCGTCTCCGGCGCCGAGCCGGCGCGCGCGAGCCGGGGCTAGGGTGGGTCGATGGCCGACGAGAGCATGGACGCAGCCGGGCCGGACGTGATGGACATGTTCGACACCGAGACCGACCGCGGCCTGGTGTGCCGGGTGTGCGGGTCGCTGGTGGCGGCGTCGGGGGAGTACCCGAAGGCGCACTGGGACTGGCACGAGGCCACGAACGGCGCCTGAGCGCCCGCCAGAGCTGTCGGCCCCGTCAGCCGCCCTGCCCGAGCGGCTCGATCTCACCCTGCTCGACGAGCTGCTCCAGCGCGAGCGAGCAGCCCGACTCCCACTGCCCGTCGCCGGTCTGGAACGAGACGATGGCCTCGCCCGCGCAGGAGCCGCTGCCCGCACCGCCCTCTGCGTGGTGGGAGCACCGGCCCTGTGCGGCGGGGGACCCGGCCTCGTGGAGCTCCGGGTCGAAGACGTGCGACTGGTTCATGGCGACCTCCTCGGGCCACCCTCCCACCGGCGCCCATGTACATCCAGCACGTCGGCGCAGCACTCCCGGGGGATCGACGAGCAGATTGTCGGTGGTCGAACCTACGGTGGTCTCGATGCCGGTGGAGGAGGTGACGACATGGCCACCAACACAGGCAAGGGATCGCGACGCGGCGCCGTGAGGAGCCGCAGCGAGCTCAAGCACCCGAACGGCACGTTCGTGAAGCGGAACACCAAGACGGGCCGCATCATGAGCGTGAGCAAGAAGCCCCACAAGGGCGTCCGCGACGAGGGCTAGCTGCGCCGGCGGTGTGCCGGGCGCGGGGCCCGGGTCTCCCGGACGCGGGCGTCCCCGGCACGGATGGCTCCGCACCGGGGACGCTCGGTCGACCGCGAGGGGATCAGCAGCGGCCCCACAACCCGCGGTGCGCCTTCCGCGCCTGCCGCTGCGCTCCGGCGTACGCCGCACGACGCGAGGCGGGGGCCTCGCGGCGGTCGAGGCGGGCGTGACCGGCGGAGAGCTGCTGGCGGGCCAGGTCGCGCTTGCCGACGATCACGGTCCAGGGGCTGGAGCCGGTCGCGCGGGAGGCCGGTCGGGCGACGAGCCGCACGGCCGTGCCGGGACTCGTGGCCTTGGCCAGGGCGGCGCGGGCACGGGTGACGGTGCACCGTGGCCTGGTCGGCGGGGTCAGGCCCGCGAGGTCGGCGCGGAAGGTGCGGGTGTCGGCACGCAGCACGAGGGTGTCGGCGTCGACGACCTTGACCACCCTGGCGGTGCGGGGGAGCGGGGTGACCGGGTCGGGCCCCGGGTCGGTGGGGCCGACGACCGTGAAGGCGTGGCTCGCAGGCGTCGGGTCGACGCTGCCGACGGCGTCGTGGGCGCGCACCTCGAAGGTGAAGTCGCCGTCGGCCAGGCCCTCCAGGGCGACCGGCGACTGGCACCCCAGCCAGTCCGAGGAGTGGCTCGGGCCGGTCACCTTGCAGGTGAAGGACACGCCGTCGGGTGAGCCGAAGAAGAACTGCGCGGTCCGGCCGAGCAACGAGGTGCCCTCGAGCACGGTCTCCGGGAAGACGCCGACGTTCCAGCGGTGCACCGCGGGGACCTCGTCGCGCGAGACCGGGCTGACCGCGTAGACCCGCAGCTCGTGCGGACCGTTGGCGAGACCGGTGAGCTCGAAGGGCTGACCCGGCCCGCCGCAGGGGTCGTACGCCGCACCGTCGAGTGAGCACCGGAGCCCGGTGGCGAGCGGGGCGTCGACGACGAACCCGGCCGTCCGCGACGCCGACTCGGCGGGTGGGGCGGTGCGCACGGAGGTGTCGAGGTGGGTGTCGGTCAGGTTCTCGACACCCGTGGTGTGGCGCGAGAGGTCGTAGGCGCGCACGAGGAGCACGTGCTCGCCGGGCGACGGCCAGGTGTGGGTGTAGGGGCTGGTGCACGGGAAGAAGGACGCGGCGCGGTCGACGCTGCACTCGAGCTCGCCCTGGGTCGCGGCGAACTCGTAGGTGGAGGTCCGGTCCTGCGTCGTCGAGCGCCGCTGCGTCCACGAGGTCATCTCCGGTGAGGTGGAGTCGTACGCCTCGGCGCGCACGGTCTTCTCGGTGCTGCTGAACGCCTCCGACTCGACCTTGCAGTCGTACTGGTCGCCGCTGACGTGGCGCACGGTGGTGCAACCCGACCAGTTGTCAGGCACCCACACGTCGGTGTCGGACTGCGCGACCTCGATGCGCAGCCACACGACGGCGCTGAACACCGCGGAGCTGCGGATCCGCGGGCAGGTGTTGACGACGCGGTCGTCGAGGGAGTGCCGGAAGTCGCAGACCGTGGAGGCGCCGTCCTCGACGGTGCCCTCGATGACGGTGACCTTGGCGGCACCCTTGATCTCGATGGTCAGGCCGAGCTGGCCGGCCGAGGCGGACCCGGCGGCGACGACCTGCAGCCCGGCGAGGGCGGTCAGGACGCCGAGGGCCAGCGCGAGCAGGCCGCGGGTGCGGTCGCGCCTCATCGGACACGCACCGTGCGGGGGGCCGACTGCGACGGCTTCACGCGCGTCGAGCCGGCGTACCTGGCGACCAGGACGTGCCGGCCCCGGGCCATCCGGGGGAGCACGACGGTGACCCGGCCGCGGGCGGCCGCGGTGAGGACGGCGGTGCCGACCCGGCGCCCGCGGTCGAGCACCACGGCCCGGCCGGTCGGGCGGTGGGCGCTGCGGACGGTGACGACGGCGCGGCCGGCGGCCCGTCGGCTCACGGTGTAGGTGGCGGTCGTGGTCGACGCCGTCTTGGGGGCGGGGTCGGTCGGCGTCGTGCCCCGCTTGGCGGCGAACAGTGCGACGTAGGGCGTCACGTAGTACTTGTCGCCGCCGTGCCCCCCGACGGTGAACGCGACCTGCACGTGATCGCCGGCCTCGGTGACCTTGCACGGGGCGTCGCCCTCGCGACGGTCGTCGCACTCGGGCTGCTGGGTCGCGGGTCCCTTGAGCTCGCGGGTGGCCCGCACCGGTACCTGGATCTCCAGGACGTAGCCCTGGCGCAGGGTCCAGGGACCGCCGCCGGGCACCTCGAAGGTGACCCCGCCGTTGCGGCCCTGGAAGTAGCCGAGCTGCTCGGTGCTCAGCTCCTGGGCTTCACCTGGCTCGGTCAGCGCCCACCGGACCGGGTGGGCCGCGTCGTCGGCCCACTCGACGCCGGTGGGCAGCAGGATCTCCGGGATCACGGCGACGGTGCCGCTGCAGGGCAGGCCGACCAGGCCGGCGTAGCCGCGGATGTAGAAGGTCTCGCCGACCGCCGGCACCTCACCGCCGGGCGGCAGCCAGCCGGCGTCGGCGCTCACGCCGGTGCGTGGCCGCTCGAGCCAGCAGTCGTAGATGGTGTCCTCGTCGTGCTTGCCGTTCTGCCACTCGGCCGCCACGCCCCGGGCGGAGGCGGAGGCGACGAGGGCGGGCAGGACGAGCAGGACCAGCAGGCCGATCAGGAGGCCGCGGGCGCGGGGGAGGTGCATGTCTGTTCTCCTCGGGACGGGACCCGCATCTCGGGGCCGTGGCGCAGCCTGGTGGCCCCCGCTTGCCCGCCGGTTGCCCACGGCTTGGGGTGTCGAGGGGTCGCTGCCAGCGGAGTGCAAGGCCGGTGCCGGGACTGCCAGGCACGGTGGCGAGGTGGACCCCAGCAACGACACGACCAGCCCGTGGCTGGCCTCCTGGTTCCAGCACCCGGGCCGGACCGAGCTCGCCAGCGGGCACCACCTGCGGCCGCTGCGGCAGGCCGACGACGGCCTGCCCGGGCTGCCGGACGGGCTCGACCTGGCCGCCGCGGCGGCTGCGACGCGTGCCCGGACGGCGTATGTCTACGGGGTCTTCGACGACGAGGAGCGCCGGGTGCTGGGCACCGTGGTGCTGGGGCCCGGGACCGATCCGTCGTACGACGTGGTCGTGGCGTGGTCGGTGCCCGACTGTCCCTCGGTCGAGGCCGCGCTGGTCGGCCACCTGCCCGGCTGGCTCGACCGCGAGTGGCCCTTCACCCAGCCGCTGATCCGGCGATCCTGAGGCCCTCGTCCCCCAGTGCCAGGGCCACGCTGCCGTCGAGCCCCAGAACCCGGCCGGCCCGCGCCCGCTCGGCGTACGCCGCGGCGCCCAGCTCGCGCTCGAGCTCGAGCGCGGCGGCGTCGCGGGCGGCGTCGTCGGGCAGGTAGTAACCGCCGTAGGACTGGCCGTTGCCGAGGTCGCGGCAGGCCTCGGCTGCGCCGAGCAGGGTGGCGAGGCGCAGCGGGTCACGGCCGACCTCGCGCCGGTGCTCCAGGACGACCAGCGCGTCGAGGTAGTAGGACAGGTTGGCGAGGTCGCCGACCTCGCAGGAGAGCCGGATGCCCTCGCTCAGGTGGCGGTGGGCCGCGTCGTCGTCGGTGCCGGCCTCGGCACGGGCCCGGTTCCACAGCGCCACGAACGCGCCGAGTCGGTCACCGCGCTCGTCGGCCAGTCGCTGGCCGAGGCGGAAGTGGCCGAGCGCCTCGTCACGGTGCCCCTGCTCCAGCAGCGCCGTGCCGAGCCACACGTGGTTGATCGCCAGGATCCACGGACCGTCGGTGTGGGCGCCGAGCATCTCGGCCAGCGCGATTGCGCGGCGTTGGTGGGTCTCGGCGCCGGCGAGATCGCCTCGGGTGAGGGCGACGATGCCGAGCCCGGCCTCGGAGTGCGCCTCGGCCTCGACGTCACCGATCCGGGCCGCCGCGTCGCGCGA
Organism: Nocardioides sp. WJ219; assembly: GCF_058559815.1. Lineage (NCBI taxonomy): Bacteria > Bacillati > Actinomycetota > Actinomycetes > Propionibacteriales > Nocardioidaceae > Nocardioides > Nocardioides sp. WJ219. The sequence continues at coordinate 63,713 of NZ_JBZUJV010000014.1, forward strand.
GGACAGCCACGCCTCGCCCGCCGCGACGTGGTCGGCCTGGGCGAAGGCCATCGCGGCCAGGCCGATGGTGGCGCGCGTGCGGGCCGCCTCGGAGGCACGGGGCAGGGACACGACCGTGGTCGCTGTCCGCCGGCCGAGGGCGAAGTAGCCGCGGAACCACCAGTAGAGCCACAGCGACCAGGTGATCCGCGCCGCAGCGTCGTGGTCGCCCGAGACGATCGAGCGCTCGATCGCCGCGAGCAGGTTGGGGTGCTCGTCGTCGACCACCTGCAGCCAGTGCACCTGCTCGCCGTCGCGGTAGCCGCGGGCGGCGCGCTCGGCCAGCGCGACGCACGCGACGGCGTGGGCGCGCGCGGCGTCGCCGTGCTCCTCCGAGCCGGCCAGCCGGCTCGCGTGCTGGTGGACCGGCTCGAGCATCGCGTAGCGCGGCCGCCCCTCCACCGACCAGGTGACGGTCACGAGCGAGTGCTCGACGAGGTCCTCCAGGGGGCCGACCGCCTCGGGACCGAGGACGTCGAGGAGCAGGTCGAGGGTCCAGCCGCCCGAGAACACCGAGAGCGCGCGGAACAGCCGCCGCGCGGGCTCGTCGAGGAGTCGGTAGCTCCAGTCGAGGGTGGCCTGCATCGTGCGCTGCCGCTCGGGCAGGTCGCGCGGACCGGAGGCGAGTGCCTCGTCGAGCCGATCGAGCAGGACGGACGGCTTGAGCAACCGGATCCGGGCCGCCGCGAGCTCGAGGGCGAGCGGGATGCCGCCGAGCCGACGGCAGATCTCGGCGACTGCCTCGGCGTTGAGCTCGTCGAGGACGAACCCGCGCGCCACCGACCGCGCCCGGGTCACGAACAGCGACACCGCGGGCGAGAGCGCCGCTTCCTCGGGCGTCATCGGTACGTCGCGGCGCCCGGCCGGGACGGCGAGCGGCTCGACGAGCCGCTCCTCCTCCCCGGCCACCCGCAACGGCGCCCGGCTCGTCGCCAGCACCACCAGCCCCGGGCAGCGGGCGACCAGCCGGGACACCTCGGGTGCGGCGTCGAGCAGCTGCTCCATGTTGTCGAGCACCAGCAGCAGCCGGCGGTCGGCGAGCAGCGCGGCGAGCTCGTCGTGCAGGTCGGTGCCGGGGTCGGTCGCCACGGCCGGCAGCACGCGCTGGAGGGCGTGGGCGATCGTCGGCAGCAAGAGCTGCGGGTCGTGCAACGTCGCCAGCGGGACGAGCGCGACGCCGTCGGCGTACTGCTGCCGGACGCGGCCGGCCACCGCCAGGGCCAGACGGGTCTTGCCCACGCCGCCCGCGCCGGTGAGGGTCACCAGGCGGGCGCCGTCGTCGAGCGCCGCGACGACGTCGTCGACGTGCCGCTCGCGCCCGACCAGGGCGGTCGGCGGCTCGACCAGGGTCGCGCTGCCCGCCGGCGGGGTCGCCCGGCCAGGGGCGGCGGGCGCTGCCGGCGCCGGCACCTCCGGCGCGTCGAGGGCGGGGTCCTGGCGCAGCACCTGCTCGTGCAGCCGACGCAGCGCCGGTCCGGGATCCACGCCGAGCTCGTCAGCGAGGCGGTGCCGGCCCTCCTCGTAGACCTCGAGCGCCGCCGCCTGCCGCCCGCAGCGGTAGTGCGCGACCATCAGTGCGCCGCGCAGTCCCTCGCGCAACGGCTCTCGCTCGACGAGCGGTGTGAGGTCCTCGGCGACGTCTCGGTGGCGGCCCAGGCGCAGGTCGATCGCGGCGGTCAGCTCGTGCGCCTCGAGCAGCTGCTCGCCGAGCCGGGCAGCCTCGACCCGGGCGAAGCGCTGCGGCACGTCGGCGTACGCCTCGCCCCGCCACAGCCCGATCGCCTCGGCGACCAACGGTCGCGCGAGCGCCGCGTCGGGTTCCTCGCGGGCGGCCCGCACCAGGGAGGTGAAGCGGACGGCGTCGACCGCGCCGGGCGCCAGGTCGAGCCGGTAGCCCGGCGCCTGGGTGATCAGCACGTCGGGACCGAGGCGGCGACGCAGCCGCGAGACGTAGCTGTGCAGGGTGGCCATCGAGCCCTCGCCGGCGTCGCCGTCCCACAGGCGGGTGAGCAGGGCGTCGGCCGAGACCACGCGGGGCGCGTCGACGGCCAGGGCGGCCAGGAGGGCGCGCAGGGCCGGCATCAGCGGCGACGCGTCGCCGCCGGAGACGACCTCGACGGGTCCGAGGACCGTGACGGCGAGATCGTGGCTCACGTGCTGGAGTGTAGGAAGACACAGCGGGTGCGCGCCGGGCTTTTTCCGCCTGGTGCCCGCTGGCAGAGGAGTCCCAGCCGGGTGTCAGCCGGCCGCAAGCCCGTCGCGCCACGGTGGTGTCGTCCCCACTGTCACCGCGGAGTCCGCCATGACCACCACCACCGCCAAGCCCGTCGTCGAGACGCTCCCCTGCAGCACCGACCTGCACCTGTGGTTCGCCGAGAAGCCCGAGCCGCTCGCCGTCGCCCAGGCGCGGTGCGGCGGTTGCCCGCGCCGCGACGGCTGCCTCCAGGGCGCTCTCGAGCGCCGTGAGCCATGGGGCGTGTGGGGCGGCCGGATCCTGGTCGACGGTCAGGTCGTCGCGAGCAAGCGCGGGCGCGGCCGTCCGCGTCGTACCGACCGCTGACCTCGAGGTCGACCGCGACGTCCAGGCGGCCGACTGGAACGCGATGTTCCTCGGGCCAGCCTCTCGCCGTCGTCCGCCGGGGACGGCGTCGAGCGCGGCGTCGGCGGTCGCGAGCTGCTCGGCGGTCGTGCTGACGGGCCGGACGGTGGCCAGCACGTCCGCGACGACGACGGCGCTAGCAGCGGTTCGCGTCGCACGGCGTGGGAGAACCGGTCGCCGAGGTAGATCAGGCTGGTCTCGCCGTGCGTCTCGATGCCGTCGAGGTAGGGCTGGACCATGACGGTCCGATGGGCCGTGTGGAGCTGCTCGACCAGGGCGGCGGCACCCGGTGCGGTGGCCGACTCGAACCGACCGGCGTGGGCCGCGCCGCCACCGACCGGGCCGGGCTGCTGGCTCAGGAGGGGTCTCGGTAGCGGTCGGCGACCCTCCGGGCGCGGTCGTGCAGCGAGGCGCGGAGCTCGGGCGGGGCGAGGGCCTCGGCGTGGGTGCCGAGCTGCCAGAGGGCCCACTCCGCGTGCCACTGGTCCTGGAAGGTGACGTCGAGGCGTAGCCAGCCGTCCGGTTCGGGCTCCTCGGCGCGGACGGCTTCCGCCAGGTCCAGCAGGTCGTCCCGGCGGGCGGGGTCGACCCGTACCTGGACGGCGAGGTGGCCCTCGGAGAGGAACCGGGCGCAACGCTCGGCCCAGATCCGCCGGAGGTCGACCTGGTCGGGACGCGCGGCAGGTTCGGGAAGCCCCTCGGCGGCGAGGATGCGCGACATCCGGAAGGTGCGGTCGGTGCCGGCCTGCGTCGCGAGGAGGTATCCCCGGTCGCGGACGGTGACCAGGCCGATCGGGTCGACGGTCTGCCACTGCGGGTCCTGGCCCCTGGACGCGTAGTGGATCCGGAGCCGGTGCCCGTCGAGGACCGCACGGCGGACCTCGACCATGGTGGCGTCGGGGACCTCGCTGGTGGACAGCGGCCGCGAGAGCAGGTCGGTCTCGGGGTCGACGAGGAACCGCTGGGTCGCGTTGCTCGCCGCCACCTGGTGGCCCTCGGGGAGCGCGTCGACGACCTTGCGCATGGCCGAGGCGAGAGCGGAGCCGAGCCCGAAGACCTGGTCGCCGCGACCCGACCCCGCGGTGAGCAGGGCGAGGGCCTCGTCGTGGTTGAGCCCGGTGAGCTCGGTCCGGAACCCGGGCAGCAGCGCGAACCCGCCGTGCCGCCCGCGCTCGGCGTAGACCGGGACGCCTGCCGCCGAGAGTGCCTCGATGTCGCGCAGGACCGTGCGGGTGGAGACCTCGAGCTCGCCGGCCAGTGCGTCCGCGGTCAGCCGACCGCGCTGGCGCAGGAGCAGCACCAGGGAGACCAACCGGTCGGCGCGCACCCGACGAACCTAGCGAATACCTGACACAGGGTGTCGTGAAAGGTCGAGAGGCTTCGGGTGCGTCGCCGGCCGGCGGCGATGGTGCAGGTCGTGGGTGTGCCCACGCGACGAGGGGAGCTGATGTGGCGATCGAACGAACGGCCGTGAACCCGGTGACGTGGTCGGTGGAGATGGGGTTCAACCAGGGTGAGGTGGTCACCGGTCAGACCCGGACCCTGTACTGCTCCGGGCAGACCGCGATGGGCGCCGACGGCACCCCGCAGCACGCGGGTGACCTGGCAGCGCAGCTCGCCCTGAGCCTGGACAACCTGGAGGCGGTGCTCGGCGCGGCCGGCATGACGCTGGCCGACCTCGTCCGGCTCAACGTCTACACCACCGACGTCGACCTGCTCTTCCAGCACTACGGCGTCCTGGCGGCCCGGCTGGGGGCGGCCCGGGTGGCACCGACCACCACAATGCTCGGCGTGACCCGGTTGGCGGTTCCCGGACAGCTGGTCGAGCTCGAGGGGACCGCCGTCGCCTGAGGCGGTCGTCCGCGGCAAGACCTCCTGCACTATTGTGTCGAGTGATTCACTCGACTTAGACGACCAGGAGTCCGCATGCCCGACCGTCCCTCCGCCTCTCCCGCCACCGGCATCACGCGCCGCACGATCGCCGGCGCGGCCGTCGGGGCGGTCGGCGCCCTCGGCGCGGCCGCCGCGGCCGGTGCCGGCCCGGCGTACGCCGAGGAGCCGTTCCGGGCGATCGCCCGCAACGGCCGCACACCCCGGCCCAACATCCTGGTGATCCTGGCCGACGACCTCGGCTGGGGTGACCTCGGCGTCTACGGCTCGCCGAACATCCGCACACCCCACCTGGACCGGCTGGCCAAGTCGGGGGTGCGGTTCACGCAGGGCTACTCGGCGGGTGCGGTCTGCTCGCCGACCCGGGTCGCGCTCTACACCGGCCGACACCCGGGGCGCACGCCCGGCGGCCTGGCCGAGCCGATCACGGCCGTCGGTCCGACGCAGGGCATCCCGCCGGAGCACCCGACCCTGGGGTCGCTGCTGCGCTCGGCCGGCTATTCGACGTCGATGGTCGGCAAGTGGCACGGCGGCTTCCTGCCGCACTTCTCGCCGCTGAAGTCGGGGTGGGACTACTTCTACGGCAACTACTCCGGCGGCATCGACTACTTCAGCAAGTACCAGGCCAAGGACAGCTACGACCTCTGGGAGGGCGAGCAGCAGGTCCAGGACCCGCGCTACTACACCGACATCATCACCGAGAAGGCCGTCGGGGTGGTCCGCCGCGGTGCCCGTCAGTCGCAGCCGTGGCTGCTCAACCTCAACTTCACCACCCCGCACTGGCCGTGGGAGGGCCGCGGCGACAAGGCCGTCAGCGACGAGCTCACCGCGCGGCTCCAGGCCGGCGAGCAACGCGTCCTCTTCCACGAGGACGGTGGCTCGATCGAGAAGTACGTCGAGATGGTCGAGGACCTCGACCGGTCGATCGGACGCGTCCTCGACGAGCTGCGCCGCACCGGTCAGGACCGCGACACGATCGTGCTGTTCCAGAGCGACAACGGGGGTGAGCGGTTCTCCTACAACTGGCCGCTGTCGGGCAACAAGGCCGGCGTCAACGAGGGCGGCATCCGGGTCCCGATGATCGTGTCGTGGCCCGGCCGGCTCGGCGGCCGCCAGGTCGACGACACCCCCGTCTACACCACCGACTGGATGGCGACGTTCCTCGAGCTCGGCGGCGCCCGGCCCGACCCGGCGTACCCGCTCGACGGCACCAGCCTGGTCCCGCACCTGTTCCGCGGCCGACGCGTGCCCGAGCGTGACCTGTTCTGGCGCACCCGGGGCGGCCGCGCCCTGCGCCGTGGCAACCTCAAGTACGCCCGGATCAACGGCGTCGACCGCCTCTACGACCTCGACGCCGACGTCCGCGAGCAGGCGGACCTCGCCCGCAAGCGTCCCGACGACCTGGCCGCGCTCCGCTCGGCCTGGGAGGCCGTCGACCGGACGCTGCTGCCGTACCCGGCCTGAGGCGCCGTCCCCTCGGCCGGTGACGACGAGGGCTGTCAGGGGCGGCGCGGCGTGGTGTGATGACCGGCGTGTCCGACCACGCCGTCGCCGCCCCCCTCGACCAGCTCGTCGCCGCCCTGCCCGAGGGGGTCGTGACCACCGACCCCGACGTGGTCGAGCCCTACCGCTGGGACTGGTCCCACGACGTCGCGGCCGGTACGCCGGTGGCGGTGGTGCGGGCCGAGACGGCCGAGCAGGTGCAGGCGGCGGTGCGGTGGGCGGCCGAGCACGGGGTGCCGGTGGTCCCGCGCGGCGCCGGCAGCGGGCTGTCGGGCGGGTCGTCGGCGGTCGACGGCGGCATCGTGCTCAGCCTGGAGCGGATGCGGGCGATCGAGATCGACACCGCATGCCGGGTCGCGGTCGTCGAGCCCGGCGCGCTCAACATCGACGTCAAGGCCGCCGCCGGCCGGCACGGCCTGTGGTACCCGCCCGACCCGTCGTCGTACGAGATCTGCTCGATCGGCGGCAACGTCGCGACCAACGCCGGCGGGCTGTGCTGCGTGAAGTACGGCGTCACCACCGACTACGTGCTCGGCCTCGACGTCGTGCTGGCCGACGGCACGCTGATCACGCTGGGCGGCAAGCGGATCAAGGACGTCGCCGGGCTGTCGCTGCTCAAGCTGTTCGTCGGCAGCGAGGGGACGCTCGGCGTGGTCACCCGCGCGATCCTGCGGCTGGTGCCGGCGCAGGCCGCGCGGTCGACGCTGGTCGCGTCGTTCGGCACGGTGGTCGGGGCCGCCGACGCCGTCGTCGCGGTGGGCCGCACCCTGCGTCCGTCGATGATGGAGCTGATGGACCAGGCCTCGATCAACGCCGTCGAGGACCACCAGCCGATGGGCCTCGACCGCTCCACGGCCGCGCTGCTGGTGGCCCAGTCCGACGCCCCCGGCGCCGCGCGCGCCGAGGAGATCGCGGTGATGCAGGCGGCGTGCGAGGCGGCCGGCGCGACCGCGGTCTTCGTGACCGACGACCCGGACGAGGGCGAGATGTTCGTCGCCGCCCGGCGGATGGCGTTCCCCGCGATCGAGGCCCGCGGCTCGCTGCTGCTCGAGGACGTCGGCGTCCCGATCCCGCTGCTCCCCGAGCTGCTGGCCCGGGTCGCCGCGATCGCCGCCGAGCACGACGTCGAGATCCCCGTCGTCGCTCACGCGGGCGACGGCAACACCCACCCGATCATCGTCTACACGCCCGACTCCGAGGACCGTGCGCGAGCCGCCTTCGCCGCCGTGATGCGCGCCGCGATCGAGCTCGGCGGCACCATCACCGGCGAGCACGGCGTCGGCCGCGCCAAGGCCGCCGCGCTGCCCGACCAGCTCGGCCCCGACGTGATGGCGCTGACCCGGCGGGTCAAGGCCGCGCTCGACCCCGCGGGGATCCTGAATCCGGGGGCGCTGGGGTTGTAGGCCTCGCGCCGGCCCCGCCCGCCGTTGCAGTGCCTCCGTACCGTGGCGGCATGGCTCGCTCGCTGGTGGCGCTGGTCGCGACCGTCCTCGTCCTGACCGCGTGCTCGGGGGAGGACCCCGAGCCGGACGCCGCACCGTCGCCGTCGTCCGCCTCGACGACGTCCGACCCGACCGAGCCGGCGCCGCCGTCCGAGACCGAGGCGCCGTCCGAGGCGCCCTCCGAGCCCCCCACCCAGGAGCCGGACCCCGAGCCCCCCGCCCCGGCGGTCTCGGTCCTCGGCCTGGCCGAGCAGGAGCACACCGGCGACCGGTTGCGGCTGGGGGCGGTGCGGGAGGAGACCGCGTCGTACACGTCGTACGACGTCACCTACCGCAGCCGCAGCACGCTCGCGCGCGGCGGGACCGAGACGTACACGATCTCGGGGGTCCTCAACGTGCCCACGGGGCGGGGGCCGTTCCCGGCGGTGGTGCTGGCGCACGGCTACATCGACCCGGCGGTCTACGTGCGCGGGCAGGGGATGACCCGCGAGCGCGGCTACCTCGCCGAGCGCGGCTACGTCGCGCTGCACGTCGACTACCGCAACCACGCCGAGTCGACCGACGACCCGGACTACCAGGTGCGGATGCGCCTGGGCTACACCGCCGACGTGATCAACGCGGTCAAGGCCCTGCGTGCCTCGCGCGACGTGCCGGTCGCCGACGACCGCATCGCCCTCTTCGGACGGTCGATGGGCGGCGGGGTGATCCTCAAGGCGCTGGTGGCCGAGCCGGGGCTCGTGCGCGCCGCGGCGCCGTGGGCCTCGGTGTCGTCGCTGGAGGCGCAGAACTTCGACCAGTTCCAGCGCGACGACCCCACCGACGGCCGTGACACCGGCGAGCTCGCCCGGCGCTGGGGCCTGCCGGAGGACAACCCGAGGTTCTGGCGGCAGAACTCCTCGCGGCCCTACTTCGACCGGATCACCGAGCCGGTCCTGATGGTGCACGGACGCTTCGACGACACCTGCCCGCCACCGTGGGCCGAGGCCACGCAGGGGGCGCTGGTCGCCGCGGGCGTCGACTCACGACTCGAGTGGTACGACGACGGCCACGCCTTCGGGCCGGCGTTCTTCGCGGCCATGGACCGCACCATCGAGTTCTTCGGCAACCAGGGCGTCTGACCCGCCGGGGTCAGCGCAGGGCGGCGGCGTCGCGCGCCAGCACCGAGATCGCCTCCCAGTCGCGGGTCGCGACCAGGTCGCCGGGGGTGAGCCAGGACCCGCCGACGCAGCCGACGTTGGGCAGCGCGAGGTAGTCCGGGGCCGTGGTGGGGGTGACGCCGCCCGTGGGGCAGAAGCGCGCGGCCGGCACGGGGGAGGAGATCGACGAGAGGAACGCGCGGCCGCCGGAGGCCTCGGCCGGGAACAGCTTCATCTCGGTAACGCCGGCCTCGAGCGCGGCGAGCACCTCCGAGACCGTGGCGACGCCGGGCAGGAACGGCAGGCCGGTCTCGGCCATCGCCGCGAGGAGGCCGGGCGTCGAGCCGGGGGAGACCAGGAAGCGGGCGCCGGCGTCGTGGGCCTGCTTGGCCTGGCCCGGGTTGGTGATGGTGCCGGCGCCGACCAGGATCTCGGGCACCTCGGCCGCGACCGCGGCGATGGCGTCGAGGGCGACCGGCGTGCGCAGGGTCAGCTCGATGGCCGGCAGGCCGCCCGCGACCAGGGCGCGCGCGATCGGGACGGCGTCCTCGACGCGGTGCACGACGACGACCGGCAGCACCGGGACGACGTCGAGCAGGGACGTGACGGTGGCGTCAGGCGTGGGCAACGGAGACCTCCGAGGGTGCGGCGGGAGCGGGGTGGGTGGCGAAGACCGAGGCGCCGGCGTCAGCTGCGCCGACGGTGGCCCGGAAGGCCGCGAACAGCTCGCGGCCGGTGCCGGCCCACTCGGGGCCCTCGGGGGCGCGGCCGGTGGGCTGGCGCTGCTGGACGGCGTACGCGTCGTCGATGTCGAGGACGCCGCGCTCGGCGTCGACGGTGATCACGTCGCCGTCGCGCACCCGCGAGAGCAGGCCGCCGACGGCAGCCTCGGGGGTGACGTGGATGGCGGCCGGCACCTTGCCCGACGCACCGGACATCCGGCCGTCGGTGACGATCGCGACCCGCTGGCCGCGGTCCTGCAGGACGCCGAGCGCGGGCGTGAGCTTGTGCAGCTCGGGCATCCCGTTGGCGGCGGGGCCCTGGTAGCGGATCACGGCCACCAGGTCGCGGCCGTCGAGACGGCCCTCGCCGAACGCGGTGAGGAAGTCGCTCTGGTCGTCGAAGACCAGCGCGGGCGCCGTCACGACGCGGTGCTCGGGCTTGACCGCGGAGGTCTTGAGCACGGCGGCGCCGAGCGGGCCGTGCAGCACCTTGACGCCGCCGTCGGGGGCGAACGGGTCGGTGGCGGGCCGCAGCACGTCGAGGTCGCCGCTGGTCTTGGGCCCCTCCTCCCAGGTCACGGTCTCGCCGTGGAGCCGCGGCTCGCGGGTGTAGTGCTCGAGCCCGCGGCCCATGATGGTGAGCACGTCGCCGTGCAGCAGGCCCGCGCGCAGCAGGGTGTGCACGAGGAACGCGATGCCGCCGGCGGCGTGGAAGTGGTTCACGTCGGCCTGGCCGTTGGGGTAGATCCGGCACAGCGACGGCACCACGGCCGACAGGTCGGCGAGGTCGTCCCAGGTGAGGTGGATCCCGGCCGCGCGGGCGATGGCGACCAGGTGCATCGTGTGGTTGGTCGAGCCGCCGCTGGCCAGCAGCGCCACGCAGGCGTTGACGATCGCGCGCTCGTCGACGATGTCGCCGACCGGCGTGGGCTCGCCGCCCTGGCGGGTGATGGCCACGGCGCGCTCGGCCGCGGCGCGGGTCAGCGCCTCGCGCAGCGGGGTACCGGGGTTGACGAAGGACGAGCCCGGCAGGTGCAGGCCGAGGATCTCCATCAGCAGCTGGTTGGAGTTGGCGGTGCCGTAGAACGTGCAGGTGCCGGCCGAGTGGTACGACGCCGCCTCGGCCTCGAGCAGCTCGTCGCGGCCGACCTTGCCCTCGGCGTGCAGCTGGCGCACCTTGGCCTTCTCGGAGTTGGGCAGGCCCGAGGCCATCGGCCCGGCCGGCACGAACACCGTCGGCAGGTGGCCGAACGACAGGGCGCCGATCAGCAGGCCGGGCACGATCTTGTCGCACACGCCGAGCATCAGCGCGCCGTCGAACATGTCGTGGCTGAGCGCGATCGCGGTCGACATGGCGATCACGTCGCGGCTGTAGAGGCTCAGCTGCATGCCGTCGCGACCCTGGGTGATCCCGTCGCACATCGCCGGCACGCCGCCCGCCACCTGGGCCAGGCCGCCGGCGCGGGCCGCGGCCCGCTTGAGGACCGGCGGGTAGGCGGCGTACGGCTGGTGGGCCGAGAGCATGTCGTTGTAGCTGGTGACGATGGCCAGGTTGGGCTTGACCCGCCCGCGCAGCGCGAGCTTGTCCGACGGCGCGGACGCCGCGAAGCCGTGGGCCAGGTTGGCGCAGCCGAGGTCGCCGCGCGCGGGGCCGGTGGCCGAGGCCGCGCGGATGCGGGCGACGTACGCCGCACGGGTGTCCGCGCTGCGCGTGATGATCCGGTCGGTCACCTCGGCGACGACCGGGTGCATGCCGGGTCGGTGGTCAGTCATTGTCGGACTCCTGCCAGGTGCGGCCGTCGCGCTCGATGAGCGAGGCGGCGGCGGTCGGCCCGCTGGTGCCGGCGGGGTAGCGCTTGGGACGCTCGGCGGAGACCGCCCAGCGCTGGAGGATCGGCTCGACCCAGGTCCAGGCGGCCTCGACCTCGTCGCGGCGCATGAACAACGTCGGGTTGCCGCGGACGACGTCCATCAGCAGCCGCTCGTAGGCGTCGGGCATCCGGGCGTCGAACGCCGAGGCGTAGCTCAGGTCGAGCGAGACCGGCTTGAACCGGAACCCGCCGGGGCCCGGCTCCTTGGCCGTCATGTGCAGCCGCATGCCCTCGTCGGGCTGGACCTGGATGTGCAGCCGGTTGGGCGTCTGCACGCCCTCGTGGTGGGGGAACATCGCGTGCGGCGGCTCCTTGAAGACCACCACGATCTCGGACAGCTTGCGGTCCATCCGCTTGCCCGTGCGCAGGTAGAACGGCACGCCGGCCCAGCGCCAGTTCTGGACCTCGGCGCGGATGGCGACGTAGGTCTCGGTCGAGCTGCCGGGCCGCCCGAGGTCCTCGGTGTACGACGGCACGGCGACGCCGTCGATCAGGCCCTGGCCGTAGCGCCCGCGCACGGTGTCGCGGTCGACGTCGTCGGGGGTCATCGGCTTGAGGGCCTGGAGCACCTTGAGCTTCTCGTCGCGCACGCTCTCGCTGCCGACGTACGTCGGGGGCTCCATGGCGGTCAGGCAGAGCAGCTGGAGCAGGTGGTTCTGCACCATGTCGCGCAGGGCGCCGGAGGTGTCGTAGTAGCCGCCGCGGCCGCCGACGCCGAGCGTCTCGGCGACCGTGATCTGCACGTGGTCGACCCAGCGGGAGTTCCACAGCGGCTCGAGGAAGGTGTTGGCGAAGCGCGTGACCAGGAGGTTCTGCACGCTCTCCTTCCCGAGGTAGTGGTCGATCCGGTAGATCTGGTGCTCCTCGAAGACCGCCCCGACCGCGTCGTTGACGGCATGGGCGGAGGCCAGGTCGGTGCCGATGGGCTTCTCCATCACGACCCGCGAGGTGCTGTCGACGCAGCCGGCCTGGTCGAGCCGCTCGCAGATCGGGCCGAACATCGCGGGCGCGACGGCGAGGTAGAAGACCCGGACGGTCGCCGGGTCGCGGCTCTCCTTGAGCAGGCCGTGGAGCAGGTGCCAGTCGTCGGGGACGGAGGCGTCGAGGGACAGGTAGTGGATGCGGGCGAGGAGCCGCTCGACGGCCGCGCCGTCGTGGCCGGGCACGTACTGCTCGAGGGCGTCGCGGACGATCGCGCGGTAGGCGTCGTCGTCGTGGTCGGAGCGGGAGACGCCGATGACGCGGGTCGTCTCGGCCAGCTGGCCCTCGACCTCACGGTGGTAGAGCGCGGGCACCAGCTTGCGCAGCGCCAGGTCGCCGGTGGCACCCACGATGGTGAAGTCGCAGGGCGGGACCGCAGCGGGGTCGGTGGTGGAAGTCGTCACCTCATCGACGGTAAGGCCGATGTGTGTCCTTCGCAAGCGAACTTCCGTATTCGACAAACATAAGTACGATGAACGCATGACGACCGCGGGCGACCTGCTGCAGCTGGTGCGCCGTGGTGAGGCCGGCAGCCGGTCCGACCTCGGTCGGCTCACCGGGCTCTCGCGCACGGCGGTCAACACCCGCCTCGCGGCGCTCGAGGACGCCGGGCTCGTCGTCGCCGGCGACGAGCTGGCCTCCACCGGGGGCCGTCCCGCGAGCGGGCTGGCGTTCAACGCCGCCGCCGGCGTCGTCCTGGCCGCGGCCGTCGGGCGGTCCCGGTCGCAGGTCGGGGTCTTCGACCTGCAGGGCCTCCAGCTCGCGACCAGCGCGGCCGAGCACGAGGTCGGCGCGGCGCCCGACGACGTGATGCCCCAGGTGGCCGACCGGCTCGCGGGGCTCGTGGCCGGGGTCGGTGACCGCCCGGTGCTCGGCACCGGCATCAGCCTCCCCGGCACCGTCGACCCGGTCCGCGGCGTCAGCATCGACTCCCCGGCGATGGCCGGCTGGGACGGCGTCGACCTCGTCGGCTACCTCGACAGCCCCGGGCCGACGTACGTCGCCAACGACGCCGATGTCCTCGCCCGCTCCGAACGGCTCGGCCACGCCGCGACCTACCGCGACCTGGTCGTGGTCAAGGCCTCCACGGGCCTCGGCCTCGGCATCATCGCCGAGGGACGGGTCGTCACGGGCCACCTCGGCGCCGCCGGTGAGATCGGGCACACCAAGGTCGACGCCGCCGCCGGCCGCCGGTGCCGCTGCGGCGACGTGGGGTGCCTGGAGACGATCGCGGGCGGCTGGGCGCTGGTCGCCGAGCTGCAGGCGGCCGGCCTGCCGGTCGGCCACGTCCGCGACCTCGCCGCGCTCGCCGTCGCCGGCGACCCCGACGCCAAGCGGCACCTGCGCGAGAGCGGCCGTCGCCTCGGCGAGGTGCTCGCCGTCGCCATCAACCTGCTCAACCCGCAGGCCGTGGTGATCGGCGGCGACATGGCCGCCGCCTTCGACTCCTACGCCGCCGGCGTCCGCGAGACCGTCTACGCCCGCGCCGCCGCCCTCGCCACCCGCGACCTGCGGCTGCTGCCCTCGACGTACGGCGACCGCGCGGGTCTGGTCGGCTGCGCCGCGATGGCCCTCGACCAGGTGCTCAGCCCTGCCGCGGTCGACGCGCGCCTGCTGGCCTGAGGCGCCTCAGCGTCGGGTGACCCGGACGTGCCGCACCACCGCGCTGGGGCGGAACGACGCGGTCGCGCGGGGGGTGAGGACGGCCCGGATCCGGGCCCGCTGACCGGCCTTGCGGGCGATCGGGCCGAGCCGGACCCGGGTGGGCGTGCCGGCGCCGACCCGGACGGTCCTGGTGGTGGTCCGTCCGCCGAGCCGGACCGAGACCCGGACCGTGCCGCGGACCGAGGCCCGGACCGCCACCGCGGCCGGCTTGCGCACGGGCAGCCGCGCGCTGGCGATGCGGACCGTGGTCCGGCGCTTGACGGGCGGCGTCGGCGGGTCGACCTTCGGCGGGCCGGCGAAGCCCACCACGGTGGTGAACATGACGGTCGCGCCCACGCCGGCGCTCGACACCGCGGTGCGAGCGGCGGGCGCGGCGGCGGGGGCGTCGGTGTCGACGCCGACCGAGGTGAGCCGCCCGCCCCCGGTGCCGGTGGCGGCGCTGCGGCGGAGGGCACCGGGCGGGGTGGACCAGGTGTGGTCGACGGAGGACTTCGAGACCCACTGCATGACGACCTGGGACCCGGTCGGGGCCGTCGCCGCGGGCGCGGTGTGGCTGGTGCCCACCGTCTCGTCCACCGACGCCGCGTGCGCCGTCACCCGGGTGGCCCCGCCGGTGCCGCGGTAGGCCTGCACCGCCAGGTCGCCCTTCGCCTGGGCCGCGGTGGTGACCGCAACGGTGCTGCCGGCGTCGGCCGCCGTGGCGGTGCGGGTCCAGCTGCGGCCGAGGACGCCGTCACCGGCGACCGAGTCGAGCGCGCTCCACCCGGCGGGGGTCGTCGGGGTCGCGGCGGAGTCGTTGAGGGTGAGGGTGAGCAGCAGCGTGTCGCCGGCGCGCACGCCCGGTGGCACGGCCACCTCGTGGGTGGTGGCGTTGGCGCCGGCGCGAGCCGCGCCCACGAAGGACAACGACGCGGGCGGGGCCGCGGCGCCTCCCGGGCCCTGGAAGACGAACAGGGCCGGCGCAGCCCAGGTGGCGCCGTCGACGGCCGGTCCCGAGACGACCTCGGTGGTGTCCGCCAGCGGCACGCCGGAGGCGCCCCGCCGCGCCCAGCCGGTACGGCGCAGCGTGCCGTCCGGGGCCGCCCAGTACAGGTGGGACGGCGTCACGAACATGCCGCGCACCGAGCGCGGCGCGAAGCCGGCGACGTCGGGCGAGGCCACCAGGCGCAGGGCGCCGACGACACCGCTCTGGGGGCTGAAGTAGCGGTAGTACAGGTCGTCGCTGTCGCCGCGGGTGAAGTAGATCCGGCCGTCGTCGAAGAACATCCCGGTCGCGGCGCGCACGTCGGCCTTCCAGTCCGCGAGCGGGACCAGCCTGTCGGCGGCGTTCACCGCCGAGGCGGGGCCGTACGTCGAGCCGTCGAAGGTGCGCCTGGTGAACGAGCCGCTGGCGTGGGCGACGTACAGGGCGCCGTTGACCATGAAGGCGCCCCGCACCTGGCTCCAGTCGACCCCGCCCGTGGGGGCGGCCCGTTGCGCGCCCGCCGAGGTCTCCGAGACGCTGCGCCGGGAGAGGGTGTTGGTGGCGCGCGTGGGTGTCCCGCCGGCGGCGTACACGTCGTTGGGCAGCGTCGTCGTGCGGACGGCCGGCAGCGAGACGCCGTCGGGGTCGAAGCGGGCGACGCGCGCCTTGTACTGGCCGCCGGCGATCCGGTCCGTGTCGGAGGTGACCCACAGGCCCTGCGAGGTGTGGAGGAAGTCGAAGACACCGACGCCCTTTTCGCGCCCGGGGTTCCAGCTCAGCGGCAGGCCGTTGAGCGGGTCGAGGGCAGCGATGCCCTCCCGCGAGACGGCGCCCTGCCCCGCCTTGTTGGCGGCCAACGGGTTGTTCCACCAGCGCTGGTGGCCGCCGACGTAGACGGCGCTGTCGGTGGCCTCGACGCTGTGCGTGGTGTCGCCGCCCGTGGTGGCGATCCACGACGGCCGGACGGCCGTGCCGGCGGCCGTGGCCTCGAAGCGGACCACGGTGTCGCAGGCGTTGGTGGCGGTGCCGTAGGCGCCGGTGGTGCCGACCACGAAGTAGCGGCCGTCGGGTGAGTAGTCGACGTCGCGCAGGTAGGTGTCGAAGGACCGCGAGCACGGGGTGAGGTAGAAGTCGGTGCGCAGCGGGCCCGGCCTCGCGGTCGAGCCGGAGAGGTCGAGCGTGAGCAGCTGGCGGTTGCGCACGCCCGCGAGGGTGTCGAAGTTGCCGATCGCCACGAGCCGGTCGCCGGACGGGTCGACGTCGACCTTCAGGACCTGCGTGACACCACCGTTGTGGACGCCGTCGACGGCCAGCGACATGTAGGGCAGGAGCGCACCGGTCGCGGGGTCGAGCGTCGCCAGGGCCTTCTGGGCCCGACCGCCGAGGTGGGTGAACGCCCCCGCGACCCACAGGCGGCCGTCACGCAGGCGTAGGTCCTTGACCGCGCCGGTGACGGCGCCGGCGTCGAAGCCCTGGACCACCGCGCCGTCGGACACGCGGATCCGGGCCACCCGCTGGCGGGCGACGCCCCCGATCGTGGTGAACGTGCCACCGACGTAGACCGAGGCGCCGTCGCCGGCCGGGACCACGGCGTGGACGTCGCCGTCGGGGTCGGGCGCGAAGCCGGGCAGGATCTTGCCGGTCGTGGCGTCGAAGGCCACCAGCCCGTCGCGCACCTGGGGCGTGGTGTCCCCGCTGTCGTTTCGGGCCCGGGTGAACGTCCCGCCCAGCACGACGGTGTTGCCCACCTGCGCGACCGTGAGCACCCGACCGTCGAGGACGTGCGGGGTTGCCGCTGCTGCCTTGTCCTCGACCAGACGTCCGGCCGGGGTGTCGGCGACGGCGGTCGCCCCGGTTCCAGGGGTCGTCAGTCCGCACCAGAGGAGAGCGCTGGTGACGAGCACGACGACGATGGATCGCAAGGGAGCCTCACCCGAGTACGCAGAGCGGAGCCCGGACGGGTCCCACGCTCGCACCCTAGGAACGTCGGGACCGCGATGGCGGGCGCGGCGGCGAAGATCCCCCAGGTTGATGACGGGCGGCGGCGCGACTCAGTCGCGGAGCGCCGCGCGGGCCGCGTCGACGAGCCCGGCGCGTGGGAGGCCGAGGGAGTCGAGCACGCGGGCCGCCGTGCCGTGCTCGAGCTCGGCCACGGCCAGCACGACGTGGGCGCCCCGGAGCCGGCCGGCCGGCTTGGCCAGCTCGGTGGTCCGTCGGAACGTCTGCTGGAAGGTGTCGGTGCCCTGGTAGACCGCACCCCGCCTGGTCACGGCACGCGTGGGTGGCGAGTCCGTGGCGCCCTGGACGCCCAGGGCTTCGAGGTGGGATCGCGCGACAGCCGCGCGTACGTCGGCCGGGGCGACGTCGTACGCGGCCAGCGCCGCGCGGGCTGACCCGTCCTCGAGCTCGAGGGCGGCCAGGAGGAGGTGCTCGGGCCCGGGTCGGGCGTCGCCCAGCTCGTGGGACCGGGCCTCCGCCGTCTCGAGCAGGGCCTTGAGCGCACGGCTGTTGGCGGCAAGGTTCCTGAACCACATGGTCGACCTACCTTCGCTTGTTCGGGGCGAGCCGCTTGTGGGCCGCCTGGGCGGACATGCCGAGTGCCTGCCCGATCTGGTGCCACGTCCAGCCGAGCTCCAGGGCGTGGTCGACAGCGCTCGCCTCGAGGTCGGCCGCCAGGCGCCGCAGGGCGATCACGGCGGCCAGCGCCTCCTCCGGCTCCTCGGGGGAGGGGACGGTGAACGACATGCCATCAACCTAGGTTGATGTCCGCTGCCGCGTCAACTTTGGTTGACGCCATGCCGTGACCGGTCTAGACCGCGATGGATACCCCCTTGCCCCTGGCGGTTCCATTCCGTTACGTTACGACACGTAAAGAAACCCACTCGGAACTCAGGAGCCTCACCATGAACGCCAAGCACCTCCGCACCGCGGCCGCCGTCTCGGCCGCCACCCTCGGGCTGGCGACGCTGGCCGTCTCGGCCGGCGTCGCGCCGGCCCAGGCCCACGGCAACGCCGCGCCCGTCATCCTCAAGTCCTTCACCGGCGTCAGTGCCGACCAGCAGGTCGCCGTCCTCGGCAACCGCTTCTTCTTCGCCGCCCAGGCCGAGACCGGCGGGCTCGAGCCCTTCGTCTCCGACGGGACCGCGGCCGGGACGAAGATCCTGCGCGACCTCGTCCCGGGTGCGACCGGGAGCGTGCCGACCGAGTTCACCCGGGTCGGCAACAAGGTCTTCTTCTCCGCCGACGTCTTCCCGACCGGCCGCGAGCTCTACGTCACCGACGGCACCACCGCCGGGACCAAGCTCGTCGAGGACATCCTCCCCGGCAACGACCTCAGCTCGCTCCCCACCGAGCTCACGGCCCTGGGCGACAAGCTCCTCTTCGCGGCCGACGACGGCGGACACGGCAAGGAGCTGTGGGTCAGCCGGGGCACGGCAGCGACCACGTCGATGGTCGAGGACCTCGCGCCCGGCGCCACCGACACCACCGTCACCGACCTGACGGCCGCGAACGGCGTCGCCTACTTCAGCGCGTTCGTCCAGGGCCTGGGGACCGAGCTCGTGCGCACCGACGGCACCGACGGCGGGACGCAGATCATCGACATCGTCAACGGCGCCCCCTCGAGCCAGCCCGGGCACATCACCCACCTGTCCGGCAGCACGGTCGTCTTCGCCGCGACCACGCCGGCCACCGGCTACGAGCTCTTCCGCAGCAACGGCACCGCCGACAGCACCACGCTGGTCGAGGACGCCATCATCGGCAACGGCAGCAGCTCGATCGAGGACCTGGTCCGAGTGGGAGGCAAGGTCTTCTACTCAGGTTCGGCCGCCGGCACCGGCGAGGAGCTCTTCGCCACCGGCGGCACCGCGGCCACCACCGGCATCGTCAAGGACCTCGCCGGCCAGGGCGGCAGCGGCCCCGCCTCCATCGTCGACGTCGCCGGCACCGCCTACTTCACCGCCAACGTGCCCTTCAGTGGGCGCGAGCTCTACCGCTCCAACGGCACCGCGGCCGGCACCGTCAAGGTGGAGGAGGTCGGTCCCGGCTCGGACAGCGGCGTCACCGGCCGGCTCGTGGCCAACGGCCGGTTCGTGGCTTTCGGCGCCAACGACGGCGTGAGCGGCACCGAGCCGTGGGTCAGCAACGGCAACGCCGCCGGCACCGACCGGGTCCGCGACGTGGTCCCGGCCAACCAGGGGCTGGCCCAGGCGCTGCTCTCGGTCGGCTCCAAGGTCATCTACCGCACCGTGGTCGAGGGCAAGCCGACCCTGTTCGCGGTCGACGTCCAGCGCTGGTTCACCGTCGACGCGGGCAAGCCGTCGATCGCCAAGAAGGGCAAGCTCAAGGTCGGCACGAAGCTCACCGCCAAGGCCGGCAGCTGGGAGCCGGGCGCCAAGCTCGCCTACCGCTGGATGCGCAACGGCAAGCCGATCGCCGGTGCGACCGCCAAGACCTACAAGCTGAAGAAGGCCGACAAGGGCGACCGGATCCGGGTGCGCGTGACCGGCTCGCTCGCCGGCCACAACAGCGTGGTCCGCTACTCGCCCTTCACCGGCAAGGTCGGGAAGGCCTGATCATCGACGAGCACCGCCGGCAGCGGCCGGGCCTCCACGGCCCGGCCGCTGTCGGCGTACCCGGATCCAGCACGGCACCGGCGGCACGAGACGATGGCCGCGACCACCAGGAGGACGACGATGGCCCGCCCGCGTGATCCACGCATCGAGGAGCGCATCCTCGACGCCACCGAGGAGCTGATCACCGAGCACGGCTACGCCGAGCTCACGATGGATGCGATCGCCGAGCGCGCGGGGGTGGGCAAGCCGACCGTCTACCGACGGTTCCGCAACCGCGACGAGGTGGTGATGGCGGTCAACGCCCGGGCCTCGATCCCGGTCGAGCCGGTCGACACCGGCACCCTGCTCGGCGACGTCCGGGCCGTGGTGCGCGGGGTGGTGCCCACCGTCAACACGCCGTCCCAGCGTGCCACGCTCGGGCCGCAGCTGGGCCGGGCCATCGCCGACGACGCCGCCAACCGGGTCTTCCAGGAGACCGTCGGCGGGTCGTCCGACGTCTACATGCGCCCGATCTGGGAGCGCGGCGTCGAGCGGGGCGAGATCGACCCCGGCCTCGACTACGTCGTCGCCCGCACCGCGCTCGGCACCGCCGTGATCTTCTCGCTCACGCTCTACCGTCTCGACGAGTCCAGCGTCGACCAGATCGCCTCGATGTGGGTCAGGTCGGTGGCGCCGGCGTCCTGAGGTTGGGTACCGCCCGGCATGGCCACCCCTCTCCAGAGCCGCACCACCGGGACCAGCGGCGCCCCACCCACCAAGACGTTCGGGCTCCTGTACGGCGTGGGGTTCGGCGGGTTCGTCGACGGGATCGTGCTGCACCAGGTGCTGCAGTGGCACCACATGGTCAGCGACGTCGACGACTACCCGACGACGACGCTGGCGGGCCTGGAGGCCAACACCCTGGCCGACGGGCTGTTCCACGTCGCCACGTGGGTCTGTCTGCTGGCCGCGTCGCTCCTGGCGCTGTCGGCGTGGCAGCGGGGCAGGCTCGCGCCCACGTGGCGCTTCCACGTGGGACTGGTCCTCGCGGGGTGGGGGCTGTTCAACCTCGTCGAGGGCCTGGTCAACCACCAGCTCCTCGGGGTGCACCACCTGCGCGACGACCTCGGCGCACCCCTGTCGTGGGACCTCGCGTTCCTCGCGTTCGGCGCGCTGCTGGTGGTCGCCGGGTGGGTGGTGCACCGCAGCGGCGCGCGGGCCCTGGCGCACCGCGCGGGTCGGTAGGTTTCCGGCATGACCGTGCTCGAGCGCAAGCTCTTCGGACCCGGCCCGTCCAACCCCTACCCCGAGGCGACGTCGGCCCTCGGCCTCCCGCTGCTGGGCCACCTCGACCCGGCCTTCGTGGAGCTGATGGACCAGACCTGCGCGATGCTGCGCCAGGTCTGGGGCACCGACAACGCGCGCACGCTGCCGCTGTCGGCCACCGGGTCGGCCGGGATGGAGGCGGCGTTCGTCAACACCGTCTCCGACGGCGACGTCGTGGTGGTCGCGGTCAACGGGCTCTTCGGCCAGCGGATGGTCGAGGTGGCGTCGCGGTGCGGCGCCGAGGTGGTGCCGGTCGAGCACGACTGGGGCACGCCGGTCGACGTCGACCGCGTGGTCGCGGCGCACCCGTCGCCGAAGGTCGTCGCGGCCGTGCACGCCGAGACCTCCACCGGGGCCCGCTCCGACATCGCCGCCCTGGGTGCGGCCCTGCGCTCGTCCCTCCCCGACGCGTGCCTGCTGGTCGACGCCGTCACCTCGATCGGGGGCATCGAGCTGCGCGCCGACGACTGGGGCGTCGACCTCGGCTACGCCGGCACCCAGAAGTGCCTCGGCGTCGCGCCTGGCCTGGCGCCGTTCACCATCGGCGAGCGCGCGTGGGAACGGCGGGTCGAGAGGCCGCGCTCGTGGTACCTCGACCTGGGCCTGCTCGGCGGCTACGTCGGCGAGGCCAGCAGCAAGGGCACCGCCAAGCGCACCTACCACCACACCGCCCCGGTCGCGATGGTCGTGAGCCTGCACGCGGGCCTGGCCCGCATCCTCGACGAGGGCCTGCCGGCGGTCTGGGCGCGCCACGAGGCCGCCGGTCGCCAGCTGCAGGACGGCCTGGAGGAGCTCGGGCTCGAGCTGTTCGCCCAGGAGGGCAGCCGGCTGCCCGAGCTGACGACGGTCGAGGTCCCTGACGGCGTCGACGCCGCCGGCGTACGACGAGAGCTGCTGGAGCGGCACGGCATCGAGATCGGCGCCGGGGCCGGGCCGTACGCCGACACGGTCTGGCGGATCGGGCTGATGGGCCACAACGCCCGGCCCGACGCGGCGCTGCTGGTGCTCGCGGCGCTGCGCGAGGTGCTGGGCCGCTGACCGCCGTGCCAGGGTTGACCGCATGACCTCCCTCGCTCCCACCCCCGTGGTCGTCGTGACGGGCGCCAACGGGCTCGTCGGCGCCCACGTCTGCGCGGCGCTGGCCGAGCGCGGTGCCACCGTGCGCGCCGTCGTACGCCGCGCCGGCACCGCGCCGACCACCGGCGACGTCGACGAGCGCGTCGGTGACTTCACCGACCCCGACTTCGCGGCCGACGTGGTGGCCGGTGCCGACGCCGTCGTCACCACCGTGCACCCGATGGGCGAGGACCGCGCGACCCAGCAGCGCGTCGGCGTGGAGGGCACCACGACGCTCGCCCGGGCCGCGGCCGACGCCGGCGTCACCTGGGTGGTGCACGTCTCCACCGCGGCCGTCTACGACCGATCCCCGGGGCAGGGCGACGTCGACGAGTCTGGTCCGCTCGCGCCCGACGAGGCCGGCGACTACGCCGCCACCAAGCGCGACCTCGACCTGGCGCTGGCCGCCGTCGACGGCCCCACCCGGGTGCTGCTCCGGCCGCCGGCGATCCTCGGGGCCGGCGAGAGCTCGATCTGGAACACCCTGCGCCCGGCCGCCGTCCGCGACGACGAGCGCGAGCGGCACGCCTCGCCCCGGAAGTCGTTCGCCTGGGTCCACGTGACCGACCTGGCCGCGCTGGCCGCCGACCTCGCCTGCGGGCGGGTCGTGACCACCGACGACCCCGAGACCGGCCCGGTCGCAGGTGCCTGCACGCCGGTCAACGTGGCCGGCGAGCCCGCGACCTGGGGCGACTACCTCGGCGCCGTCGCCCGTGCGGTCGGCGTCGAGCCGGTCTGGGTCGACGAGCCGGCGTGGACCGGCCAGGTGCTGGCCGACCGGGCGCGGCGCTGGGGCTGGACGCCCGCGGTGTCGCTGGCCGACGGTCTCGCCGAGCTGGAGGCCGGCCTTGTCCGCTGACTCCCTGGCCGGGCGCCTCCTCGACGCCCAGGTCGCCCACCACCTCGCGCGCTTCGAGGACACCGGCCCCGAGGGCTTCGTGGCCCACCTGGCCGGCCTGGTCCTCGACGCCGTCGGCGACCAGCAGGTCGCCGACCTCGTCGACGCCGACCGGGTCAAGGACGCCGTCACCCGCGCCCTGACCACCTCCCCCGGCGGCGCCGGCGCCGCGGCCCTGCGCGAGGTCGTGCGCGACGTGCTGCGCGAGGGCCCGGCGAAGCCGTTCCCGCTGAGCGACGTCGTCGAGCGCGAGCAGGTCGAGGCCCTGCTCGACGCGCTGGACGACCTCACCCCGGCGCTCGAGCGCGCGCTCGAGCGGCTGACGGACAACCCGCTGGTCGGTGCGATGGCGACCCAGTTCATGGGTCGCGTCGTCGCCGAGCTCGTCCAGGCCAACCAGGCCGTCGCCAACCGGGTGCCGGGGCTCGGGTCCCTGTTCTCCCTCGGCCTGTCCGCCGCCACCGGGGTCGCCGGCGCAGCCGACAAGCAGCTCGACGGCCTGCTCGGCGGGATGCTGGGCGACACGGTCGGCAAGGGCGGCACGCTCGCCGTGCGCCGTCTCAACGCGATCCTGGTCGAGACCCTGCGCGACCCCACCACCCGCGCGGCCGCCCTGCAGGTCTGGGACCTCGTCGCCGCCGAACCCGTGCGGGGGCTCGGCGAGCGCGGCCCGGCCGACGAGCTCGTCGCCGTCGCGGGCGCCGTCCAGGACCTCGTGACCACGACGCTCGCCCACCCGCACACCGTCTCCTTCGTCCACAAGGTGGTCGACACGTTCCTCGAGCAGTACGGCGGCTACACGCCCGACGACGTGCTCGCCGAGCGCGGGCTCGGGCGCGCCGACCTGGTGGCCGCGGCCCTCCGGGTGGCGCCGCCCGTGGTCGCGCGGCTGCGCGAGTCCGGCGTCCTCGAGCGCTGGCTGCGCGCCGAGCTCGAGCCGTTCTTCCACTCCGACGCCGTCACCGCGCTGCTCGATGAGCGCTGACCGCCCGCGCACCGGCCCGCCCGAGAGCGGGGGCGGGGTGCTGGCCCGGCTGGGCGGCTGGCTGGCCCGGTGGCGCCTGGCGGTCATCGGCACCTGGGTCGCGATCGCGATCGCTGGCGCCGTCCTCGGCGGCGCGGTCTACGACAAGACCGAGACGCTCGACGGGCTGCGGCCCGACGCCGAGTCGTCGGTCGCCGAGGCGCGGCTCGCCGAGCTCGATCCCGAGGGCGAGAAGGTGGTGGCCGTCATCGCCGGCCGCGACTACTTCTCGATCGACCTGGTCGACCAGGCCAGCGAGATCATGTACCAGATCCGCGAGATCGACGGCGTCGACACGGTCTTCGACGCCTACACCGCCGGCGGCGTCATCGGCAAGGACTCCCAGAGCTCGCTGGTGATCGTCGAGCTCGACCGGGCGCTCGACGACGAGGAGGCGCTCCGCGTCGCCGACCAGGTAGCCGACGCGCTGCACGCCGTGGACGCGCCCCAGGTGCTCGTCGGAGGTGAGCTGCTGGCCGAGCGCACCTTTGCCGACCAGGCCATCGCCGACACCGTCCGCGGGGAGTCGATCGCGCTGGTGGTCCTGTGCGTCGTGCTGGTGCTCATCCTGGGCGGGCTCCGGGCCGCGGCGCTCCCGCTCGTCGCCGCCCTGTCGGTGATCGCCACGACCCTGCTCGCGCTGACGGTGCTGGCCGACGTCGTCTCGATCAACGAGTACGCCGTCAACGTCGTCACCCTGCTCGGCGTCGGCCTCGCCGTCGACTACAGCCTGCTGATGATCTTCCGCTTCCGCGAGGAGGCGGCGGCCGACCCGGACGCCGTGCTCGAGGTGCTGCTGCGGCGCACGACCGCCACCGCCGGACGGGCGGTCCTCGTCTCCGGGCTCGCGGTCACCACCGCCATGGCCGGGCTGTTCGTCTTCGCCGACCCGCTCCTGGGCGCGATGGCGCTCGGCGGCCTGCTGGTGGTGGCGCTCGCGACCGTCGCCGGACTGACCCTGGTGCCGGCGCTGGTCGCGATCGGCCACCGCCACATCCCCGCCCGGGGCCAGCAGACCTGGGTGTGGCGGATCCGTCGCCGCCGCGGGCCGGGCGTCCTGGCGACCACGACCCGCTTCGCCCAGCGCTGGCCCTGGCTGGTGGCCGTCGCCGTGGCCTCGGGCCTGCTGGTGCTCAGCGTCCCGCTGACCCAGGTCGAGCTCGCCAACTCCGATGCCCGGACCCTCCCCGCCGACAGCGAGGAGCGCCGGTCCTACGAGCTGCTCCGGGAGAAGTTCGACGAGGGCAGCATCCAGCCGCTCGACGTGCTCGTCGACGGCGAGCGCACCTACGACGAGGTGCGCGCGCTGCTCGACACCTACGGCGACCTGCCCGACGCGGACTCGGCCGCCCACCTCGACTACATCCCCGCCGCGGCCGAGGTCACCTGGATCGAGGTCATCCCCGAGGGGCCGGCAGCCGGGCCGCGCGCCCAGCAGCTCGTCCGCGACCTCCGGGCCCTCGACGGGCCGCCGCTGCAGGTGGCCGGTCCGGCCGCGGAGCTCGTCGACGCCAAGGACTCCACCCGCGACCGGCTGCCCGTCGCGCTCGGCCTGGTGCTGGTGGCGACGTTCGTGCTGCTCCTGGCGCTGACCGGGTCGGTCGTCGTCCCGCTCAAGGCCCTGGTGCTCAACCTGCTCACGCTCGCCGCGACCCTGGGCGTGATGGTCGCGGTCTTCCAGTGGGGCTGGGGCGCCGGGCTGCTCGGGATCGAGCCCTGGGGTGCCCTCGACATCACCACCCCGCTGCTGCTGTTCGTCTTCATCTTCGGCCTGTCGATGGACTACGAGGTCTTCCTGCTCTCCCGGATCAAGGAGGAGTGGGACCGGCGGCGCGACGACAGCCGCGATGCCAACAACCAGGCGGTGCTGGCCGGGATCACCGCCACCGGACCGGTCGTGACCGCGGCCGCGGTGTGCATCGGCATCGTCTTCGGCGGCTTCGTGCTGGGCGAGCTGATCGCGGTCAAGGAGGTCGGCGTGGGCATGGTCGTCGCCGTCGTGCTCGACGTGACCGTGGCCCGCGGCCTGCTGCTGCCCGCCGTGATGGCGCTGCTCGGCAAGTGGAACTGGTGGCGCCCGTTCCGCGGCCCCGGCCCGGAGCCGGTCCCGGCCGGGCCGCCGGCGGCACGGGTCGCGAGCCGGTCGGGGAAGCCGCCGCGCCCCCCAGCCAGGAAGCCGGCGGGGAGGTCGGCGGGGAAGCCGGCGGGCCGACCGGCCGGGAAGAGCCAGGGCAGGGGACGACCCCGGGCCCGGTGACCGCCGGCTGTGCCATCCTGGGAGCCACACCCCGCCCCGGAGTTAACGTCGGGATGTGACCTACTTTTGCTTGACGCAGGAGCGAAAGACTCCTAACTTCGGTAGTGACGGGCGTCACCGGCCGTCGCGGCCCGGGACTGAGCTGCGCCACCACGAGACCACGATGCAGGGGCGATCACGTTGACGACCGAGGACCGGGTCGCCCGGACCGGGATCTGGCTGGTGGGTGCTCGCGGCTCGGTGGCGACGACCACGATCGTCGGCGCCCTGGCGCTGCGCGCAGGGTTGACCGACAGCGTGGGGCTGGTCTCCCAGCTGCCGGAGGTGGCCCGGGCCGGGTTGCCCGCGGTGGGTGGCCTGGTCTTCGGTGGCCATGACGTGGCGGACGGTTCGTTGACCAAGCGGGCTGAGCAGCTGGCTCATGGTGGGGTGCTGCCGGCGGGGTTGTTGCCGTTGGTGGCCGAGGAGCTGGAGGCCGTTGATCGGCGGATCCGTCCGGGCATCGAGACCAGCGCTAGTGCGACCCAGGGCACCACCCAGGGTGGTGAGGTGGACCGGCTGGTCGCGGACCTGGTGGCGTTCGGTGAGGCCGAGGGCCTGGACCGGGTGGTGGTGGTCGACGTGGCCAGTACCGAGGCTCCGGCTGCGCCGGTGGGTGCGTTGGCTGATCTGGATGTCCTGGACGCGGCCCTGGCCGCGGGGGACTCGCCGTTGCCGGTGTCGTCGGTCTATGCGCTGGCGGCGTTTCGTGCGGGGTGTTCCTATGTGTCGTTCACGCCGAGCCCGGGGTCGCGGCTGCCGGCGTTGGCGCAGGCCGCGGAGCGGGCTGGGGTGCCGTGGGCCGGTAGTGACGGCAAGACGGGTGAGACGTTGGTGAAGTCGGCGCTGGCACCGATGTTCGCCACCCGCGCGCTGCGGGTGCGGTCGTGGGCGTCGTACAACATGCTCGGCGGCGGGGACGGAGCGACACTGGCCGACCCCGCCGCCGCTGCCAGCAAGACGGCCTCGAAGCGGGGTGGTCTGGAGGCGATGCTGGGTCATCCGGTCGACGGGCCGATGCACATCGACTACGTCGCCGACCTGGGCGACTGGAAGACCGCGATGGACCACGTGTCCTTCGAGGGGTTCTTGGGGGTGCGGATGAGTCTGCAGTTCACGTGGTCGGGGTGTGACTCGGCGTTGGCGGCTCCGTTGGTGCTGGACCTGGCGCGGTTGACCGCTCGGGCCCACGAGGCGGGGCGGAGTGGTCCCCAGGGTGCGTTGGGGTTCTTCTTCAAGGATCCTGCGGGTACCGGGGAGCACCGGTTGGGTGCCCAGTGGGACGCCCTGGTCTCCTGGTGCGCAGGACTCGCCCGGTGACCCCTCGACCCAGCCTGGCCGACCTCGCCGAGCTGGTCCGCGCCCCCGCGGCGCTGAGCGTCCCGGGCGACACCCTTGCCGGGGCGGCCGCCCTCGGGGCCCTGACGCCCCGCGCCGCGCTGATGCCGGTCGCCTCGATCTGCCTCTACTGGGCCGGCATGGCCCTCAACGACTACGCCGACCGCGACCTCGACGCCGTCGAGCGGCCCGAGCGGCCCATCCCGTCGGGCCGGGTCGCGCCGTCCACCGCGCTCGGCATCGCCGGCGGCCTCTCCGTCGCCGGCATCGCCACCGCGGCGCTGGCCGGCGGCCGCCCGGCCGCCCGCACCGCGGCCCTGCTCACCGCCGTCGTCTGGTCCTACGACCTCGTGCTCAAGGAGGGTCCCGCCGGACCGGCCGCGATGGCCGCGTCCCGCGGGCTCGACGTCGTCCTCGGCGCCGGCGGGTCGGCACGCGCCGCCGCCGCGCCGGCGCTGCTGGTCGCCGCCCACACCGCCGGCGTGACCGCGCTCAGCCGGGGCGAGGTGCACGGCACCCGCGCCTCGACGGCCGCCGCCGTCACCGCCGCCACCAGCGCCGTCGCCGGCCTCACCGCCCTGCGCGCCCGTGGCAAGGGACGCGGCGTGCGCGGGCTGCTGCCGGCCGCCCTCGCGGCGGCGTACGCCGTGGCGGTGGGCCGGGCGCAGGCCAAGGCGATCTCCGACCCCAGCGCCGGCACGGTCCGGGCCGCCACCGGCGCCGGCATCCGCGGCCTCGTGCCTCTCCAGGCCGGCCTGCTGGCCGGCTCCGACGCCCCGCGCACGGCCGTCGCACTGCTGGCCGCCGCCCCCGCCGCGTCGCTGGCGTCCAAGAAGCTCTCGCCGACATGAGCCCCGGCCTGCGCTACGGCTACGGCACCAACGGGCTGACCAGCCACCGCCTCGGCGACGCGATCGACCTGCTCGCCGACCTCGACTACGACGGCATCGCGCTCACCCTCGACCACCTCCACCTCGACCCGTTCGCCCCCGAGCTGCCGGCGCGCACCGCCGCGGTCGCCGACCACCTCCAGCGGCGCGGGCTGGCCGTCGTCGTCGAGACCGGCGCCCGCTACCTGCTCGACCCCCGGCACAAGCACGAGCCGACGTTCGTCTCCGACGACGGCCGCGACCGCCGCGTCGACTACCTCCACCGCGCGGTCGAGGTCGCCGCCGACCTGGGCGCCGAGGCCGTGTCGTTCTGGTCGGGCGTGCTGCCGGCCGGCGTCGACGACGACACCGGCTGGGACCGCCTGGTCGAGGGCGTCGCCGCCGTCCTCGCGCTCGCGACCGAGCGCGGCGTCGTGTGCGCGTTCGAGCCCGAGCCCGGGATGCTGGTCGATACCCTCGACGGTGTGCTCGAGCTGCGCCGCCGCCTCGGCGACCCCGACTCGCTGCGGGTCACCCTCGACCTCGGCCACGTCGTCTGCAACGAGCCGCGCGGGCTGGCCGAGACCATCCACCGTGCCGGCGACCTGATCGCCAACGTCCAGGTCGACGACATGGTCGAGGGCGTCCACGAGCACCTCGAGATCGGCACCGGCGAGGTCGACTTCGTGGAGGCGCTGGGCGCGCTCCTCGACGTCGGCTACGCCGGCCTGGCCGCGCTCGAGCTGCCGCGGCAGGCGCACGCCGCCCCCGTCGTGGCCGAGCGGTCCCTGCGCCTGCTGCGCGAGGCCGAGGACAACTCCCGAGAGCTGGTGAGCCGGTGACCGTGTCCATCGACGACGAGGTGCAGGCCCGGCTCGACGCCGCGCTGGAGGAGGTGCGCGCCGACCCGGCCCGCATCCGCACCCGCTTCCCCGCCGCCGCCCGCGAGATCGGCCGCACCCCGGCCGCCCCGTCCGCCGACGCCGCACCCGGCGACCAGCGCATCGAGGACGTCGTCCGCGTGCGGCTGCTGGCCGCGCTCGGTGAGGCGCTGGCCGACGACCCCGACCGGCTCGCGCAGGAGGTCGCCGACCTCTACCGCTTCGGCGACGCCGCCGAGCGCCGCGCGGTCCTGCTCGGCCTCGGCGTGCTGGTCGACGCCGACCGTGCCGGCCCGGCCGAGGCGCTGGTCCACGACGCGCTGCGCACCAACGACGTCCGCCTCGTCGCCGCGGCCCTCGCGCCCGCCGGGGCCGGGCTCCTCGACACCGACGCGTTCCGCCAGGCCGTCCTCAAGTGCCTGTTCGTCGGGGTCCCGCTCCACCTGGTCTCCGGGCTCGGCGAGCGCACCGACCCCGCCCTGCTCACCATGGTCGAGTCCTACGCAACCGAGCGCCGGGCCGCCGGCCGGGCCGTGCCCGACGACGCGCAGGCCCTGCTCGACCGCAGCCACCCCCAGGAGTCCTGATGCGCATCTTCGACCCGCACATCCACATGACCTCGCGCACCACCGACGACTACGAGGCGATGTACGCCGCCGGCGTGCGCGCCGTCGTCGAGCCGGCGTTCTGGCTCGGGCAGCCCCGCACGGGCGTCGACTCCTTCATCGACTACTTCGACGCCCTCCTGGGCTGGGAGCGGTTCCGGGCCGCCCAGTTCGGCATCAGCCACCACTGCACGATCGCGCTCAACCCCAAGGAGGCCAACGACCCGCGCTGCCTGCCGGTGCTCGACCTCCTGCCGCGCTACCTCGCCAAGGACGGCGTCGTCGCCGTCGGCGAGGTCGGCTTCGACTCGATGACCGAGGCCGAGGAGACGGTGTTCACCCGCCAGCTCGAGCTGGCCGGCGAGCACGCGCTGCCCGCGATGGTGCACACCCCCCACCGCGACAAGCTGGCCGGCACCCGCCGCACCCTCGACCTCGTCGCCGCCGTGGGCCTGCCGCCCGAGCACGTCCTGGTCGACCACCTCAACGAGGTGACCGTCGACGTCGTCGACGACGCCGGGTCGTGGATGGGCTTCTCGATCTACCCCGACACCAAGATGGACCCCCACCGCATGGTCGCCATCCTCGAGCGCCGCGGCCTCGACCGGGTGCTGGTCAACAGCGCCGCCGACTGGGGCCGCAGCGACCCGCTCACCACGCTCAAGACCGGCGAGGCGATGCTGGCGGCCGGCTTCTCCGACGACGACGTCGACCGCGTCCTGTGGCGCAACCCCGTCGAGTTCTACGGCCAGAGCGGCCGGTTGCTGCTCGAGGCACCGCAGGTGGAGGCCACCGACACGTTCGAGGGGAGCTCGGTGCTCCGCGGCGAGCGCACGTCGTGAGGTTCCGCCACCCCGACGGCAGCGTCGTCCACCTCTCCTACGGCAGCAACGTCCACCCCGCCGAGACCGTCGACGGCATCCTCGCCCAGCTGCGCACCTACGCCGGCGGCGTCCGCTCGGCCCTCGACGCCGACGTCCTCGGCGTCGGCCTCTGGCTGCCGGCCGCGGTGGCCCACGAGCTGGTCTCCGACGCCGGCGCGCGCGACCGGGTCCGTGCCGTGCTCCGTGCCGAGCGGCTCGAGGTCGTCACCGTCAACGCCTTCCCCTACCGCGGCTTCCACGACGACGTCGTCAAGAAGGCCGTCTACCACCCCGACTGGGCCGAGGCCGCGCGTCTCGACTTCACCCTCGACTGCGCCCGCGTGCTGGCCGACCTGATGCCCGACGACGCCGCCCGGGGGAGCGTCTCCACGCTGCCGCTCGCCTGGCGCACCCCGTGGCCCGACGACCGCGACCGCGTCGCCGCCGACCACCTCCGCCGCCTCTCCGACGGGCTCGCCGCACTGGCCGACGAGGTCGGCCGCCCGGTCCGGGTTGGACTCGAGCCCGAGCCCGGCTGCCTCGTCGAGACCGCCGCCGACGCGGCCGGGCGGCTGGCGTGGCTGGCCGACCTCGACCCCGGGCTGGTCGGTGTCTGCGTCGACACCTGCCACCTCGCCGTCGGCTTCGAGGAGGTCGCCGAGGCGCTCGCGGCACTTGACGAGGCCGGTCTGCGCGTGGTCAAGGTGCAGGCCTCCGCGGCGCTGCACGCCGCACGGCCCGGCGACACCGAGACCCGCACGGCCCTGGAGGGCTGGTCCGAGGG
This sequence comes from Nocardioides sp. WJ219, assembly GCF_058559815.1. Lineage (NCBI taxonomy): Bacteria > Bacillati > Actinomycetota > Actinomycetes > Propionibacteriales > Nocardioidaceae > Nocardioides > Nocardioides sp. WJ219. Next base: position 95,078 of record NZ_JBZUJV010000014.1, read on the forward strand.
CCGGTTCCTGCACCAGACCCGCGAGGTGGTCGGGGCCCGGGTGACCGGCCGCGACGACCTCGACGAGGCACTCGGCCTGGACGGCGCCGGCGGCGAGCCGCTGCCCGGACGCCGTCCGTGGCGGGTCCACGTGCACGTGCCGGTGCACGCCGACCCCGAGCCGCCGCTGCGGAGCACCCGCCCGCACCTCGAGGCCGGCCTCGCGGCGCTGGTCGGCGGCGACCACCCGGTCGTCGACCACCTCGAGGTCGAGACCTACACCTGGGGCGTCCTGCCGCCCGAGCTGCGCCCCCGCGACGACGCCGGCCTCGTGGCCGGGATCGCCGCAGAGATCGCCTGGGCCCGCGACCGCCTGGTCGCGCTGGGGCTGCCCGTGATGGAAGGAGCCACCACCCCGTGACCGTTCCCGACCGACTCCTCGTCGTCGACGTCGTCGGCCTGACCCCCGACCTGTTGCGGCACATGCCGCGCGTGCAGCGCGTCGCGGCGTCCGGCTTCTCCGCCGAGCTGGGCACCGTGCTGCCGGCGGTCACCTGCTCGGTGCAGTCGACGTTCCTGACCGGCAAGCTCCCGCGCGACCACGGCATCGTGGGCAACGGCTGGTACTTCCGCGACCTCGGCGAGGTCCTGCTGTGGCGCCAGCACAACGCGCTCGTGCAGGGCGAGAAGCTCTGGGACGTGATCCGCCGCGAGCGACCGGGCTACAAGGTCGCCAACGTGTGCTGGTGGTACGCCATGGGTGCCGACGTCGACTCCACGGTCACGCCACGCCCCGTCTACCACGCCGACGGCCGCAAGTCCCCCGACTGCTGGACGTGGCCGCCCGAGCTGCACGACCGCCTCACCGACAAGCTCGGCGACTTCCCCCTGTTCACCTACTGGGGTCCCACCGCCGGCATCGCCAGCTCGCGGTGGATCGTCGCCGCCGCCCGCGAGGTCATGCCCGAGCACGACCTGACGCTGGTCTACGTGCCGCACCTCGACTACGACCTGCAGCGCTTCGGCCCCGACAGCGAGCAGGCCGTCGCCGCCGCCCGCGAGGTCGACGGCGTGCTCGCCCCGCTGCTCGACGACGCCGAGCGCACCGGGACCACCGTCGTCCTGCTCAGCGAGTACGGCATCACCAACGCCTCCCGGCCGGTCGACGTCAACCGGCTGCTGCGCCGCGAGGGCCTGCTGCACGTGCACCACAACGCCACCGGCGAGCTGCTCGACCCCTGGACGTCGCGTGCCTTCGCCGTCGCCGACCACCAGGTGGCCCACGTCTACGTCAAGGACCCCGCCGACCTGCCGCGGGTGCGCGCGCTCTGCGAGGGCCTCGACGGCGTCGACCAGGTGCTCGACCGCGAGGCGCAGGCCGAGCACGGCCTCGACCACGAGCGCGCCGGCGAGCTGGTGCTGGTCGCCGAGCCCGACGCGTGGTTCACCTACTACTACTGGCTCGACGACGCCAACGCGCCCGACTTCGCCAAGGCCGTCGAGATCCACAAGAAGCCCGGCTACGACCCGGCCGAGCTCTTCCTGGACCCCGACGACAAGCTGGTCAAGGCCAAGGCGGGGCTGACCCTGGTGCGCAAGAAGGTCGGCCTGCGCTACGCGATGAGCGTCGTCCCCCTCGACCCCGCGCCGGTCAGCGGCAGCCACGGCCGGCTGCCTGCGCGCCCCGAGGAGGGGCCGGTGCTGATCTGCTCCGACCCGTCGGTCAAGGCCGAGCGCATCGCCGCGACCGACGTCCGCGACCTGCTGGTGCGCCTCGCCACCGGCGGTGCCACCGACACCAGTACCAACACCGACACCGAGTCCTGAGGAGAGTCGTCATGCCGCGTCCGATCACCCTGTTCACCGGTCAGTGGGCCGATCTGCCGTTCGAGGAGGTGGCGCGTCTGGCGTCGGGGTGGGGGTATGACGGTCTGGAGATCGCGTGCTGGGGTGATCACCTGGATCCGTGGCAGGCGGCGGAGGACGACGCGTACGTGCAGGGCAAGCTGGACGTGTTGGAGAAGTACAACTTGAAGGTGTACGCGATCTCGAACCACCTGAAGGGTCAGGCGGTGTGTGATGACCCGATCGATGCCCGCCACGAGGCGATCCTCTCGAGCCGGGTGTGGGGTGATGGGGACCCGGAGGGCGTGCGCCAGCGCGCCGCGGAGGAGATGAAGCTGACTGCGCGGACTGCGCAGCGTCTGGGGGTGGACACGGTGGTGGGGTTCACGGGGTCGGCGATCTGGAAGTACGTGGCGATGTTCCCGCCGGCGTCTGAGGAGATGGTCGCGGCCGGCTACCGGGATTTTGCTGATCGGTGGAACCCGATCCTGGACGTGTTCGATGAGTGTGGGGTGCGGTTCGCTCATGAGGTGCATCCCTCGGAGATCGCCTATGACTACTGGACGACGGTGGCGACGATGGAGGCGATCGGGCATCGGGAGGCGTTCGGGTTGAACTGGGACCCGTCGCACTTCGTGTGGCAGGACCTGGATCCGGTCTCGTTCATCTGGGACTTCAAGGACCGGATCTACCACGTGGACTGCAAGGACGCGAAGCGTCAGGTGGGTAATGGTCGTAATGGTCGGTTGGGGTCGCACCTGCCGTGGGCGGATCCGCGTCGGGGGTGGGACTTCGTCTCCACCGGGCACGGGGACGTGCCGTGGGAGGCGTGCTTCCGGATGTTGAACACGATCGGGTATGACGGTCCGATCTCGGTGGAGTGGGAGGACGCGGGGATGGATCGGTTGGTGGGTGCTCCGGAGGCGTTGGAGTTCGTGCGTCGGTTGGCGTTCGACCCGCCGTCGGCGGCGTTCGACGCAGCGTTCTCCACCAGCGACTGAGCGTCCCACCACCCCCTTTTGGACGAACCAAAACGGACATTTGCACAGTTGTTAGTCAGAACTACTTGCCCTGATGACAGAAGACGGTCTACTTTGTGCTCGCGCCCAAATCTGTGAGCGCAGTCACAGCACATCACGAGGGGACGAGATGCCCGATCTCGGCAAGACCGACGCGACGGTGAACGAGCCGACCGTACCGGCCAAGGACGCCGTTCCGGGTGGTGAGCTGCTCCAGATGACGGGCATCGTGAAGGAGTTCTCCTCGGTGCGTGCGTTGGGTGGGGTGGACCTGGATGTGCGTCGTGGTGAGGTGCATTGTCTGTTGGGTCAGAAC
>NZ_JBZUJV010000015.1:0-96136 GCF_058559815.1 Nocardioides sp. WJ219
CGCCCGACCATGGCTCCCTTCTGTGTCAAGGGACGCGTTGTAGGGCCTGGTTCCTGAGCTCTTCCGGTTGCGCAGCAGGCGGTTGTAGCGTCGGTTCTGCGGGTCCGTGGAGTGGCTTATCCGAAGTGCCGATGTGCGGGGTCAGGTCGGTCGCGCTGGATTCTTGAGTCGCCCCGCAGTGCCCTCCCGGGCCCGCGCCATCCGCTGGCCCGTCGGCCTCTTTGGACCCAGCTTGGTCATCGACATGGTCCGTGGCAGCAGCCGGCTCGGCGTCGCGTCGGGCGTCGGCGAGCAGTTGGCGGTAGATGGCGTCGCTGATGCGGCGCTTGAGGCATCGCAGTGCTTCGAGTGGGGTCTTGCCGGCGGCGAGCTTGCGTCGGTAGTAGTCCCGGCCGGGGGTGTCGTTGCGGATCTGCACGACCGCAGCGAGGTAGATGACGTGGTTCATCCGCCGGTTCCCGGCCCGTGAGAGTCGGTGGCGGATCTGCTCACCGGAGGAGGCGTCGAGTGGTGCGGTGCCAGTCCACGACGCGAACCGGTTCCTGTCAGCGAACCGCCTCACGTCGCCGACGTCGGCCAGGATCCGGGCTGCACCTGCCGGGCCGATGCCGTACAGGTCGAGCAGGCTCGAGCCGCGTTCGCGCACTGCGGCGGCTTGGTCGGCTTTCATGGCCTTGAGCCGCCGGTCGAGGCGAACCAGGTCATCGATCAGCTCGACGACCATCCGCCGGCGGGTCTTGCTGGCGATGTCGCGCGGACGCACGGTCGCCAGGATCGCCTTGGCCTGCTGGGCGGAGAGGTCCTTCTTCTTCGTTCCCGGCACCAGCTCGGCCAGCAGCCGGTGGATCCGGTTGACCGTCTGGACCCGTTGACGCGACAGCTCGTCGCGGCGGTCGCATAACATTCGGATCGCCTCGAGCTCACCGTCCTCGCATAGTTCCCGCAGCCCGTCGCGGTGCTCAGAGCTGACCGCGACCATCGCGATCGAATGAGCGTCCAGGGCGTCGGTCTTGCGGTTGTGACCGGTGTCGAACAACCGGACCCGAGCCGCCAGCTTGGCCGGCACATCGACCACCCGCTCGCCAGCAGCAAGCAGCCGCTGCGCCACCGACCGGCCCGCCCCATTCGCGCCCTCGACCGCCCACACCCGCCGCGCCCGGTCGGACTCGAGACGATTGACGTAACCCCACATCGCGGCGAACCCCGCCTTGTCGGTGGCGAACCGACCCTCGCCGAGCTTGACCCCGACCGTATTGACGACCTCGATCGTGGCCGACAACTTGTGCGGATCGACCCCGATAACCACCTGCTGCTTGCTGCTCAACACCCACCTCCCGAAACGGACCGCGCCCCGAAACGGGGCCTGAGGACGGTCGGGTGGGCAGCGCTACTACGAGCAGAGCAGTCCCTTCTCGAGCCACACCAGACCACGGTGACCAGCCGGTCGCAGACCATGGAAGAGCCACACCAACACCCGGTGGGCAGCCGCACAGAGAGCCACCCAGCCAGTCACCTAGACCGCAGTCTGGCCAGACCCCGATCCTGCAGTCGAGTCTCTAGTAGCCGCACAGCGGGCTCGGGCCGACCGACCCGCTGGCCATCAGACCCCCGCCACGAGCGCGAACGCGAGCCGCCAGGACGTTCGTGTCAGTCAGGATGGTCGCCGATCGCCTACCTTGAGCGGGTGGATGCTGCAGACAGCTCAACTCATGGTCGGCGGACGCCAAATCTCTTCGGCTCGTGGCACGTCTGGGTGGCTCTGATGGGGATGTGCCTTGGCATCCTCGGAGTCGCTGTAAGCGAAGGGGGCATACGAAACCTGTTCATCCTGATCGTCGGTATCTTCGGATTGCTCGGCAGTCCTGCACTCGAGCGATCTACGAGCCGCCACGACTCGAAGTGAGCGTCACGAAAACGACCCTGACCGGTCGCTGAAAAGGGACCACCGGCCCGGCCGGCGTCGCGAGAACAAGCGCCGCCGCTTGCCAAGAGTCGGGCGAGTCGGCGCCTACCCTCGGTTGATGCCGAGATCAGCAGATCAGCCGATCATCTTCCTCGACGTCGATGGCCCTCTGATCCCGTTCGGGGCCTCCGGCTACCCGACCTTCGGCCGTGGTTTCGACAACCCACTCCTCGAGCGGGTCGACCCCTCACTGGGTCGTCGACTGAGCGAGCTGCCTGGGCAGCTGGTGTGGGCGACGACATGGGAAGACGAAGCCAACGAGGTACTTGGCCCCCTCCTCGGGCTAGCGCCCATGCCAGTCGTGGCGTGGCCCGATGAAGTTGAAGCGGGGGTCCCACCGGGTGTGCATTGGAAGACCGAGGCCTTGTTGTCGTGGGGCAAGGGTCGAGCCCTCGTGTGGATTGACGACGAGATCTCAGATGCGGACCGATCGTGGGTAGAGGCAAGCCGGACCGAGCCGTCCTACCTACTCCGTGTCGATCACCGTGTCGGCCTAACCCAGGCCGACCTCACGGCAGTAGAAACATGGCTAGTACGACTGGGCGGCTGAACACGCTGACACACCTGACTCTGCCGCTGACCGTGCGCGGGCGTGCCGAGGAGCGGATGGGTCACCTACCGAGGTTCCGCAGCCTCTCAATCTCGTTCGCCAAGCTGCTAGGCAGGGCCGCAATGAACGGCTGCAAGTCTGGTTCCCACCAGCCGAGGTCTTCGACGAACGACACGGCAATTGCGTTGTCGACGTACTCGTCGCCTTGGCCGAGGGCCGTATCGAGCACGTCGAAGAGACGCCCAAGTGCGTCGGTGCTGCCTTCCTCGAACCAGGCGAGCGCCTGCCGACGCAGGTCTGCGACCAGCAGATGCAGCAGCAGTTCACCCCCTTGCTCGGCAAGGTGCTTCCGCACGGTGGTCGAGGACTCGGGCACCCTCGACGTGAGTCGGGAGACGAACTCTGCGGCGGTGAGAGCCATGGCCGCATCTTGTCGCAGGGAATGCACGCTCATGCCGCGCTCAGCGCGCCCGACGGGTTCCGCCACGTGCGCCACCTCGAGACCCGCTGACATTTGTTGTGGTCCCGTGGCGTCATACAGGTGTGGACGACCACCAGACACACCGACGGCACGAGGACTTCACCCGCTTCGTGCACGAGACCGGCGCGCGCCTGCACCGATCCGCACTCCTGCTCAGCGGTGACCCGCACCTGGCCGAGGACCTGGCCCAGACGACGTACACCAAGCTGTTCGTGTCCTGGCGACGGGTGAGTCGCACCGGCAACCCCGTCGGCTATGCCCACACGACACTCATCAACGCCTTCTTGTCCCACCGCCGCCTGCGGCGCAGCAGCGAGGTGCCGAGCGACGACATCAGCGGCGACGACATCCGACGCTCCCCGCCGCAAGCGTCACCCGACCACCGCCTCGACCTGCTGGCCGCCCTGCGGTCGTTGCCGCCGATCGACCGGGCCGTCGTCGTCCTGCGCTACTGGGAGGACCGCACCGTCGCCGACACCGCGGCCGCCCTCGACCTCACCCAGGACGCCGTCCGCAGCCGCGCCAGTCGCGCGCTCGTACGGCTCCGCCCCCACCTGACCGCCCCCTCGACCCTGGAGCACTCATGACCGACCACCACCGCGCCGAGACCGTGGCACGCCTCGTGGGCGCCCTGCGCGAGTACCCCGCCGGCACGCCCGACCTCGACCACCTCGCAACCCACACCGTGCGCAGCGGCACCCGGATCCGCCGTCGCCGTCAGGGCGCAACCGTGATCGCCTCGGTCGCCCTGGTCGGGGCGGCGTCGTTCGGCGTGGCCGCGATGTCGCCCGGCGCCCAGTCGTCGTCGGTGCCGTTCGCCACCGCCACGCCGTTGGCGACCGAGACACCGATCGAGAGCCCAACCGTGTATTCGCCGAGAGGCCCAGTAATTCCGGACGGTGCTGACCCGGCGGATTACGGTCTGCCCGTCCTTTTCGAAGCCGTCCCGGTGGCCCCTGCGGCCCGGTACCCCGGCGACGAGGTGCACTTTTACTCCTGTGTCTGCTCGAGCAGCCAGCGGGTGACGCTGAATCTGCGACCCGCCGACACATTCTCCGACTACGACCTGTCCGATGGATCCCGCACCGCCGTGCTCGACGGCGACCCGGCCTGGATCGTCCGCGACGAAGACATCCCCACCGTCGTCGGACCGGTCCGCGACGGCGGGTTCCTCACGCTGACCGCCGCCGGCCTCACCGACACCGAGCTCATCGAGCTCGCGACCACGGTACGCCGAGCACGCTCCTCGACCGGCCAGTAGGCAGTGACCAGGGTGGGTCTCCTTCCCCGAACAGACGGGGCGCGCCTCGACGAGGCCCGGTCGTGGCTCCCGAGCGGCTGCTCGAACGCTTGCGGACTGGGTCGTGCCCTGATCCAGTCCTCAGGAGACCAGGGACGTCTCCCGTGGGCCGTCGTCGATGTCGCGGGCCCCACGTCATTGGCGCCAGTGTTTCCGTCCTGGTGGCAACGCATCCAGGACACGTCTCGTAGACCAGGCATGGAAGCACACGACCTTGACCTAGGACGCGCCTTGGACGACTGCTTCAAGGGTGAGCCGGATGGGCCCCCGCCCGCCCTGTACGTCGCCCGCGGACGACGGCACGTCCAGCGCCGCCGCGCCAGCGGGGCCGTGGCGGCGGTCGGGATCGCCGCCGCGGTCAGCACCGGCTTCGTACTGGTCGGCAACGGGCCCGCCGACGTCAGCGTCCCGACCACCTCGCAGGTCTCGACCCCGCCGATCCCGGCTCCCACCATCCAGACCGAGTACGACGACCCGGAGAACGACAGGGACCTGGCGCGGATCAAGGGCTACGCGGTCGACGGTCGGGGCGAGCTGATCCTCGGTGACGGGGTCGAGGTGATCGAGCGGGTCGACCTGCCCGCCGGCGCCGGCCACGCGGACCGGTCCTACGGCCTGCACCTCGTCCGCGAGGGCGAGGAGTCCTGGGTCTACGCGCCCTGGAATGCTGCGGTCGACGGCTTCACCTACTCCGTCCCCGACCACGTGGTGGCGCCCATCGCGGGCACCACCTTCCGCGCGTGGCTGAAGGACGTCGTCGCAGCGGCGCGTCCACCCGTCGCGGACCCGGACGCCGAGCTCTACACGCGCCAGACCGGCGTGGCGTTCGGTGCCCTCGACGTCGACTCCCGCGGGAGGGTCAGCCTCAACCCGGGCGCCCAGGTCGTGGAGCAGGTCGAAAACCCGCTGGGTCTGGCGGCGCCGTACCGGTCCACCGCTCTCCGCGTCACGTACCAGGGCGTCGAGTCCTGGTGGTTGACCACACCCGAGGGGGGCTTCCCCTACGTCTCTCGCGGTGCGGAGAGCTTCGCCGAGTGGGTGCAGGCCCGCAAGGACCAAGGCGTCACGTTCTCGGCGTCCGGGCCCATGCCTCCGATCGCGAAGCTCGTCGACGGGATGCCCGAGGTGCTTCCCGGCGTCACGGTCGTGCGAGAAGTCGACAACCCCCTCGACCGCGTCGCGCCGGCGCGGTCCGTGGCCTACGTGGTCAGGCTCGGTGACGGCTCGAGATGGTGGCACCTCTGGGAGATCGGACCCAGCGGCTACTTCGGCGCCCAGGTCACCCGCGCCGCCGGCGACGGATACCCGTCGTTCGACGCCTGGCTGGCGGCACAGCGCTCCCAGGCCGCCTGGTGAGTCTCGCCGACCGGGACAGGGAGTTCAGCCAGTTCGTCCAGGCGCGACAACGCCACCTGCGGCGGCTCGCCTTCCTGGTCTGCGGCGACTGGCACCGCGCCGAGGACGTGCTGCAGACCTCGCTCATCAAGCTGTACGCCGCGTGGCCACGGTTGCACCGCGACGGGCGTGAGGAGGCCTACGTCCGCCAGATCATCGTGCGGACGAACATCGACGAGCACCGGCGCCCGCGGCGACGGGAGGTCCTGGGGCTCGACGACGACCTCGACCTTCCTGCACCCGAGCCACTTCCTGTCGAGGACCGATCCGCTCTGTGGGCGGCGCTGCAGGACCTGCCCCCGATGCAGCGCAAGACGATCGTCCTCCGGCACTGGCTCGGCCTCTCGGTCGAGGAGACGGCGACCGAGCTCGGTATCTCGACAGGCACGGTGAAGTCCTACTCGTCACGTGCCATCGAGAAGCTTCAAGCCGCGCTCTCACCACGGTGACACCGCCCGACGGGGCTGGTCGACCACCCGAGCCAGGGCACAGCCAAGGCGAGCCCCACGGGCTGACGCCTTCAGCGTGCCCAGCCCTCGCACGCCACCGGGGCGGCTGGACCCACCGACCTGCGCTCGACGGCGTCCGCACGGTCGCGGTCTACCTGGTCGTCGCCTACCACGCAGGGGTGGGCGCGCTCGGCGGCGGATTCGTCGGGGTCGACGTCTTCTTCGTGCTGTCCGGCTTCCTGGTCGGCGGCATCCTGCTCGACGAGGTCACCCGCACCGGCCGCCTGGACCTGCGTCGGTTCTACGCCCGCCGGGTACGCCGGCTCCTGCCCGCGGCGGTGCTGACCGTGGTCGCGACGGCAGCCATGTTCGTCGTGGTTGCGCCGCTGGTGCGGCGCCTCCCACTGGTCGGCGACGCCCAGGCGGCCCTGCTCTACGTCGCCAACTGGCGCTTCGTCGACCAGTCCAGCGACTACTTCCGCACCGACGTCGACCGTTCGCCGTACCTGCACTTCTGGTCGCTGTCGATCGAGGAGCAGTTCTACGTCGCCTTCCCGCTCGTGCTGCTCGCCCTCGTCGCGGTCGGGCGGCGCTGGCCGCCGGCGGTGCCGGTGGGGCTGACGCTGCTCCTCGCGGGGTCGCTGACGGCCCAGGTGGTGCTGGCCGCGGACGACGTCGACCGGGCCTACTACGGCACCGACGCGCGGGCCTACCAGCTGATGGCCGGGGTGCTGGCTGCCTGGTGGTGGCAGCGCAACGGCCGGGACGTCGTACGACGCGTGGCGGGCCCGCTCGCGGCGGTGGGCCTGGTGGGGGTCGTGGTGTGCGCGCTCGGCGTCCTCGACGTCAGCGCCTCCGTGCGCGGGTTGATGGTGACCGCGGCCGCGCTCGCGCTCGTGCTCGGGGCCGCGGAGGTGGACGAGGGCCCGACCGACGCCCGCGCCCACCCGGTGGGAGCCCTGCTGGCCCGCCCGGCGCTGACCTACCTGGGCCGGATCAGCTACGGCACCTACCTCTGGCACTGGCCGGTGGTCCTCGTGCTGCTCGTGCTCCTCGACGCGCCGACGGCGGTCGTGCTGGTCCTCACCACGGTGCTCGCAACCGGGCTGGCCGCGCTGTCCTTCGAGCTGGTCGAGCTCCCGGTGCGCACCGCCGCCGGGATCGACCACCGCACGGTTGCCACCGTCGTGACCGGCCTGGCCGCCTCGGTGGTGGTCGCGGTCCTGGTGGTCCCGCCCCTGCTCGAGGACGACGCGCGGCCGGCGGTGCCTCGGACCGACTCGCCCCTCGCCCCGGGCGGCGGCGGGCGCCCGGTGCCGACCGGCATCGACTACGCCGAGTACCGCGCCGACCGCGGGCCGCACAACATCTGGTGCACCCTGGAGGATCAGGACCGCTGCGTGGCGCACACCGGTGGGAGCGGGCTGTCCGTGGCGCTCGTCGGCGACAGCCAGGCCCGGATGATCGCGCCACTGATGCACGACCTCGCCGTGGCGCACGACTTCACGCTCTCCTACTCGATCGTCTCGGCCTGCCCGTGGCAGCGCGGCGTGGTCAACACCCTCCTCGACGACCAGGAGCAGCGCGCCTGTGACGCCTCCCGCGAGGACCTGTACGACGGGCTGCTGGAGGAGGCGGACGTCGACGTGGTGCTGCTCGCCCAGCAGGACCGCGACGCCGGCGGGTGGCTCGAGAACCTGCAGCCCGTGGACGGCGAGCAGCGCACCCGCACCGAGACCGAGCTCGCCGCCCTCAACCTCCCCACGATCACCTCGACCCTGGGCACCATCACGGCGACCGGCGCCGACGTGCTGGTGCTGGAGAGCATCATCTCGCCGGGTCCCGACGGCACCGACCCGCTCGAGTGCCTCTCGGCGGCCCGCACGACCGATGAGTGCCTCGTCGCCGCGCCGGCGACGTATCCGGCGTCCGATGCGTTCGTGCGCACCATCGCGACCCGCTCGCCCCGGGTGGCAACCTTCAGCCTCAACCCGCTCATGTGCCCTGACGCCCCCGTGTGCCAACCGGTGCAGGGCGGGCTGCCGGTGTGGCGCGACGAGGCGCACTACGCGCCGCGGGTCCTGCAGACCCACCGCGAGCCGGCGTGGGACCTGTTGGTCGCGACCGGCTTCTTCGACGAGGCCGGCCGAGCCGGCTGAGCCGTCGCCCGGTCGGCGATGGGCTCACCAGTTGACTGGCTAACGTCATTAGCCTTGCGCTAATACTCGTAGCCAGCCGGACGGCGTGGCCGCCCACCTCCCTCCTCAGATCGGTCATCCCATGAGCGCCACACTCGAGTCCACGATCGACATCGACGCCCACGCAGCCGCGGTGTGGTCGGCACTGACCGACTTCGCCCACTACGGCGCCTGGAGCAACTTCTCCCGCGCCGAAGGAGAGGCGCGCGTCGGCACGCGGCTGACGATGACGATGCCGGGCATGACGTTCCACCCGACCGTCACCGTCGCCGAGCGCGACCGCGGGCTCGCCTGGGTCGGCACCATCGCCGGCGGCCGTCTCTTCCGAGGCGAGCACTCGTTCACCCTCGCGAACAACCCCGACGGCAGCACCCGCCTGACGAACCGCGAAGAGTTCTCGGGCCTGCTCACCACCGTGACCAAGCCGCTGCTCAAGCAGACCGGGGACAACGGCTACGCGGCGTTCAACCGCGGCCTCAAGCGCTACGTGGAGCTCGCGACCGCTGTCTCGGCGTAGCAGCCGATCCCCGCGGATCCCGCACCCTCCACGTCACCCCGACGACCCCACCTCTTCAAGGAGCACCGCCATGACGCAGTACCTCCACATCGGCGACCACCGCCTCGCCTACGACCTGGACGGAGACGGCCCCCTGGTCGTCCTCGCCCACGGCATCGGCGACAGCCGCCACTCCTACCGGTTCGTGGCACCCGCGCTGGTCGAAGCCGGCTACCGGGTGGCCAACCTCGACCTCCGTGGCTGCGGCGAGTCCAGCCTCGGGTGGGACGGCTACAGCCGCACCGACATCGCCGGCGACCTGATCGCCGCCGTACGACACCTCGGAGGCGGACCGGCCGTCATCATCGGCCAGTCCATCAGCGGCGGCGCCGCGACGATCGCCGCGGCCACCGCACCCGACCTGATCGCCGGCATCGTCGAGCTGAGCCCCTTCACCCGCGCCCAGTCCTATCCGCTCGGCGCCATCCTGACGAACAAGCGCTACCGCACCGGCGCCATCTCGCTCATGCGGACCCTGATCACCGGCAACCTCGACAGCTGGAAGAAGTACCTCGACCTCGCCTACCCCGCCAAGCCCGCCGACTGGGACGTCGAGGTCGCCCGCATCGACACCACGCTGCGTGAGCCCGGCCGGATGAAGGCACTGCAGGCCATGTGCAGGACCAAGCCCACCGACGCCGGCGAGCAGCTGGCCAACGTCCGCTGCCCCGTCCTGGTCGTCGAAGGCAGCCTCGACCCCGACTGGGCCGATCCGCGCGCCGAGGGGCAGGCCGTCATCGACGACCTTCCCGACGGTCTCGGCGAGCTGGTCGTGCTCGACGGAGTCGGGCACTACCCACACGCCCAGGCCCCCGACGAGCTCGTCGCCCTGACCCTGCCGTTCTTGGCTAGGGTGCTGGCTGATGCCTAGAGCCGGACTCACCCCAGCAGCGGTCACCGAAGGAGCGGCCGAGCTGGCCGACGAGGTCGGGTTGGCACAGCTGAGCATGGGACTGCTCGCTGAGCGGCTCTCGGTCAAGCCCCCGTCGCTCTACAAGCACATCGGCGGGCACGCCGACCTCGTCCACCGCATCGCGGTCCTCGCCGCCAACGAGCTCGGCGACGCCTTGCGCGACGCCACCCAGGGACGAGCCGGCACCGATGCGCTCGTCGCCGCGGCCCAGGCGATGCGCGCCTACGTCAACGCCCACCCCGGCCGCTACGCGGCAGGCAACGACGTCCGTCCTGAGTCACCTCACGACGACCTCACCCGGGCGAGACAGCGGGTTCTTGACTCCTTCTCCGCCGTGCTCCGGGGCTACGACCTCGACCCCGCCAACGAGGTCCACGCCCTCCGGATGCTCCGCAGCATGCTCCACGGGTTCGCCACCCTCGAAGCCGAGGGCGGCTTCCGCTTCGACACCGACATCGACGACAGCTTCTCCTGGATGGTCACGCTGATCGACCAAGGCCTACGCTCGCGATCCCCCGCCGAGGACCTCACCGCAGCTCACTGACGAGCGTCTGGCCGAACCCCGACTGCAGGTCGAGCCGCCGGTGGCCGCTCGTCGAGCGCTCGGGAGTGCCGGACTCCTGCCGTGTTGCGACGACACTTGCCGACGTTCCCATAGGGTCGACCCCATGGCATCCCCCGAGGCGAAGTTCGCCCCTATCGGCGCGCTGCGCGGTGGACTGGTCCTCATGGTCGTCGGCGCACTCGCGGCCTGGGGCCCCATCGACTCGATCCCGCGTTGGGTGGGGATGACGACACTGTTCGTCGGGGCCCTCCTGGTAGCGGTCGCGTTGGGCATCCGGATGCTGCGCACGTAGGCGCCGCCCGCCACCGCGGCACGCAGGATGCTCGCTGCTGCACCACGTGGTTCGGCTCTCCGCGGGCGACACTGCCCTGTCCGGCGCCGTCCTCGTCAGCGGACGGCGGGGGCCACGTCGGTGGGGTCGTCGTAGCCGGCGGGGAGGTCGCGACGCCGCCACTCGCGCGGTGAGGCGCCCATGACGCGCTTGAACGCGTGGGAGAAGGCGGCGTCGGAGGTGTAGCCGAGGCTGGCGCCGACGGCCGTGACCGGCTCGGTCGAGGTGCGCAGGGCGCGGCTGGCGACGTGCATCCGCACCAGGAGCAGGTGCTCCAGGGGCGGTCGGCCCACCAGGTCGCGGAACCGTGCCGCGAAGGCCGACCTGGACATCCGGACCGCCGACGCCAGCTCGGGGACGCTCCACCGGCGCGCGGGGTCCTCGTGGAGCAGCCCGAGCGCGGCGCCGATGCGGTCGTCGGCGAGGGCGCCGAGCCAGCCACCCAGCACGGCGTCGTCGGCGTCCATGGCCACCCGCAAGGCCTCGACGAGGACGACGTTCCCCAGGTGCTCGGCGACGAGCGTCCCTCCGGGCCGCGGGTCGGCCGCCTCCTGGTTGAACAGGTCCATGGCCGCCCGGAGCCGTCCGGCGCTCCGACCGCTCGACCGCACCACGAGCAGGGGCGGGAGGGCGTCGGTCAGGAGGTGACCGCTGGCGTCGTCCAGGACGAACCGGCCGCCGCCGAGCACGGTCTCGTCACCGGCTCCGATGCGGACCCGGTGACGCTCGGCGGCGGCGTACAGGGCGGCCCCGTCGACGGGGTCGACGTCCGCGGCGCTGCTCACGACGTACCCCGAGGGTGCGGTCAGGACGAAGCAGTCCCCCGCCGAGAGGGGCTGCGCGGTCGACCCGTCGACGGTGACCCACGCCGTCCCGCGCTCGACGACGCCGAGCTTGACGTGGTGGACGGTCGGGAACGACAACGCCCAGCGACCCGCCGCCTCGAGTCGGGACGACACGGTCGAGCGGACGGTCAGCAGGCGCAGGATCGGTGACAGCGCGTCCACGGACGGAGCGTATCAGGCAAGTTTTCGGGATCCTGCGGCATTCAGGCTCTCGTCAGTTCTCTCTAACGTCGGTGGTGCTGGACCAGCCGCCTCGTCGTGCGGCCCTCACCACTCGTGAACGGAGCTCACATGCGAGCCACCCTCGGACTCGTCCTGCTGGCGCTCGGACTCTTCCTGTCCGGCACCAATGCCTTCGTCATCGCCGGGCTGCTCCCCGACATCGCCGACGCGCTCGGCACCAGTCAGTCGGCCGTCGGCTACTCGGTGACCTGGTACGCCATCGTCATCGCGATCGCCGCGCCGATCGTCTCGGCGACCCTCACCCGGGTCTCGCGGACGGTCCTGCTGAGTGGCGGGCTGCTGCTGATGGCCGCCGGGACGGCCGTCACGCTCGTCGCGGACTCCGTCGCGGTCTTCACGCTCGGGCGGTGCATCGCTGCCGTCGGTGGGGCCGCGCTGGTCCCCACGGCGATGTCCGTGGCGACGCTCCTGGTGCCGGCCCACCGTCGCGGCGTCGCCCTGGCGACCGTCGCGCTCGGGTTCACCCTCGCCACCGCCGTCGGCGCGCCCACCGGGACCTGGCTCGGCGGCGTCGGCAGCTGGCGGACCCCGTTCCTGGTCGTCCTCGTCTCCGCCGTCGTCCTCGCCGGCGCCGTCGCGGTCACCGTGCGTCGGGCCCCGCGACCGGCTCCGGCTTCCTTCGCGCAGCGGATGGGGGCGCTCCGCGACCGCCGGATCGTGCTCGCCCTGGCCACCACGGTGTCCCTCACCCTCGGGTTCAACGTCGTCTACGTGTTCGCCGCCAGCATCACCGCGCCGGCCACCGGCGGCGACGCCACCAGGCTCGCCGTGCTGCTGCTGGTGCTCGGGCTCGGCGGCATCGTCGGCAACCTGCTCGCCGGCCCCGCCGTCGACCGCTTCGGTAGCGGCCCGGTCGTGGGCGTCACGGTGCTCGTCCAGGTCGTCGCGCTCGTCACCCTGCCGTTCGCCACCGACCGGACCGGCCTGGTGGCCGCCGTCTTCGTCGCCTGGGGCGCAGGGGCACTCGCCGCGCCCGTCGCCGTCCAGCACCGCCTCGCGACCATCGACCAGCAGAGCGCACCGCAGGCGCTGTCGTGGTTCGCGAGCGCGCAGTACCTCGGCATCGCGCTGGCCCCGGTCGCCGCAGCGGTCGTGACCAGCGCCGCCGGGGTCCGGTGGACCCCGTGGGTCTCCGCGGTCGTGCTGCTCGGTGCGGCCGTCATGTTCGACGTCGGGCGTCGCGCCGGTGGGCCCGCCCCGGCCGAGGCGGACGACGTCCCGCCCACTCCTCGGGGCGCCGCGGTGACCCGCTGACCCTCGCGACCGACCACCCCGACCCACACCCTCACCCGCACCCGCACCCGCACCAGGAGTCAGACATGCCCCACAGCGCCCTGATCGTCATCGACATGCAGAACGGCTTCCTGCACCCCGAGGGCTCGGTCCCACGCGCCGGCATGGTCGTGCCCGACGCCGCCGGCCTCGTCGCCCGGACCGCCGCCCTGGTGGCGTCGGCGCACGCCCACGGCGTCCCCGTCGTCCACACCCGGCACTGCTACCGGCGGGGCGGGCTCGAGATGTCGCCGTGGTACCGACGGGCCGCCCAGCCCGTCCTCGCCGTCGCGCCGGAGATGCTGGCCCGTGGCAGCTGGGACGCCGACGTCGTGGACGCGCTCGCCCCCAGCCGGGACGGCATCGTCATCGACAAGGTGCGCTACGACGCCTTCCTGCACACCGAGCTCGAGGTCGTGCTGCGGGCCCTGGGCGTCGAGCACCTCGTCGTCGCCGGTGTCGTCACCAACCTCTGCGTCGAGTCGACCGTCCGCTCGGCCCTGCAACGGGACTTCACGGTCGCCGTCGCCGCCGACTGCACCGCCGCCCTGCCCGGGCAGCACCTGCCCGCACTCGACAGCATGCGGGCGGCGTTCGCCGAGGTCGGCGACGGCCAGGACCTCCTGGCCCGCGCCGTCGACGTCAGTCGTCGATGACGCGGCTCAGGAGTCGACGGGGTGGCGCTCGAGGCAGCCGGTGCCGGCCTCGCGCAGGACGCGCCGCTGGGTCGAGCGCGCCTCGGCGTAGCGGGTGCGGCCGGCGTCGGTGACGGCCACCACGAGGGAACGGCGGTCCTGGTCGCACGAGGTGCGGGTGATCAGGCCGTCCCGCTCGAGCCGGCTCACCAGTCGCGACAGCGCGCTCTGCGTGAGGTGGGCGCTCTCGCCGAGCTGCGACATCCGCAGGCTGCAGTTGTCGGCCTGGGAGAGCTGCTGGAGCACCTCGAACTCGCTCGCGCTCAGGGAGTGCGCGCTGCCGAGCTCGCGGTCGAGGGAGCAGATGAGCCGCTGGTAGCGGCCCATGAGCTGGTGCCACTCCGCCGCCAGCTCGTCGTCGCTCCGGGGTGCCATGGCCCCAATCTAACATTCCCGTGCAATAGATGCTTGTGCATTGGATGCACATGCATCAGTATCGACGTCATGTCCACCTCCTCCCCGGCACCCTCCGTGCCGCCCTCCCGCGCCACCATCCACGCCGCCGACGGCTGGACCGCACGCACCTGGCTGCTGCTCGTCGTCCTGTGCGGCGCGCTGTTCCTCGACGGCCTCGACATCTCGATGGTCGGCGTGGCCCTGCCCTCCATCGGCAACGACCTCGACATGTCGGCCGGCGCCCTGCAGTGGATCGTCAGCGGCTACGTCCTCGGCTACGGCGGCCTGCTGCTGCTCGGCGGGCGCGCCTCCGACCTGCTCGGCCGACGCGGCGTCTTCCTCACCGCGGTCGCCGTCTTCGGGGTCGCCTCGGTCGTCAGCGCCACCCTCACCAGCCCCGAGGCGATCATCGCGCTGCGGTTCGTCAAGGGCGTGGCGGCCGCGTTCACCGTCCCGGCCGGCCTCTCGATCATCACCACGACGTTCGCCGAGGGCCCGGCCCGCAACAAGGCGCTCAGCATCTACACCGTCGTCGGCGCCAGCGGCTTCTCGCTCGGCCTCGTCTTCGGCGGCGTGCTGACCGAGCTGGGCTGGCGGGCCACCCTGATGCTCCCCGGCCCGGTCTCGCTGCTGCTCGTCGCCGTCGGGTGGCGCGTCGTCCCCACCTCCGTGCGCACCCTGACCCGGCTGGGCGACTTCGACCTCGTCGGTGCCGTCTCGAGCACCGGCGCACTGCTGGCGTTCGTCGTGGCCGTCGTCGAGGCGCCCACCCGCGGGTGGACCAGCACGGTCGTGCTGTCGACGTTCGCCCTCAGTGCCGTCCTGGCGGTCACCTTCGTGCTCACCGAGCTGCGGCACCCGACCCCGCTGGTCCGGCTCGGGATCCTGCGGTCGAGCCACCTGGTGCACGCCAACGTGGCCGGCGCGGTCATGGCCGGCGGCTACTTCGCCTTCCAGTTCCTGCTGACCCTCTACCTGCAGGACTCGCTGGGCTGGTCACCGCTGACCATGGCGCTCGGGTTCCTCCCGGCCGGCCTGCTGGTGGTGGCGAGCTCGACCCGCATCGACCGGGTCCTGGCCCGGGTGCGGACCCAGGTGCTGATCGCGGCCGGGATGGCGTCGTTCCTCACGGCGTACCTGCTGTTCCTGCGGGTCGACCCGGCCACCGGGTACGTCGCGCTGCTGCTGCCGACGATGCTGCTGCTCGGCGTCGGGTTCGCACTTACCTTCCCCTCGATCAACGCCCAGGCCACCTCGGGCGTGGTCGACGACGAGCAGGGGCTGGCCTCCGGGCTGGTGAACACCAGCGTCCAGATCGGCGGCGCCGTGGTGCTGGCCATCGTCTCCGCCGTGCTGGTCGACGCCTCGGCCAGCGAGGGCCCGGCCCAGGTCGGGCAGCTGCTGCCCGGCATGCTGACGGCGCTGCAGGTGATCGTGGCACTCACGGCCGCCGGCCTCCTCGCGGCCCTGCTCAGCCTCAGGGCCGGTCGCGGACGACGTACGCCGGTCGCCCCGGTCGAGCGCGTCCCGGTGCCGCAGGCCTGATCCCGCGCCCCCGAGCGACCCACCGAGCGCCCCCGCCCCGACCCGGGGCGGGGGCGCTCCGACCGTCAGGCCTGGTAGGTGAGGAATGAGATCGCGATGTACTGGCAGGCCCAGGCCCCGACGGTGAACACGTGGAAGACCTCGTGGAAGCCGAACCACTGCGGGTGGGGGTCGGGCCACCTGAACCCGTAGATCACGCCGCCGACCGTGTAGAGGACGCCGCCGGTGAGGGTCAGCACCCCGACGGTGACGCTGGCGGCGAAGATGTCGCCCATCAGCGGCGCGATGGCCCAGCCGAGGACGACGTACAGCCCGGTGTAGAGCACCCGCGGAGCACCCATCCACAGGACCCGGAAGGCCACCCCCAGCGCCGCGCCGGTCCAGGCGCCGACGAGGAACGCCTCCTGCTTCCAGCCCTCCAGGGCCAGGGTGGCGATGGGCGTGTAGGTGCCGGCGATGATCAGGTAGATGCAGCCGTGGTCGAGTCGCTGCAGGATGGCGTGCCCGCGCGCGCGCCACGTCCCGACGTTGTAGACGGCGCTGGTCGCGAACTGGACGGTGCCGGCGACGGCGTAGACCACCGCCGCCCACCTGGCCGCGTCCGTGGGGGCGAGGCAGATCAGCACGACGCCCGCCGCCAGGACCAGTGGGCTGGCGCCCGCGTGCAGCCAGCCCCGCATCCGGGGCTTGACCTCGGCGAGCTGCTCGGTCAACGTCTCGTGTCGCTGCGCGGTCATGTCCATCGGACCCCTGGTGTGCGGAGCGTCCCACCCCATGAGAGGCACGGCCGGGGTCTCGGGCCGTGGCACCTGGTGGCTTCACCGGACGGTACCCAGGAAGTCACGGCGCCTGCGGACTTACCGCATTTCGACGACGGCTCGCGACCACCGGCCCGGTTGGCTGGACCCATGACGTCGGCGAGGTCCACCGCCGACCCCACCAGGTGGCGGCTCCTCCTCGTCGTGCTCCTCGCCCTGGTGGCCACGGCCTGCACCCCGCCGGACGCGCCGGACGCCTCGGAACAGTCGGCCTCGCCGGAGGAGTGCGTCCTGACCGGGCGCGTGCCCACCGGGTGCGCCCCGCTGGTGGGGGCCGCGCACGGCGCCAACGACGTGCCGGTCCGCCTGGAGCGCCCCGCCGGGCGGCAGCTCGGCGTACGCCGCACCTACTGGACCGGCGACCAGGTCGACGCCGCGCTCGAGACGGTCGGTGCGGACCTGCGAGAGGGGCGGGTGCCGTGGATCAGCTTCAAGCTGCCGCTCGACTGGGCCGCGATGGCCCGCGGCGACGGCGACGCGTGGGCGCTCGACCTCGCCCGCAGGCTGGCGCGCGAGGACGGACCGGTGTGGCTGGCCTTCCACCACGAGCCCGAGGGCGACGGCGACCTCGACGACTGGCGAGCGATGCAGGAACGCCTCGCCCCCCTCGTGCGCGACGCCGCGCCCAACGTCGCCTTCACCGTCATCCTCACCGGCTGGAACCAGCTGTACGGCGACCCCGCCTACGGCTTCGACCGGGTGTGGCCCCGCGGTGTCACCGTCGACCTCGCCGGGTTCGACCTCTACAACGAGTACGGCGCCACCAAGGACGGCCGCTACGACGACCGCTGGCCGTGCATGGAGTGCGACTTCTACCAGCCCCTGCAGCGCTGGGCCGAGGAGCAGGGCGTGGCCTGGGGTATCGCCGAGCTCGGCTTCACCGACGACGCCGCCCGGGAGCGACCCGAGTGGCTGCAGCAGACCTACGACGAGGTCGCGGCGTCCGGCGGCGTCGCGTTCACCTACTTCGACACCCCCTACAACAGCACCGCGTCGTGGGACCTCGACGACCCCGCCAAGCGCCGCCTGTTCACCGACCTCGTCGCCCGCGGACCGGTGGTCAGTCGCCGACGCCGTGCCGTTGGGCCCACAGCGCGGCCTGGGTCCGGTCGTGCACGCCGATCCGGGCGAACGCCGAGGTGAGGTGCGCCTTGACCGTGCGCTCGGAGATGCCGAGCCGGCGGGCGATCTGCTTGTTGGCGAGGCCGGCGCGCACGAGGGCGAGCACCTCGGTCTCACGAGGGGTCAGGTCGGCGGCCGGCGTGGGTCCGCGGCGCGCGGTCAGCAGCGACCGGGCGGCGCGGGGGTGCAGCGGCGACTCGCCGCGGCTGACCGCCCGGATGCCCTCGATGACGTCGTCGGGGTCGGCGTCCTTGAGCAGGTAGCCGACGGCACCGGCGTCCAGCGCGGCGACGATCCGCTCGGCGTCGGAGAAGCTGGTGAGCACCAGCACCTGGGTGTCGGGGTGCGCGGCGACGACCCGCCGCGTCGCGGTGACGCCGTCCACCCCGGGCATCTGCAGGTCCATCAGCACCACGTCGGGCGCCGTCCGCCCCACGACGTCGAGGGCCTCCGCGCCGTCGGCCGCCTGCCCCACGACCTCGATCCCGTCGGCGGCGTCGAGCAGCTGCGCCAGTCCCCCGCGCACGATCGCGTGGTCGTCGACGAGGACGACGCGCACCGGGCGCGTCCCGCTCATGCCGGCACCTCCAGCCGGACGGTCGTCCCCGAGCCCGGGACCGAGGTGACCTGCAACCGGCCGCCGTGGTCGCGCGCCAGGCTGGTCAGGCCCCGCAACCCGTACGACGTCGGTCGCACCGCGCCCTGGTCGAAGCCCTCGCCGTCGTCGGCGACCACCAGCACCACCTGGTCGCCACCGCGGGTGACGTCGACCGTCACCCGACGCGCCGCGGCGTGGCGCAGCGTGTTGCGGATCGCCTCCTGCGCGACCCGCCAGGTCAGGGCGACCGTGTCGTCCGGGACTCCGGCCAGGTCGGCCACGGTCACCGTCGCGTCGACCTGCTGGTCGGCGGCACCGGCCGTGAGGTCGACCAGCGCCGCCTCGAGGTCGGTCGCGCGCAGCCCCGGCGGGTGGATCTCGACCAGCAGCGAGCGGAGGCTCCGCATGGCCGAGCGCAGGCCGTCGGCGGCCTCGCGCAGCTGGCGGCGCTCGACCTCGTCACCCGCGGTCCGGGCCAGTGCCGACAGCGCGAACGACGTGCCGGCGAGGTCCTGCACGACGCCGTCGTGCAGGTCGCGGGCGATCCGCCGGCGCTCGGCGTCCGAGGCGTCGGCGGCGTCGACCAGCAGCCGCTCGCGCTCGACCGCGGCGCGGGTGAGCCGGCGGGTGAGCACCCACAGCATCGGGGTGGCCACCGCGAGCAGCGCGACCAGCGCACCCACGGTGATCGTCCGGAACGGCGCGACGAGCTCCTCCTGCCGGTCGTCGATCCGGCCGGCGTCGAAGTAGGCCTCGAACAGCAGCGGCTCCCCCTCCGGCGACTCGATCCGGGTGTAGACCTCGACCAGCTCGCCGCCGGCGGCCTCGTACTGGTTCTCCGGCTCGGCGAGGTCGGAGACCTCGGCGTCGGTGCCGCCCTCGTCGAGGACCTCCAGCTCGTCCTCGTCGAGGGTGAAGTCGTCGAAGACCAGGCGGGCCTCGTCGGACCAGACGATGGTGCCCTCCCGGTTCCAGATCTTGACCCGGCGTACGTCGCCGACCCGCAGCCGCTCGCGCATCTGCCGGTCGAAGCGGTCGACCGCCCCGGGGTCGCCGGCGACCAGGCCCGGGGGCACCGCGGGCTCGGCGACCGAGGTGGCCAGCAGCTCGGTCGTCGACCGCGCGTCGGAGATCGCCTCCTCGCGCGCCGAGCGCCCCCCGAGGGCCGAGGTGACGAGCACGAGGACGACGAGCACGAGGAGCCCGGCGGCCAGGAAGGTGGCCACCGGGCTCCGCAGCGTGCTGCCGAGAAGGGTCATCGCGTCGCGATCATGCCGCCTCAGTAGCGGACGCGCGCGACGCAGGTCTGTCCGGCGCGGGTGGCGCGGAACGTGAAGGAGTCGGTGCCGGGGTTGTCGACGAGCTTGCGCTCGACCTCGAAGGAGCCGCTGCGGGCCGTGGTGACCGACCGGCCCCGGGCCGACACGTCGCCGTTGTGGCGCAGCACCCAGCCCCAGGTCTGGCCGGCGCGGTTGGTGTCGATCTCGGCCTCGACCTCGATCCGGCCGTCGTCCTCCTTGGCCTTGATCTTCCAGCGGGCGCCGTCGGAGCACGGCCCCGTCCGGATGACCCGGTCGTCGTCGCCGCCGCTCGCCCGGGCGGCGCCGGCGCCGACGGTGCTGACGGTGCTGATGGTGCCGAGCCCGATCACCAGGGCGGCTGCTGCGGCGTACCTCGGGGTGCTGGTCCTCATGGTCGTACCTCTCGCTCGTGGGTTCTTGCTGCTGCCTCGAGTCCATCGCGGGACGAGGAGGGGTTCCCAGATGTCCGATGGTCCTAGTACCTCCGCGGCGCATGGCCCGAACGGGCTATGGCCGTCACCCTTTCGGGCGACGAAGGTGGGGTTTTGACACTTCGTGACGCGCGACTACCACCCGACGAGAGGGGGCGCCCGTGACCGACGTCCGTGGCGGCGCCACGCTCCCGACGAGACCGCCCGTCGTACGACGCCCGCTGCGGCTACCCGCTGACGACCGGATCTCGCTGCCCCCGGCCCCACGCCGGTCGTCGCGCACCGAGCCGGTCGTCGGGGTGCCGGGGGCCGGCGGGCTGGCCCGGCCGCGCCTGACGGCGGCGCTCGACCGGGTCCTGACAGCCCGGATCTGCGCCGTGGTGGCGCCGGCCGGCGCCGGGAAGACCACGGCGCTGGCGCACTGGGCCCGCCAGACCCCGGCCGACGTCGCCTGGTTCCGTGCCGGCCCCGACACGCGCGACCACGGCGCCGCGCTGCTCGACGGGCTCGCGGCCGCCGTGCACGCGGTCGCGCCGCAGCACCCCCGGGCGACGGGGTGGGACTCGTTGGTCGAGGTCTGCACGCAGCACCAGCGGCCGCTGGTCCTCGTCGTCGACGACCTCCACCACCTGACCGCCCCCGACCTGGCGGCCCGCGCCGCGGCGGAGATCGGCGCAGCGGTCGAGCACCTGCTGCTCGAGACCGAGCGCGTGCACCTGGTCGTCGCGAGCCGGACCCCGCCGCCGCTCAACCTGGCCCGGACCGAGGTGGCGAGCGCGGTGGTCGGTGCCGCCGACCTGCGGTTCCGACCGGCCGAGACGGCCGCGCTGTTCGCCGACGTCTACACCCTGCCGCTCAGCGACCCCGACGCCCGCCTGCTCACCCGTCGTACCGGTGGGTGCGCCGCGGCCCTGCACCTGTTCCACCACACCGTCGCGGGGCGGCCCGCGGAGGTGCGGCACCGCTCGGTGCGGGCCCTCGGACGACGCGACGACTACGCCCGCGAATACCTCGCGCAGACCGTGCTGGCCCAGCTCACCACCGACGAGCTCGGGTTCCTGCAGGAGACCGCCACGCTCGAGGTCCTGACCGGTGAGCTCTGCGACCGGCTGCTGGGGACGACCGGCAGCCAGGACCGCCTCGGCGACCTGCGTCGCCGCGGCATCGTCGTGCCGGCCGACGGCGGCGCCGGCCTGTGCGTGCCGGAGGTGCTCCGTGCGCACCTGCTGGCCGCGATGCGGGCCGACGTCGGCGACGACGTCACCGACCGGTGGTACGCCGCCACCGCCGACCTGCTCGTCGGCCACGACCCCGACGCCCCTGGCGCCCTCGCCGCCGCGGCCGTCCGGGCCGCCGTCGCGGGTCGCGACTGGGCCGCGGCGCGCACCATCGCCTCGACGCACTGGCACCGGGTCGTCGACGACCCCGGCCTCGACTGGGCCGACGCAGTCCCCGCCGAGGAGGTCGGGCGGGAGGTGCGCATCGCCCGAGCGGTCCGCGACCGCCGCGACGGGGCGCTGGACGCCGCGGCGGCCTGGATCCACGACGACGACGTCGACCCCGCCGACGCGCCCGACGCGCTGACCGCGACCGCGCGCGACGTCGTCCGGTTCTGCCGCACCTGGACGACCGGCGACCTGCAGCCCGGCGACCGCTGGTGCGACTACCTCCGGGCCGCCCTGCGCCGCCCGCAGCCCGACCGGCGCACGGCTCTCGACGCCGCGCACGTCGACGTGCTGCGGGCCTTCGAGCACGCGGTCGCCGGCTCCTGGGCGGAGTCCCGCAGGTTGCTGCGGGGGTGCACCGGCCGCCTGGACGACGACCCCGCCACCAGCTGTGCGGTCGACCTCCTCGCCGCGGCGCTGGCCCCCGTCGACCCCGCCGAACCCGAGCGCACGGAGACGATCAGCGCCCGCGCCGAGGACCTGGGGCTGCCCTGGGTCGCGCGGGTCGCCCACGGCCTGGCCTGCGTGCAGCGCGGCGACACGACCTCCCCCGCCGACGCCGTCCGCGCCGCCGACGACCGGGGCGACCGGTGGGGCGCCCTGCTGCTCGCCGCCGCCCTCGCGACCGGCCGGCTGCGCAGCGACACGCCGTCCGTCGCTGCCTTCGACGACCTGGTCCGGCGCTGTCGCAGCCTCGAGGCCCCGGCCCTGGAGGCCTGGGCGCGCAGCGGTGCCGCCCTCGCCGCGGCCGCGGCGCACCTGCCCGACTCCTCGCGCGACGCCGAGTCGGCGATCGGCTTCGCCCACAGCGCCCAGGTGCCGGGCGCCCTCGCCCTCGCCTACGCCGCCGCCGGCATCGCCCGCGCCGACCCCGAGATGCGGCAGCTCGCCGAGGACGAGGCCGGCCGGATCGGGCTCGGGGTCCGGCCCTGGGAACTGCTCGACCCGTCGGGCGCCGACGACGCCCCGGCGACCGCGCTCCCCCGCACCCCCCCGCTCGACGTCCGTTGCTTCGGCGGCTACGAGGTGCTCCTCGACGGCACGGCTCCCGACCTGACGCGGGTCCGTCCCCGGGCGCGAGCGCTGCTGCGCCTGCTCTCGCTGTACGCCGGGCAGCCCGTGCACCGCGAGGTGATCGTCGACGCGATGTGGCCGCAGCTCGACGGCGCCGCGGCCACCCACAACCTGCACGTGTGCGTCTCCGGGCTGCGCTCCGCGCTCGAGCCCGGGGTGCCGCGCGGTGGCAGCCGGCTGGTCGTGCGCGACGGCGAGCGCTACCTGCTCGCCCTCCCCGAGGGCGCGGTCTCCGACCTGCGCACCTTCGACCAGCTCGTCGCCGCGGCCGAGCGCGCCCGCAACGCCGCGGCGCCCGACCGGGCGATCGCCGACCTCGAGGCCGCCCTGCGGCTCTACACCGGCGACGTGCTGCCGGAGGACGGTCCGACCGAGTGGGTGCTCCCGCACCGCGAGCAGTACAAGGTGCGCGCCGCCGAGGCGGCCGCGATGCTCGGCCGGCTCCACCTCGACCACGGGCGCCCCGCCGAGGCGGCGGCCGCGGCCCGGCGCAGCATCGACGTCGACCCGTGCCGCGACGCGTCCTGGCGGCTGCTGGTCGCGGCGCACCAGTCCGCGGGCGACCTCGCAGCCTCGGAGGAGGCGCGCCGCTCCTACGCCGAGGTGCTCGCCTCGCTCGGCGTCGTGTCCAGCACCGCCAGCGCCATCGGCTCCGCGGGCCGGGCCTAGCCGGCGCTGCCGCACGGCCACCCACCGACCGCGGCGCACGGCGCGCCCCCGATCCCCCAACCGCCCACCAGCCGCAGCGCACCGCGCGCCGGACGATCACCGCCGGATGGGCTGCACCTGCTCGCCGTTGAGCAGCACCGACACGTCGCAGCTCGTCGGGACGGGTGCGTCCGGCGGCTCGCCGGGGCTGCGGCAGACCACCCGGAGCACCACCGACTCGGTGACCCGGATCGGGGAGACGAAGTGGAAGTCGAGGTCGCGGAAGTTCTCCAGCGCGTGCTCGAGCCGCACGTCGTCGTCGACGATCACCTGCACCCGCCCGAAGTCGCCCTGGGGGTTGCTCAGGACCAGGTCGGTCAGGTCGAAGGTGTCGTCGGCACCCTCCAGCGCGAACGTGTCGGTGCCGGTCGCGCCCGTGACGACGTTCAGCCGAGGACTGATGTCGGAGACCAGCACCCGCGGCTCGCGGGCCTCGCCGCCCGCACCGCCGCCCGCACCACCGCCGGACCCGCCGCCACCCCCCTGCTCCGCCTCGTCGGCCGCCTGCTTGGCGTCGGTGGCCGCACCGCCGGCCTCCTCGGCCGCCACGGCGGCCTGCACGGCCGCCTCCTCGGCCTCGGCGGCGGCCTCCTCCGCAGCGTCCTGGGCCTGGGACTCGATCGTCGGCTGCAGGACCGTGAACCACAGCAGGAGCAGCAACGCCACGAGCGCGAGCAGCGCGAGCAACGCCCACAGCAGCCACTTCGGCACGACGGGGGTCTGCACCCAGCTGCCCTGGAGCTCGACCGGGGTGGAGTCCTGCGGTGCGACGCCGACGACGAACGGGTGCGTGACCGGCTGGCCCCGCCAGATCCGCCGCAGCGGCGCCACCTTGACCGAGACGAAGCGGGCCTCGCCCGGCAGGATCGCCAGCCCGACCGGGTCGACCTTGAAGCGCACCCGGTCGCCGTCGGCCGCGGCGTCGACGAGCACGTTGACGGGGACGTTGCCCCGGTTGTCCACGGCGACCTGGTGCCGGCCGCGCCGGCCCTGCGAGGTCCGCGGCACCAGCTCGGCGGTGGTCTCGAGGAACGGCAGCACCTCCACCAGCCCCTCGGGCACGACGGCGTGCTCGGGGTGCTCGGTCGGCACCACGCGGACGCCGAACGGCAGCTCGCCGGCGGGCGTGCGCGCCGACCGCGGGGGCTTGAAGACCACCGTCGCCGTCGTCGCCGTCCCGGGGTAGAGCGAGACCGTGGCCGGCTCCACCGTGGCCCACGCCGCGGGCGCGCCGATGACCGAGATTGCGTAGCCCTCGACGACCTGGCCGTTGTTGCGGATCTGCAGGGGAACGACGGCCTCGCCCCCGGCGTCGAGGCGCAGGGACGTCGAGTCCAGGCTCGCACTGGTCGTCATGGTGGCGACCGTAGGGGCGCCGGACGCCGGCGTGACGGGGCGCACGGGTGACCGTCCGGGCACGACGTCCTGCCCGTTGAGTCAGCGGTGAGTGGACTGAGAGGGCCGTCCGGTTGCGTGGCCCGCGGCGCGCGAACGACGCGGCCGGAGTGCCTGGAGGCGAGATGACCAGTTCCGTGCAGCGGGTCGGTGTCTACGTGGACGCCTGGGACCCGATCCTCAAGGCCGGGGTGGTCAGCCACCTCCGGCACCGTCCCGAGATCCGGCTGCTCACCGACGCCGAGGCCGAGGAGGCCGTGGTGACCGTGGTGGTCACCGACGCCCTGGACGAGCAGACGACCCAGATGCTCAAGCAGCGGCAGCGCACCTCCGAGACCCGCCTCGTGCTCGTGGCCAGTGGCCTCGACGACTCCGACGTCGTGATCGCCGCCGAGGCCGGCGTCGTCGGCCTGCTGCGGCGGCACGAGGCCTCGGCGGAGCGGCTCGTCACGGCGATCCTCGGGGCTGCGGTCGACGAGGGCACCGTGCCGTCGGACCTGCTGGGCCGGCTGCTCGGGCAGGTCGGCGCCCTGCAGCGCGGCTTCCTGGGCCCGCGCGGGCTGATGTTCAACGGGCTCGCCGCCCGGGAGGTCGAGGTGCTGCGCCTGGTCGCCGACGGCTGCGACACCCAGGAGATCGCCGACAAGCTCGCCTACTCCGAGCGCACCGTCAAGAACGTCCTGCACGACGTCACCACCCGCCTGCAGCTGCGCAACCGGTCGCACGCCGTCGCCTACGCCCTGCGCCAGGGCCTGATCTGACGCCTGCCCGATCGGCAGCCGGGCGGTGCCCGTTCGGCGGTACGCCGACCGGTCGCCGCGGGCCGCGACGCTCGCGATGATCGCGGACCGAGGAGGAGACGCGTGGGACGACGGTCGTGGGTCGCCGCCGCGGTGGGGTGCGTCCTCGCCCCGGCACTGCCGGTCGTGCTCACCTCCGGCTCCGCCGACGCCGGACCGGCCGCGGCCCTGGCCTCCCCCCGACCGGTCGACACCGTCACCCTCACCCCGGCCACCGCGGCCCGGGAGGTCGGCGACGACCTGACCGTCCAGGTGCGCGGGACCGACGCCCTCGACGACCCGGTCGCGGGCGAGGACGTCGTGCTGCGGGTCTCCGGCGCCCACCCGCGCACGGTCACCCGGACCACCGACGCCCAGGGCCGGGCGACGTACACCTGGCAGGGGACGAAGGGCGGCACCGACACCCTCCTCGCGTGCGCCGACCTCGACGGCAGCGGCAGCTGCCAGCCGAGCGAGCCGGCCGCCACCGCGAGCGTGCTGTGGTCGCCGCCGTCGCCGTACGACGAGCCCCGGCTCGCCTTCACCGACGACGCCGACACCCTCCACGTGCAGTCGGTGCGGCGGGAGGGAGAGGGCCCTGGGCTGCAGTACGTCGCGGAGGGGCGGCCCGCGTCGTACGCGACGACGCTGACCGGGTTCGAGGCGGGGCCCGCCCACGAGGGCGAGGCCGGGGCGGCGCCGGGCCGGGCCCCCGCGTTCGTGAGCACCCGCCACCACCCCGCCGGCGAGGTCTACCTCGAGCGGGCCACCACGCCCTTCCGCGTCACCTGCGATCCCGGGACCGAGACGCACCCGGTGCTGTCGCAGTCGGGCGCGGTCGCCTACGCCTCCGACAGCGACGGCGACTGGGACGTCTACGTGAGCAGCCCGCCGCCCGACCCGGGTCCCGGGCGGGTGGCGCCGTTCGGCCGGCACGCCCGTCCGCCGGCCGCCGTCGCCGCCAGGGCCACCGCGTGCGCAGCCGACTGGACGACGGTCAACGTCACCGACGAGGTGCCCGGCGATCCGCCGTCCGACGAGCTGTGGCCGACCTGGACCTACGACACCCAGCTCGGCACCCCGTCGGAGAGCGGCCTGGTGTTCAGCAGCGCGCAGCCCGACGCCCTCCCGGACCTGCACCGCTCCGTCCTCGGACCCGGAGGCGTCTTCGCCCCGGCCGTGCCGCTCACCAGCACGCCCGCGCGCAGCGAGACCCAGCCCGCCGCGATGGTGCTCGCCGTCGAGGACCCCGACTCGTGCCCGAGCGACCCCTGCTTCCCGACCTACCTCACCCGGTCGTGGGTCGCCTTCACCACCTCCGAGCAACGGTCCAGCGGCACGATCGCACTGCGGCCGCTCGACGCCCCCGGCCCGGTGATCGAGGTCGACGACGGCACCCAGGCCGGCGAACCGGCCTGGTCGAGCGTCCTCAACCCCACCCACCTGGCCGGCACCTCCACCAACCGTGACCCGTACGGCGACATCGCGATCGCCACCGTCGAGGCCCCCTCGCTCGACGACGGCGACGCGCTCGAGCAGCCTGTCGTCTCCCGCTTCCGGTTCGTGCAGGGCACGCGCGCCGGCGTGGGCGAGAGCCACGTGCACTGGCTGCGGCCGTTCGGCAGCGGCACCGATGCCGACGCCAACCTCGTCTACACCAGCAAGGCCACCGAGGCCGCCGCCGTCACCGACGGCTCCCGCGTCCTGGACGCCGACGTGAGCGACGTCCTGGCCGTCGACGGCACGCAGCGGCGCAAGGTCCGCCGGGCCCGCGTGGTCGTCGGCGGCGAGGTCGTGCTCCGCCACGACGAGGCGGGGCCGTCGTACTCCCCCGACGGGACGCGGATCGTCTACAGCGCCAACACCGGTCCGGGCGCCGAGGGCCGCGACACCCGCGTGCTCTGGACCGCCGACGCCGACGGCTCCGACCCGGCCCGGCTGCTGCCGGCCGGCCTGCGGCTGCCGCTGGACCTCGACGTCGACCCCGTCTGGTCGCCCGACGGGCGCAAGATCGCCTTCGTCCGCGTCCGCCGCTACGGCGGCGAGGGCGGGTCGGAGCCGCCGGAGGTGTGGGTCTTCCACCTCGGCTCCGGCGTGCTGACCCGCCTGGTCGGGCGCGTCGACGCCGACGTCGGCGGCGCCGACCTGTCGCCGAGCTGGGCCCCGGACAGCCGGCACCTCGTCGTCGCGCGCAGCGACCAGGGCGGCTCCTACGCCACCGCCGACGCGGCACGACGGTGGGCGACGTTCCCGTCGGGCGTGAAGCCCTACCTGCGCATCCTCGACACCGCTGACCCCGACGGCCCCGGCCGCGACCTCGACCACTGCGCCGACGGCTGCTCGGTCCCGGGCCGGTCGCCGGCCTGGTCGCCCGACGGCCGGACCATCGCCTACGAGGACGACGGCGAGCTGCGCACCGTGGGGCTCGCGGCCGCGTGCTGCGGCGGCCCGGTCGGCACCACCGCCCCCGTCGTCATCGACCCGCCGGTCACGCTGGTCGGCGTCGACCGCGAGTACGTCGCGGGTGAGTTCGTCGAGGTCCCGACACCGAGCCGCGCGGTGGTGGCCACCGCCCAGGACCCCGCCTGGTCGCCCGACGGCGACGAGATCGCGTTCACCGGCCAGCCGGTGGGGCGCTCCGACGCCACCGGCATCTGGGGCATCGCCCCCGACGGCTCCGCCCTGCGGTCGATCACCGACGAGCCCGGCCCCGAGTCGGAACCGGCCTACCAGGACCAGCGCACCGCCGACGTCTCGGTCAGGGTGTCCGTGGCCGGCAGCCCCGCCCTGGTCGGCTCACCCGTCACCGCGACGTACGTCGTCCGCAACGCCGGCCCGGCGCCCGCCACCGACGTCTCGCTGGCCACCGGCTTCGCGCCGGGCGCGGCCACCGTGGCGCCCGGTCCGCCGCCGGGCTGCCGCGCCGACGGGACCGGGTGCGCGCTCGGCGTGCTCGCGCCCGGCGCCAGCCGGGTCTACGTCGTCAGCGTCCGGCACGCCGCCCGGGTCCTCGGCGTGGCGAGCGGCACCGTGACGACCACCGCCGACGACCCGTTCCTGGACGACAACGTCGACAGCGCGCTCTACCGCGTGCAGGGCGCGAACGTGCGGGTGCGGGTGCTGCTCGACGAGCCGATCGGCTACGTCGGTGGGCTCCGCACGGCGGTCGTGGTCGTGCGCAACACCGGCGCCGACCCGGTCGAGGACGTCGCGGTCACGGCGACCTGGCCGCCCGAGGTCCTCCCGTCCGTCCCACCGGTCCTCCCCCCGCCGGTGCCGCCCGCCGCACCCGTCTGCCTGCCCGACGGCCTGGCGTGCCCGCTCGGCACCATCGGCCCGGGCGGTGTGCGGCGACTCCGGGTCGCGCTCGACACCCTGCTCGAGGGCACCGCGGTGATCGGCGCCGAGGTCACCACCTCGACCGCCGAGCTGACGACCGACGACAACGTCGACGAGGTCGGGCTGGAGGTCCTCCAGCCCACCGTCCAGGTGCTGCCCGGCGTCGCCCCGCCCGGCAAGGTCGTCCTCGTCTACGGCGAGTCGATGCCGCCGGGCAGCGAGGTCTCGCTCGCCTGGTCCTCGGGCATCACCATCCACGGCGGGCCGTTCCCGGTATCCGCGACCGGCACCATCCGGGTGCCGATGCTGGTGATCCGGCACGACCTGCTGGGCACCCGGTCGGTCGCGGCGACCAGCGAGACCGACCTGTTCACCCCGGTCGACGGCGACCTGCTCGTCGTACCGCGGACCCTTTCGCCACCCAACTTCAACGGGAGGGGCTGATCGATGATCGCCCAGGTCGACGACGCGCTGCACGACATCGTGACGACCGAGGCGCTGCGGGGCGCCGACCTCGAGGTCGTCTTCGACGCGCCGACCAAGGACTGGGCGGCGCGCCGCAACGCCCCCACGGTCAACCTCTACCTCTACGACATCCGTGAGGACCTGCGGCGCCGTCCCGCCGGCCACCTCCAGGTGCGCGACCCCGACACCGGTGCCGTCGTACGCCGGCCGGTGCCGCGCTACTTCAAGCTGTCCTACCTCGTCACGGCGTGGACCCAACGGCCCGAGGACGAGCACCGGCTGCTCGACAACCTGCTGCGCGCCTTCCTGCGCTACGACGCGCTGCCCGACCGGCTCGTGGTGGGGCCGCTCGCCGAGACCCGGGAGAAGGTCGGCGTGACGATCGGCCTGCCGCCGCCGGAGGACCGGGCGTTCGCCGACGTCTGGTCGGCCCTCGGCGGCGAGCTCAAGCCGTCGCTGGACCTGGTGGTCGTCGCCCCCGTCTACACCGGTCGCGAGACCGCCGCCGGCCCGCCCGCCGAGGAGGGCCTGGCCATCGACGCCACCGACACCGTCCACGGCGGCACCGACACGGGGCGCAAGCTCCACCGGCCACCCCCGGCCACCACGACGCCGTCCGAGGCTCCCTCCGGCACCCCGCGTGCCCGCCGCCGGAGCGCGCGGTGATCCCCGGGACGACGAGCAGCCTGGCCCACCTGCTCGGCCGGCTGGGCGTGGTCGAGGACCGGATCCGGTCGCTGGTCGCCACGCGGCGCGCCGCCGACCCGGCGCCGGACGACCCGTTCCGCGGCCTGTACCTCAGCGACGAGGCCGTCGACCGGCTGCTGGACACCCCGCGGCTCCCGCTGGACTGGCCGCAGACCGCCGCTCGGCTCGAGGCGTGCGAGGCCGCCGCCGACGCGGCCGAGGAGTCGGGCGCCGTGCTCCGGCTGCGCGACCTCGCGGCGACGTTCGCGCTCGACCCGGTCGACGTCGACCTGCTGCTCGTCGGGATGGCCGCCGACGTCGACCCGCGGTTCGAGCTGTTCTTCGGCTACCTCAACGACGACGTCAGCCGGCGCCGTCCCTCGGCCGCGGTGGCGCTCGAGCTGGCCGGCGTGGCGCTCACGTCGTCGTCCGGGCACGCCCACCTCCTGCGCGGCCCGCTGGTCTCCGGCGGTCTCCTCGAGCTGGAGGACCACGACCGGCCGTTCCCCGGCCGCGCGGTCCGGGTGCCCGACCGGGTCGTGTCGTTCCTGCTCGGCGACGACGTGCCTGATCTCGCGCTCGCCGCGGTGACCGGGTCGGTGCCCGACATCCCGTGGGGCGACCCGTCGCCGCTGGTCGCCGCCCTCGGCGCCGGCGTCACTCTCGCCTACCTGCGCGAGCCGGCCACCGGGTCGGGCCGGGTGCTCGCGGCCGAGGCGCTGCGCCTGACCGGGCACCGACCGCTCGTGGTCGACCTCGAGCGCCTGGTCCGCCAGCCCGACGCGGCCGCGCTGGCCCGCCGCGCCGCCCGCGAGGCCCGGCTGGTCGGCGCCGGCATCGTGGCGTCGCCGGTCGCGGCGATCAAGGAGCGGCCCGAGCTGCTCCAGGAGCTGGTGGCCGACCCGCGGCCGCTGCTCGTTGTCGGCGACGTCTCCTGGGATCCCGTCTGGACGACGGACCCGCCGCTGTTCGTCGCCGTACCGTCGAGCACCCACCAGGAGCGCAGCACCGTCTGGCGGTTCGCGCTGTCGGGCACGGTCGCCGAGCCCGGCGCCCTCGAGTCGACCGCGCAGTTCCGCCTGCGCCCGGAGGACGTCGCCCGCGCCGCCGAGTCGGCTCGCGTGCAGGCCAAGCTCGACGTCGACCACGTCGTCAGCGCGCGCCACCTGCGCCTCGGCGCCCGGTCCGAGAACGGGTCGGCGCTGGAGCGGCTCGCCCGCCGGATCGAGCCGGCCGTCGGCTGGTCCGACCTGGTGCTGCCGCCCGCCGTCCTCACCGCCCTCCAGGAGGTCGCCCTGCGGGCCCGGCACCGCGAGCAGGTGCTCGGCGACTGGGCGATGCGCCCCGGCGGCGGGCGCGGCGTCGGCGTCTGTGCCCTGTTCGGCGGCGACTCCGGCACCGGCAAGACCATGTCGGCCGAGGTGATCGCCGCCGACCTCGACCTCGAGCTGTACGTCGTCGACCTGGCCACGGTGGTCGACAAGTACGTCGGCGAGACCGAGAAGAACCTCGAGCGCATCTTCACCGCCGCCGCCGGTGTCAACGCGGTGCTCCTCTTCGACGAGGCCGACGCGGTGTTCGGCAAGCGCTCGGAGGTCCGCGACGCCCACGACCGCTACGCCAACGTCGAGAGCGCCTACCTCCTGCAGCGGATGGAGTCCTTCGACGGTCTCGCCATCCTGGCCACCAACCTGCGCGCCAACATCGACGACGCCTTCACCCGCCGTCTCGACGTGATGGTCGACTTCCCGCTCCCCGACGCCGACCACCGCCACGCCCTGTGGGACCGCTGCCTCGGCACCACCGTGCGCCGCTCCCCCGACGTCGACCTCCGCTTCCTGGCCGACTCCTTCTCCCTCGCCGGCGGCGCCATCCGCTCCGCCGCCGTCACCGCCGCCTACCTCGCCGCCGCCGACGCCGGCGTCATCGGCATGCGCCACCTCGTCACCGCCGTCCAGCGCGAGTACCGCAAGCTCGGCCGCCTCTGCCTGGAGTCGGAGTTCGGCGAGTACTGGTCCCTCCTCCAGGAACCCGCCTGACCGACGGTGGTCGAGCCGCGGGGACGGAGTCTCCGCGAGTCGAGACCCCTGCAGCAACCCACCCACCGCCACCGACGCTGGTCGAGGAGGCCGGCCACGGCCGTCTCGAGACCACTCCGCCGCAGGACGCGCACGCTGCCCGAAGGGGCAGCCCCACCTGCCCACCCGCAGCCCGGGAGGGCAGTGCCGTGACCCGTCGCCGGTGCCACCGTGGGCGTACGTCCGCGACAGACCCGGAGGCCGCCATGCGCCACCACGACCACGACCACAGCGAGTCCGAGCACGACGCCACGCCGAGCCAGCGGCCCGAGGCGCTCGACCCTTTGACGATGAGGGCCGCGGCGGCGGGACGCACCGACGTCCTGCGTCCCGCGGCGGTGCTCGGCATCCAGCGCGCCGCGGGCAACAGCGCCACCGCCGGGATGGTCGAGGAGCAGCGGTCGCCCGTGCACGAGGTGGTCTCGGGTGGCGGGTCGCCGCTCGAGGACAGCGTCCGCGCCGACATGGAGGGCCGGATGGGGCAGGACTTCGGCGACGTCCGCGTGCACACCGGGGACGCCGCGGACCACTCGGCGCGCTCGGTCAGCGCGCACGCCTACACCGTCGGCCCCAACATCGTCTTCCAGCGTGGGGCCTACGACCCGGGGTCGAGCTCGGGGCAGACCCTGCTCGCCCACGAGCTGACCCACGTCGTCCAGCAGCGCAACGGACCCGTCGAGGGGACGCCGGCGGCCGGCGGCGTGTCGGTGAGCAGCCCGTCGGACCGGTTCGAGGTCGAGGCGGCCAGCAACGCCGAGCGGGTGATGGCCCAGCCGGCCCCGACCGCTCCCGTGCAGCGGGACGCCGTCCACGACCACGGCGACGACGTCCAGGCCTCCCACGACCCGTCCCTGCCGCCCGTGCAACGGGCGGCCGAGACCGAGGAGGAGGAAGAGGCGCCTGCGCAGGCCGCCCACGACTCCTCCCTCGGGCCGGTCCAGCGCGAGGGCGAGGAGGAGGAAGAGGCCGAGGGCTGACCCGGAGCCCTCCTCGTCCGATGTCCGTCGCCCGCGAGCACGACCAGGCTCCTGCGGTCGAGGCCGCGCTCGTGCGGGCGCGCCGGCAGACCGGCGCCCGACCCGGTGGCGCGGCCGGGTTGCTCGGACTTCAGCGCTCGGCCGGCAACGGTGCCGTGAGCGCGCTGCTGGCGGCGAAGTCCAAGGCGACCGGCGACGCCGTCTCCGACATCGACAAGGCCCTGGTCGAGGTCCGCGGGACCGAGCCCGACATCGCCCTGGTCGAGAAGGGCCTCAAGGCGACACAGGAGGCCGGGGTCCCCGTCGACATCGACGGCGCGGCCCACAAGCCGCCGGCCTCGGCCCTGGCCGTGACGAAGACCGGGTTCGGCCCGGCCTCGGTGGCACCCAAGAAGCCGGTACCTCCGCCGAAGCCGACCAAGCCGGTCTCGCCGCTGGGCAAGGCCGGCGCGAAGGCGCCCTCCCCGGGCCCGGCGGGCCCGGCCGCCAAGGCCACGACCGCCGGGGGCGGCGGTGGCGGCGGCGCCCCGGTCGCCGCCGGACCGGAGCCGCTGAGTGCCGACAAGGCGCTCCAGCCGCCGGTGGCGCCCTCCGGCGCACGGCCGAGCGACGAGCCGGCGTTCCAGGCGGTCACCGGCAAGGTCAAGGGCGCGGCGCAGGAGAAGAAGGCGCACCCGCCGGCCGCCGCTAAGGCCAAGGAGGCCCAGGGCGCGGCGCTCGCCCCGGCCGACGACGTCGCCGGCCAGGCGCAGGCGGCCAAGGCCGACACGATGGACGCCCAGCAGGCCGGCAGCTTCGACAAGCAGGCGTTCATCGCGGCGGTGAAGACCGCGATCGAGGCGAAGGCGCCGAAGTCCCTGGAGGAGTCCGAGCGACCGGGCGGGACCGCCGAGGTCAAGGGCGAGGTCCAGGGCATGGTGACCGCCGGCAAGGAGGGATCGGCCAAGGACATCGAAGCCGCGACGGACGCGCCGCCCGACCAGTCCAAGGCGGTGCCCAAGGAGGTCACCCCGATGGCCCCGGAGAGCCCCGGCGGCGCGCCAGTGGTCCCCGCGGCCGGCGCGGCGCCCAAGCCCGCGCCGGCCGAGCAGACCAACCTCGAGGCCGGCAAGCACGAGGCCGACCAGGAGATGGCCGGCGCGGGCGTCACCGAGCAGCAGCTGGCCAAGTCCAACGAGCCGGAGTTCGAGGGCGCGCTCAAGGACAAGCAGAAGGCCGCCGCCCACGCCGACGCGGCACCGGCCGAGTACCGCGCGAAGGAGAAGGAGGAGCTCACCCAGGCCAAGGACCAGGCCGGCAACGAGACGGCGGCCGGGATGGCGGGGATGCAGGGCGCCAAGGGTGCCGCGATCGCCCAGCTCGTCGCGGCGAAGGGCAAGACGAAGTCCAAGGACGAGGCCAAGCGGGCCGAGGTGACGACCAGGATCCAGTCGATCTTCACCGCCACCGAGGCCGAGGTGAAGAAGATCCTCGAGGGCATCGACCCCAAGGTCGACCAGGCCTTCCAGTCGGGCGAGGCGTCCGCGCGAGCGGCGTTCGAGGCCTTCGTCGCCCAGAAGATGGCGGCCTTCAAGCGCGACCGCTACGGCGGCTGGCTCGGGCCCTACAAGTGGGCCAAGGACAAGCTGCTCGGCATGCCCGAGGCGGTCAACGAGTTCTACACCGCCGGCCGCGAGCTCTACCTGCAGAAGATGGACGGCGTCATCTCGCGGGTGGCCGACATCGTCGGCGGCGACCTGAACGCCGCCAAGCAGCGGATCGCGCGGGGCCGCGGCGAGATCACGGCGTACGTCAAGACCCTCTCCCCCGACCTGCAGAAGGTGGGGCAGGAGGCGGCCCAGGAGATCGGCGACAAGTTCGAGCAGCTCGAGTCCGACGTCAACGACAAGCAGAACGAGGTGGTGGAGAACCTCGCCACGAAGTACGTCGAGGCGCGCAAGGGCCTCGACGAGCGGATCGAGGCGATGCAGGCCGAGAACAAGGGTTTCGTGGACGCCGCGATCGGTGCGATCAAGGGCGTCATCAACACGATCAAGGAACTGGTCGGGATGCTCAAGAACGTGCTGGCGCGTGCCGCCAGCGCGGTGGAGGACATCATCAAGGACCCGGTCGGGTTCCTGGGCAACCTCGTCGCCGGCATCAAGGGCGGCATCATGCGGTTCTTCGGCAACATCGGTGCGCACGTCAAGAAGGGCCTGATGGGCTGGCTCTTCGGCCAGCTCGCCGACGCCGGCATCGAGCTGCCCGAGACCTTCGACCTCAAGGGCATCGTCAAGCTGCTCGCCTCGGTCTTCGGCCTCACGTGGGCCAACATCCGCAGCCGCCTCGTCAAGCAGATCGGCGAGAAGGCGATGGGCGCCGTGGAGAAGGGCGTCGACGTCTTCCAGAAGCTCATGTCCGGCGGCGTGGGCGCGTTGTGGGAGATGCTCCTGGAGAAGCTCGGTGACATCAAGGCGACGATCATGGAGCAGGTCCAGGACTTCGTGGTCACCAAGGTGATCACCGCCGGCATCACCTGGCTCATCGGCCTGCTCAACCCGGCCGCGGCGTTCATCAAGGCCTGCAAGCTGATCTACGACGTGGTGATGTTCTTCGTCAACAACGCCGCGCGGATCATGAAGTTCGTCAACACCGTCATCGACGGCATCGTCGACATCGCCAAGGGCAACGTCTCGGGCGTCGCGGCCAAGATCGAGGACACCCTCAGCCAGATGGTGCCGCTGCTCATCGGCTTCCTGGCCAGCGTCCTCGGCGTCGGCGGCATCGGCGAGAAGATCCGCTCGATCATCCAGAAGCTCCAGAAGCCGTTCAACAACGCAATCGACTTCGTGATCAAGACGGGCCTCAAGCTGGCGGGGCCGATCATCCGTGGGCTGAAGGGGTTGGGAGCCAAGGCGAAGGCAAGGATCAAGGGGAAGATCGACGCCGGAAAGTCTTGGGTCAAGGGCAGGCTGTCGTCACAGCGCCCGCAGCCGGGTGCCGCAGGCGGACCGCCCAGCCAGGCGAGCGCCCAGGTCCACTTCACCAAGCCGGTGAGCATGGACGGGGCCAGTCACACGATCTACGTCGATTCCGTGGACGGCAGGCTGAAGATCGACATGGCCTCCGACCGCACGGCCCTCAAGCGTCAGCTGACGGACGCTGAGGCGGAGGCCAAGGCGCTCGAGGAGGCCAACACTCCCAAGAAGGGTCTGAAGAAGGACCTGGGCAAGGTCTGGGCGCCGCTCGCGCGGGCCGAGAACCTCTATCTCGACGCCATCACGGGACGCGGTGGGATCAGGATGACCAAGGCCGTCGAGGTGACGATCAACGAGTACGCAGTCGATGCTGCTGGGCTCCTGGGTGACATCGCACGCAAGTACGGGCTCAAGGCGCTCCAGGGTCTCGGGCACGCGTCCGCCTGGGTGACGAGCAACATGGACCTGAAGAGCGAGTACCGCGGCGTCAACTTCCGTCCGCGGGTGTACGGCGGTTGGAACTCCGCCAACGGAACCGGTGGCTCCTTCCGCACCAGCGAGTTCGCTCGGCTGCGGGCCCTGCTCCCTGGTGGCGGCGCGACCGCTCCCGCCAACGCCTACCACTGCCCGTGCTGCAACAAGCAGCGACTGAACGACCCCGGAACGCCGGGCGAGCTGACCATCGACCACAACCCGTCCGTGGTCAACAACTGGGCGCCCGGACAGGGACACGACAACAGCTTCCAGGAGCGCAACGACTGGTACAACGGCGCTGGTTCTGCTGGATCGCAGCTCACGGCGATCTGCCGCGGGTGCAACTCCCGCAAGGGAGGCGACAACCCCGAACCCAACACCTTCAAGGTCGGCCACAAGTTCCGTGGCAAGGGCGAGGGCAAGGCGTCCTGACGCCAGGCGATCCGACCCCCACGACAGTCCCGTGCGCCGGCCTCCGGCCGCGGCGAGCCGGTGCACTGCCGCCCGAGGTCCTTGCACGATCGGGCACCAACCCCTTCCTCACCGGCCGTCCCACGGGACGTGCCGGGCAGGTCGCCGGACGACGAACCTGGAAGCCCCCACCGGCGCCGCCTGCCCGACGGCCTCGGTCCACCAACGTCGAGGAGCGCGCCGATGCCCACTTACCTCTCTCCCGGGGTCTACGTCGAGGAGGTCGAGGCGGGGTCCCGCCCGATCGAGGGGGTGGGCACCTCGGTCGCGGCGTTCGTGGGACTGGCCACCAAGGGCCCGGTCAACGAGCCGACCCTGGTCTCCAACTGGACCCAGTTCAGCGAGAGCTTCGGCGACTTCACCGAGGGCTCCTACCTCGCCCACGCCGTCTACGGCTGGTTCCTCAACGGCGGCGGCAACTGCTTCGTCGTCCGGATCTCGCCCGACGGGGGCAGCAACGGCAACGGTCGCCAGCCCCGGGAGATCGCCGCTCCCAAGCAGGCGAGCATCGGCGGCTACACCGCCACCTCGATCGCCCGAGGGGCCACCGCCAACAAGACCATCGGCGTCGTGGTCGAACCGGCCGGTGGGGAGAACCCGCCCGAGGACCAGTTCAAGCTCGTCGTCACCGTCGACGGCA
Organism: Nocardioides sp. WJ219; assembly: GCF_058559815.1. NCBI lineage: Bacteria > Bacillati > Actinomycetota > Actinomycetes > Propionibacteriales > Nocardioidaceae > Nocardioides > Nocardioides sp. WJ219. Next base: position 37,457 of record NZ_JBZUJV010000015.1, read on the forward strand.
AGGACAGCGAGACCTACGACAACGTCACCGCCAAGGCCGGCGACAACAACGTCGCCACCAAGGTCAACGCCGCCTCGAAGCTGATCAACCTGGAGGAGACCGCCACCGGCAGCGCGGTGCCGACCCTCGCCGCCGGCCAGGCCGTGCTGAGCGAGGTCGAGCCGGAGGCGGCGCCACCGAACGTCGACAACATCGGCGCCGGCGACTACGTCGGCGACGCGGCCGCACGCACCGGCTTCAGCGGGCTCGAAGCCATCGACGAGATCACCATGCTGTCGGTGCCCGACCTCGCGGCGGCGTACGAGCAGGGCGCGATCGACCTGGAGACGTTCAAGGCCGTGCAGCTGGGCATGATCGCCCACTGCGAGCTGATGGGTGACCGCATCGCCATCCTCGACACGCCGTCGGGGCTCAACCCGCAGCGGGTCCACGAGTGGCGGACCCGCACCGCCGGCTACGACTCGCGGTTCGCCACCATGTACTGGCCGTGGGTCAAGGTCTTCGACCCGGCCTCGGGCACCAACAAGCACGTGCCGCCGTCGGGCCACATGGCCGGGGTCTGGGCCCGCAACGACGACACCCGCGGCGTGCACAAGGCACCGGCCAACGAGGTCGTGCGCGGGGCGATCTCGCTGCAGACCCAGATCACCAAGGCCGAGCACGACCTGCTCAACCCGGTCGGCATCAACTGCATCCGCACCTTCCCGGGTCGCGGGGTCCGGGTGTGGGGGGCCCGGACCCTGTCCAGCGACGCCGAGTGGCGCTACCTCAACGTCCGGCGACTGTTCAACTACCTCGAGGAGTCGATCCTGCTCGGCACGCAGTGGGTGGTCTTCGAGCCCAACGACCACGCGCTGTGGGCCCGCATCCGCCGCACCATCAGCTCGTTCCTCGTCAACGAGTGGCGCAAGGGCGCCCTGTTCGGCACCACCCCCGACGAGGCGTTCTTCGTCAAGTGCGACGACGAGACCAACCCCGCCGAGGGCATCGACGCCGGGCAGGTCGTCTGCCAGATCGGGGTCGCGCCGGTGAAGCCGGCCGAGTTCGTGATCTTCCAGCTGTCCCAGTACTCCGGCGGCACCAGCCTGGTGTCCGAGTAGCCCCGCCACCGCCCACCGACGACCGACCGCACCCCCGACCAGATAGGGACACACCATGGGACTCGCAGACCCGCTCGACTCCGCGTCAGCCAACGGCTTCACCGTCACCGTCGACGGGATCCAGATCCCGAAGGTCAACGAGGTCAGCGGCCTCAAGTCCGAGGTCGACAAGATCGAGCTCAAGCAGCAGACCAGCGACGGCAAGTACGTCGTGCGCCAGCTGATCGGCCGGCCCAAGCCCGGCGAGCTCACCATCACCCGCGGCCTGACCGACAGCAAGACGATCACCGACTGGCTCAAGCAGGTCGCGCAGGGCGACGTCGCCGGGTCGCGCAAGACGGCGTCGGTCGCGCTGCTCGACTACGCCGGCGCACCGATCAAGACCTACAACTTCACCAACTGCTGGGTGAAGAGCGTCGAGGTCAACGCCCTCAAGGCCGGCGCGGCCGAGCAGGCCACGGAGAAGTTCGTCATCTGCTACGACGAAGTGACCGTGTCCTGATGCAGCGCGGACCCGCGCCGGCGCTCCTCGACCCGCACGACGCCCGGCCTGGCGCGGCCGGGCCCGGGGTCGAGGAGCGTGCCGCCGCACCGGTGATGCGCACCGAGTTCGACTTCGAGCTGCCGCGCGGGTACGTCGACGGCGACGGCGTCGTGCACCGCCACGGCACGATGCGGCTCGCCACCGCCCGCGACGAGCTGCTGCCGCTCTACGACGAGCGGGTGCAGGAGAACGCGGCGTTCACGACCGTCGTCCTGCTCGGCCGGGTGATCACCCGGCTCGGGACGGTCGCGGCGATGAACGCCCAGGTCGTGGAGAACATGTTCGCCAGCGACGTCGCGTTCCTGCAGGACTTCTACCGCCGGATCAACGCCGAGGGACACACCCGGGCCGCGGTCACCTGCCCGGAGTGCTCGCAGCGCTTCACCATCGACCTCGCAGGTGGGCGCCTGGGGGAATCGTGACGTACGCGCCGACCCGGCTCTACGAGGAGGTCGCGTACGTCGCCTACCACTTCCACTGGCGGCTCGACGACATCCTCGACATGGAGCATCCGCAGCGGCTGCGCTTCGTCCACGAGATCGCCAGCATCAACACCCGCCTCGCCGAGGAGCGCTGAGCGGTGCGGTGGCCCTGGTCCCGCCGCGACCCGGAACCGGTCGTCCTGCCGGCTCCGGCGTCCGAGCCCGTCGTCACGACGACACCACCCGCGACGCCAGCGCCCCGGTCGTCGCCGATGGGCTGGGCGTTCCTCCCGCCGATCCAGCGCACGCTGACCGGCTCGGTCGACGCGGTCACCCGGCCGACGCAGTTCCCCGGCGAGCTGGCGGCCTGGCGCTCGCCCACCTTCACCTCGTCGTTGAGCCACGCCGTCGTCGACACCGCCCCGGGCGGGCTGGTCGACGGGGACGGCGCAGGTCTCGGCACCGGCCCCGGCCAGCCGACGACGTCGACGACGCCGTCGCCCGCGCTGACCCTGCTACCGCCACCGCGGCCGACCGCGGCGGTCCAGCGGTCGGTCCGACCCCGGGCGCCGGCGGCCCCGGCAGCCCAGGCAGCCCCGGCAGCCCCGGCAGCCCAGGCGTCGCCCTCGTTGACCCGGGCTCCCGACGCCGGCATGCCCCTGGTGCACCGCGCCGTCGTCACCGACCCGGCGCCGGTGACCGCCGCACCCGAACCGGAGGCCCAGCCGGATACCGAGCCAGAAGCTCAGTCGGAGACCCAGCCGGAACAGGCGCCCACGCCCGTACCCGAGGTCGCGGTCGCGGAGGACGGCGGCATGCCCATCGGGCGCACCGCTCCCCCGCTCGGCACCGAGCCCGGCCCCGCGCCGCCGACGCCCCTGGCCGGCCCGGTCGCGCCCGTCCAGCGCAGCACGAGCACGCCATCGCCCGGGCCCCTGCCGCCGGCGTCGCCGCGGCCCCGGTTGGGCCTGGGCGAGCCGCTGCGGTCGGTCCCGCCGACCGCGGTGCCCGAGCCGCCGCGCGGCTCACCGACCGGCCTCCCGCTGCGCACACCCGGGCCGGGCGCGGGCGGCTTCACGGAGGTCCCGGTGCAGCGGGCCGCGGCTCCCACGCCGCCACCACCCGCCGACGTGGTGCTGCCCGCGCCCGCCGACCCTCCGGACTCACCCGCCCTCACCCTGCCGCCCCCAGCCGAGCCACCCGGGTCCCCGCGGCCGGCAGAGGCGACGGCGACCGCCGAGGCCACCGTCCCGTCGCTGCAGCGCACCCACACCGACGGGCCCGACGCCGCCGAGCCGACCCCCACCGTCGGACCGGAGCCCGGGACCGCGGTGAGCCCCGCCCCACCGGTGTCCCTGCCGTCGGCACCCCTGCCGCTGAACGACGGGCTGCGTACGTCGATGCAGCGCGCGACGCTGATCCCCGGCCCGGGACAACCGGTCCCCACCCTCACCGTCCGTCCGGCGTCGCTGCTGCCCACCCCTCGCACCCGGGAGCGCGTGGTGCCGGTCCAGCGCGTGCCGGTCGACCCGCCGGCCCCACCCGCACCCGCCAGCGCCAGTGCCGGCGCACCGACCGCACCCACCCCGGCCGTGCACCGCGGCGCCGGTCAGCCGGATCCGCCGGACCGCCCGACCCGGGCCGCACCCACCGCCGCCGCTGACCCGGACCCCGACCCCGACCCCGCAGTCCCGACCCCGGGCGCCGACCCCCCGGTCACGGTGTCCCGCTGGGGGTTGCCGTCCCTACCCGCGGCTCCGTCGATGCCGTCGATGCCGTCACTACCCGCAGCACCGTCGATGCCGTCACTACCCGCAGCACCGTCGATGCCCTCCGTGCCCTCGATGCCCTCGATGCCCGCGGTCCCCTCGACGCCGGCCGTCAACTCGATGCCCTCGATGCCGTCGATGCCGTCGATGCCCTCGATGCCCTCGATGCCCTCGATGCCCTCGATGCCCTCGATGCCCTCGATCCCCGGCGTCCCGGACATCCCGAGCATGCCGGACCTGCCGGACCTGCCGGACCTGCCGGACCTGCCGACTGCCGTCCCCGACCTGCCGGGCCTCCCCCAGGCACCAGACCTGCCCACGCTGCCCGCGATGCCCACGATGCCCGCGATGCCGGCGCTGCCCGACGTCCCGACGGCGGTGCCCGGGCTGCCCGCGGGACTGCCGTCGGCGGTCCCGAGCCCGACCGACCTCGCCGCGGCCGTCCCCGGAGCCCTGCCCCTGGCCAGGCCCGCCACCCAGGCGGCCCAGGCGGCCCAGGCCCTCGGCAACGCCGTCGACGGGGTCGGCCCGGCCGCGGCACTCGGCGCGGTGACCGGAGCTGCACCGGGCCCGGCCGGTGCGCCGGCGGGCGCCGGCCCCGGCGAGCCGGCGGGGGCTCCGGCCCACGGCGACGAGGCCGCCGCGCCGACCGCCGCAGCCGCCACCGGCGGCACTGCCGGTGCGGCGGGTGCGGCGGGTGCGGCCGGGGCCAGGGACCCCGCGATCGGGGGCGAGGACGTGGAGGCGATGGCCCAGAAGCTCTTCCCCGCGCTGCTGCGCCGGCTCAAGGGCGAGCTCCTCCTCGACCGCGAGCGCCGCGGGATGCGCACGGACGCGTGGTGAGTGGTTGCTGAGCGCCGAGCGGTACGACCGACCCACCCACCAGGCCCGACCGTCACCGAGGGGGACCCGATGACCCAGCTGCAGGACGTCGACACCGCGGTCAGCGTGTGCTTCGTCGTCAAGATCGACGACGCCAGCATCGGGACGTTCACCGGCTGCGAGGGCCTCGGCTGCGAGGTGGTGATGGAGACCCGCGAGGAGGGCGGCAACAACGCCTACGTCTGGCAGCTCCCGAGCCGCGTCAAGTACAGCAACATCAAGCTGACCCGGCCGCTCGGCGCCGACACCGCCAAGGTCGCGGCCTGGGTGTCCTCGGTGGCCCAGGGCTACGAGCGCAAGACCGGCGTCATCCAGGCCATGCGGGCCAACGGGACCGTCGTGGCGACCTGGTCGATCTCCGACGTGCTCCCCGTCCGGTGGACCGGCCCGAGCCTGAGCGCCGACCAGCCCAAGGTGCTGACCGAGACCCTCGAGATCGCCCACCACGGCTTCACGCTCACGTGAGCCCGCCCACCCCCAGCCCCACCGAACCCCGCCAGTCCCGAGGAGTGCACCCATGAGCGGCAGCCCGGTCAGCTTCGACGCGGCCCAGTCGGGGACGCCGTCGTCGGGCGGACGGCCCAACCTCCAGCACGCCTACCTGATGGTCCACGAGCCGGCCACCGACGGGTCGCTGTCGGCACCGGGAGCGCTGCTGTTCCAGCTCGACTTCCAGTTCAACCCCAAGGAGATCGCGCTGAGCAAGTCGGCGACCTGGAAGCGCGAGGCCGCCAAGGGCAGCAAGAGCGCGCCGCCGCCGCAGTTCACCGGGGCGCAGCCGTCGAAGCTGACCCTCGAGATGTTCTTCGACGCCAGCGCCAAGCAGGACACGACGGTGGTCAAGACCGTCGAGAAGCTGTTCTCGCTGACCACGCCCACCGCCTCGTCGCTGACGTCGAAGAAGGCGTCGCCGCCGTGGGTGGTGTTCCGGTGGGGCAGCCTCACCGGGTTCCTCGCCTACGTGAGCCAGGTGCAGGCGAAGTACACGATGTTCACCGCCGACGGCCTCCCGATCCGGGCGACCTGCCAGGTCACCCTCGACGAGCTGGCCGGCGACGCGCCGAAGCAGAACCCCACCTCGGGCGGCCTGGTGCCGCACCGCGTGCACCAGGTGGTCGAGGGCGACAGCCTGCCGGCGATCGCCTACCGCGAGTACGGGCAGCCGGCGATGTGGCGGGCGGTGGCCGACCTCAACCGGGTCGACGACCCGATGCGGCTGCGGCCGGGCGACCGGCTGCTGCTCCCGCCGATGGAGGAGCTGCTGGCGCTCGCCCGGGCCACTCGTCCCCTGTCCAGCCGGGGCGCGCCCGTCACCACGCTGCCGTCGGTCCCGAGCCCGGCCGCCGCCCTCGAACACGCGGCGGTGCTCGATGGCACTCGGTGAGGAGTTCAGCAACACCCTCGACGTCACCGTCGACGGCGTCGCGGTCCCCGACGACCTCAAGCCCCTGCTGGTCCACGGGTACGTCGACGACAGCACCCACGTCCCCGACATGTTCGTGCTGCGCTACACCGACGTCGGCGGCGTGGTGCTCGCCAAGGCCAAGCTCAAGATCGGCGCCAAGGTCAGGCTGAGCCTGGTGTCGACCAGCACCACCACCCCGAGCACCGTGCTGCTCGACGGCGAGGTCACCGCGCTGGAGGTCGAGGTCGGCGAGAAGGGCACCTACACCGTGGTGCGGGGGCTCGACGCCTCGCACCGGCTCTTCCGCGGCACCCGCGTCGAGGCCTACCTCAACATGAGCGCCTCCGACATCGTGCGCCAGGTCGCCCGGCGGGCCGGCCTGGCGGTGGGCAGGATCGACGCCACCACACCGGTGCCGCCACACACCAGCCAGAACGGCGTCAGCGACTGGGACTTCCTGCGCCGGCTGGCCGCGGAGAACAACCGGGTGCTCACCATGTCCGAGGGCAAGCTCGAGCTCACCGAGCGCAAGCCGGCCAGCACCGCACCGGGCGGGGCCCCCAGCGCCACCACGAACCCGCTCGTGCTCGAGCAGGGCGTCAACCTCGTGCAGCTGCGCGGCACGATCACCGCCGCCGGTCAGGTGCCGAGCGTGGAGGTGCGCGGCTGGGACCCCCAGACCAAGCGGGCGGTCACGGTCACCGCGAGTGCCGCGACCACCAGCGCGCTCCTGGACGCCGGCGCGACCCCCACCTCGCTGGCGGGCACGTTCGACGGCGTGCCGCACGTCGTCGGGGTCTCCCACCTCGAGCGCCAGGAGGTCGCCACCAACCTCGCCGCCGCCCTCGCCGACCACCTCGCCGGCGGCTTCGCCGAGATCGACGGCGTGGCCCGGGGCAACGCCAAGCTGCGCGCCGGCACGCCGGTGCTGCTGTCCGGCGTCGGCGGCTTCTCGGGCCGGTACACGCTCACCTCGACCCGGCACGAGTTCAGCCCCGAGCGCGGCTACCTGACCAGCTTCACCGCCAGCAACACCTCCGAGCGGTCGCTGTACGGCGCCACCAACGCCGCGGTCCGCGAGCAGCCCACCATCGCCGGGGTCGTCCCGGCGGTGGTGACCAACGTCCGCGACGACGAGAAGCAGGGTCGGGTCAAGGTCTCGTTCCCCTGGCTCAGCGACACCTTCGAGTCCGGCTGGGCCCGCACCCTCCAGGTGGGCGCCGGCAGCAACCGCGGCACGTCCGTGCTCCCCGAGGTCAACGACGAGGTCCTGGTCGCCTTCTCCGAGGGCGACTTCAACCGGCCCTACGTCCTCGGCGGCCTGTTCAACGGCAAGGACGTCCCCCACGGCGGGTGGGAGGCGCAGGTCGACAGCGGCTCGGGCCAGGTCGTGCACCGCGGCTTCGTCTCGCGCACCGGCATGAAGGTGCTGCTGCTCGAGACCGCCGGCGACCAGTCGGTGGTGCTCAGCACCGTCGACGACAAGCAGAAGATCGTGCTCACCCAGACCAAGGACAAGGGCATCGAGGTGCTGTCCGAGGGCGCCGTGACGATCAAGGCCGCCACGTCCGTCAGCGTCCAGGCCGCCAACGGCCCGGTCGCCGTCGCCGCGACCGGCGGCGCCGTCACCGTGGAGAGCAAGGGCGGCGACCTCAGCCTCAAGGGCGCCAACGTCACGATCGAGGCCACCGCCGGGCTCGACCTCAAGGGCACCAACGTCAAGGTCGCCGCCACCGCGGCGGCCGAGCTGAGCGCGGCCGGGGCGACCACCGTCAAGGGCTCGATCGTGAGGATCAACTGATGCCGCCCGCCGTCCGGGTCTCCGACCCCACCGCGCACCCCGGCCTGGTGACCGGTCCGGGCTGCCCGACGGTCCTCATCGGCGGGATGCCCGCCGCGCGGACGGGCGACCTGCACACCTGCTCGATGCCGCCCCCGGCCGGTCCCCACCCGCCGTCCCCGATCGCCCCGGGGGTGCCGACGGTCCTGATCGGCGGGATGCCGGCCGCCGTCGTCGGCGACATGTCGGGGTGCGGCGCGCCGGTCGTGCTGGGCTGCCTGACCGTGATGATCGGGGGCTGAGGTGGGCGCGGAGTTCGTCGGTGCCGGCTGGGCCTTCCCGCTGCGGGTCGACCCCACCGGCAAGGTCGCCCTGGTCGAGGGCGTCACCGAGCTCGAGGAGAGCATCCGGCTGATCCTGATGACGGCCCCGGGCGAGCGTCCGATGCGGCCCGAGTTCGGGTGCGCGGTCCACGACTACGTCTTCGCGCCCGCCGACGCCTCCACGGCCGGCGACATCGCCTACGCCGTGCGGATCGCGATCAACCGCTGGGAGCCGCGGGTCGACCTCGGCGACGTCGTCGTCCGCTTCGACGCCGTCGACCGCGGGGTGCTCTACGTCGAGATCGAGTACGTCGTGCGTGGCACCAACGACCCCCGCAACCTGGTCTTCCCCTTCTACACGATCCCGCCGCACGAGGAGCTCCTGGCATGAGGTGCACCGCATGAGCCTGCCCGTCCCCAACCTCGACGACCGCCGCTTCCAGGACCTGGTGGACGACGCCAAGCGGATGGTGCAGCAACGCTGCGTCGAGTGGACCGACCACAACGTCTCCGACCCCGGGGTGACCCTGATCGAGACGTTCGCGTTCATGACCGACGAGCTGCTCTACCGCCTCAACCGGGTGCCGGACCGGCTCTACATCACCTTCCTCGACCTGCTCGGGGTCACCCTGCACCCGCCGACCCCGGCCCGCGTCGACGTCACGGCCTGGCTCTCGGCCGCGCCGGAGCAGGACGTCGTCCTGAAGGCCGACAGCGAGGTCGCGACCCTGCGCACCTCCCAGGACGACGCCGTCGTCTTCGCCACCGCCGAGCCGCTCGTGATGCCGCCGCGCAGCCTGCGGCACGTGCTGACCCGGGCCGCGGGCGGCGAGCCCGAGCCGCGTGACGACGCGCTCGGCCTCTCGGAGGAGTTCACCTGCTTCTCCGCCCAGCCGGCGTACGACGACGTGATGCTGCTCGGCCTCGACGGCGCGGCACCGTCGTGCGCGATCAGCCTGCGCTTCGAGTGCCACGTCCAGGGCGTCGGAGTCGACCCGACCGCGCCGCCGCTGGTGTGGGAGGCGTGGGACGGCAGCGGGTGGGTCGGCTGCGAGGTCGACCACGACGACACCGGCGGGCTCAACCGACCCGGCGACGTCGTGGTCCACGTGCCGCGCTCGCACACGACCTCGGTGGTCGGCGGCCTGCGCGCCGGCTGGCTCCGCTGCCGGGTCGTGCCGGCCGTCGAGGACTACCCGTTCTACAGCGCGAGCCCGACCATCACCGCGGCGTCGGCGTTCACGATCGGCGGCACGGTGGCCGCGGTGCACGCCGAGACCGTGCGCGGCGAGGTGCTCGGGCTCTCGGAGGGCGTGCCCGGCCAGGTCTTCCGGCTCGGCCGCGGTCCCGTCGTCTCCGACGGCGGGTCGTTCGCCGTCGAGGTGGCCACCGGCGCGGGATGGGAGGACTGGCACGAGGTCGACTCGTTCGCCGGGTGCGACGCCGGGAGCCAGGTGTGCCGGGTCGACCGCGCCACCGGCGACGTCACGTTCGGGCCGGCGGTGCGCGAGCCCGACGGCACCCTGCGCCACTACGGCGCCGTCCCGCCCAAGGGGGCGCCGCTGCGGGTGGCCGCCTACCGGGTCGGCGGCGGTCCCGGCGGCAACGTGTCGGCCGGCGCGATCCGGGTGCTGCGCACGACCGTCCCCGGCATCGACCGGGTGGTCAACCGGCGGGCCGCGATCGGCGGCGTCTCCTCCGAGACCGTCGACGAGGCCCGGCTGCGGGGTCCGCTCGCGCTGCGCACCCGCGACCGGGCGGTCACCGCCGAGGACTACGAGCAGCTCGCTCGCTCCGCCGCGCCCCAGGTAGCGCGGGTGCGCACCGTGCCGGCCAGCAGCGACGACGAGGCCGGCGGCGTCCGCGTGCTCGTCGTACCGGCCGCCTCCGCCGACGTCGAGGGCCGGCTGCGCTTCGAGGACCTCGTGCCGACCCCCGAGACCCTCGAGGCCGTCGCCTCCCACATCGACCAGCGGCGGTGCGTCGGCGCCCGGGTGAGCGTGGAGCCGCCGTACTACCAGGGCGTCACGGTCGTCGCCACGCTCGTCGCCCGGCCGCGCACGGCGTCCGACGAGCTGCAGCGCGAGGCCCAGGCGGCGCTCAACCGCTACTACAGCCCGCTAGCCGGTGGACCCGACGGCGCTGGGTGGCCGTTCGGCCGCCCGGTGCAGGCGGGCGAGGTGTACGCCGTCCTGCAGCGGCTGCCCGGCACCGAGCTCGTCGAGGAGGTCGTCCTCTTCGGCGCCGACCCGGTCACCGGCAAGCGCGGCAAGCCGGTGCAACGCATCGACCTCGACCGCTTCGCGCTCACGTTCTCCTACGACCACCGGATCCGGGTGATCCGCGGTGGCTGAGCAGACGGCGACGGCGCCGACCTCGTCGCGCGGGATGGTGCCCGGCCTGCCCTCGCCCGCGCCGCTCGTGCACCGGCTGCCCGGGGTGCTGCAGGACGACGACTTCACCCGGCGGTTCGTGGCGGCGTTCGACGACGCCTATGCCCCGATCCTGACCACGCTCGACTCGCTGGCCTGCTACTTCGACCCCCGCCTGGCCCCGGCCGACTTCGTCGACTACCTCGCCGGCTGGGTCGGCGTCGAGCTCGACGACTCCTGGAGCCGTCAGCAGCGCCGGGAGATCGTGGCCGGCGCCGCGCTCGTCCACCGCCGCCGCGGCACGCCCCGCGGCATCCAGGAGGCGCTGACCCTGGCCCTCGGCGCGCGGGTGACGGTCACCGACACCGGCGGCTGCACGTGGTCGCTCACGCCCGGCGGCGAGCTCCCGGGGACGTCGCCGACCCGGGTCGACGTCCGGATCGAGGTGCCCGACCTCGACGCCGTCGACCCGCGGCGCGTGCAGTCGGTCATCGAGTCGACCAAGCCGGCCCACGTCGCCCACACCGTCAGCCTCGTGCCGCTGGTCGCCTACGACGCCGACAAGCCCGACCAGAGGGGCCGGGCCGAGCAGGAGGAGGGCGACGCATGAGCCGGACCTGTCCCGAGTGCGGGAGTGCCCTCGACTCCGACGAGCAGTTCTGCGGCAGCTGCGGCTGCTACCTGGAGTGGACCGACCGGCCCGGGTCCGCGCCGGAGCCGGAGCACGCGACCGTGCCGGCCTCGGAGGCGGCGCCGGCCGCGCCCGGCCTGGTCGAGCGGGTGAGGTCGGCCCTCGGCAGCGGCGACGACCGGCCGCCGTCCGCCGAGTCGGCGGCACCACCTGCCGCTCCGCTGTCCGGGCCTCCCCCACCGCCGCCCCCGCCCCCGACACCGCCACCTCCGGCGCAGTCCCTCGTCGCCCCGGTCGACCGGCCCCAGCAGCCCCGCGCGCAGCAACCCGGGACGACCGCCCCGCGCCCCCGGCGCCAGACCGCCGCCGCACCCGAGCCGCTGCAGCCGGGCGACCTCGTCTGCGGCAGCTGCGGCACCGGCAACAAGCCGAGCCGCCGGTTCTGCCGCCGGTGCGGGGAGACCCTCGCCGAGGCGGTCGTGGCGCGGGTCCCGTGGTGGCGCCGGGTGGTGCCCAGGCGGACGCCGCGCACCACGGCCGCGGGGACCCGCCCCCGGGCTCCCCGCGCGAGCGGCACCCGACGCCGGGTGCCGACCCGGCTGCTCACCGTGCTGGGGGTCCTGGCGCTGCTGGGGGTCGGCGGCTACGCGCTGCGCAGCACCCTGCTCGGCGCCGTCGACTCCGTGCGCGACCGGGTCCAGGACGTCGAGCGCGTCGTCCCCGCCTCGGTGGAGGCGTCGACCGCCCAGCGCGGTCACGGCCCCGGACTCGTCGCCGACGGGACGCACGACAAGTACTGGGCGCCCGCCGAGCCCGGCGACGGCAAGGGACAGTACGTCGAGGCGTCGTTCGACGAGCCCGTCCGCCTCGTCTACGTCCAGATCACCCCGGGCGTGAGCTCCTCGGACGAGGAGGCCTTCCAGCGGCAGGGTCGACCGGACCGGGTCAAGATCACCTCGACCAGCGACGAGGGCGACACCGAGGTCGAGACCGTCGACCTCGAGGACCAGCGCGGTGACGTCAGGATCTCGATCGGCGCCGACGACGTCGTGCGCGTCCGGTTCCAGGTCGAGAGCTCCCACCCCGGCAACGTCAAGGGCAGCCGGGTCGCCATCGGCGAGATCGAGTTCTGGGTGCGCGCGTGAACCCGCCGGACGTGGAGCGATCGGGTGGCTGAGCGGACCTGCACCCGGTGCGGCACCGCGCGCAACCCCGGCGACGAGTTCTGCCCGGTCTGCGACACGTTCCACGCCTGGCACGACCGCGACCGGCCGACGTCCGGACCCGCGACGGTGGAGCAGCCCGTCGTACCGCCACCGCCGACCCCGGCCACGCCGGCCACGCCCGTCACGCCCGCAGCCCCACCGCGGCCGGTCGACCGGGTCCGTCCGCCGGTGGTCTCGACCGACGCCACCGAGGTCGTGGTGCGGCCCGAGGCGCCGGGCACGCTGGTGCTGCAGGTGCGCAACGGCTCGACGATCGTGGAGGCCTACGACGTGGTGCTGGTCGACGCCCCGCCGTGGCTCACGGTCACCCAGGGCGACGCCCACCTCCTCCCCGACGAGGGCCGTCCGGTCCTGGTCACCCTTGCCGTCGCCCCCGGCGCCCTCGCCCTCGCGCAGCGGTTCCCGGCGACGGTGCGCGTGCACTCGGGCGTCGACCGCACGCGCACCGCCGAGGTGCCGGTCGTCGTGGTGGTCCCGCGGTCCGGCCCGCCGGCGACCCTGGCGGCCCACCCGACCCTGGTCCGGCTCCAGGACGCCGACCGCGGCACGTTCGGCGTCCGGCTCGACAACCGCGGTGCCAACCACCCGCGCCGCTACACGCTCACGGCCGTCGACGCCGAGGGCGTCGTCCGCGTCGAGTTCAGCCCGCCCGTGGTCGACGTCCCCGCCGGCGGCACGGCCGAGGCGGTCGCCCGGTTCAGCGCGCCTCCGCCGCCGCCCGGCCAGGACGCGACGCGTCAGCTCACCCTCACGGCCACCGCCGACGACGGACCGGCCCTGGCGCAGGTGAGCATCGCCCAGACCACCTCGCCCGAGCTCGAACGTCGTCCGGTCCGGCTCCGCCTCGAGCCGAGCCAGGTCTCGGCGGTCGACAGCGCCCACGCCCGGCTCGACCTGGTCGTCGACAACCGCGCGGGCCACGAGGCCGTGGTCGTGACGCTGCGCGGCCGCGACCCGGCGTCCGCGATCCGGTTCTCCTTCGACCACGACGGCTTCACCGTCGGCGCCGGCCGGGCCGTGCGACTCGGCATGGGCCTGCAGACCGCGCTCGCCCCGCCGGGCCAGACCGTGACGCGCCCGTTCACGGTGGTGGCCACCGCGGGTGGGCTGGAGTCCGAGATCGACGGCACCCTCGCGCTCACGTCGCGCCCCGCGGCCATCACGACCGCGTCGGTACGGCTGGTGCCCGACCACCTGGTGGTGTCGTCGCGCAAGGGCTCGTTCCGCATCGAGGTCGACAACCGCCGCGGGGCCGAACCCCTGCACGTCGCGCTGCACGGTGCCGACGAGTTCGGCCGGGCGTCGTTCCGCATCGACCCGCCGCAGCTCGCGATCGGGCCGGGTCAGGTCGGCGTCGCGACCGCGGTCGTGCAGCACCCCATGCCCGAGGGCGGCTCGTCCGAGACGCGCCGGGTGCGGGTGATCGCCGCCACCGGGGCCGAGGCGCTGCAGGCCGAGGCGTCGTTCACCCAGGAGGCCGAGAACCGCCGCCGCTGGTGGGCCTACCTGACCGCGATCCTCGGGGTCGTGCTCGTCGGCATCGGCGCGCTCCTCGAGGTGGGTGACCTCGGCCTCGACACCGCGGAGGCCGTCGTGCGGACCCTGGTCGACGACGCGCAGTCGGGGTCGGTGCCGGCGACCGCGGTGATCCGCGCCGCCGTCGTCATCGCGTCCCTCCTGCTCATCCTCCTCGGCATCGTGATGATGTTCTTCGGCCTCGTCGGCACCACCGGCCGCGGCCTGCGGGTCGGCGCCGTGGTCGCCGTGCTCTTCGCCGGCGCGGCGATCGTGGCCCTGGAGGTCACCGGGGTCGGCGGCTACGCGCTGGTGGTCGTCGGCGCCGTGGTCGCCTTCGTGGGCGGGATCCTGGTGCGCTCGGCGCGGGAGTGACGTTCGTACGACGGCCCGCCACCGACGGTGGTCGAGCAGCGGGGACGAAGTCTGCGCGAGTCGAGACCCCCGCAGGGTGCCTACCTCACCGGGTCTCGACTCGGGCTCGACCACCGGTGGTTGAGGAGGTTGCGCTGGCAACCGTCTCGAAACCACCCGAGGATGCGCACCTCGCCGGGTCCCGACCCGGGCTCGACCACCGGTGGTTGAGGAGGTTGCGCTAGCAACCGTCTCGAAACCACCCTCGGCGGAGACCTGCGTCGGGGGTGGTCTCGAGACGGGCCTGGCGGCCCTCCTCGACCAGCGTGGGTCACCGCCGGTGGTTGAGGAGGTTGCGCTGGCAACCGTCTCGAAACCACCCTCGGTGGAGACCTGCGTCGGGGGTGGTCTCGAGACGGGCCTGGCGGCCCTCCTCGACCAGCGTGGGTCACCGCCGGTGGTCGAGCCGCGGGGACGAAGTCTCCGCGAGTCGAGACCCCCGCAGGGTGCCTACCTCACCGGGTCCCGACTCGGGCTCGCTGACGCTCGCCCGGCTCGACCTGCGTCGGGGGTGGTCTCGAGACGGGCCTGGCGGCCCTCCTCGACCAGCGTGGGTCACCGCCGGTGGTTGAGGAGGTTGCGCTAGCAACCGTCTCGAAACCACCCGAGGATGCGCACCTCGCCGGGTCCCGACCCGGGCTCGACCACCGGTGGTTGAGGAGGTTGCGCTGGCAACCGTCTCGAAACCACCCGAGGGTGCGCACCCCGCCGGGCGGGGCGGATGGTTCGACGGGCACCAGCGAGGGAAGATGGCGGACACTCCCCGCCCGGAAGGCCCCCATGCACCCCCTGCCCCCCGCTACCGCGGCCGAGAACGGCGCCCGTGCGCTCTCGGCGGTCGCGCTCGTGCTCTCGCTGCTCATCACCGCCGTGGTCCTGTTCGACGCACAGTCGGGGAGCGCCACCAGCCGGCCGACGTTCGACGGCTCCCGCGGCGGCTCCGGGGCCGGAACCGACGGGGCGGTCCCGGATGCCTCCTCCGCGCGCCCGACGTACGCGATGCCGCCGGGTGCGCGGCGGTTCGACCCGCCGTACGCCGTCGCGGGCCGGCAGTACTACAAGGTGCGCGGCACCATCGACGAGGTCACCGAGCAGCTCGTCCGCGAGCTGAACCGGACCAGGATCACCTGGAACGCCACCCCGCTCACCGGGCCCGATGGCCGTGAGTTCGGGAGGGTCGGCGCCACCACCTACCCCGACGGCTCCCTCGGCACGCTGGCGATCAACGAGGACGGCGCCGGGTCCACCAGCCCGACGGGCGTCGTGGTGATCGAGGTGACCACGCCGTGAACGCCGGTTGGTACGACGACCCCAGCGGCCGCTTCGGCCGGCGCTGGTACGACGGCGCCACCTGGTCCGAGCACGTCGTCGGCGCCCACGGGCAGCCGGTCACCGACCCGCTGCCCGAGCGTGCCGTGCCCTACCCGCCGCCGGCCGAGGTGGCGCGCGCCGTGCCGACGCCCCCGGCACCGACCCACCAGGCACCCCCGCCCCCGCCGGGGGCGTACGGCGCCCCGGCGGCGCCGTACGCGCCGAGCGCGCCCCGAGCGCGCGGCCCGGTGCGCTACTCGCCGGGCGCCGGGCTCGCCGTCGCCGGCACGGGGATGCTCCTGGTGCTGCTCAGCCTCTTCGTGCTGCCGTGGGCCGACGCCGACGACAGCCGGTTCACCGACCTCAGCAGCAACGCCCGAGACGCGGGCGACGCGGGGACCGACGCGATCGACGCGGTCCTGGCCCACCACTACGCCGCGTGGGCCGGGTTCCTGCTGCTGCTGCTGGTCCTGGTGGCGGCCACCATGGCCACGGTGCCCCTCCCCCCGACGACCGCCGGCAACACCTGGTCCCGGGTCGCCGGAGCCGGCCTCGCCAGCCTGGCCGTCGTCCTGCACGCCTTCACCGTGAGCCTGTTCCTCCACGCCGACGTCGACCCCGAGCTGGGTGCCTGGCTCGGGATCGTGGGCTACGCCCTCGTGCTGGTCGCGATGGTGCTGGGCGCGAAGCGGACGCCGGCCTAGCCCCGGCTACCCGCCGGCCTTCGCGGCCAGCCGCTGCCAGGTGGCCACGACGGTGTCCGGGTTGAGCGACATCGACTCGATGCCCTGCTCGAGCAGCCAGTCGGCGAGGTCGGGGTGGTCCGACGGGCCCTGGCCGCAGATGCCGACGTACTTGCCGCGCGCCTTGCAGGCGGTGATCGCCAGCTCGAGCATGTGCAGCACGGCGGGGTCGCGCTCGTCGAAGCCGTCGGCGACCAGCGCGGAGTCACGGTCGAGGCCGAGGGTCAGCTGGGTCATGTCGTTGGACCCGATCGAGAAGCCGTCGAAGTGGTCGAGGAACGCGTCGGCCAGCACGGCGTTGGACGGCACCTCGCACATCATCACGACCTTGAGGCCGTTCTCGCCGCGGACCAGCCCGTTGTCGGCCAGCAGTGCGATCACGCCCTCGGCCTCCTTGATCGTGCGGACGAACGGGATCATCACCCAGACGTTGGTCAGCCCCATGTCGTCGCGCACGTGGCGCAGCGCCTCGCACTCCATCGCGAAGCAGTCGGCGAACTCGGGCGAGAGGTACCGCGACGCGCCGCGGTAGCCGATCATCGGGTTCTCCTCGTGCGGCTCGTAGTGCTCGCCGCCGACGAGGTTGGCGTACTCGTTGGACTTGAAGTCGCTCATCCGCACGATCACCGGGTACGGCGCGAACGCCGCCCCCAGCATCGAGACCCCCTCGGCGACCCGCTGCACGAAGAAGTCCCGCGGGGTGTCGTACGCCGCCACCGCCGCCGCGACCTCGGCGCGCAGCGCCGGCTCGAGGGAGTCCGGGTCGGCCTGCAGGTCGAGCAGGGCCTTGGGATGGATGCCGATCTGCCGGTTGATCACGAACTCGAGCCGCGCGAGCCCGACCCCGCGGTGCGGCAGCTGGGCGAAGGAGAACGCCTGCTCGGGCGTGCCGACGTTCATCATGATCTTGACCGGTACGTCGGGCATCGCGTCCAGCTGGGTGGTCTCGACGGTGAAGTCGAGGCTGCCGTCGTAGACCAGCCCGGTGTCGCCCTCGGCGCACGAGACGGTCACCGAGGCGCCGTCGGCGAGCACCCGGGTGGCCTCGGTGGTGCCGACGATCGCCGGGATGCCGAGCTCGCGGGCGATGATCGCGGCGTGGCAGGTGCGCCCGCCGCGGTTGGTCACGATCGCGGCGGCCCGCTTCATGATCGGCTCCCAGTCGGGGTCGGTCATGTCGGCGACCAGCACCTCGCCGTCGCCGAACTCGTGCATCTGCTCGACCGACCGGAGCACCCGCACCGGACCGGCGCCGATCTTCTGGCCGATGGCCCGGCCCTCGACCAGCACGGTCGCGTCCTGGGTCGCGGACGGCTCGATCGAGAACCGCTCGAGGGCGCCCGTCCGCCGCGACTGCACGGTCTCGGGCCGGGCCTGGAGCACGTAGAGCTGTCCGTCGACGCCGTCCCTGCCCCACTCGATGTCCATCGGCCGGCCGTAGTGCTCCTCGATGACGAGGGCGTGCCGGGCGAGCTCGGTCACCTCGTCGTCGGTCAGCGACAGGCGTGCCGCCTGGGCCGGCTCGACGTCGACGAACTCGGTGGTGCGCCCGACCGTGGGGTCGTCGGTGTAGACCATCTTGGTCAGCTTGGCGCCGACGCCGCGCTTGAGGATCGCCGCGCGTCCGTCGCGCAGCGCGGGCTTGTAGACGTAGAACTCGTCGGGGTTGACGGCGCCCTGCACCACGCCCTCCCCCAGCCCGTAGGCCGAGGTGATGAACACGGCGTCGGTGAAGCCCGACTCGGTGTCCATCGTGAACATCACGCCAGAGGCGCCGACGTCGGAGCGCACCATCTTCTGCACCCCGGCGGAGAGGCCCACGTCGGCGTGCGCGAACCCGTGGTGGACGCGGTAGGCGATCGCCCGGTCGTTGTAGAGGCTGGCGAAGACCTCCCGCACCGCGAGCAGCACGGCGTCGATGCCGCGGACGTTGAGGAAGGTCTCCTGCTGGCCGGCGAAGCTGGCGTCGGGGAGGTCCTCGGCGGTGGCCGACGAGCGCACCGCGAACGACGCCTCGTCGCCGGACCCCTCGGCCAGCCGCGCGTACGCCGCGCGGATGTCGGCCTCGAGGTCGGCGGGGAGCTCCTGCCGGACCACCGCCTCGCGGATCTCGCGACCGACCTCGGCCAGCCGGCGTACGTCGTCGGTGTCGAGGCCGTCGAGCAGGCCGCTGATCCGCTCGGCCAGACCGCCCTCCCCGTCCGGATCAGTGCCGATAAACCGGTGGTAGGCCGCAGCGGTGGTCGCGAACCCGTCGGGCACGCGGACGCCGAGGTCGGTCAGGTGGGAGACCATCTCGCCGAGCGAGGCGTTCTTCCCGCCGACCTGCTCGAGGTCGGCCAGGCCGATCTCGGAGAACCACCGCACGTTGGTCTGCTCGTCGGTCATGGGGTGCCTTCCTGGGCGTCGCGGACGGTGGCCTTGCCGCGCTCGCGGCTGGGGACCCCACCGCTGCGCTTGAGGGTCTGCAGCACGAGGGTGGCCATCTCCTCGATCGACTTGGCCGAGGAGTCGATGACCGGGATCTGGTGGGCGGCGAACATCGCGCCGGCCTGGCGCAGCTCCCAGCGGCACTGCGCCGCCTCGGCGTACCGCGAGCCCGGGCGTCGCTCGTTGCGGACCCGGCTGAGCCGCTCGACGGTGGTGGTGATCCCGAAGCACCGCTCGGGCATGTCCCGCACCGGCCTCGGCAGCTCGTGGGTCTCGAGGTCCTCGTCGACCAGCGGGTAGTTGGCCACGAACAGGCCGTGCTGCAGCGCGAGGTACATGCTGGTCGGGGTCTTGCCGCAGCGCGACGGCGCCAGCAGCACCACGTCGGCGCGGTCGAGCGCCCGCAGGCTCTGGCCGTCGTCGTGCTCGATGGTGAACTCGACCGCGGCCATCCGGGTGTTGTAGCGCTTGATGTCGCCGACGCCGTGCAGCCGTGACGCCTCCCGCACCCCCGGCCGACCCAGCACGCTCTCCACCCGGTCCATGTGGGAGTCGAAGAGGTCGATGATCGGGGCGCGGGTCTGCAGCAGCTCGTGGCGGATGTGGTCCTCGGCCGCGGTCGTGAAGGCGATCGGCGTCACCGGCCCGTCCATCGCCTCGTCGAGCACCCGGACCACGTCGCGCGCCTCCTCGACGCTGCCGATGAACGGGATCGTGGTCCGCTCGAAGACCAGGTCGGGGAACTGGATGAGCAGCGCGTTGCCCATCGTCTCGGCGCTGATCCCGGTGGAGTCGGAGAGGAAGAACACCGGGACGACGCCGTCGTCGGCGGCGTGCTGGCCGTCGGGGTGCTCAGGTTCCACGCGGTCCGCCTCCTGCGCCTCGGGGTGTCCAGGAACCTACTGCCCCGGCGGCGCCGGGCGCGCGACCGTACCCGCGAGTCACCTGCACGGGCGGAGGCGCGGCGGCGCCCGGTGCGGGACAGTAGGGACGCCTGTTGTCCTCACCCGTCGGGAGACCCCCACCGTGCCCGAGTCCGACCCACTGCTCCTGGGCGACCGCTACGACCTCGGCGAGGTGATCGGCCGCGGCGGCATGGCCGACGTACGCCGCGCCCACGACCGGGTGCTCCACCGCGACGTCGCGATCAAGACGCTGCGCACGGGCGTCGGTGTCGACGCCGAGCGGTTCCGCGCCGAGGCCCAGCTCCTCGCCATGCTCGACCACGAGAACATCGTCACCCTGCTCGACGCCGGTGTCGACCACGACCACCCGTGGCTCGCGCTCGAGCTGGTCGAGGGACACTCGCTCGCCGACCTGCTCCTGCGCGGCCCCCTCGAGCCCGCCCGGATGGCGACGGTCGGCGCGTTGGTCGCCGACGCCCTCGACCACGCCCACGCCCAGGGCGTGGTGCACCGCGACATCAAGCCCTCCAACGTGCTCCTCGGCGACGACGGGCGCGTCCGGCTCGCCGACTTCGGCGTGGCCCGGCTGGCCGACGTCACGTCCTCGCTCACCCTCACCGGTCACACGATCGGCACCGCCGCCTACCTCGCCCCCGAGCAGGTCGCCGGCGCGGCCGTCACCCCGGCCACCGACGTCTACGCGCTCGGCCTGGTGCTGCTCGAGGGCCTCACCGGCCGCCGCGTGTACGACGGCCCCCCGCTCGAGGCCGCGGTCGCGCGCGTGCACCACGGCCCGCTGATCCCCACCTCCCTGCCCGCCGGCTGGCCCGGCCTGATCGCGTCCATGACCGCGATGGACGCCGCCGAGCGCGTGCCCGCCCACGTCGCGGCCCAGCGGCTGCGCGAGCTGGCCGACCCCCAGACGCACCGGCCGTCCGCCCTGGGCGCCCTGCTCGACGCCACGGCCTCCCACGCCGCCCACGGCGCCACCGGCGCGGTCGACCACGACCGGCGCCGCCGTCATGTCCCCCTGGTCCTGGCCGCCGCCGTGGCGCTGGTGCTCGCGCTCGCCTCGATCGTCCTGGTGCAGGGCGACGGCGGCGACGACCCGGCCGCCGCGGCCGCGGCCCCCGACCGGTCCGGCACCACGCGCACGGGCCGCGTCTCGCGGCCGGCCGAGCCCACCACGACCCCGCCCTCCAGCGCCCCGTCGGCGACGTCCGCGCCCGTGGTCGACGCCGCACCCCCGGCCTCGAAGCCGGCCGGGAGCAAGGCGGCGCCGAAGGCACCCCGCGCCGCGAAGCCGAAGGACCAGGCGGCGCCCCCGAAGCCGAAGGGCAAGGCCAAGCCGAAGGGCAAGCCGAAGGGCAAGCCCAAGTCCAAGGGCGGCGGCAAGGGCGGCGGCAAGGGCAAGTCCAAGGGGAAGTCGAAGGGCAAGTCCAAGGGCAAGGGCTGACCCGCTCGATCTACTCGGCTGACGCACCTGGCGTGTCACCCGCGTAGATCGAGATCGGCGGGGAACGAGGGGCAGCGCCGGAACGGTCCGGTCCAGCCGCCCGCCGAGCAGCCGGTGGATCCGAGCCGCGGGAAGACAGCTGCCTCGCGCCCTGTTGATCCACCCCGCTCCTAGGCTGGCGCGGTGACCTCCGACCGCTTCCTGCCCGACGGCCGCACGATGCGCGAGCGGATGCTCGCCGGTGACGACTACCTCGCCGACGACCCCGAGCTCGAGGAGTGGAGCCACGTCGGGCGCGACCTGGCGGCGGCGTACAACGCGACCACGTCGCGGCAGGGCCCGCTGCGGCGCGCGATCCTCGAGCAGCTGCTCGGCGGCATCGGCGAGGCCACCGAGATCCGCCAGCCGTTGCAGGTCGACTACGGCACCAACCTCACCATCGGCGCCCGGTGCTTCGTCAACTACGGGCTGGTGGCGCTCGACGTCGCGGCGATCACCATCGGCGACGACGTGCAGATCGGGCCCCACGTCCAGCTGCTCACGCCGACCCACCCCCTGGAGCCCGGACCCCGGCGCGACAAGTGGGAGTCCGCGGCGCCGATCACGATCGGCGACAACGTCTGGCTCGGCGGCGGGGTCATCGTGTGCCCCGGCGTCACCATCGGCGCCGACACCGTGGTCGGCGCGGGCGCGGTCGTCACCAAGGACCTGCCGACAGGCGTGCTGGCCGTCGGCAACCCGGCCCGGGTCGTCCGCGAGCTGTGAGCTGGGCGACCTGCACCGCGGGGCACGTGCACTGGGGGCAGCGCGGTGCGGCCGGGCTCCTGCTGGCACGGGGCGGTACGGCGCTCCTGCAGCTGCGGGCGCACTGGGCCCACCAGGGCGGCACCTGGTCGCTGCCCGGCGGCGCGATCGAGCGCCGGGAGAGCCCGGTGGAGGCCGCGCTCCGCGAGGTCGAGGAGGAGCTCGGGCTGCACCCGGACGCCGTCGCGGTGCGGGGCTCGCGGGTCGCGCTCTGCGGTGGCTGGGCCTACGAGACCGTGCTGGCCGAGCCCGCCGACCGGCACGCGCCCGTCGTGGTGCGCGACCGCGCCGAGACCGCCGCGCACGCCTGGGTGCCGGCCGCCGAGGTCGCCGACCTGCCGCTGCACCCGGCGTTCCGCCGGGCCTGGGCCGACGGCGACGGCGTGCTGCGCGACTTCGTCGCGGACACCGCCTAGGCGGGGGCGGCGACGACGATCTCGAAGCGCACCTTCCGCGTGGCCACGTCGGCCTCGGTCAGCCGCACCCGGACGTCGTTGCCGAGCGGCAGCGGCGCCGCGGACCGCACCGGCGCCTCGACGCCGAGGTCGCGCACGGTCACCTTGCCGCGCGTGTCGTCCTTGTCGTCGACGCTGACCACGACGCCGTCGTGCTCGGTGCCGACCTCGCCGGCGAGCAGCCCGGCCTCCACCAGGTCGACCACCGCCCGCTCGTACGACGCCGCGCGCCGTCCCGAGACCGCCATCTCCTCCGGCAGGGCGGGCAGCGCCGCCAGCACCCACGCGGGCACCTGCTCCTCGGCGCACAGCGCGACGCAGACCTCGCCGGCGTAGCGGTCGGCGAGGCGGCGCAGCGGGGCGGTGACGTGGGCGTACTCCGAGGCCAGGGCCGCGTGCTGCGGCTCGGCGGGCACCTCGCCGTCGAAGGCGACGTAGCCGCTGCCGCGCAGCAGCCGGGCGCTGGCCAGCACGACGGCCGCGTGGTCGGGCCGCGACGGGTCGAGCGAGCGGATGAAGTCCGACGGCAGCTGCTCGGCCGGCCAGTCGACGCCGAGGGCGCGGGCCGTGCGGTGCAGGCGCTTGAGGTCGCGCGGGTCGGGCGGCGGCAGGGTGCGCAGCAGACCCACCCGGGCGTAGACCATCAGTGACGCAGCGCCGAAGCCGGTCAGCAGCGAGATCTGGGCGTTCCACTCCTCCACCGGCAGCATCCGGCGGAACTCCAGGCGCCAGGCGCCACCACCCTCGGGCACGTCGACGACCTGCTCGGGCAGGGGCAGGGACACGCCACCGCGCGCGGCGTCGCGGGCGAGGCGCTTCTCGCCGATCTCCTGGACCAGCCGCAGCACCTCCGAGGCGCTGCCGTCGTCGATGGCGGCCTGCGCCCCCTCGTAGGTCAGCTGCGCCGTCGAGCGCACCCGGGCGCGCTCGACGTGGACGTCGGTGCCCTCACCGGTCTGGTCGACGTGGATCGTCCAGAGCAGCGCCGGCCGCACCTGGTCGGGCAGCAGCGACCCGGCGTCCTCGCTGATCACCTTGGGGTGCAGCGGCACCTTGGAGTCGGCGCCGTACAGCGTCTGGCCGCGGCGGTGCGCCTCGAGGTCGACGGGGTCGCCGGGGGTGACGAACGCCGCGACGTCGGCGATCGCGTAGCGGACCACGTAGCCGCCCGGGTGCTCGGCGTCGCGCTCGACGTGCACGGCCTGGTCGAGGTCGCGGGCGCCGTCGGGGTCGATCGTCACGAACGGGATGTCGGTGCGGTCGAGGTCGGGCAGTCGGGGCGACGCCGCCGCGCGGGCCGCCGCCTCCTCCACCTCGGGCGGGAACTCCGCCGTCACCGCGAGCTCGGCCCGGATCTGCTCGATCCCCTGGCGGAGCGTGGCGACGACGGCACGGTCGTCGGTGCGGACCCGGACCACGCGGCTGCTGGACATGCACCGACCCTAGCCAGCGCGCCCCGCCCTCCCTCGGCGCGGCGCGCGCCACGCCCTCTCCTACGCTGACGCGGTGCTGATCCTGCTGCCCCCGAGCGAGGGCAAGACCGCGCCGCGTCGCGGCAAGCCGCTCGACCTCGCGGCGCTCTCGTCGCCCACCCTCACCGAGCCCCGGGCCCGGGTCCTCGACGCGCTCGTCGCGCTGTGCCAGGGCGACCCCGACGTCGCCGCGACGACCCTCGGCGTACCCGCGTCGCGACCCGACCTCGTCGCGCTCAACGCCGCGGCCACAACGGCCCCGACGGCCCGCGCCGACGCCGTCTACACCGGCGTCCTGTACGACGCCCTCGACCCCGCCACGCTCACGCCGGCCGCCAAGCGCCGCGCGAGCAGCCGCGTCGCGGTGACCTCGAGCCTGTTCGGCCTGGTCCGGCCCGGCGACCGGATCCCGGCCTACCGGCTCTCCGGCGACGCCTCGCTGCCCGGCCTCGGTGCCGTCGCCGGGGTCTGGCGCGACGCGCTGGGCCCGGCCGTCCTCGACGCGGTCGGCACCGGTCTGCTGGTCGACCTCCGCTCGGGCATGTACGCCGCGTTCTGGCGCCCGCCGGCCGACCTCGCCCGCCGCGTCGCCACCGTGCGCGTGCTGCACGAGTCCGACGGACGACGCTCGGTGGTCAGCCACTTCAACAAGGCCACCAAGGGCCGGATCGTCCGCGCCGTCCTGGAGGACGGCCGCGACCCCCGCACGCCGGCGGCCCTCGCCGCCGTCCTCACCGACCTCGGCTGGACCGTCGAGGTCGGCCCCGCCACCGCCAGGGGCACCCAGCTCGACGTCGTGGTGACCCAGGTCTGAGCGAGGGTCTGACCGAAGGGACGTGGGCCTGCGGCCGCGGGCGGGTTAGGGTCCGGTCGCGGTCCTGCTCGACCTCGGGAGCCGCACGACCTCGGGAGGACCCATGACCGGACCGCACCGTCCACGCCGTACGACGGCAGCCGCGCTGGCGGCCTCGATCGGCGCCCTGGTCGTCGTCGTCCTGCTGGGCGGCCTCTCCCCGGCGACCGCCGCCGGCCGGCCGACGCCCGGCGCCTTCACCGGCTACGCCTTCGACGCGCGCTGTGCCCCGACCCAGGCCGAGATGGATGCGTGGCGGAGCTCGTCGCCGTTCTCGGGCGTCGGCATCTACCTCGGCGGGTCGACGGCGTCCTGCCGCGAGGACCCCGCCACGCCGGGCTCCGGACAGCCGCACCTCGACGCGACCTGGGTGCGGCGGCAGACCGCTGCCGGGTGGCGGATCCTCCCGCTCTGGGTCGGTCCGCAGGCCTCGTGCAGCACCTACCCCGACCGGATCGACCCGGCACCGGCGTCGGCGTACGCCGCCGCTGACGCCCAGGGCCGCGCGGAGGCCGCGGCGGCGGTCCAGCGGGCGCGCGCGCTCGGCATCCCCGCCCGCAGCACGCTCTGGTACGACCTCGAGGGCGGCTACGACCTCGCCGACACGGACTGCCGGCGCTCGGCGCTGCGGTTCCTGTCGGGCTGGACCTCGGCGCTGCACGCGCTCGGCTTCCGCTCCGGGGTCTACTCCAGCATCGCCGATGGCATCCACTCCCTCGACAACGCCGACAACGTCTCGCCGGGCTCCTACGAGATGCCCGACCAGGTGTGGTTCGCGTGGGCCAACGGCCGCGCCGACACCGTCTTCTCCGACAAGGTCCGGGCCGGCAGCTGGGTCGGCCAGCGGGTCCACCAGTACGCCCTCGACCAGCGCGCGACGTACGGCGGCGTGAGCCTCACGATCGACCGCAACTACCTCCAGGTCGGCGGCGGCTCCGTGGCTCCCCCGGCGCCGCGCGTGTGCGGTGGCGTGCGGCTCGACCGGCCCGACTACCCCACGCTGGCGCCGGGCCGTCGCGGCGACGCCGTCCGGACGGCGCAGTGCCTGCTGAAGCGCCGGGGCGCCTACCGGGGCCCCGTCGACGGTCGCTTCGACCGCGACGTCGCGGCCGCGGTGCGGCAGCACCAGCGCGCGGCGCGGATCGCCCGCACCGGTCGCGTCGACCGACGCACCTGGGTCACCCTCCTCGGTGCGGGTTCCCGACCGCTGCTGAAGGAGGGCTCGGCCGAGGAGGCCGTCCGCCGCCTGCAGCGCACGCTCAACGCCGCCACCGCCGCGGACCTGCGGGTGACCGGCGTGCTGACCGCCGGCACCACCCGGTGGGTCAGGACCTACCAGCGCCAGGTCGGCCTGCCGGTCACCGGCGTCGTCGCCGGCGACACCTGGGCGTCGCTGGTCCGTGGTCGTCTCTAGCCGCGCGCGGCGGGTCGCCGGGACTCACCAGGTGCCGGCGACGAAGGCGTCGCGGGCGGGCGGCAGCGCGTTGTAGAGCCGCAGGGAGCCGCGGCCGTCCTCGAACCACGAGACCACGGTCACCGACGCCGGCGACAGCTCCATCCGGAAGACCACGTCGAGCGGGACCCCGAGCGCGTGCGCCACCAGCGTCTTGATCGGCGTGACGTGGCTGACCGCGACGACCGTCCCGCCGCGGTGGGCGGCGAGCACCCGGTCGAGCCCGGCCAGCACCCGCTGCTGCACGGCGCGGAACGACTCGCCGCCGGCGGGTGCGGCGTCGAGCGACCCGAGCCACGCGTCGAGCTCGTCGCCGTGCCGCTCCTGGACCTCGGCGAACGTGAGCCCGTCCCAGTGCCCGAACTCCATCTCCGCGAACCCCGGCTCCTCGGTCACCGCCACGTCGAGCGCCTCGCCCACGATGTCGGCCGACTCGCGGGTGCGGCGTACGGGCGAGGCCACGACGGCGTCGACCTGCTCGGCCATCGGCTGCAACCAGTGCGCGACCGCCCTGACCTGGTCGCGGCCCTCGTCGCTCAACGGCGGGTTGTCGCCGCCGAGCCCGCCGGAGAACCGCTTGGCCGAGGTGTGCACGGTGACGCCGTGGCGCACCACCACCAGCGTGGTCGCCTCCCCCGGCCCGCCCCAGCCGCGCGCGGGCGGCTTCGCGGCCTCCTGCACCTCCTCGGTCAGCGAGTCGGCCGGCGGGTCCTCGACCGGTGTGCCGGCGACGGTCACGCCCGAGCGCTTGCCGTCGAGGGCCTCGTTGGCCAGCCGGTCGGCGTGCTTGTTCTGCTCCCGCGGCACCCACGTGTACGTCGTCCCGAACGGCGCCAGCCGGTTGGCCTCCGCCGCCAGCGGCCGCATGTCGGGGTGCTTGATCTTCCAACGGCCCGACATCTGCTCGACGACCAGCTTGGAGTCCATCCGGACCTCGATGTCGGCGTCGGGCGCGTGCTCGGCGGCCATCCGCAGCCCGGCGATCAGCCCGGAGTACTCCGCGACGTTGTTGGTCGCGACGCCGATCGTCGAGCCGTCCTCGGCGATCACCGCGCCGGTCTCGGCGTCCTTGAGCACGGCGCCGTACGCCGAGGGGCCCGGGTTGCCGCGCGACCCGCCGTCGGCCTCGATCAGGACCGAGCGGGCGGTCACAGCCCGGATTCCGCGGTGCGCACCAGGATGCGCTGGCACTCCTCGCAGCGCACCACGGTGTCCTCGGGCGTCGCCCGGATGACCCCGAGCTCGGTGTTGTCGATGCCGAGCTGGCAGCCCGAGCACCGCCGCTGCGTGAGCTCGGCGGCGCCCACGCCGCCCTTGCTGGCGCGCAGCTTGTCGTAGAGCGCGAGGAGGTCGGCCGGCAGGTCGGCCACCAGCGGGGCACGCTCGGCCGCGACCTCCACGAGCTCGCGGTCGATCTCCCCGGCTCGCTCGTCGACCTTCGCCCCGAGCTCGGCGAGCCGCTCGTCGGCAGCGGAGACCCGCTGCTGCAGCTCGTCGAGCGTGCCCTGCGCCTCCTCGAGCTGCTCCATGATCTCGAGCTCCTCGTCCTCGAGCGTGCCGATCCGCCGCTCGAGGGACTGGAGCTCGTGCTGCATCCGCTCGAGGTCCTTGGGGTTGGTGACCAGGCCCTGCGCCATCCGGTCGCTGTCGCGGGTGCGGCGCGCCTTGACCTGCTCGACGTCGCGGTCGGCCTTCTTCTGGGCGGCGGTCAGGTCGTCGACGAGCACCTGCTGGTCGCGCCGCTGGTCGTCGACCTCCCGCCGGCTGGCCGTGAGGCTCGCCGTCTCGGCCAGCTCGGGCAGCGATGCCCGCTGGTGCCGCAGGTGGTCGGCCCGCGCGTCGAGCTTCTGGACGTCGAGCAGACGGAGCTGGTCGTTCGGCGAGGCCTTCACAGGCGCATTGTCCACGGGTCGGTGACCACCGTGCTGACCCGGGTCTGCACGGCGTCGCCCAGCTCGTCGTGCAGCCGGGTGGATGCGGCCGGCAGCCAGGTCGACTCGGCGGCCCAGTGGGCGACGTCGACCAGCGCCGGACCGCCCTTCTCGACGAACTCCGACGCCGGGTGGTGGCGCAGGTCGCTGGTGACGTAGACGTCGGCGTCGGTCCGCAGCACCGCGTCGAGCAGGAAGTCGCCGGCGCCGCCGCAGACCGCCACGCGTCGGACCCGCCGCTCGGGATCGCCGGCCACCCGCACCCCGTGGTGCGTGGTCGGCAGCGCCTCGGCGACCTGGGCGGCGAACTCCCGGAGGGTGACCGGCGTGATGGTGCCGATCCGGCCCGTGCCGGTGTTGCCGACCTCCGCGTCGAGGACCGCGATCACGTCGTACGCCGGCTCCTCGTAGGGGTGCGCGGCCTTCATCGCCGCGACGACCTCACGACGACGTCCGCGGGGCAGCACGACCTCGACCCGCAGCTCCTCGACCTCGGCGATCTCGCCGACCCGGCCGATCATCGGGTCGGAGCCCTCCAGCGGACGGAACCGGCCGATGCCCTTCGCCGAGGTGAACGACGCGAAGTCGTAGTTGCCGATCGACCCGGCTCCGGCCTCGGCCATCACCGCGCGCACGACCGCCGCCGCCTCGGCGGGGACGAAGACGGTGAGCTTGTCGATGGGGTCGCCGGGCGCCGGGGTGATCGGGGCCTGGTCGCCGAGGCCGAGCGCGGTGGCCAGGGACTCCGAGACGCCGCCGGCGGCCTGGTCGGCGTTGGTGTGGGCGGTCAGCAGCGCACACCCGGCCCTGACCAGCGTCGCCAGCGTCCGCCCCTTCGGTGTGGTCGCGGCGAACCCGTGCACCCCCTTGAGGAACAGCGGGTGGTGGGCGACGAGCAGGTCGGCGTCCCAGGCCGCCGCCTCGGCCGCCACCTCCGCGGTCACGTCGACGGTGAACATCACCCGCCGCACGTCCTGCCCGGGATCGCCCCACACCAGCCCCACGGCGTCCCACGAGTCGGCCGTGTGCGGCGGGTACCAGGTGTGGAGCAGGTCGACGACGTCACTCAGGCGGGGCACGCGCTCAGGTTAACGAGACCGTCGGCGACGCCGACCCACGCTGGTCGAGGAGTGCGGCGGCCTGCGGTGGTTTCGAGACAGGCGCTGGCGCGCCTTCCTCGACCACCGTCGGCGGCAGCCGTCGTACGACGGCCCATGACGCTGGTCGAGCCGGGCGAGCGCCAGCGAGCCCGGGTCGAGACCCGGCGGGGTGCGCACCCTGCGGGGGTCTCGACTCGCGGAGACTTCGTCCCCGCGGCTCGACCACCGTCGGTGGTCGGTTCGTCGTACGACGGCCCATGACGCTGGTCGAGCCGGGCGAGCGCCAGCGAGCCCGAGTCGAGACCCGGTGAGGTACGCACCCTGCGGCGACCCACGCTGGTCGAGGAGGGCCGCCAGGCCCGTCTCGAGACCACCCCCGACGCAGGTCTCCACCGAGGGTGGTTTCGAGACGGTTGCTAGCGCAACCTCCTCAACCACCGGTGGTCGAGCCCGGGTCGGGATCCGGCGAGGGTGCGCACCCTGCGGCGACCCACGCTGGTCGAGGAGGGCCGCCAGGCCCGTCTCGAGACCACCCCCACGCTGTCGAGGGTGGCCGGCGCCCTGCGGTGGTTTCGAGACAGGCGCTAACACGCCTTCCTCGACCACCGTCGGTGTGGGCTCCTCAGTTGACCTGGCGGTCGCGGCCCTCCCAGTACGGCGCGCGCAGCTTGAACTTCTGCAGCTTGCCGGTGGCGGTGCGGGCGAGCTCGGCGCGGAACTCGATCGAGGTGGGGGCCTTGTAGCCGGCGGCCTTGTCCTTGCACCAGGCGATCAGGTCGGCCTCGGTGGCCTCCTCCCCCTCCGACAGCACCACCAGGGCCTTGATGGTCTCGCCCCACTTCTCGTCGGGCACCCCGATGACGGCGACCTCGGCCACGGCGGGGTGGGAGAACAAGACGTCCTCGACCTCGATGGAGGAGACGTTCTCGCCGCCGGTGATGATGACGTCCTTCTTGCGGTCCTGGATGGTGACGTAGCCGTCCTCGCCGATCACCGCGCCGTCGCCGGTGTGGAACCACCCCCCGGCCAGGGCCCGCTCGGTCTCCTCGGGCTGTTCCCAGTAGCCCTCCAGGACGACGTTGGAGCGGGCCAGCAGCTCGCCGCTACCGCCCTCGTCGCCGGCCTCGCTCGTCGTGAGACGGACGCCGAGCGCGGGCGCCCCTGCGCGGGTCAGCTTCTGCGCCCGCTCCTCGGGCGAGAGGTCGTCCCACTCGGAGCGCGACCGGTTGACCGTGAGCAGCGGCGAGGTCTCGGTGAGGCCGTAGATCTGGATGAACTCCCAGCCGAGCTCGGACTCGACACGCGCGACGGTCTTCGTCGGCGGTGGTGCGCCGGCCATGATGATCCGCACCCGGTCGCGGCCCGGGATCTCGCCCTCCCACGACTGCGCCGCCTCGAGCACCGCCGCCGCGACGGCGGGCGCGGCGCACATGACCGTGACGCCGTGGTCGCGGACCCGGCGCAGGATCTCCGCGCCGTCGATCTTGCGCAGCACCACGTGCCTGACCCCCAGCCCGGTCATCGCGAACGGCATCCCCCAGCCGTTGGCGTGGAACATCGGCAGGGTGTGCAGGTAGACGTCGCGGTCGCTGACGCCGACGTGCATGGCGAAGGTGACCGCGTTGGTCCAGATGTTGCGGTGGGTGATCTGCACGCCCTTGGGCCGCGCGGTGGTCCCGGAGGTGTAGTTGATGGTCGCGGTGGCGTTCTCGTCGGGCTCCCAGGCCCGGGGCTCCACGCCCTCGGCGGCGTAGAGGTCGGCGTCATCACCCAGCACGAAGCGGTGCTCGGCGGCGACCCCGGCCAGGGCCTCGTCGAGCTCGGGGTCGACGTAGAGCACCCGGGCACCTGAGTGCTCCACGATGTAGCGCACCTCGTCGGGGCGGAGCCGGAAGTTGACCGGCACCAGCACCCGCCCCGAGCCCACGACCCCGAAGAACGACGTCAGCAGCCGGGCACTGTTGTGGCTCACCACCGCCACCCGGTCACCGACCCCGAGGCCGAGCTCGTCGAGCCGGGCCGCCTGACGACGCGCCAGCGCCCCCATCTCGGCGTACGTCACCTCGCCCAACGACGACGCAGGCTGGTCGGGCTCGTCGACCACCCCCACCCGCTCGCCGTAGACCTGCACGGCACGGTCGACGAAGTCGCGGACGGTCAGCGGGACGAGCATCGGGCCTCCTCGAGGAGCGGTGACCCTGGTCACTCTAGGACCGCACCCGTTGCCGGGAGGTTGCCGTCACCCGGCTCCATGAGAGTCCTCTCATCGACGTCTCACCCGGGACCCACGCTGGGCCAGCATCGTGGGCGTCATGAGCCCGCTGTGGAGGACCGTCGTCGCGCTGCTGCTCGTGCTGCCGGTCGGCGGCTACGTCGTCGGCTCGCTCCTCTGGTCGAGCGCGGCCGAGCCCGAGCCCCGCCGCCCGATCATCATCACGGAGGTCGAGCGGGACGAGCCGACACCGACACCGACGCGCGACCCGGACCGGACCCCCGAGCCGCGGCCGGCCCCGCCGCCCGCCGACGACGACGCCGACGACGACGCGGACGACGACGCTGACGACGGGCCCCGACAAGACGACGACGGCGACGACGATGCGGACGAGCGGCCGCGACAGGACGACGACGGCGACGACGGCGCGGATGACGGGCCCCGACAGGACGACGACGGCGACGACCGGCCCGCTCCCGCGCCCCGCGGTGGTGACGACGACGAGCGCGAGGACGATGATGGCGACGACGACGGCGAGGAGGACGGTGACGACGACGACTGAGCCAGCGCGCACCTCCCCCGGCACCCGCCCGACCGGCCCCGGCCCCCGCGGCACCGCCGACGTCCCCGACGCCCGACCCCGCAGGTCGGGCGTCTCCGTGCGCGTGCGCATCGCCGCGGCGGTCGCGGTGATGGTGGCGGCCACCCTCGCCGGGGCCGGGGTCCTCGTCTACGTCATCGAGTACCAGCGCCTCGACGACAACACGGTCAACGAGGTCGACCAGGAGTTCGACGAGTTCACCGCCCTGTCGTCGAACGGGACCGACCCCGCCACCCGCCGTCCCTGGGCCAGCAGCCGCCCGCTGCTGAAGACCTTCCTGGACCGCAACGTGCCCGACGACGACGAGCGCCTGGTGGGCTGGCTGGGCGACGCGCCGATGTTCTTCTCCCCCGGCGCCGACGCGCTGGCCGAGGACCAGGAGTTCCTCGAGGCCGCGCGGCCGCTGGTCGCCGAGGGCGGGTCGACCCGCCTGCAGACACCGACCGGCGAGCTCCTCATCTCCTCGCTGCCGGTGAGCATCAACGGCGAGACCGGTGCCCTGCTCGTCCTGAACTACCTCGACGACGACCGCGGCGAGCTGCTCGACACGATGGGCACCTACGCGATCGTCACGGTGCTGTCGCTGCTGCTGATCGTGGGGGTGGCCTTCTGGCAGGCCGGCCGACTGCTCGCACCGCTGCGCGTCGTGCGCCAGACCGCCGACGAGATCACCGAGACCGACCTATCGCGCCGCCTGGCCGAGCAGGGCAACGACGACATCACCGCGCTCACCCGCACCTTCAACGGCATGCTCGACCGGCTCGAGGCGGCGTTCACCGGTCAGCGTCAGCTGCTCGACGACGCCGGCCACGAGCTCCGGACGCCGCTGACGATCCTGCAGGGCCACCTCGAGCTGCTCGACACCGACAACCCGGTCGAGGTCGCCGAGACCCGCGAGCTGCTGCTCGACGAGGTCGACCGGATGGCCCGGTTGGTGGAGGACCTGATCCTGCTGGCCAAGACCGAGCGCCCCGGCTTCCTGGCCGTCGCCCCGGCTGACGCCGCCGAGCTCACCGAGGCCGTCGCCGCCAAGGCGGCCGGCCTGGGCGACCGGGCCTGGCAGGTCGACGGCGTCGCGTCCGTCCGGGTGCCCGTCGACCAGCAGCGCATCACCCAGGCGCTGCTGCAGCTGGCCCACAACGCCGTCAAGCACACGCGCCCCGGCGACGTCGTGGCCGTCGGCTCGACCGCCGAGCCGGGCGCGGTGCTGTGGTGGGTCCGCGACACCGGACCCGGCGTCGCCGCCGACGACCGCGACCGGATCTTCGAGCGCTTCGGTCGCGGCACGGACGCCGGCGACCGCCACCCCGACGGCTTCGGGCTCGGCCTGTCGATCGTCCTCGCCATCGCACGGGCCCACGGCGGCGACGCCTGGCTCGACGACGACTACCGCGACGGCGCGCGGTTCGTCGTCTCGGTACCGCTCCCGCCCGGTTGGGAGACCCCGGTCGCCGAGGTGGCCCCCGCCGACCACGACGGGCCGGACGGCCCGCCCACCCGCACCGAGGAGGCCTGATGGCGCGCATCCTGATCGTCGAGGACGAGTCCCGCATCGCGTCGTTCCTGGCCAAGGGCCTGCGATCGGAGGGCCACGTCGCCACGGTCGTCGCCGACGGCCGGGCCGGGCTCGACGAGGCGATGAGCGGCGCCCACGACCTCGTCGTCCTCGACATCGGCCTGCCGGGCCTCGACGGGTTCGCGGTGCTGCAGCGGCTGCGCGACCAGGGCTCCAAGGTGCCGGTCATCGTGCTCACCGCCCGCGACTCCGTGGCCGACACGGTCACGGCGCTCGAGGGCGGCGCCGACGACTACATGCCCAAGCCGTTCCGGTTCGCCGAGCTCCTGGCCCGGGTGCGGCTGCGGCTGCGCCAGCAGGGCGACGCCGGCGGCGCCGGTCAGGAGACGCTGGAGGCCGGCGGCGTACGCCTCGACCTGCGCACGCGGCGGGCCACCGTCGGCGGCAAGGAGATCGACCTGTCCGCCCGGGAGTTCACCCTGGCCGAGACGTTCATGCTCAACGCCGGTAACGTGCTCTCCCGCGAGCAGCTCCTCGACCACGTCTGGGGCCTCGACTTCGACCCCGGCTCCAACGTCGTCGACGTCTACGTCGGCTACCTGCGCCGCAAGTTCGGCTCGCAGACGATCGCCACCGTGCGCGGGATGGGATACCGGTTCAACACATGACGCTCCTGCGTGGCCGCTACGAGCTCGGTGAGCTCCTCGGCCGGGGTGGCCTGGCCGACGTCCACCTCGCCACCGACACCCTGCTCGCGCGCCAGGTGGCCGTGAAGCTGCTGCGCGACAGCGCCGTCGACGACACCGACCGCACCCGGTTCGAGCTGGAGGCGCGCACGCTCGCCGCGCTCTCCCACCCGGCGCTGGTGACCGTGCTCGACGCCGGCCTGACGGCCGCGGACGACCGGCCGTTCCTGGTGCTCGAGCTGGTCACCGGGCCGAGCCTGTCGCAGGCGATCGGCCACGGCCCGCTGCCGCTCGACCGCACCCGCGCGATCGGTCGCTCGGTGGCCGAGGCGCTCGGGCACGCCCACGCCGCCGGCGTCGTGCACCGCGACGTCAAGCCCGGCAACGTGCTGCTGCGCACCGACGGCGCCGTCAAGCTCGCCGACTTCGGCATCGCCAAGATCGCCGGCGAGCTGTCGCGGCACACGCGCACCGGCCACGCCGTCGGCACGGCGGCGTACATCGCGCCGGAGCAGGTGCGCGGCCACGACGTCACCGGTGCCGCCGACGTCTACGCGCTCGGGCTCACGCTGCTGGAGACGCTCACCGCCGAGCGGGAGTACCCCGGCCCGCCCGCCGAGGCGGCGCTGGTCCGGCTCAGCCGTCGCCCCGTGGTGCCGTCGGGTATCCCCCAGCCGGTGCGCGACCTGCTGACGGCGATGACCGAGCTCGACCCCGCCGACCGGCCCACCCCGGCCGAGGTCGCGGGCGTCCTGGGCCGGCAGGCGACCACATCCCCACCGCCACCCCCACCCGTGCTGCCCGACCGCACCCGCGTGCGGATGCGCGCCGCCCCGGTCGTCGTCCCCCGGCCCGGCCAGCGACCTCCGCTCGCCGAGCGGCTCGCTGCGGTGCCCCAGGAGTGGTGGGTCTTCACCGCCCTCGGCGTCCTGCTCCTCGTGCTCGCGATCACCGCCGCCCTCGCCTGAGGCGGCGGTGGTTTCGAGACAGGCGCTAGCGCGCCTTCCTCAACCACCGTCGGTGGCGCCGTCGTACGACGCACCGTCGGCGACCCACGCTGGTCGAGCCGAGACCCGGCGAGGGTAGGCACCCTGCGGGGGTCTCGACTCGCGGAGACTTCGTCCCCGCGGCTCGACCACCGTCGTGCGACGCACGCTGGTCGAGCCGGGCGAGCGCCAGCGAGCCCGAGTCGAGACCCGGCGAGGGAAGGCACCTTGCGGGGGTCTCGACTCGCGGAGACTTCGTCCCCGCGGCTCGACCACCGTCAGGCCGCCACGCTGGTCGAGCCGGGCGAGCGCCAGCGAGCCCGAGTCGAGACCCGGCGAGGGTAGGCACCCTCCACCACCGTCGGTGACCTGCCGTCGTACGGCGAGCGTCAGCGGGCGCCGACCTTGAAGCTGAGCTTGTGGGCGGGCTGGGCGGTGAGCACCGGTTCGAGCGCGTCGGCGACGTCGCGGGGCTCGGGGCGGTCCTCGGCTCGGAAGGCCAGCGTCGCGTAGAGCACCGTCGCCACGGCTGGCGGGACGCCGTCGGGCAGCGTGTAGGGCTCGTCGACCAGCTGGGGGTAGCGCACCGCCAGGTCGTCGGACTCGGGGTCGCCCTCGTCGAAGGGGCGGTAGCCGGCGACGGCGTGGAACAGCGTCGCGCCCAGGCCCCAGACGTCGCTGGCGTAGCCCGGCGCAGCCCCGCCGACGACGGCGTCGCCGGGGGCGGCCTGCTCGGGCGCCATGTAGAAGTCGGTGCCGATCTGGTTGGCCAGGGCGCCGGCGCGCTCGGCGGGGCGCGCGACCGAGAGGTCGATGAGCCGGGCGGGGGCGCCCATGATCACGTTGCTCGGCTTGATGTCGAGGTGGCACAGGTCGATGTGCCGGAAGTAGTGGAGGGCCGAGGCGATGTCGATGGCGAGCGGCAGGTACTGCTGCTCCGACAGCCGCCCGTGGCGCCGCAGGAGGCTCGACAGGCGCGGCCCGTCGATGTTCTCCAGGACGACGTGCGGGCGCTCGCCGTCGAGCACGTGACGCAGCCCGCGGACGACCACAGGGTGGTTGGCACGGGCCAGCGAGTCGACCTCGCGGGCCAGGCCGCGCAGGGTGCTCGCGTCGTCGACCTGGTCGGGACGGACCAGCTTGACCACGACCGGGGCGAGGGTGACCTCGTCGAAGGCCAGGTACGCCTCGTACGCCGAGCCACCCCCGAGCAGCCGCATCGCGGTCAGCTCGGGGGTGATCTCGTCTCCCTCACGCAGGCGCCAGGAGGCGGCGTCGCTCATGCGGGGATCCTGCTCGTCATCTCGGGATCGTCTCAGCGACGGGTGTTGTTGCGCGAGCGGTCGTTGGTCTGGCGCGCGGAGAAGTCCCGGTTGCCGCTGCCCGGACCGTCGTTGGTGAAGTCCTTCTTCTTGCGGTCACGGCTGTCGTCGCGACCGGTGGCGGCACCGGTGCCGGTGTTGTCGCCGCGGCTGCGCGAGTTGGTGCCGTCGTTGGACCGCGTCGTGTCGTCCCGCGCGTTGGTGTCGTCGTCGTCGTCGTCGCTGACCAGGACGACCTCGGTCGTGTCCTCGTCGCGCTTGGCGAACCGGTCGTCACCGGCGGCGACCGAGGTCGAGGCACCGGGCAGGGCGAGCAGACCGGCTCCCACCAGGCCGGCGAGCCCGAGGGTGCTGGTGGAGAGGACGGTGCTGAGCTTCATGGTTCGGTTCCTTCCGTGGGGGCCGCGGGGTGCGACCTCGATGTAGGAACTCTGACGAACCGCGGTGAGGCGTCCGTGAGCGCGCGGTGAGAGGTCTCTCATCCGTCGCCCACGGACGCCAGTCCCGTGGGTCGCGGCGGCTCAGCCGGGCCAGGAGGCCTCGGTGACCTGACCACCGACGACGCCGACCTCCAGCACCACGTCGTCGGTGCCCTTGAGCAGGAGCCAGTACCTGCCCTCGACGAGCTCGGGGTAGACCAGGGTCGGTACCTCGCCCCCACCGGGGAGCGGACGCCTGATCACGGCCACGTGCGGCCGGTGCCCGTGCCCGTGGCCGTGGCCGTGGCCGTGCTCGTGGCCGTGCTCGTCGTGGCCCGACGCCAGCTCGGTCCCGGTGGGGACGACGTCCACCTCGACGCCGACCATCTCCTCCGGCATCGTCACGACGACGGCGCCCACGTCGCCCCCGATGTCGAGCACCACCGGACCCGTCCCCGCGAACGGGTTCTCCGGGGAGTCGGGGAGGCGCTGGGTCACGGCTCGGACGTCCCGGGGACCGTCTGGAACCCGCCACCCGGGAGGGGCATGAACGGGAACCGGTCCAGCAGCGCCGGGCGGTTGTCGTCGGTGGTGCCGTCCTCGAGGGCACCGGCCGCGCCGTCGGGGGTGTACCCGGGGTCGACCAGCGGGATCGTCTCGCCGGCGACGGCCCGCAGCTCGATGGCGACCACGTCGTCGCCGAGCCGCCGACCGTTCGGGTAGCCCGCGAGGTCGCCGCCCACGATGCCGAACTTGTTCTCCTGGGCCGAGGGCGGCACGGCCATGTTGAGGCGCAGCAGGTCGGCCTTGCGGGGTCCGGTGTAGTTCTGGAAGACCGACCGGCCCGTGCCGTCCTTGATCACCCCGCTGGGGATCCCGGTGAGCAGGATGGCGTCGAGGTCGGCCCGCGGCTTGTCGTAGGCCTCCAGGTTGGGGAAGACGCCCGGGTAGAGCACCGGGAGCAGTCCGGCCAGCTCGGGCTTGGCGACGTACGGCGCGTACGTCGCGTCGTCCTTCGGCTCGGCCGCGTTCCACTTGTCCTTCTCGGCCATCGGCACGATGACCTCGTTGAAGAGGGGGTTGGCCAGGCGCGAGACCTGGACCGCCGGGCCGGTGCCGCCGTACTTGCCGGTGCTCTTGTTGAACACCCGTGCGGAACGACGGCTGGCCGTGGCCCACACGCCGATCACGTTGCGGCGGTTGAGCACGACGCCGTCGGAGGGCAGCCCGTCGCGGGTCAGGTCGGTCGACGGCACCTGGATCGCGATCGTGTGGACGTTGTAGGACTGCACCGAGTTGATGCCGTCCATGGCCGCCATCGGCAGGAGGTGGGCGTCCTGGAACGGCCGGAGCGTCCCGAGGTCGAAGATGCTGCCCAGGTCGACCTGGAAGGCGTCACCGCGCTGGCCGGCGAAGAACTTCCGACCGGCGACGGTCTTGGTCGCGGCGTCGGCGAGGTCGCCGTAGTCCGGCGTGCTGCGCGGGCCGACGTTGCACGGCGGCACCGGGAGCGAGCCGGTGATGGCGGCGGCCTCGCCGTTGACGACGCGGACCACGCTGTAGGTCTGCGGGCGGTTCCAGCTCGGGCTGGAGAGGCTCTCGATCGGGCCGGTGTTGTAGAGGAACGTCTTGGGGTTGCGGACCTGGGTCTTGAACCGGAACTGGTAGCTGACGTTCGCCTCGCACCGGTTGGTGTTGGAGATCTTGATCTCGTAGAGCACGTCATCGGCGAACTCGTAGAAGTTCGGGCCGCCGTTGGGCTGCTGCAGGGGGATGAAGTTGGCGATGATGACGACCTGACCGGGCTCGGTCGGGTGCATGAACGCGTAGGTGTCGGTGCCGTCGGCGGCCGGGTCCTTGGCCATCTCGGGTGCTTCGCGGTGGGAGCTCATCTCACTTGCCTCCTGCGGCGTTGAGGAGCCGGGTCGCGAGGTCGCGGTCGTGGACGACCACCTCACGGTCGCCGACGAGGAGTCGGACGATGCCCTGGGCGGGGTCGTCGACGAGGGCGAGCACGGGTTCCTTGGCCCGGGTGGCGCTGGGCTTGGCCTCGGCCGAGCCGGCTGCGCCGAGCCCGGTCGCGCCGGCCGCCGCACCCACCCCGGCCGCTGCCAGGAACTTCCTTCTGCTGGTCTCACTCACGGTCTGCCTCCATGCGCTCCGACCGGCCCGTGTGGGCCGGGTCACAGACCGTTCGGTGCCGACGGCTCCGCGGATGGCGTCAGGTCACCGGAGATTCCGCAGCGCCTCGCGCCGCGACAGGGCGCTCATCCGTGGGCCGTGGCGCTCGACCTCGGCTCGCACCCAGTCCGGGTCGACGCGTGCGTGCTGACGCAGCGCCCACCCGACGGCCTTGCGGAGCCAGGTCGTCTCGTCGTCGAGGTTGGCCTCGACCACGTCGCGGAGCAGGTCGACGTCGGTGTCGGCCCCGGCCAGGACCTGGCACAGCACCGCCGTGCGCCGCAGCCACGGGTCGTCGTCGACGGCCCACGTGCGCACGACCGGCGTCACCTCGGCGCGGTGGGCGGCGAGCACGTCGGCCACGGGGTGCGTCGCGATCTCGTCGACGACGTCCCACCAGGCACCGGTGGTGACCAGGTGCCGCAGCAGGGGCAGCGTGTCGGGGTCGAGCCACCGGTGCAGCCGCCGCAGCCGGACCAGCGCGAGGGCGGCGTACCACTGCTCGCGGTGGGTGGCGCCGTCCCACAGCGCCCGCACGGTGGCCTCGTGGCCGTCCCGGTCGCCCGGCTCGTACGCCGCCAGCAACGGTCGCAGCACGGCGCGGAGTCCCGCGGCCGGCAGCCCGTGGAAGGGCAGCGGCGACCTCATGTAGGCCTGCTGCTGCGGCGCCCGGACGGGATCGCCGGCCGCGGCCAGGGTCTCGCGCACCAGGCTGATGAACGCGTGGTCGGCACCCACGCCGCGACCGTACCCGGCGCCCGCCCTTAGACTGTCCCGACGCCCACGGCGTCCCGGGCGTGTAGCTCAGCGGTAGAGCCCCTCGCTTACAACGAGGTGGTCGGGGGTTCGATCCCCTCCGCGCCCACGTGGTCCCCGGCGGCCCCGGCCCCCACCGGCCCGGCCGTCGCCGTCAGGTGAGCTTGCGGTCGGGGTTCTCGACCTCCCACTTGCCGAGCTGGGCCTGGAGGGCCTTCATCACCTCCCAGACCTGGGCGGCCGGGATCCGCACCCGCGTCACCACCTGCGCGTCGATCCGGGCCACCTGGCCGCCGTCGTCGGTGCGGGTGGGCACCGGGGGCCGGCTCATGGAGACGAAGTCGAGGATGAAGGTCTCGTTGTTGTGCCACACGCTCGCGAAGTCGGCATAGTGGCCCTCGAGCTGCTCGGGCGGCACGGAGATGTTGAACGCGGTGGTCAGGGGCTCCTCGGTCATGCCCCGATTGTGTCGGGCCGGTGGGCGCCGCAGGGCACGCCAGGGGGGCCCGCACCAGTCACCCCCATGGAAGCCGGCGCGGGCCCCGTCAGAGATTCGGAGCCCCTCGCGACCCGGATGGGTGATCTGCGACAGGTGCCGGAAAAAGAGCTGAACC
The DNA here is from genome assembly GCF_058559815.1 of Nocardioides sp. WJ219. Classification (NCBI taxonomy): domain Bacteria; kingdom Bacillati; phylum Actinomycetota; class Actinomycetes; order Propionibacteriales; family Nocardioidaceae; genus Nocardioides; species Nocardioides sp. WJ219. The sequence continues at coordinate 78,046 of NZ_JBZUJV010000015.1, forward strand.
GCTGGCGTCTCGGGTCACCAGCGGTTCAACGAGGTGAACGATACCGGGGGCCTCGACGGCGAGGAAGAAAACAGACGAAATCGCCCGGGCGGTCTAGACACCTGGCCGGTCAGGCCAGCGCGCGGAGCTGCTCGAGGTGCGCGTCGAGGTCGCGCGCCTCCGGCCCGGAGTTGTGCACGGCCCAGCGGACCATCCCGTCGCGGTCCACGACGTACGACGAGCGGCGCGGGCAGCCGCGGTCGGCGTCGAAGACGTCGTAGCACCGGGACACCTCGCCGTGCGGCCAGAAGTCGCTGAGCAGCGGGAAGTTGAGCCCGTCGGCGTCGGCGAACGCCCGCAGCGCGAACATCGGGTCGCAGGAGATCCCGACCACCTCGGTGTCAAAGGTGAGGAACTCGTCGAGACGGTCGCGGATGCCGGCCATCTCGCCGGTGCAGACGCCCGAGAAGGCGTAGGGGAAGAACAGGATCGCCACGGCCTTGGTGCCGCGGTAGGACGACAGCGTGACGTCCTGGCCGAACTGGTCACGCAGGGTGAAGTCGGGGGCCGGGCCCCCGAGCGCGATCCCGGTCACGCGTCGTCCGCGTCCTGCGTCGCGAGCTCGCGCTTGAGCACCTTGCCGGTCGCGTTGCGCGGCAGCTCGTCGAGGAAGACGATCTCGCGCGGCACCTTGTAGCGCGCGAGGTTGTCCTTGACCCAGCCCTTGAGGTCGTCCTCGGAGACGTCGGAGCCCGCGGCGGTGACCACGTAGGCGCGCAGCCGCTTGCCGAACTGGTCGTCGTCGACGCCGACGGCCGCGACCTCGGTGACCGCCTCGTGCCGCGCGAGGCAGTTCTCGACCTCCATGGGGAAGACGTTCTCGCCGCCGGAGACGATCATCTCGTCGTCGCGCCCCTCGACGTGGACGCGACCCTCCTCGTCGATCCGCCCGACGTCGCCCGAGGACATCAGCCCGTCGACGACCTCCTTGTGGCCGCCACCGGTGTAGCCCTCGAAGAGCAGCCCGTTGCCGACGAAGATCCGGCCCGAGGTGCCCACGGGGACCTCCGCGCCCGACTCGTCGAGGATCTTCACCGTCGTCGCGTACGGCGGCCGTCCGGCCGTGCCGGGGTCGGCCCGCAGGTCGTCGGGCCCGGCGATGGCGGCGTAGGCGACCTCGGTGGAGCCGTAGGTGGAGTAGAGGTTGTCGCCGTACTGGTCCATCCAGGTGATCGCGAGGTCACCGGGCAGCGCCGACCCGGAGCTGGCCACCACCTCGAGCCGGCCGAGGTCGTAGCGGTCGAGGGTCTCCTGCGGCAGCGCGAGCACCCGCTGCAGCATCACCGGGATGACCGCGGTCGCCTCGCAGCGCTCGTCCTGCAGGGTCGTCAGGAACTCCTCGGGCTCGAAGCGCCGACGCAGCACCACGGTCGTGCCCAGCAGCATCGCGAGCGCGAGGTGGGCGAAGCCCCAGGTGTGGAACAGCGGGGCGGCGATGTGGGTGCGGTAGCCGAACTTGAGCGGGATCGAGCCGAGCAGCGAGACGGCGGCCTCGATCCCGGCCTCGCTGCGCGGCGCCCCCTTGGGCGTGCCGGTGGTGCCGGAGGTGAGGATGATGATCCGGCCGTGCTGGGCGGGCGGCTCGAGGTCGTGGTCGTCGTGGGCGGCGATGAGCGAGTCGAGCGTCGGTACGTCGCCCGCGACCTCGCCGTCGGTCCAGGCCAGCACCCGGTGCTCGACCGCCGCCTCCCCCACGAGGTCGGAGAACTCCTCGTCGTGGACGAGCACCCGGGGCTGGTCGCGCTCGAGGAGCTCGACGAGCTGGGGCCCGGCGAACGCGGTGTTGAGGTAGATGGCGTCGGCGCCGAGCTTGGCCGCTGCGATGCTCGCGTCGACGAAGCCGCGGTGGTTGCGGCACATGATCGCCACGCCGTCGCCCTCGGCGACGCCGAGCCCGCGCAGCGCGCGGGCCAGGGCGTTGGAGCGGGCGTGGAGCTCGCCGAAGGTCACCTCGCCGCGCTCGTCGACGATGCCGACCTGGTCGGGGACGCGCAGCGCCAGCGAGGCGAAGCCCCCGGCGGGACCCGTGCCCCACGCGCGGACGGTGCGCGCGAGCCGCACCAGCGTCACCGGGGAGTAGGGACGGATGATGCCGGCACCGCCGAGCACCCTGAGCGAGGTTCCGGCAGCCTTGGCGCCGGTCGTCAGCTTCTGGAGCACGGGGCTCACCCTAGTCACGCGCGCGGGACCCCTCACCCCACGGTCTTGGGGGCCACCAGGCGGGTCGCCGACCAGTCCTTGCTGACAGCCGCGGACGTCGTCTGCGACAGCCCCGCGATGGGGGCGGCCTCCGCGATGTCGGCGGCGGCGACGGCGTTGGGGCGGCCGATCTTGGGGGTCAGCAGCCAGATCACGCCGCCGCCCACGAGGTCGGTCAGCGCCTCGACCAGGCCGTCGACGAGGTCTCCGTCCTCGTCGCGCCACCAGAGCACGACGGCGTCGACGACGTTGCCGTAGTCCCCGTCGACCATGTCGGCGTCGATGGTGTCCTCGACGGCGACCCTGAGGTCGTCGTCGGTGTCGCTGTCCCAGCCGAGCTCCTGGACGACCATGCCGTGGGTGAATCCGAGCCGGGCGGCAGGTCCGGACGCGCCGTCCGTCGTCGGGCCGGTCTGGCCGGTCTGGGTGGTGCCGCCACCGGCGGTCGAGCTCACGGGTATGCCTCCATCGGGTTCGGGGATCGTGCGCGTGGGGGGTGTGTGGGGCGTAGTCCATCGGAACTACGCGCAGCCCGCAACCACCTGCGAGGACTGAGCGTGCCTGCGGGCCCGTCGCGGGCTACCGAACGGTAGCCACAGCGCGGTCTCGGAGCCCCTCCCCTGCGTGCAACGATGGACGGGTGAGCAGTGAGAACGAGACCACCACCCGACGGTCCCAGACGGCCCCCTCGGTCATCCACGAGGGCCTGCCGACGCAGCTGCCCGACATCGATCCCGACGAGACCCAGGACTGGATCGACTCCTTCGACGCCATGCTCGACGAGCGCGGCCGGGAGCGGGCGCGCTACGTGATGCTGCGGCTCCTCGAGCGGGCCCGTGAGGCCCAGGTCGGCGTCCCGGCCCTGCGCAGCACCGACTACATCAACACCATCCCGCCCGAGCGCGAGCCGTGGTTCCCCGGTGACTACGAGGTCGAGCAGCGCATCCGCGCGTTCATCCGCTGGAACGCCGCCGTGATGGTCTCCAGCGCCAACCGCAAGGGCCTCGAGGTCGGCGGGCACATCGCCACCTACCAGTCCTCCGCCAGCCTCTACGAGGTCGGCTTCAACCACTTCTTCCGCGGCAAGGACGCGCCGGGCGGCGGCGACCAGGTCTACATCCAGGGTCACGCCTCGCCGGGCATCTACGCCCGCGCCTTCCTCGAGGGCCGGCTCGACGAGCAGCAGCTCTCCCGGTTCCGCCAGGAGGTCCAGCACGGCGCGGGCCGCGGGCTGCCGTCCTACCCGCACCCGCGGCTGATGCCGGAGTTCTGGGAGTTCCCGACGGTCTCGATGGGGCTCACCGCCCTCAACTCGATCTACCAGGCCCGGTTCAACCGCTACCTGAGCAACCGCGGCATCAGGGACACCAGCGACCAGCACGTCTGGGCGTTCCTCGGCGACGGCGAGATGGCCGAGCCCGAGTCGCTCGGCGCGATCCGGGTGGCGGCCCGCGAGGAGCTCGACAACCTCACCTGGGTCGTCAACTGCAACCTCCAGCAGCTCGACGGGCCGGTCACCGGCAACGGCAAGATCATCCAGGAGCTGGAGGCCAACTTCCGCGGCGCCGGCTGGAACGTCATCAAGGTGATCTGGGGCCAGCCCTGGGACGGGCTGCTCGCCCGCGACGTCGACGGCGTCCTGGTCAACAAGATGAACAACACGCCCGACGGCGAGTTCCAGACCTACTCCGTCGAGGACGGCGCCTACGTGCGCGAGAACTTCTTCGGCCCCGACCCGCGGCTGCGCGCGATGGTCGAGCACATGAGCGACGGGCAGATCCAGAAGCTGCCGCGCGGCGGCCACGACTACCGCAAGGTGTACGCCGCCTTCGACGCCGCCACCAAGCACGTCGGCCAGCCGACCGTGATCCTCGCCAAGACCGTCAAGGGCTGGACGATCGACGCCCTCGAGGGCCGCAACGCCACCCACCAGATGAAGAAGCTCACGCCCGAGGACCTCAAGCGGTTCCGCGACCGGCTCTACCTGCCGATCAGCGACCGCGACCTCGAGCGCGCCTACGAGGAGACCGGCGCCGCGCCGTTCTTCCACCCCGGTGCCGACTCCCCCGAGATCGAGTACATGATGCACCGCCGCCACGAGCTCGGCGGCTCGCTGCCGCGCCGGGTCGACCGCGCCAAGCCGCTCAAGCTGCCCGGCGACGCGATCTACTCCGAGCTGAAGAAGGGCGGCGGCAAGAACAAGGTCGCCACCACGATGGCCGTCGTCCGGCTGCTGCGCGACTGGATGAAGGACCCCGAGATCGGGGCGCGCATCGTGCCGATCGCCCCCGACGAGTACCGCACGTTCGGCATGGACTCGATGTTCCCGAGCGCCAAGGTCTACAACCCCGGCGGTCAGCAGTACCAGTCGGTCGACCGCAAGCTGCTGCTGAAGTACACCGAGTCCGAGCAGGGCCAGATGCTCCACGAGGGCATCTCCGAGGCCGGCGCGATGGGCTCGGCCACGGCCGCCGGGTCGGCGTACTCCACCCACGGCGAGCACATGATCCCGTTCTACATCTTCTACTCGATGTTCGGGTTCCAGCGCACCGGCGACTCGATCTGGGCGATGGCCGACCAGCTGGCCCGTGGCTTCCTGATCGGCGCCACCGCCGGCCGCACCACGCTCACCGGCGAGGGGCTGCAGCACGCCGACGGCCACTCACCGCTGCTGGCGTCGAGCAACCCCGCCGTCGTGCACTACGACCCCGCGTTCGGCTACGAGGTCGCGCACGTGATGCAGAGCGGCCTGACGCGGATGTACGGCGAGCAGGCCGAGAACGTCATCTTCTACATCACCGTCTACAACGAGCCGATCAAGCAGCCGGCCGAGCCCGACGACGTCGACGTCGAGGGGATCCTGCGCGGCATCCACCACGTCTCGACGGCCGCGCAGGGCGACGGGCCCCGGGTGCAGCTGATGGCCTCCGGCGTCGCCTACCCGTGGATCGACGACGCCGCGCGGATGCTGTCCGAGGAGTGGGGCGTCCAGGCCGACACCTGGTCGGTCACGTCGTGGAACGAGCTCGCCCGCGACGCGGTCGCGGCCGAGGACCACAACCTGCTGCACGGCGACGACGCCCCGCGGGTCCCCTACGTCACCACCAAGCTCCAGGGCTCGGACGGGCCGTTCATCGCGGTCTCCGACTACATGTCGGCCGTCCCGCTCCAGATCGCGCGCTGGGTGCCCGGCGACTACTGCGTCCTGGGCGCCGACGGGTTCGGCTTCGCCGACACCCGCCCGGCTGCCCGGCGGTTCTTCCGCATCGACGCCCAGAGCGTCGTGGTGCGCGCCCTCCAGGCGCTCGCCGACGCGGGCGACATCGACCCGGCGGTCGTCGCCAAGGCGGCCACCCAGTACCGCATCGACGACCCCACCGCCGTCGCCAACGTCGAGCAGGAGGGTGGCGACGCCTGACCGAGCGCAGCGAGGTCAGGCGTCGACGGGGCGACCGAGCAGCCGTGCGCGAGGAACGAGCGCACGGCGTGGCGAGGGAGGGTTGAGCGAGGGCCGCGCGCGAGGAACGAGCGCGCGGCAGGCGAGACGAGACCCCCGCAGCGAAGGCACCGAGCGCGAGCCCTGACCCAGCACGACACGCCTCACCCGGGAGACACTCAACCCCGACGGTCCCTGCTTCGTCGGAGCAGGTGAGGGCCACCCGGCCCTCGGGACCCGACGGGCAGGAGGTGCGCGGTGCTCGCTGCGGACGACTCCGGCCCGGAGTTCGAGGCGTTCGTGCGCGCCACCTGGCCGCGGTTGCGCCAGGCGGCGTACGCGCTGACCGGTGACACCGACCGCGCCGAGGACCTGCTGCAGACCGTGCTCGAGCGCACCTGTGCTCGGTGGGCGCGGGTGCGGCGGTCCGACCCGGTGGCCTACGTGCGCCGGGCGCTGCTGAACGCCTGGATCGACCAGTACCGGCGTGGCCGCGTGCTCCGCGAGGAGCCGGTCGCCGACCCCGACCCCGGTTGGGTGACCGACCAGACGGTGCGGGTCGACCTGCGGGCCGACCTCGTCCAGCGGTTGGCGCGGCTGTCGGCGCGGGAGCGGGCGATGGTGGTGATGCGTCACTACCTCGACCTCCCCGAGGCCGAGGTGGCCGACGCGCTGGGCTGCTCGGCCGGCACCGTCAAGAGCACGTGCTCGCGTGCCCTGGCCAAGCTGCGGGTCCCCACGGGTGAGACGAGAGAGGACCTGCGATGACGATCGACGCCGAGGAGTTCAGGCGCGAGGTGGACGAGCTCGACACCGGCCTGCCGGTGCTGCCCGACCTGCACCAGGTGCAGGCCGCCGTACGACGCCGCCGCCGGCGCCGGCTGGGCACCGCCGGTGCAGGTGCGCTGGCGCTCGCCCTGGGCGTCGCGGTCGCGGTGCCGACGGGTGGCGGCGACGGCGGGAGCCGCGCCCAGGACCGGTCGGTGGCGTCGCAGCCCGACACCTCGCGGGTCGCTCCCGGCGCGCCCGCCGCGCCGGTCGAGCTGGCCGGCCCGTGGTTCGGGCCGCAGGTCGAGGGCGCGGTGGCCGAGGTCTTCCCGGGGCTGTCGAAGTCGGGTCAGCTGCGCGGCGACCACTACCTGCCGCTCGACGAGGACAGCACCTACCGGATGGCCGTCGACTCCCCCGTCAGCTGGGACACCTTCTTCAGCTGGGTCTCGTTCTTCGACTCCCCCGACGGCGTCCGGCTCGACGTCGGGTCGACCCGCGAGTCCCCCGACGACGTCGACGTCACCGGTCCGCGCGGCGCGTGCCGCGACGGCCTCTACCCGGTGCGTCAGTCGTGCCGCGAGCTCACGGTCGGCGACCGGGTCGTCGTGCTCAGCGACGGCATCCGGTTCGAGCAGGGTGGGGTGTGGCACCGCAAGGTCGAGGTCCTCGGGCCCGACGGTGTCCGCGGCATGGACTCACAGGTCCTGGTGTCGGTCTACGGCACGGCGCGCACGAAGGCGGCCGCCGACGACCAGCTGCCGTCGCTGGCCGAGCTGCAGCGACTCGCGCTCGACCCCGACCTGGTGCTGCCGGAGCCGCTCGGCTACCCCGACGCGTTCCCGGAGTAGCGCGGCCGGGTCGGGCCGGGTCAAGCCGGGTCAGGCGGTCGTCGCCCGCGGCCGGATCGCGGTGACCGTGCCGTCGGGCGCCAGGGCGCCGACAGGCGACGACGGCCCGGGCTGGCCGTTGCGCAGCAGGCCCCGCCACTTCGCGCGCGAGTACGTCGCCGGCTGCGTCGTACGGATGAAGTCGTGGAGGATCTTCGCGAAGCGCTCGGGGTGGTCCTTGTGCGGGAAGTGCCCGGCGTTGGGGATGACCTCGATGCGGGCCTTGGGGGCCAGGGCGGCGGCGTTGGAGGCGTGCCTCACCGGGATCACGTGGTCGTCGCGACCCCACACGACCGCCATCGGCATGGCGTCGGTGAGGTAGGCCCGGTCGGCCATGCTGATGATCTGGCCCTTCCAGTCGACCACGGCACTGACGACGTGCCGGATCGCGGCGCGGGCGTGAGGGTCCTTGAACGAGTCGTAGATCTCGGCGACCTCGGCCAGGTCGCGGGTGGCCTTGAGCCCGGTGGCCGAGGCGGCGCGCAGGCCGGCGACGCCGGCGTGCCGGACGCCGGGCAGGGTGAGCAGCCCCATCACCTGCTGGAAGCCGGGGGTGGTGATGGCGCGGATCGCGGGCGTCACCTCGGGCCCGAGACCGCCGGAGGCCACCAGCATCATCCGCTCGGTGCGCTCGGGGAACTGGTAGGCGAACTGCATGGCGACGCCGCCACCGAAGCTGTGCCCCACCACCGTGACCTTGTCGACGCCGAGCACCGTGAGCAGGTCGCGCATCCCGTTGGCGTAGCCGCCGACGCTGTAGTCGGCCCGGGGCTTGGCGGACTGACCGTGTCCGAGCAGGTCGGGGGCGATGACGGTGTGGCGCTTGGCCAGCACGTCGATGACCGGCTCCCACGTCGTGTGGTCGCAACCGAGGCCGTGCAGCAGGAGCAGCGCCGGGCCGCTGCCGACCTTGACGAAGGCGCGCCGGTGGCCGTGGATCGTGACGTGCTGGACCTCGTGGCGCTTCTCGGACATCGCAGCCTCCCCATCGGCATCGCGCAACGCTGGTTCGCGATTCAACCATGTCATCGGCACGTCCCGACACGTCCTTGACCCGATCGATACCTGGGAAATCCTGTCAACAGAGCGGTTTCCACGTTCGCGCCGCGACAATCAACTACTTGGGGTGAGGCGCGACCCACCGTCGACGGGCCACCTGTCTAGGGTCGGGGGGTGTCCCCGCGCCGCCCCCGCACGCCGCGTGAGCGCGCCGCGACGTCCCTGGTGCGCGCGAGCGGGTCGCTGAGCACGTCGGCGATGGAGCGGATGGACGCCGAGATGGCGTGGTTCCGCGACCTCAGCGCCGAGGAGCGGGCGTGGATCGGTCAGATCGTGCAGGCCGGCATCAAGGCGTTCGTCGACTGGTACGGCGACGCCGGCCGCGACGCGACCGCGTCCTTCGCCGTGGCCGCCTCGGTGTTCGGTGCCGCCCCCCGCGCCCTGGCCGGCACGATCAGCCTCGAGCAGACCGTCGAGCTCGTCCGGCTCTCGATCGAGGTCGTCGAGCACGACGTCGACCGCATCGTCGACGCCGCCGACGTCGCCGACGTGCACGCCGCGATCCTGCGCTACGCCCGGGAGATCGCGTTCGCGACCGCCGAGGTCTACGCGCGGGCCGCCGAGATGCGGGGCGCGTGGGACGCGCGGCTCGAGGCGCTCGTGGTCGACGGGGTGCTGCGTGCCGAGACCGACGAGACCATGCTCTCCCGGGCCAGCGCGCTGGGCTGGTCGGCCCGCGGTGAGGTCGCGGTGGTCTGCGGCAACCTCCCGCCGCGGCGTACCGGCACCGACCTCTTCGACGCCGTACGCCGGGCGGCCCGGGAGGCCGGGATGGACGCCCTGTGCGCCGCGCAGGGCGACCGGCTCGTCGTCCTGCTCGGCGGCGTCTCCGACCCGCGGACGGCCGTCACGGGCCTGCTGGACCTGTTCGGCGAGGGACCGGTCGTGCTCGGACCGGTGGCCGCCGACCTCGGGCACGCGCACGTGTCCGCGCGCTCGGCCCTGGCCGCGCACCGCGCGTCCACCGGCTGGCCCGACGCCCCCCGGCCGGTGCTGAGCTCGGAGCTGCTGCCCGAGCGGGCGCTGGCCGGCGACGGGCACGCGCGGCGCTACCTCGTCGAGGACGTCTACCTGCCGCTCGTCGGGGCCCGCGGCGGCCTCGTGGACTCGCTCGGCGCGTACCTCTCCTCCGGTGGGTCGGTGGAGGGGACCGCCCGCGCGCTCTTCGTGCACGCCAACACCGTGCGCTACCGGATGCGGCAGGTCGCCGACCTCACCGGGCTGACGCCGAGCCGCCCCCGGGACGCCTTCACGCTCCAGGTCGCACTGGTGCTCGGTCGGCAGTCCGGCCGGACACCCCCCGGGGCATCGGGCGTTTTGTAGGAACCCCACAAAGATCACCCGGCCAGTTTCGTGCGCGCCGGAGGCGCCCGGACCCCTCGGGCCGGGCAGAGTGGACGACGTGCTTGTGATCGTCGCTCCCGGACAGGGTGCACAGACCCCTGGTTTCCTCGCGCCCTGGCTCGAGGACGACGTGCTGGCCTCGCGCCTGCACTGGCTCTCGACGGTCGCCGGGATCGACCTGGCCCACCACGGCACGGTGTCCGATGCCGACACCATCCGGGACACGCGGATCGCCCAGCCCCTGCTCGTCGGCACCGCTCTGGTCGTCACGCTCGAGCTGTTCCCGCACCCCCACGACGGCTTCGGCCAGGTCGGCGCCGTCGCGGGCCACAGCGTGGGCGAGATCGCCGCCGCGGTCGGGGCCCGCGCCATCACGGCCGAGCAGGCGATGGTGCTGGTCCGCGAGCGCGGGAACGCGATGGCCGCCGCCGCCGCGGCGACCCCGACCGGGATGACCGCCGTGCTCGGCGGCGACCGCGACGAGGTCCGGGCCACGCTCGAGCGGCACGGCCTCACCGCCGCCAACGACAACGGACCCGGGCAGGTGGTCGCCGCCGGCACCACCGAGCAGCTCGCCGCACTGGCCGCCGACCCGCCCGCCAAGGCGCGGCTGATGCCGCTCTCGGTCGCCGGCGCGTTCCACACCCACCACATGGCCCCCGCCGTCGACCACGTGACCAAGCTGGCGCTCTCGGTCTCGACCCACGACCCGCGCATCCCGTTGATCTCCAACCGCGACGGCCGGGTGATCCACGACGGGCGCGAGGTGCTGAAGCGGATCGTCGGTCAGATCGCCAGCCCGGTCCGCTGGGACCTCTGCCTCGACACGATGGCCGACCTCGGCGTCACCGGCATCCTCGAGATGCCGCCGGCCGGCACCCTGACCGGCATCGCCAAGCGCGCGCTCAAGGGCGTCGAGACCTTTGCGCTCAAGACGCCCGACCAGCTCGACGATGCTCGCGCGTTCTGCGTCAAGCACGGCGAGGGATCGCTGATCGACGTGACCCCGACCTGGCGGATGGTCGTCTCCCCCGCCAAGGGCACCTTCGACATCGACCCGGCTGCCGCCGAGGCCGGACTGCTCACCTCGGGTGCCGAGATCGGCGGGGTCAGCAGCCTGCGTGACCGGATCCCCGTCACCGCCGCCCACGGCGGCCAGGTGGTCGAGTGGCTGGTCGAGGACGGCGACCTCGTCTCCCCCGGCCAGCCGTTGCTGCGCCTGCACCCCGAGGGCGTGGAGTGATGGCCGAGCTCGCCTCCGCCACCGGCGCCGCCCACGCCGCCGTCCTCGGCATCGGTGCCTACCGTCCCGCGCGGCTCGTGCCCAACTCCGAGGTCGTCGAGGCCATCGACAGCAGCGACGAGTGGATCCAGCAGCGCTCCGGCATCAAGACCCGCCGCTTCGCCTCGCCGGAGGAGTCGGTGCAGATGATGAGCGTCGCGTCGTCCCGCGAGGCCCTCGCCCACGCCGGCATCGACGCCAGCCAGGTCGACGCCGTCATCGTCGCGACCGTCAGCCACATGATGCAGACTCCCGCGATCGCCCCGGCGATCGCCCACGAGCTCGGCTGCCCGCAACCGGTCGCCTTCGACATCTCCGCCGCGTGCGCCGGCTTCTGCCACGGGGTCGGCCTCGCCGCCGACATGGTCCGCGGCGGCAGTGCCCGCTACGCGCTGGTGATCGGGGTCGAGCGGCTCACCGACATCCTCGACCGCAACGACCGCGGCACCGCCTTCATCTTCGCCGACGGCGCCGGTGCGGTGGTCGTCGGACCCAGCGAGACACCGGGCATCGGCCCCGTGGTCTGGGGCTCCGACGGCGAGCAGTTCGACTACATCCGGCAGACCGAGGACTGGCGCGACGTGATGTCGTCCGGCTCCGGCATCACCCCCACGCTGACCATGCAGGGCAACGCCGTCTTCCGCTGGGCGTCCTTCGCGATGGCCAAGGTCGGGCTGCAGGCCGTTGAGCGCGCCGGTATCACCGTCGACGACCTCGACTGCTTCGTCCCCCACCAGGCCAACATGCGGATCACCGACGCGATGGCCCGCGCGATGAAGCTGCCGCCCACGGTCAAGATCGCCCGCGACGTCGCCGACCAGGGCAACACCTCCGCGGCCTCGGTGCCGCTCGCCCTGCACCGCATGGTCGAGGAGGGCGAGGCCACCTCCGGTGACCTCGCGCTCCTGATCGCCTTCGGCGCCGGGCTCGCCTTTGCGGCCCAGGTCGTCGTCGTCCCCTGACCGACCAGCCCCACACACCTCCGCACCACCCACCACACACAGGAGAAACCCATGGCCACCACCGAAGAGATCCGCTCCGACCTCGCCGAGATCGTCAACGAGGTCGCGGGCATCGAGCCCGCCGACGTCCAGCTCGACAAGTCCTTCGTCGACGACCTCGACGTCGACTCGCTCTCCATGGTCGAGGTCGTCGTGGCCGCCGAGGAGAAGTTCGGCGTGACGATCCCCGACGACGAGGTCAAGAACCTCAAGACCGTCGGTGACGCGGTCGCCTACATCGAGCGCGCGTCGGCCTGACCATGGCGAACCGCACACGCGTCGTCGTCACCGGGCTCGGCACGACCAGCCCCCTCGGTGGCGACGTGCCCTCGACGTGGGAGGGCATGCTCGCCGGGCGCTCCGGCGTACGGCCCCTCGAGCAGGACTGGGTCAAGGACCTGGCGGTGAAGATCGGCGCGCCCGTCGCGGTCGACCCCAGTGAGGTCCTCGAGCGGGTCAAGGCCCGTCGCCTCGACCGCGGCTCGCAGCTCGCCATGGTCGCCGCGATGGAGGCCTGGGCCGACTCCGGCCTCGACGCCGCGCAGGAGTCCGGTGACCTCGACGGCGACCGCGTCGGCGTCGCGATGGCCACCGGCATCGGCGGCGTCAACACCCTGCTGTCCAACTACGACACGATGCTGGAGAAGGGACCCCGCCGGGTCTCCCCCCTCGCCGTGCCGATGCTGATGCCCAACGGCCCCGCCGCCACCATCAGCCTGTACGTCGGCGCGCGGGCCGCGGTCAACACGCCGGTCTCGGCGTGCGCGTCCGGCAACGAGGCGATCGCCCTGGCGATCGACCAGATCCGGCTCGGCCGGGCCGACGTGGTCGTGGCCGGCGGCACCGAGGCGGCCATCCACCCGCTGCCGATGGCGGCCTTCGGCAACATGATGGCGCTGTCGAAGAACGACGGCGACCCGACGACGGTCAGCCGTCCCTGGGACACCGCCCGCGACGGCTTCGTGCTCGGCGAGGGTGCCGGGGTGCTGGTCCTGGAGTCCGAGGAGCACGCCCGCGGCCGCGGTGCGCGCATCTACGCCGAGGTGCTGGGTGCCGGGATCACCGCCGACGCCCACGACATCGCCCAGCCCGACCCGGCCGGGCGGGGTGGCTCGCGCGCGATCCAGCGAGCGCTGCTCGAGTCCGACATCGACGCCTCCGCGATCAAGCACGTCAACGCCCACGCCACCTCGACGCCCCAGGGCGACATCGCCGAGGGCCTGATGCTGCACGCCACCTTGGGCTCGCACGTCTCCGAGGTCGTGGTGACCAGCACCAAGTCGATGACCGGGCACCTGCTCGGCGGCGCCGGCGCGCTGGAGGCGGTCGCCACGGTGCTCTCCCTGCACCACCGCGTCTCACCGCCGACGATCAACCTCGACGACCTGGACCCCCAGGTCGAGCTGGACATCGCCACCGAGGTGCGCGACCTCCCCCAGGGAGACATCGCGGCGCTCAACAACTCGTTCGGCTTCGGCGGCGCCAACGTCGCCGTCGTCCTCGCCTCGATCTAGCCCAGGAGCCCCCCATGACGGTGCAGGCACCGCACAAGCCCGGCAAGCTCCCCCGCTCGGAGGACCCCCGCAACCCGGTGGCCCGGCTGGGGGCGCTGCTCGACGACGGCACCCTCGAGCTGATCACCGCCGACGACGACTCGGGCATGCTCGCCGCGGTCGGCACCGTCGAGGGCACCCGGGTCGTGGCGTTCTGCTCCGACGCGACCGTCATGGGCGGCGCGATGGGCGACGTCGGCTGCCGCGTCGTGGTCGAGGCCTACCACCGGGCGATGACCGACCAGCTCCCGATCATCGGGCTCTGGCACTCCGGGGGCGCCCGGCTGGCCGAGGGCGTGCTGTCGCTGCACGCCGTCGGCCGCATCTTCCAGGTGATGACCCAGGCCTCGGGCAAGATCCCGCAGGTCTCCGTCGTCCTGGGCCCGGCTGCGGGCGGGGCGGCGTACGGCCCGGCGCTGACCGACGTGGTGATCCTCGGCCCGGAGGGCCGCATCTTCGTCACCGGCCCCGACGTCGTCCGCTCGGTCACCGGCGAGGCCGTGGACATGCTTCGCCTCGGCGGGCCCGAGCCGCACGGACGCCGCTCCGGTGTCGTCCACATCCTCACCGAGTCCGAGCGCGAGGCCCTCGACCGCGCGCGCACCGTCGCGGCGCTGCTCGGCTCGCAGGGCAGCCTCGTCGTCGACGACGTCGACGACCGCGATCTCGAGGCCGTGCTGCCGGCGTCGAAGAAGCGTGCCTACGACGTGCACCCGCTCGTCGAGCAGGTCCTCGACGAGGGCACCGCCCAGGAGCTGCACGCGCGCTGGGCGCCCAACATCGTCACCACCCTCGGTCGCTTCGGCGGTCGCACCGTCGGGGTGGTCGCCAACAACCCGCTGCGGCTCGGCGGTTGCCTCGACTCCCTGTCGGCCGAGAAAGCCTCGCGCTTCGTGCGGATGTGCGACGCCTTCGGCGTGCCCCTCATCGTGCTGGTCGACGTGCCGGGCTACCTGCCCGGCGTCGGCCAGGAGTGGGACGGCGTCGTCCGCCGCGGAGCCAAGCTGCTCCACGCGTTCGGCGAGTGCGTGGTCCCGCGGGTCACCCTGGTCACCCGCAAGACCTACGGCGGCGCCTACATCGCGATGAACGCCCGCTCGCTCGGCGCCACCCGCGTCTTCGCCTGGCCGGGTGCCGAGGTGGCCGTGATGGGCGCCGTGGCCGCGATCCGCGTCCTGCACCGGCGGCGCCTCGCCGAGGTCTCCCCCGACATCCGCCCGCAGGTCGAGGCCGAGCTCGCCGCCGAGCACGAGCGGCTCGCCGGCGGCGTCGAGCGAGCGGTCGAGATCGGGGTCGTCGACGAGATCGTCGTCCCGACGCGCACCCGGTCGGCCATCGCCCGGGCCATCGACGACGCCGTCCAGCGCGACGGCGTACGCCGCGGCGCCCACGGCAACATCCCGCTGTAGCCGGACCGCCGGCCCGTAACCTCACCGGGTGTGCGTACGTTGTCAGTAGACGTACGTCACACCACCCGAGGGAGAAGGCTGCATGCTGCGCCGCACCGTCACCGCCGCCGTCGTCGCCGTGGTGCTCGCCGTCGGGCTGCTGTCCGCGGTCCCGACGCCCGCGTCCGCCGCCGTCCGCTACGACAACAGCATCGGCATCGTGACGGCCCCCGACCAGACCTGGCGCCCGGGCTGCGCCCGCTACCGCCTGCGGTGGCGCTTCGACCCGCCCCGGGAGGGCTGGAGCGTGATCGTCAAGATCAGGTCGCCCCGCGGGTTCGTCATCCGCAGTGAGTTCTGGGACTCCGGCTACTCCGGTGTGCGCAACGACCTCCGAGGCCGGTCGCGGTACACGATGTGCGGGTCGAGCGCGAAGCCGGGTCGCTACAAGATCCAGATGCAGATGGTCATCGACCGGGGCCGCGACACGATCACCAAGACGCGCCGACCGGTCTACTTCCGACTGCGCCGCTGACCGCGGGGTCAGACCACCTGGTGCAACCAGCGCACCGGAGCGCCCTCGCCGGCGTGCCGGAAGGTCTCGAGCTCGTCGTCCCAGGGCTTGCCGAGCAGCTTGTCGATCTCGGTGACCATCGTGGTCTCCCCCAGCGCCGCCTTGACCACGGCGGCCTTGAGCCGGTCCTCGGGGATCATGATGTCGCCGTGCATCCCGACGACCGCGTGGAACACACCGAGGTCGGGGGTGTAGGAGTAGCGCGCCCCCTCGGTGGAGGCGGTCGGCTCCTCGGTCACCTCGAAGCGGAGGTGGTTCCAGCCCCGCAGCGCGGAGGCCATCGCCGCGGCCGAGCCGGCCGTGGCGGTCCAGGACATCTCGGTGCGGTAGGTGCCGGCCTGGGCCGGCTGCGGCGTCCACGACGGGTTCGAGGGGACGCCGAGCACGCCGCCGACGGCCCACTCCACGTGCGGGCACAGCGCCGACGGCGCTGAGTGCACGTAGAGCACACCGCGGGTGAGGGTGCGGTCAGCAGTGCGAACGTTCACGACATCTCCTTCATCACCGGCGTTGAGCTACGCCTTCCCCAGCGGGCTCCACACGAGATGACCGGTTCGTCCTGATCGATCGACATGAGTGACAGATGTGCAGTTAGGACTTCATTGTGACGTATGTGGCCCGTTGACACCAGCGGTACGCCGATCCCAGCCGCGCGGACCTGCCGGAGCACGCTCGGTAGGTTGCTCCCATGTCGAGCATGGGGATCCTCGAGGTACGACCGCGCCAGCGCTGGCTGCTGGGGGCCGGCACGGTGGTCCTCGTCATCGCCGTGGGCCTCGCGCTCTGGCAGGGCGACTCCCCCGACCCGCTGCCCGTCGACGACCGCAGCGTGACGGCCTCCACGCCGGTCGGCGAGCCCGTGTACGTCGGAGTCTTCGCGGCCGCGGCCGACTTCGACCGCACCCTGCAGCTGTCCGGCGTGAAGGTCAGCGCCACCAGCAACACCGAGGTCAGCCTGGCACCCCTGCTGTGCCGGGGTGGGTCGGTGGGCGTCACCAGGGACCCGGAGGCGTTCTGCCCGGTCCTGGTCGACCCCGAGGGCCAAGAGCTGCGGGCCGGCGACAGCATCGTGCTGCAGGTGGTCGGCGACGAGCCCGCCGTGGTCGTCGTCGACCCGGTCCGGCTCGCGTTCAGCGAGGACCTGCGGCGGGCGACGCTCCCCGCCGGCTCGGGGGCCGTGGTGCGGGTGCTCGCCCGGTAGTCCCAGGGCGACGGCACGGCGGCTCAGGCCTGCTCGAGGCGCCGCTCGAGGTCGTCGGCACGGGCAGCGGCATCGGTGAGCTCACCGGAGTCGATGGCGTGGGTGCGGTGGAACCAGGCGAGCGCGTCACGCTCGCGACCGGCCGCGACCAGCGCGTCGGCGTAGGCGTAGCGCAGCCGCACCACCCAGGGCTGGCGGACGTTGCTCGTCAGCGGCGCCATCTCCAGCACGCGCAGCGCGGCGTCGAGCTGACCGAGGTCGCGACGCGCCCCGGCCTCGACGAGGGTCATCTCGGCCTTGGCCTCCGGGGCGAACTTGGCGATCGACGGCGTCCGGGCCAGCTTGATCGCCTGCTCGGGGTCCCCGAGCGCCCGGTGGCAGTCCGCCATGATCGGCAGGTAGGCCGTGGCACCGTTCATCCGCTTCGCGGCGCGCAGGTCGGCCAGCGCCTCGGCGTAGTGGCCGGCGGCGTAGGCCGCCTCGCCGGCGGCCTCCCGGACCACCGCAAGCCGGGGCGCGCGGGCCTTGGCGGCTAGCGTGTGCAGGTAGGCCGTCTCGGGTTCGTCGTCGACCAGCATGCCGGCCGCGGCCAGGTGCCGGGCGACGCGGGACGCCAGCTTCTCCGGGAGGCCCTTGAGCTGGGCCGACACGGCGCGGTCGAGCTCGGCGCCGGTGATGGCGTCGGGCAGCGGCGGACCGTCGTAGACGGCCTGCTCGGCGGTGCGGTCACGCACCTTGTCGGCGGGCCGCTTCCAGTCCGTACGGCGCTGCGGCGCGCCCCCGGACCTACCGCCCCGGGCGTCACTGCCACGGCCGCCGGCGCGACCGCCGTCACGGCGCGAGCCTCCGCCGGACCCGCCCGCGGGCTTGCCGCCGCGCGGACGTCCTCCTCCGGTGCTCGGACGCGAGCTGCGTTCCTCAGCCACTCGGATCTCCCTCTTCATCTGTGGTCCCGCCCGTTCGACGGCGGGGTGTGCAAAACAGAGTAGAGGCCACCTTTCGGTGGCCTCTACCCAAGAATTGTCCGGCGGCGTCCTACTCTCCCACAGCCTCTCGGTTGCAGTACCATCGGCGCTGGCAGGCTTAACTTCCGGGTTCGGTATGGGACCGGGTGTTTCCCTGTCGCTATGGCCGCCGTAACTCTAGCCGCCTCCCCGGTTGGTGCTTGGGGTGGCGAAGTCGTGGTGTTTCGATAGTGGACGCGTGGTGTGCAGAAGATCTGCAGCAGATTGTGTTGCGCGGTGTGGTGTTGGTTGAGGGTTTGTGTGGCAAGCCCTCGGCCTATTAGTACCGGTCGGCTGGGCATTGCTGCTGTACACCTCCGGCCTATCAACCCCATGGTCTGTAGGGGGCCTTA
>NZ_JBZUJV010000016.1:0-80006 GCF_058559815.1 Nocardioides sp. WJ219
GGCGGTCTCTAGGTCCCAGTGCAACACCTTGATCTGGGGGTGTTGAGGGTGCCGCATGGTGTGGCTGTTGGGGGCGTGGTCCGCGAGGCGTTCTGGGGGTTGCTCAGGGCGGGTGTTCATCCCGATGCCGCGGCGTTGGAGGTGGGTGTGTCGGTGTGGGCTGGGCGTAAGTGGCTGGCTGATGGTGGCGGGGTGATTCCTCCACCTTCACGGGCCGGGCAGCCCGGGCGCCGCTATCACCGTCTGAGCGCGGAGCAGCGCGAGACGATCGGATTGATGTCGGCTGCTGGCCGCGGGGACGCCGAGATCGCGGTGGCCGTGGGCTGTGACCGGTCCACGGTGTGGCGTGAGCGGCGCCGCAACGCCAACGCCGGCGGGGACTATCGTCCCTCCACGGCACAGCGCAAGGCTGAGGCCCGGGCGTCGACCACGCACCGCACGACCTCAAAGCTAGCCACGCCGGGGCCGTTACGTGACTACGTCATCGCCGGGCTGCAGGCGTTGTGGTCACCACAAGAGGTCGCGGCAAGGATCAAGATGGACCACCCCGAAGACCCCGCGATGAGGGTTTGTGCCGAGACGATCTACCAGTCGCTGTTCGTCCAGGCCCGCGGCGGCCTCAAACGCGAGCTGACCGTCCACCTGCGCACCCAACGCCAGCGCCGCACGCCCCGGGCCAGGTCCAGCCACGACGAACGGCGCGGGAAGCTGGTCGAGACGATCCCCATCAGCCAACGCCCCGCCGAGGCCATCGACCGAGCCGTCCCGGGCCACTGGGAGGGCGACCTCATCGTGGGTCGCGACAACGGCTCGGCCATCGGGACCCTGGTCGAGCGCGCCAGCCGCTACGTGCTGCTGATCCACCTGCCCGGACGCCGGACCGCCCAGGCGTTCTACGACGCGATCGTGCCGACCATCAACACCCTGCCCACCGAGCTGAAGCGATCCCTGACCTGGGACAACGGCAAAGAGATGGCCATGCACCGCCAGATCACCCTGGCCACCGACATGGCCGTCTACTTCGCCGACCCCCACTCACCGTGGCAACGCGGCTCGAACGAGAACACCAACGGCCTGCTGCGTCAGTACTTCCCCAAAGGAATCAGCCTGCGCCAGTTCGACCCCGACCACCTCGCCACCGTCGCCCGCCAACTCAACGGCAGACCCCGCCAGACCCTGGACTGGCGAACCCCAGCCGAGACCCTCAATGACATGCTCGGCCGACCGTTCGAACCACCGGTGTTGCGTTAGGACCTAGAGACCGCCACCGTAAACGGTGTAAACTCCAACCGTCAAGCACGTTCTCCCACGAAGGAGCCCTGTGACCCAGGTCCACGAGCCGCCGTCCACCCGCCGCGAGCGCCAGCGCGAGGCGACGTACGTCGAGATCGTGGCCGCCTCGCGGGCCCTCCTGGCCGACGGCGCCGAGCTGTCGCTGCGGGCCGTCGCGACCCGGATGGGGATGACGGCCCCGGCGCTCTACCGCTACGTCGCGAGCTACCAGGAGCTCGTCGACCTCGTCGCCTACGAGATCGACAAGGCGGCCACCGCCGTCGTCGCCGCCGCGGCCGACCGGCTCGACCCCGACGACGCACCGGGCCGGCTGGTCGCCGCGGTCACCGAGTTCCGGATGTGGGCGCTGGGCCACCCCCGCGAGTTCGCCCTGGTCTTCGCCAACCCGATCGCCGACTCGGCGTGCGTGCGTCGCGAGCTGATCACCTCGGCCCCCTCCGGCCACCTGATGACCGACCTGATGTACGACGTGTGGGTGCAGCGCCGCTTCCCGGTCCCGGCGCTCGACGACCTCGCCGAGCCGGTGCGCGCGGCGCTGCTCGAGCCGCTGATCCCGGCCGACGTCGACAAGATCGCCGAGGCCGACCGCGGCCTCGTCTGGGTCTACATGCAGGGCTGGACCCAGCTCTACGGCGTCGTCACCCTCGAGGTGATGGGGCACATGGACCCGCGGGTCATCGAGAGCGGCGAGATGTTCGTCGACGTCGTGCGCCGGTTCGCGCCGACCGTCGGCCTGACCGACGACCTCCCCCACCTCGAGGCGGTCATCCGCGAGCGGCTGACGCGCCGAGCGGGCTGAGCGGGCCGAGCCGGCTCAGGAGCCGAGCAGCTCGCCGACCCAGGCCGGCACGAGGACGCCGGCCGGACCGTGACGCGACTCGTCGAAGAACGACGTCCCCTCGCTCGGCACCAGGTTGAGCTCGAGCGTGCGGGCGCCGTGGCGGGCGGCGTACTGGACGAAGCCGGCCGCGGGGTAGACGGCGCCGGAGGTGCCGATCGAGACGAAGACGTCGGCACGCTGCAACGCGACCAGGATCTCGTCCATGCCGTAGGGGATCTCGCCGAACCAGACCACGTCGGGGCGCAGCTCGGTCAGGCCGCAGCCGGGGCACGGCGGGAAGTCGACGAGCGGGCCGGTCCAGGCGGTGCGGCCGCCGCACGAGCGGCACAGCGCCGAGCGCAGCTCGCCGTGCATGTGGTGCACCCGGGTGGAGCCGCCGCGCTCGTGCAGGTCGTCGATGTTCTGGGTCACCAGGAAGAGCTCGTCGCCCAGGGCGGCCTCCAGGCGCGCGAGCGCGACGTGGGCGGGGTTGGGCTCGACGGAGTCGAGGGACGCGCGGCGGGCGTCGTAGAACTCCTGCACCAGGACCGGCTGGTCGTCGTAGGCCTCGGGCGTGGCGACGTCCTCGACCCGGTGGCCCTCCCAGAGCCCGTCGGCGTCGCGGAACGTCGGCACCCCGCTCTCGGCGGAGATCCCGGCACCGGTGAGGACGACGACGCGCACGCCGTCAGCCAACCAGACCCGTCGTGAGGACCGTCACCAGGTACCCGTCATCCGCGGTCCAGGGATCGCCGGTCCAGCTGCCGTGGCGGCTCCGCTCGGTCAACCCGGCCCGCCCCGCAGCCGCGAGGAACGTGTCGACCTCGAGCACCGGGCAGCCCCGGGGCAGGTGGGCCGCGTCGGTGCCGAACCCGCACACGACCAGCCCGCCGGGAGCGGTGTGCGCGGCCAGCCGGGCGCAGGCGGCGTCGAGGGTGCCCGGCTCCAGCAGCGGCGGCACGTTGCCGGCCACCACCACGACGTCGAAGACCTGCCCGAGGTCGAGGTCGACCAGGTCGGCGACCCGCCAGTCGATGCCGGGCGACTCGGCACGGGCGACGGCGACCATGGTCGCGTCGACGTCGCACCCCACGACGTCGTAGCCGAGCTCGGCCAGCCGGACGCCGACCCGACCGGTGCCGCAGCCGGCGTCGAGCACCCGCGCCGGCGGCGGGGCCAGCCCGGTGACGAACGCCGCCTCGCCGTGCACGTCGGACCCCTCGGCGGCCATCCGCCGGAAGCGCTCGGCGTAGGCCCGGGCGTAGTCGTCGCCGGCGCTCGCGCGGGCGACGTCCTCCCACCGGGTCACGGCCGTCCGGTCCGGGGCGCCGGCGGCGGGGAGGTCACCCGTTCGTAGCCGCCGCGGGAGAACCGCGTCGTCGGGCGCTCGGCGTCGACGCCGCCGACCCCCGTGATGCACGAGCGGCCCTCGCGGCTCTCGACGAAGACCCGGAAGTCCTGCCCCTCCTCGCTCAGCGCGTCCTCGGGGCTGCTGATGGCGATCACGAACGACCCCTCCTCCCCCTCGGCGACGTCGCTGAGCGCCGCGTCGACCTCGACCGCCTGGGTGTCGGCCTGGTCCTGCCAGCGGAGGATCGTCGACTCGACGGTCATCCGGTAGAGGTCCATCGGCGGGTCGCAGAGCAGCCCCACCCCCGCGGCCACGTCGAGGCTCTCGGTCGCCTCGGCCGCCAGCTCGGCGACGTCGCGCACCGTGGCCGCCTCCTCGGGGTCCTCGGGGGACAGGAACAGCCGCACCACCGCGACCGCCGCCAGCACGACCATCACGACGCCCACCACGACCCAGGGCAGGACCCTGACGAGCCGGCGGCGGCGTCCGTGCGGGGGCCCGGCGGGGGGCGCGGTCATTCCTCAAGTGAACCAGGCTCGGCGTGACCAACGCGTGCGGCCGCCCCGACCTCGCCCGGCCTCGCCGGACCTCACCCCAGGTGCTGCTCGACGATCTCGATGAACTCGTCGGCCATGGCGAGCTGGGTGGCGAGGCGGCGACGTCGCCCCACGGCGTCCTCGCGAACCGATGCGAGTCGCCCGCGCGCCGCGTCGTGGTCGCCGGCGACGCTCCCGAGCACCTCGATGTCGCGCATCACGGCCTTCATCTCCTCCAGCGAGAAGCCCAGCGGCTTCATCCGCCGGATGGCCAGGATCTTCTCGACGTCGTCCTCGGTGTACAGCCGGAAACCGCCCTCGCTGCGTCCCGAGGGACGCACGAGCCCCACCTCGTCCCAGTGGCGCAACGAACGCAACGACAGCTCGGTACGCGTCGCCACCTCGCCGATGTGCATGGTGGCGGCACGGGTCTGGTCACTGCTCACGGCGTCCGGTCCTCTCGTCGCGGATGCCAACCCTACCCTCACGTGAGGGTAGGGTTGCGGACAGGCATCGCCCGGCTGGCCACGCCGGCGCGGGCCACCCTCCCACGACGGCCGCAGCCGCGCGGGACCCCGTACGCCGTCCCGATCGGAACCGTCATGAGCACG
The DNA here is from genome assembly GCF_058559815.1 of Nocardioides sp. WJ219. Taxonomy (NCBI): domain Bacteria; kingdom Bacillati; phylum Actinomycetota; class Actinomycetes; order Propionibacteriales; family Nocardioidaceae; genus Nocardioides; species Nocardioides sp. WJ219. Next base: position 4,612 of record NZ_JBZUJV010000016.1, read on the forward strand.
CCCACGCTCGCGCCCACCGTGCGCGACACCCTCCGCTCCCCCGCCCTGCTGCGCACCGAGGTCCTCGCGGGCCTGGTCGTCGCGCTGGCGCTGATCCCGGAGGCGATCTCGTTCTCGATCATCGCCGGCGTCGACCCGCGGATCGGGCTGTTCGCCTCGTTCACGATGGCGGTCTCGATCGCGTTCCTGGGCGGACGACCGGCGATGATCTCGGCCGCCACCGGCGCGATCGCGCTGGTCATCGCGCCGGTGATGCGCGACCACGGCTACGACTACCTCATCGCCACCGTGCTGCTCGGTGGGCTGATCCAGGTGGTCCTCGCGCTGGTCGGGGTGGCCCGGCTGATGCGGTTCATCCCCCGCTCGGTGATGGTCGGCTTCGTCAACGCCCTGGCCATCTTGATCTTCCAGGCGCAGGTCGACCACCTGGTCGACGTCCCCTGGGCGGTCTACCCGATGATCGCGGTCGGCATCGCCGTCATCGTCGGCTTCCCGCGCCTCAACCAGGTCGTCCCCGCACCCCTCGTCGCGATCGTCGCGCTGACGGCGTTCGTGCTGGTGGCCGCGGTCGACGTCCCCGACGTCGGCGACGAGGGTGAGCTTCCCGACAGCCTCCCCTCCCTGTTCCTCCCCGACGTGCCGCTCGACCTCGACACGCTGCGGATCATCGCGCCGTACGCCGTGGCGATGGCGCTGGTCGGCCTCCTGGAGTCGCTGCTGACCGCCAAGCTCGTCGACGACATCACCGACACCCACTCCGACAAGACCCGCGAGGCCTGGGGCCAGGGCGGCGCCAACCTCGTCACCGGCTTCTTCGGCGGCATGGGCGGCTGCGCGATGATCGGGCAGACGATGATCAACGTGAAGGTCTCGCGGGCCCGCACCCGACTCTCGACCTTCCTCGCCGGCGTCTTCCTGCTCGTCCTGTGCGTCGGGTTCGGCGACGTCGTCGCGCTGATCCCGATGGCGGCGCTGGTGGCGGTGATGATCATGGTCTCCGTCGGCACCTTCGACTGGCACTCCGTCCGCCCCGCCACCCTGCGCCGGATGCCGCGCTCCGAGACCACGGTGATGGTCGCGACCGTCGCCGTCACCGTCGCCACCCACAACCTCGCGATCGGTGTCGGCGTCGGCGTCCTGGTCGCCATGACCCTGTTCGCACGCCGGGTCGCCCACCTCACCGAGACCCACCGCGAGGTCGTCGAGGACGACGCCGGCCAGACCGCCGTCTACCGGGTCACCGGCGAGCTGTTCTTCGCCTCGAGCAACGACCTCTACACGCAGTTCGACTACGCCGACGACCCCGACCGCGTCGTCATCGACCTCACCGACTCCCACGTCTGGGACGCCTCCACCGTGGCCTCCCTCGACGCCATCACGACCAAGTACGCCCGCAAGGGCAAGACGGTCGAGGTGGTCGGGCTCGACGACGACAGCGCCGACCGGCTCGAGCGGCTCTCGGGGCGGCTCCCGAGCCACTGAGCGGCGGGGAGGCGCAGCTCAACCCCCAGGGCGGGCGAGCGCCGTTGCGGGATGACGACACGTAGTATGAATGCTACGTTCCGTCCATGGTGTCCCATCGAACCGAGTCGAGCCCGGTCATCGCCGTCCAGGACCTGCGCATGAGCTACGGCGACCGGGTCGTGCTCGACGGCGTGACGTTCGACGCCCGTCTCGGCGAGGTCCTCGCTCTCCTCGGTCCCAACGGCGCGGGCAAGAGCACGACGATCGAGATCCTCGAAGGTTTCCGCCACCGCTCCGACGGCGAGGTCGAGGTGCTCGGCCTCGACCCGGCAGTGGCGGACGAGACGTGGCGCGCACGACTCGGCATCGTCCAGCAGTCGTGGCGCGACCACGGACGATGGCGGGTGCGCCAGCTGCTCACGCACCTCGGTGCCTTCTACGCGCCCTTCTCCACGCCCGCCCGGCCGCGCCCCATGGACGTGGACGAGCTGCTCGCGACCGTCGGCCTGACCGAGCACGCCCACCAGAAGGCCGGGTCGCTGTCGGGCGGCCAACGGCGACGGCTCGACGTCGCGATCGGCATCGTGGGTCGGCCGGACCTGCTCTTCCTCGACGAGCCCACCACGGGCTTCGACCCGCAGGCGCGGCGCGACTTCCACGACGTGGTGCACCGTCTCGCCGACCTCGAGGGCACCACGATCCTGCTCACGACGCACGACCTCGACGAGGCCGAGAAGCTCGCCGACCGCATCCTCATCCTCGCCGGTGGACGGATCGTCGCCAACGGGAGCGCCGCCGAGCTGGCGCGCGAGGTGGAGGGACGCACGGAGGTGCGGTGGAGCCAGGGCGGGGAGCACTTCGTCCACGCGGCCGCCGACGCCACCCGCTTCGTGCGCGAGCTCTTCGATCAGCACGGCGACGCCATCGGCGACCTCGAGGTCCGCCGCAGCACCCTGGAGGACAGCTACATGACCCTGGTGCAGCGTTTCGAGTCCGATCCCGCGGCCGACGCGCGGGCCCTGGAGGTCGTGCGATGAGCGGCACCACGGGCCTGCGCCCCTCGAGCACCGTCCTGCACGCGGCGCGCCTCGGCGTACGCCGGGGTGGCATCGAGATGATGCACAGCCTGACGAACCGGGCCGACCAAATCTGGATCGTCGTGATGAACGGCATCTTCGTCGGGGTCCTCGTGCTCCAGCGCAACGCCGACCTCGCAGGCACCGGCTACTCGCTCGCGGTCGCGACGCTTCCCGGCCTGATCGGCATGAACGTCGTCATGGGCGGGTGGATGGGCACCGCGCAGATGCTCGCCGTCGAGCGCGAGGACGGCACGCTCCTGCGAGCCAAGTCGACCCCGCACGGGATGCTCGCCTACCTGGTCGCACGCGTCACCCTCGCAGTGCTCAACACCGCGCTCGGCCTGGTGATCTTCCTCGTCGCCGGCCTGTTCCTGCTGCCCGGACTCACCGACGTACCGCTCACCGGGTGGCTCATGCTGCTCGCGATCTTCCTGCTCGGGATGCTCGCCACCATGCCCTGGGGAGCGGTCGTCGGGGCCTCGGTGAAGTCGGCCGGCGCCGGGTTCGGGCTGACCTTCCTGCCGATGATCGTGCTGATCGCGATCTCGGGCATCTTCTACCCGATCACCGGCATGCCCGACTGGCTCCACCCGGTCGCCCAGGCCTTCCCGGTCTACTGGCTCGGCGCCGGCATGCGCGACGCCCTGCTCCCCGAGGCCGCTGCGGCGGCCGAGCTGGGCGGGCAGTTCCACACGCTGACGACCTTCGGTGTGCTCGGCGCGTACGCCGCTCTCGGTCTGCTCGTCGCGCCGCGGGTCCTGCGAGCCATGGCACGCAAGGAGTCCGGGTCCGCCGTCGAGAGCCGCAAGGCCAAGGCGATGCAGGGGTGGAGCTGAATGGCACCCCGCAGCGAGCTCGTCCACCAACGCATCGCGATGCTGCGTGCCGAGAGAGGTGTCTCCCGCCGCGACCTCGCCGACGGCGTCGGCGTGCACTACCAGACCATCGGCTACCTCGAGCGGGGCGAGTTCAGCCCGAGCCTCCACCTCGCGCTCACGATCGCGGCGTTCTTCGACGTACCGGTCGAGGTCATCTTCTCGCTCGAGCCGTTCCCCCGCCTCGGCGAGCGGACCGCCTGAACCGCTGACCGCGCAGCCGCGACGGACGGCTACGGGAAGGCGTCGGGCGCGAGAGACACGGGCCATCCCTCGGGCGCACGATCGCGGGGCTGGTCCTCGCGCAGGTAGGTGTCGACCCACCGGCCCTCCCCCTTGCCGCCGACGACCGCGATGGCGATGTCGGGGGACACCCCTCGGATGGCGTAGACCGTCGCCGAGCCGTAGACCGTCGAGTCCGACCCGCAGCTCACCTCATCGGCAGTGCCCAGCGCCCGGCGGACCGGCGGGCCGCCGAGGTCGGAATGAACCGCGTAGCGGTGACCGTCGTAGGAGAGCTGGATGGTGCAGTCCCCTGCCGGTCCAGGGTCTTCCGCGTCGTCGCTGGCGGCACAGCCGCCAGTCACGGTCGCGGATCCGCCGAGGAGCAGGACAGCCGTGGCCAGGGTCGCTGCCCGCGTTCGCATCACGTGACGATAGACGGCGGGAGCGCCGGCTGGGTTCCCCAGCGGCGACGAGCGCATGCCGGGCCTGTACGTGGGCCGATGCAGCGCCATGCCTGACGCCACGGCGAACCGTGTCCGCGAGGACTTCTCAGCATCCAGCGCCCGCCTTGAACCCGGCATGCTCCTCGAGCCTCGCACCGGATGCCGGAGGACGCGACCCGGTTCCCGGCCGGACCGCGCAGCTCCCGGCAATCGGGTCAGCCGTGGGCGTTGCGTGGGTCCAGCGGTGTCAGGGGATGACGCGGGCGGCGCGGTACTGCGCGGCGTAGTCGAAGAAGGTCGCGCGGGTGTCGCGGGTCGCGGAGAACCCGGCCGCGCGGCTCTTGTTCATGTCGGTCACGACCTCGATGTCGCGACCGAGGTCGGCGTCGGTGTGCCACCACGACGCGACGCGGGCGAGGTCGGGCTCGACCAGGTCGTGGCGGGCGGCGAGATCGCGCCAGGCCGGCTGCATGTCGGTCATCGCCGCCTCCAGGGGCCGCGGCACGTCGGCGTAGCCCTCCCAGGCCAGGTCGAACCAGCCGGCGATCTGGGGCCAGAGCCAGCGCCAGCGGAAGACGTCACCGTTGACGGTGTTGAAGGCCTGGTCCTGGCCGGCGGGCGTCGTCGCGGCCCAGGTCATCTGCTCGGCGAGCAGGTCCGCGTCGGTCACGTCGGTCAGGGCGTTCCACTGAGTCTCGGAGCCGGGGAACACGAACGGCAGGCCACGGTCCTTGCAGAGCGAGGCATAGGCGCAGAGGGTGGCCACCATGTTCATGGCGTTGCCCGTCGCGTACCCGAAGACCGTGTGGGAGCGGTGCACGCTCCAGGTGAATCCGTCGCGCGCGGCCGCGGCGAAGAGCTCGTCCTCCTGCGCGTAGTAGAAGTTGGGGTACGGGAGCCGTTCCTCCTCCTCGCGGAAGGGGGTGTCGGGCACCTCGCCCTTCCCATAGGCCTCGAAGGGGCCGAGGTAGTGCTTGAGGCCGGTCATGAGTGCGACGTGCCGTACGGCGCCGGCCGGCGCCAGGGCGGCCAGCAGGTCTCGCACGGCGCCGCCGTTGACCCTGATGTTCTCTGCCTCGGTCTCCATGCGCGTCCACGCGGTGATGGCGACGAAGTCGGGCGCCAGGTCGGTCAGGGCCGCGGCAAGGCCCGCGGGGTCACCGAGGTCGGCGCGGACCGGCTCGACGTCGGGGCGCGACGTCGTACCGCTGCGCGACAGTCCGTAGGTCTGCCACCCGCCCTCCGCCAGGCGCCGCGCCACGGCCTGTCCCACGATGCCGGTCGCCCCGACGACCAACGCTCGGCCGGGGGTGCTGGTCGATGGTGCGGGCATGGGCCGTTCGTCCGGCCGTGTCGTCATCACCCATCCACAACGACCGGAGGCAGCCCCGTGATTCCCCGGCTGCGGTCACTGCCCCGGACCCGGACGCGTGAGGCGGCTGCGGAGGGGAACGAGAGCGGGATGAAGATCGCACTCGCCCTCATCATCATCGGCGCCATCGTGGCCGCTCTCCTGTTCCTGCGGACCGAGAGAGCTCGGCGGCGCTGACCCCCACTCGTGGGCGGCCGAGGCGGGGCGCCCTCAGCTCAAGGCCTGGGCCGATCGGTGGCGCGCTCGGAGACCTGCGCCCGCAGGCCGGCGACCAGCGCCTCCAGGGTGAACGACCAGGCGGCGGTGGCGTCGTGGCCCTCGAGCGCGTGGAACTGCGGGAAGCTCTCCTCCGGCAGCTCGTCGATGACCGTCTCCAGGAGGTCTCCCTTGGCTGCCATGCTGCGCTCCAGGCCGACCATCAGGGCGGTGAGGGCGGTGGCCTTGACCGCGTGGTAGGAGTCCGCGGGCGAGAGTCCGGACTTGCTGAACGCAGCGAGGGCGACCTCGAAGGACGCGGCGGCGTGCGCGCCCTGGACCGGGCGACGCGACAGAGCGGCGAACGCGCCGGGGTGTCGGGTGGCCACGGCACCCATCCCCGTGAAGAACGTGCGGACCCATTCCTCCCACCCGACCGGAGTGGTCGGCAGGTGGGCCTGGTCCAACAGCCAGTCGACGATGCCGTCGGTGATGGCGTCGCGGGTGGGCACGTGGTTGTAGAGCGAGGTGACGTGCACGCCCAGCTCTCCCGCGATCCGGCGCAGGGTCACCGCGTCCAGCCCGTCACGGTCGGCCATGGCCACCGCGCAGGCCAGGATCCGCTCTCGGGTCAGCGCCGCCACGCCGCGAGCATAACGTCCCTTGACACTCTTACCTACAGTGTAGGTATGGTGCGACCTACACTGTAGGTCTACCCCGAGGGAGCCACCGATGTTCACCCAGCCAGAACTCGAGCAGAAGCTCGCCGAGCTCATCGAGAAGCACCACGTCCCGGGCGCACAGCTCGCGGTTCTCGACGCAGGCACCGTCACCGAGGTCGCCGCCGGCGTCCTCAGCCTCCGCACGGGTCTGGCGACGACACCGGACGCGCTCTTCCTGCCCGGCTCGATCGGCAAGCTCTACACCGCGACGCTCGTGATGATGCTCGTGGACGAGGGCAGGCTCGACCTGGACACCCCCATCCGCGCCTACCTCCCGGAGTTCGAGGTCGCCGACCACCGGGCGCGCGACACCGTGACCCCGCGCGACCTGCTCACCCACACCAGCGGCTTCGACGGCGACCACTTCACCGACACCGGCCGCGGCGACGACGCGCTGGCGAAGTACGTCGCCGGGTGCGCCGACCTGCCCCAGATCGCCGACCCCGGCGTGATCTGGAGCTACAGCAACAGCGGGTTCTCGATCCTCGGCCGGATCGTCGAGGTGCTCATGGAGAAGACGTTCGAGGACGCGCTCCGCGACCGGATCTTCGCCCCGCTCGGACTCGAGCACACCGTCTCGTTCGCCGACGAGGCGATCGTCCACCCGACCTCGGTGGGTCACGTACCCGACCACGAGGACCCCAGCCAGCTCGTCGTCAGCCCGACCTGGGGCCTCTATCGCGCCTTCGCGCCGATGGGCAGTGCCGTCGTGGCCTCGGCCGGCGACGTGCTCAGGTTCACTCAGCTGCACCTCGCCGGCGGCATCGCCCCCGACGGCACCCGGCTGCTGGACGCCGCCCTGGCCGCGAGCATGCTCGTGCAGCAGGTCGAGCTCGTCGACGACTCCGTGCTCGGTCAGGGCTGGGGCCTCGGCTGGATCCTCGACCACTGGGGCGAGGTCGCCGTCGTCGGCCACGACGGCAACTCGATCGGCCAGAACGCCTTCATGCGGGTCGCTCCCGAGGTCGGCTTCGGGTTCTGCCTGCAGACCAACGTAGAGAGCGCGATCACCCTGTACCGCGAGCTCGCCGACTGGCTCTTCGGCCGCAAGCTCGGCGTGGGCCCACGGCCCGACCCCGCCTCGCTGGAGGACCACCGCGCGGCCGAGCCCGACCGCTACACCGGCACCTACCAGCGCGAGGGCCTGACCTTCGAGATCCGCGCGGACGACGAGGGCCGCCTGCTGGCCACGGTGACGCCCTCGCACGGAGTCGCCCAGGACCAGGGCTGGCCCCCCATGGTCGACCTGCCACTGGTGCCGGTCGCGCGCGACGACTCGTTCATGCTCAAGCTCCCCATCGCCGACGCCGACCTGATGGCCGCGTTCTTCAACCCCACCGAGGTCGGCGCTCGACCCACCTACCTGCACTTCGGCGGCCGGGCGCACCGGCGTACCTGATCGGACGGCCTGCCCTCACGGCTCGTCCGACGCTGTCCACCGAGCCGCTGGTGCGGACCAGGGATCCGAAGCCGACAGCATGTCCCGCGAGGAGTCGGACCTCAACCCGCATCCGGTTCCTCGCCGGCGGCGATGCGACGGCGGCCTACCCCGCCAGCAAGCTGGCCGCCGAGAACCTCCTGCGCGACAGCGGCCTGACCTGGACGACGTTGCGCCTGCCCTTCGTCTACGGCGACGGCGACGGACACCTCGCCTCCATCGCCGGGCTCGCCCCGCGCTTCGGGTTGCACCCAGCCCACACCTTCTCCGTCGTGCACCACCGCGACGTCGCCGTCATGGTGCGCCTCGCGATCGCCGGTACGACCGACGGACTCGTGGTCAACGTGCCCGACGACGCGCCGGTCACGGTGTACGAGATGGCCCAGCTCGCAGGACACGAGCTCGAGACGTCAGCCTCCCCGCTCGACAACCCGTGGTCCGGCCGGATGGACGGGGCGCTGTCCAGGCACCTCGGCTTCGTCCCGACCGTGCCGACCATGCGTGCCGCCGCCGCGCAGGGCATCCTCTGAGACCGTTGCCCTCGGTCGTGCGCGAACCAAGGCGACTCAGTAGTACCAGGGGTAGTCCGACCAGTCCGGGTCGCGCTTCTCGAGGAACTGGTCGCGGCCCTCGGCGGCCTCGTCGGTCATGTAGGCCAGGCGCGTGGTCTCGCCGGCGAAGAGCTGCTGGCCGACCAGGCCGTCGTCGATGAGGTTGAAGGAGTACTTCAGCATCCGCTGGGCGGTCGGGGACTTGCCGTTGACCAGGCGGCCCCACTCGAGCGCGGTGGCCTCGAGCTCGGCGTGCGGGACGGCGCGGTTGACGGCGCCCATCCGGACGCCGTCGTCGGCGGAGTACTCCTGGCCGAGGAAGAAGATCTCGCGGGCGAACTTCTGGCCCACCTGGCGGGCGAGGTACGCCGACCCGAAGCCGCCGTCGAACGACCCGACGTCGGCGTCGGTCTGCTTGAACCGCGCCTCCTCACGGCTGGCGATCGTCAGGTCGCAGACCACGTGCAGCGAGTGGCCGCCACCGGCGGTCCAACCGGGGACGACGCAGATGACGATCTTGGGCATGAACCGGATCAGCCGCTGGCACTCCAGGATGTGCAGCCGCCCGAGCTTGGCCTTGTCGACCGTCTCTGCGGTCTCGCCCTCGGCGTACTGGTAGCCGGTGCGGCCGCGGATGCGCTGGTCTCCCCCGGTGCAGAACGCCCACTTGCCGTGCTTCCCGCTCGGGCCGTTGCCGGTGAGCAGCACGCAGCCGACGTCGGAGGACGTGCGGGCGTGCTCCAGCACCCGCAGCAGCTCGTCGACCGTGTGGGGGCGGAAGGCGTTGAGCACGTCGGGACGGTCGAACGCGATCCGCACCGTGCCGTGCGCCCGCGCGCGGTGGTAGGTCAGGTCGGTGAGGTCGTCGAAACCGGGGACGGCGTCCCAGGCGTCGGGGTCGAAGGTCTCGGACACTCCCTCGATGGCGCTCATGGGTGCACGCTAACGGGGGTGGAATCGGCCGCCACGACCTGGTGTTCTGGGGGGCATGAGTCTCGAAGGCGAGTACGAGCCCAGCCCCGACGCGTGGGTCCGCGACCAGGTGGCGGCCTACGAGGCCTCCGGCGGCCGCGAGGCCAACACCCTGCCCGACCACCCCGAGTGGCCCATCGTGGTGATCACGTCGAAGGGCGTGCGGTCGGGCAAGCTGCGCAAGAACCCGGTGATGCGGGTCGAGAAGGACGGCGTGTACGCCGCCGTCGCCAGCAAGGGCGGCGCCCCCGAGCACCCGGTCTGGTACCACAACTTCCTGGCCCACCCCGAGGTCGAGCTGCAGGACGGCGACACCCCGCACCGCTACCGCGCCCGGGTCGCCGAGGGCGACGAGCGGGCCGAGTGGTGGGAGCGGGCCGTGGCGGTCTACTCCCCCTACGCGGAGTACCAGCAGCACACCGAGCGCGAGATCCCGGTGTTCCTGCTCGAGCGCCTCTGAGGCCGCGCCGCCGGCTGCGTCAGTCGCGGTAGATCGAGGCGGCCAGGCTGGTCAGGTGGCCGAGACGGGCGACCTCGGAGTCGAGGAACTCGGGCCCCCCGCGACGGGCCACGACGACGACCTCGTTGCCGTCGATGCGGGCCCCGGCGTGCAGGGTCTCGCCGTCGGTGCCGTCGTCGATCTCGAGCCGGACGGCCCGCTCGATCTCCACGAAGGCCAGGTCGGACGGCGTCGCACCGGTGGCGTGGAGCACGCCCTTGACCCGATGGATCCGGGCGGCCCAGTCGACACGGAAGGTGCCCGGCATGACCTCGACCAGGCGGTCGAGCGCGCGGGACGGCTCGGACGTCAGCTCCTCGACCGCCTCGAGGTCGAGGATCAGGTTGCTCGAGCCGAACCGGCTGATCCAGACCACCTGCACGCCGTCGATCGCGTTGCAGGCCGAGACGATCGAGTCGGGCATGATCCCCGGCTCGGTGTCGAGCATGACGTCGTCGAGGGCGGTGCCGTCGTGGCGCTTCTCGACGATCTCGATGGCCTCGATGTCGCCGCCGGCCTCACCGATCGCGGACGCCAGGCGACCCAGCGAACCGGGGACGTCGGGCAGCTCGACACGCAGCAGGTAGGGCACCGACCCGACCTTAGTCGCCCCTGGTTTCGGGGCCGTTGCGCGCGTCGGCGTGGCGGTCGGCGTGGCGGATCCGGTCGGCCAGGCCGGTGGCGCGCTGCGCCTGCTGCTGCACGGCCGCGCGGACGGCGTCCTCGGTGCCGACGACGCGCACGTGCTCCCGCGCCCGGGTGACCGCGGTGTAGAAGAGCTCGCGGGTGAGCAGCCGCGACCGCCCGTCGGGCAGCAGCACGGTGACCCGCACCGCCTGGCTGCCCTGGCTCTTGTGGATCGTCAGGGCGTGCATCGTCTCGACGGCGTCGAGGCGGCCGGGGGCGTAGTCGCGCAGCCGCTCGGAGCCCGAGATGTAGGCCCGCAGCCGACCGTCGGGCATCGCCACGGCGGCCCCGGTCTCGCCGTTGTAGACCTCGAGCGCGTAGTCGTTGGTGGTGACCAGGATCGGCCGGCCGACGTACCACTCGCCGTGCACGGGCTGACCGGTGTGCTCGGTGATCCACTGCTCGACCTGACGGTTCCAGCGGCGTACGCCGTAGGGGCCCTCGCGGTGGGCGCAGAGCAGGCGGTGCTCGTCGAGCGCCCCGACGGCGGCCTCGGCGTCGCCGGCGAGGGCGGCGTCGCGGACGGCGAGGGCCGTGGTGAGCACGTCGTCGCGCAGCGCCGTCGACGGGTCGGTGGTCTCGACGAACTCGATCTCGTCGCTGTCGCGGCGGAGCACGGCGAGCACCTCGTCGGGGTCGCCGCCGCGCAGCGCCGTGGCGAGCTCCTGGATGTGCTCCTCGGAGCGGTGGTTGTGCTCCAGGGACGCGACGGGTGAGTCGGGGTGCCCCTCGAAGCCGCGGACCACGTCGCCGAGCACCGCGCCGGCGCCGACCGAGGTGAGCTGCTGGGGGTCGCCGACGAGCAGCAGGCGCGCCTCGGGGCGCACGGCCTCGAGGAGCCGCGCCATCATCGTCAGCTCGACCATCGAGCACTCGTCGACGACCACGACGCCGTGCTTGAGCCGGTTGGACCGGTCGTGCCGGAACCGCGTGCTGTTGTCGGGACGCCACCCGAGCAGCCGGTGCAGGGTGAGCGACTCGAGCGTGCCGACGCGGTCGCGGTCGGCCTCGTCGAGGCCGTCGAGCTCGCCGGTCACCGCCTCCTGGAGGCGGGTCGCGGCCTTGCCGGTGGGGGCCGCCAGGACCACCGAGAACCGCTCGCCCCGGGCGGCGGCCTGGGCGGCGAGCAGCACCAGCACCCGCGCCACGGTGGTGGTCTTGCCGGTGCCGGGCCCGCCGGTGAGCACGGTGGTGCGCTGCCGCACCGCCCGGACGGCGGCGGCCTCCTGCTCGGCGCTGAAGTGCTCGCCGCGCACCCGCACCAGCGCCGCGTCCAGGGCCGCCTCGTCGACGTCGGGCGCGGGAGCGGAGACCCGGGTGACGAGGTCGTCGCAGACCTGCGTCTCGAGCCGGTGGTAGCGGTCGAGGTAGACCAGCGACCCCTCGACGCGGACGACGCCGGCCCCGACCAGCGGCGAGGCGGTCACCGCCCGGGTCCAGTCCACCGGGTCGGGCCAGGGCAGGTCGGACTCGTCGCCACCGATCGCCGCGATCGTCGTCAGGTCGACGCACACCGAGCCCGCCCGGACCGCCCGCACGGCGAGGGCGACGGCGAGGAGCACCCGCTCGTCGGACTCCTGCCCGAGGGCGCCGACCCGGGTGGCGACGTGCACGTCGGTGGCCTCGAGCACCCCGGCGACGTTGAGCTCGCGCAGCAGCCCGGTGGCGCCGCCCGCGAGGCGGTGGTCGTGGTCGGGCCAGGGCTCGGGCAGCAGCGGCGTGGCGGCGGTCACCGGTCACCCCCGTCGAGCAGGTCGGAGACCGCCTCGAGCAGTGCGACCGGCGGCCGCCACACGAAGACGCCGCACGGCCGGCCGTCGACCAGCGGGGCCTCGGGCCCGCAGAGCCCGCGCAGGTAGAGGTAGAGCACGCCACCCAGGTGGCGCTCGGGGTCGTAGCCGGGCTGGCGCCAGCGCAGGAAGCGGTGCAGCACCACGGCGTACAACAGCGCCTGCAGCGGGTAGTCAGAGTGGGCCATCGCGGCGTCGAGGGCCTCGGGGCGGTAGGCGTGGGAGGTGAGCGGCAGGTCGCGCGAGCCCAGCCAGTTGGTCTTGTAGTCGACGATCAGGTAGGACGGCTCGCCGACCTCGTCGCGCACCCGCAGCACCACGTCGACCGACCCGGTCAGGTAGCCGCGCAGGCCCTGGTCGCCGAGCGCGGGGACCTCCAGTGCGTCGGCGTAGCCGCGCACCGGGTCGCCCTCGGGCAGGTGGCGGCGCAGCAGCGGCGCGAGGTCGCCGAGACGGGGGGTGGGGGTGCCGTCGCCGGCCAGGTCGCCGCCGGCGAGCGGGAGCTCGAAGTCGAGCTCGCGCAGCCGGTCGCGCAGCGGGACCTCGCCGAGCGTCCGGCCGTTGACTGCCGGACCGAGCGGGGTGGCGAGGACCGCCACGAGGCTGTCGACGAGCTCGTCGGGATCGAGGTCGACCGGCCAGCGCACCAGCTGCTCCTCGACGTGGGCCAGCAGCTCGGCGCGCAGGTCGGGGGCGTCGGGGTCGGCGTGCTCGAGCACCGCGTGGACCAGGGACCCGAACGTCGCGCCCACGGGCAACCGGGCCATCGGCGAGGGCACCGCATCGGCGGGTGGTGCATCGCTCGCGGCGGTGCCGACGACCTCCTCGTCGTCCTTGGCCGTGGTCTCGGGCTCGCTGCCCGCGGCGGGCGCGGCGACCGACTCGACGTGGCTCAGGGCGGAGTAGGAGGTGCGGCGCCAGGTGGTGTCGACCTCGCGGCCGAAGCGGCGCGCCGACAGCGGACCAGGGTCGCCGAGGTCGGGGTCGGGCCCGGGGTCGGCCCAGGTCGAGGGCTCGGGCGCGGGTCCGCCGCGGTCGCGCCACCGGCCGAACAACCCCACGACGGCGTCGTCGGGCGGCACGGGAGGCAGGGCCGGCACGGCCGTCTCGCCCTCGGGTCGCATCAGCAGCCGGTGGAGCGGCGAGGCGACGGCGTTCTTGGTGGGCGCCCACCAGCACACCACCTGCGACTGCGCCCGGGTGACGGCGACGTAGAGCAGCCGCAGCCACTCGCCGGCCTCCTCGTCGGTCCAGCGCTGCACGTGGTCGCCCCAAGAGGGACCGCCCCCGCCGACGTCGAGGCAGCGGCGCTGCTCGGCGTCGTGGAACAGGGGCCGGGTGGGCTTGGGCACGAACCGGTCGGCGAGGGCCGGCAGGTAGACGACGGGGTACTGCAGGCCCTTGCTGGCGTGGATCGTCACCAGCTGCACGGCGGCGGCGTCGGAGTCGAGGCGGCGGGTGCGCTCGGCCCCACGGCCGGCACGTCCCTCGATGATCTGGCCGCGCAGCCAGGCCAGCAGCGCGGCCAGCCCGAGACCATCGGTCTGGGCCACCTCGTGCAGCGCCTCGCCGATGTGGCGCAGGTCGGTGAGCCGGCGCTCGCCACCGGTCTCGGCGAGCACCCGGGCCGGCAGGCCGGCGGCCGAGGCGGCCTCGAGCACCGCGGCGACGCCGCGCCGGGAGACGACGTCGACCCAACGGCGCAGGGTCTCGGCCACCTCGTCGGTGGTGCGGTCGCCCCCGGCGTCGAGGCCGGCGGCGGTGAGACCGACGAAGCAGGTCAGTGCGGCCGCCCGCACGCGGGGGCTGCGGTGGGGCTGCTCGAGGGCCTCGAGGAGGGTGAGCCACTCGGCGGCGGCCGGGGTGGCGAAGACGCTGCCGCCGCCGGCGATGACCGCGGGCACGCCGACGTCGTGCAGGGCGCGCTGGGCGGCGGCCAGGTCGGCGTGCCGGTAGGAGATGACGGCGACGTCCTTCGGCTGCAGCGGCTCACCGCAGAAGGTCGCCCCGGCGGCCAGCAGGCGGCGTACGTCGAGGGCCAGGTCGCGGGCGACGTGGGGCCGCACGTCGCCGACGGTGAGGGACGTGCGCGGGCCCTTGCCGAACGTCTCGCGGCGCACCACCCGCAGCCGCAACGGCGCCGACGACGGCGCGCCGACCAGCCGGCTGCTGCCGTCGGTGCCGTGGTGGGCCGCGACGGGGCGGACGACGATGCGCTCGTCGCCGAGCTCGGCGTCGGTGAGCAGCTCCTGGAAGGCGCCGAGGAGGGCGGCGTCGCTGCGCCGGTTGACGGCGAGGGTCTGCCGGGTGCCGGCGGTGGCGGCGGCCTCGAGGTAGGTGACGACGTCGCCGCCACGGAAGGCGTAGATGGCCTGCTTGGGGTCGCCGATCAGCACCATCGTGGCGACGCCGCTGAACGCACGGTCGAGCACCTTCCACTGCACGGGGTCGGTGTCCTGGAACTCGTCGACCAGCACGATCGACCAGCGGGCGCGCATCCGGGTGCGGGCCGGTGAGTCGGCGGCCTCCAGCGCGTCGGCGAGCTGGGTGAGCAGGTCGTCGTAGGAGAGGATCCCGAGCCGGCGCTTGCGCAGCTCGACCTCGGCGCGGACCTTCTCGGCGAACGCCACCCGGCGACCGGGTCCCGAGCCGCGGTCGACGTCGGACGGCTCGAGGCGGGCCTGCGGGTCGCCGACCGCCGCGCGGGCGATGGCGAGCGCCTCGGCGTGCTCGAACGCCGGCTTGTCGTCGGTGAACGCGAAGGCGCGCAGGTAGAGGTCGTCGACGACCTCGCGCACCAGGTCGTCGAGGTCCTCGACCAGCCGGGCCCGGGCGTCGGTGTCGCCCGCGACCCCGAGCGAGCCCAGCACCATCGAGCAGAACTGGTGGGTGGTCGCGATGGTCGCCGCGTCGAAGCCGGCCAGCGCCTCGACGACGCGCGCGTGGCGGAGCCGGCGCTCGGCGTCGTCGCAGTCGACGAGCAGCGCGAGCAGGGCGGAGTCGTCGTCGGGCGTGCCGGGGTCGCCGCCGAGGTGCCGCTCGGCCTCGACCAGCTGGGCCCGCACCCGCTCGCGCAGCTCCTGGCTGGCCGCGCGCCCGAAGGTGACCACGAGCATGTCGTCGAGCCGCGCGACGCCCTGGGCGACGTAGCGCGTGACGAGGGCGCCGATCGTCCAGGTCTTGCCGGTGCCGGCGCTGGCCTCGAGCAGGGTGGTGCCGGCCGTGGGAAGGGGCGCAGTGATGTCGAACGGGGTGAGGGTCTCGTGCACCAGGCTCATCGGCGTCTCGTCTCCAGACCGCCCGGACCGCCACGACCGGGGTCCCCGCGGCGTTGTTCGACGGAGGAGCGAAGCGGGGGAGGCGAAGAACGTCGTGGGGTGGTCACAGCGGACCGACCTTCTCCGCACCGGTGAGCAGCGGCTCCCAGACCTGCCAGGCGAGGTCGGGCAGGCCGGCGTCGACCAGCAGCTCGAGCGGCGCGGCGACGCCGAAGGCCCGGCGGTGGTAGGAGTCGGCGTCCTCGCCCTCGATGCCGTAGGCGTTGTGGGGGTCGGTCTCCCAGGCGCGCCGCGCCAGCGCGACGGGCGAGACGTCGTCGCCGAGCTGGGCGCGGAGGTGGCCCTCGGCCCAGGCTGCTGCGGTGGCCACCGGCATCGGCAGCGGGCGGCGCAGGCCCTCGTCGCGCAGGTCGACGAGGGTGCGCAGCCAGTCGACCGCGCGGTGGTCGAGCGGGCCGGCGAGGGCGCGCCGCGGCCCGGCGCGCTCGCGACCCACGGCGTGGGCGGTGTAGCTCTGGTCGGGCCGCGAGGCACTCAGCGCGAGCAGGTCGACCCACGAGGTGAGCCGCTGCCGGGGCTTGAGGCGGGAGTAGCCGAGGCTCACCAGCTTGGCGCCGTAGAGGCCGGTGACCGTGCCGGTGAGCCGGCGTCCGCCGCCCAGGTCGACGTCGACGTCGACCGAGCGCGGGTCGCCAGCCCGCAGGTCGGCGGTGCGGGCGAACAGCTCCTGGCACTCCGCGGTCACCGTGGCCAGTGCGCCGGCGCCGAGGCCGCCGGGCGGCAGGGTGCCGCGCAGCTGCTCGGCCGTCATCACGGCTGCGGCGTCGTGGCCGGCCAGGACCTCGCGCAGCAGGTGGTCGCCGATCGCCCACGACTCCAGGGCGTCGAGCTCGATGGGGATGGCGTCGGCGAGCTCGTCGGGCGAGAACGGCACCGCGACGTCGAGGCGCTGGCGCAGGAACGCCCGGACGGGGTGGGTCACGAACGACCGCAGGTCGGCCAGCGAGACGTCGCCGGCCGGGCGGGGCGGGAGCGGCTCGTCGAGGAGCGGCCCGGCCGGACGCCGCTCGGCGACCGAGGCCCGGGCCCCGGCGAGGGCGGCGGCGTCGAAGCTGAAGGCCCGCGCCTCGTCGACCAGGTCACGGGCCCGGAAGTTGCGGACGTCGTAGGGCTGGAGGGGGTGGCGGACCAGCACGTGCTCCCGGACCAGCTCGGCCTGGGTGCGGTCGGCGGCGTCGAGGATCTCGCCGAGCGGCACGGCCGGGGGGCGCTCGGCGCCGGACTGCTCGTTGGCGCCGGTGTAGGTGATCACGACCGTCTCGGTGGCGGCGAGGAGGGCGTCGAGGAGCAGCTGGCGGTCCTCGCTGCGGACGTCGCGCTCGCCGGTGAGCGGACGCCGGGCCAGCACGTCGTCGCCGTCGGGCGTGATCGACCGCGGGAAGACGCCGTCGTCGAGGCCCACCAGGCACACGACGCGGTGGGGCACGGACCGCATCGGCACCATCGTGCAGACGGTGAGGGTGCCGGTGCGGAAGTTGGAGCGCGTGGGACGGCCGCCGAGGCGCGAGGCGAGGAGGGCGCGGACGTCGGCGAGCCGCAGCGGGACGGCGGGGGTGCCGTCACCCGCCGCCCGGGCGAGCTCGCGCTCGAGCTGGGGCACCTGCCACGCGTCGTCGGGGGCCACGTCGGTCAGGCCCCGGACACCGAGGTCGAGCGCGGTCATCCAGGCGGCGACGTCGACGGCGTCGTCGAGCGACGCCAGGCACCGGGCGACCCGGTCGACCATCTCGGCCAGCCGGCCGGCGAGGTCGACGTCGGAGCTGCCGACGTCGTCGAGCGGGAGCCCGCGACCGAGGTGGCGGTGGTCGTCGCCGCTCATGGCCACCCCGAGCAGGACCCGGTCGAGCCCGGCACGCCAGGTGTTGTGCTCGAACCGGCCCATCTCGAACCGCTCGCGCTGCCGGACGTCGAGCCCCCAGCGCACGCCGGCCTCGCGGACCCAGCCGGTGACGCGCTCGAGGTCGTCGTCGCTGAAGCCGAACCGCAGGCGCACCGCGGAGGTGGAGGCGAGGTCGAGCAGGTCGGCGGCGGTGACCCGGCCACCGCCGAGCTCGACCAGCGTGGCCGCGACGGCGAGCAGCGGGTTGGTGCTGGTGAGCGCCCGGTCGGCCAGGCGCACCCGCAGGGTGTGGGCGGGGTGGCCGCCCTCACCCCCGGCGTCGGCGACGACGTCGGCGAGCCCGAACCCGGCCGAGATCAACGGCGCGAAGGCCTCGATGTCGGGGCACATCACCAGGATGTCGCGCGGCTGCAGCGTCGGGTCGTCGTCGAGGAGCCCGACCAGCACCTCGCGCAGCACGTCGACCTGACGGGCCGTGCCGTGGCAGGCGTGCACCTGGAGGCTGCGGTCGGCCGGGGCGACGGACCGCGCCGCGCGCTCGGCGGGCGTGGGCGCGTGGTTGGCGCGGAGGTCGTGCTGCAGCTGGCCGAGCAGGGTGGACGGCGTCGCGGGCGCGTCGGCGACGGTGTCGTCGACGAGCGGGACGTCGAGCGTGCGGCGCAGCTCGCGCGTGTCGCGGCCCAGGGAGGCCAGCAGGGGGTGGCCGACCGCGTCGACGGAGACGTCGTCGTCGCGGGCGACCACGCCGCCCAGCCCGGACAGTGCATCCCACAGCGCGGCCGAGGGCTGCGGCAGCCAGAGGTGCACGTCGCGCGAGGTGGCCAGCGCCTGCAGCAGCGCGACCTCGGTCACGGGCAGGCGGGTGTGACCGAAGAGCGAGAGCCGGTCGGGCAGGTCGAGGCCGTCACCGCCGGCCTCGAGCAGGCCGACCGCCCGCTCGTGCCGGGCGTCGGGCGACTCCAGACCGGTCCGCCCGAGCAGCCGACGCCACAGCTCGGCCTGCCACCGCAGGTCGGGCGCGAGTTCGTGGCCCGCGCCGTCGGTGTCGAGCCCCTGGGCCCAGTCGCGCACCAGCCGGGGCCGCTGCTTGGCGTAGTCGGCCATCAGCCCCGCGAGCCGACGGGCCACGGAGTAGCGACGGTCACGCCGCAGGTCGGCCTCGGCACCGTCGAGCCCGTGGCCCAGGTGGCGCGCGAGCGTGGCGCACCACGGCTCGTCGAGGGAGGCGTCGATGGTCTCGAGCAGCGGCCACACCAGCCGGTCGGGGGCCCACACGTCGTCGCGCTCGCGGTCGAGCAGCAACGAGACCAGCGACCCCGGCGTGAGGAACCGGACGCCGGCGCACACGCCGTCGCCGCCCCGCGGACCGGTGCCCAGGCGGTGCGCCAGCCGCTGCGTGAGCCAGCGCTCCACGCCCTTGGCCGGCACCACGACGACCTCCTCGGCGAACGGGTCGTCGAGGGGTACGGCGAGCAGCTCGCCGAGCGCGTCGGCGAGCTGGTCGGTGCGCGGTGCGCGGTGCAGGTGCAGGGTCATCGGAGGACGACCCTAGGCGCAGGGTCCGACATCACCGGCGGGCCCGACCGCCGGCACCCGAGGCCGCGTCGACGACCCGGCGCTGGGCGGCGGGACGCCAGCCGAAGTTGAACGCCGCCACGAGGTCACCCGTCGCGCGGTCGGTCACCCGGACCGACCGCAGGAGCCGGCCCTGGTGCGCGGTCACGTCGACGGCCGCGACCGGGGCCGACAGCTCGACCTTCTTCTTGTCGGTGATGCGCACGGTCTTGTCGAGGACCAGCAGGCGCCGATCGGTCACGACCAGCCAGACCGCCGCGATGCCGCCGCCCGACATCCCGAACCCGGCAGCGGTCGTGATCGAGGTGATCGCGACGTCGCGCACGAGGCCACCCGCGGCGGCGCCGGCGGCCCGGCCGGCGCTGCGCCCCTTCTTGACCTGGCAGACCTCCGCCACCAGGGCGGTCTCGCCCTCCGGCAGCAGGCGCGCCACCTGGTCGAGCGCGCGGTCCCTCGCTCTCAGCCTCACCCGTCGTAGTCCACCACGTCGGTGGCGACGACGCTCCGCCCGGTCGCGGACGGCGCCGCCCGGTGCCATGATCGCTGCTCGTGGCCCCGCACCCGCTCACCCGCGCGGAGGCCCGCCGGGTCGCCGTCCGCGCGCAGCTGCTGACCGCCGGGCGCCCGACCGACGTGCTCGAGGTGGTGCGCCACCTGACGTTCGTGCAGCTCGACCCGACCCGCCACGTGGCCCCGAGCGCCGACCTGGTGCTGTGGAGCCGGATCGGGGCGTCGTACGACGCGGGCGAGCTGCGCGACCTGCTCGACCAGCAGGTGCTCATCGACCACCACCAGCTCGCGCGGCCCGCGGCGGACCTCGCCCTGCACCGCGCCCACATGGCGCAGTGGCCGGGCCCGGAGCCGTGGCGGCCGTGGCAGGAGGACCTGGTCGGCTGGGTCGCCGCCAACGACGCCTGTCGCCGCGACGTGCTCGAGCTGCTGCGCGGGGACGGGCCGCTGCCGGTCTCGGAGATCCCCGACACCTGCGAGGTGCCGTGGCCCTCGAGCGGCTGGAACAACGACAAGAACGTCAAGATGCTGCTGGCCCAGATGGTCGAGCGCGGCGAGGTCGCCCGCGCCGGCCGCGGCGGCTCGGGAGGCCGCGAGGTGCTGTGGGACCTCGCCGAGCGCATCTACCCCGACGACCCGGTCCCGTCGCCGGAGGAGGCCGACCGGCTGCTCGACGAGCGCCGGCTGCGCTCGCTCGGCATCGCCCGCGGCCGGTCGGCCAAGGTGCCCGCCGAGCCCAACGGCGTCGGCGCGGCCGGTGAGGCCGCCGTGGTCGAGGGCGTGCGGGGCACCTGGCGGGTCGACCCCGCCTGGCTGGACGACGCCACCGGCCCCTTCGAGGGACGCGCGGCGATCCTCTCCCCGCTCGACCGGCTGGTCGCCGACCGCAAGCGGCTGGCCGAGCTGTTCGAGGCCGAGTACTACCTGGAGATGTACAAGCCGGCCGCCCGTCGCCGCTGGGGCTACTGGGCGATGCCGGTGCTCTGGGGCGACCGCGTCGTCGGCAAGCTCGACGCCGTCGCCGACCGCGACGCCGGTGAGCTGCGGGTCGACGCCGTGCACGAGGACGAGCCGTGGTCGCCCGCGTGCCGCGACGACGTGGGCGCCGAGGTCGAGGCGCTGGCGGCGTGGCTGGGGCTGGCGGCGGTGGTGCTGTGAGTGGGGCGGTCGCCGAGGACCCGGCGTCCGGGCGAGCATGGTCCCGTGGACCCCGCCGACGTACGACGCTCGAAGCGGCTCTCCCAGGTGCTGCGGCACCGGCCCGGGGCCGCGCCTGGGCGGCGGTGACCTCGGGACTGTTCCCTCGCCGGGTTCGGTCCCTACCTCACCGCTCCCCCGGCCGACCCCCGGTCAGCGGAGCTTGGCGTCCTCGTCGGCTTCCTCGATGTCGGCCTCGAGGGCCGCGACGGCCTCGGGCTTGCCGTGGAAGCGGCGGTAGGAGTAGACGAGCAGGCCGGCCGCGATGAAGGCGGAGAGCACCAGGCTCACCCCCGTCCAGAACCCGCCCGGCAGCCAGGTCCAGTCGGGCAGCGGCCACCAGCCCGGCTGGGCGGGTTCGATCAGGAACAGCGCGCTGACGGCGACGAGGCCGAGCACGCCGAGGCAGGAGATGGCGATGCGCAGGAACGTCTCGACGCTCTCGGCCGCACCCTTGAAGGCGCGGTACTTGACCGGGGCGAGGCGACGCTCGGCCCACTCGTACTGCTGGGACAGGATCGCCAGCCCGCCGAAGATGCCGAGCAGCCCCGGGCCCGGCAGCGCGATCATCGCGATGCCGGCCAGGAGCAGGCCCCAGCCCAGGATCTCGAGCACTACCCGCCGCGCCGCCGACTTCATGGACGAATGATCCCAGACGAGGTCAACCGGGACCGGTAGGTCCACACGACCAGGCCGAGGGTGAGCAGTCCCGACACCAGCTGGCCGACGCCGCTCCACAGCCCGCCCGGCAGCCAGGTCCACGCCGGCAGCACCCACCACCCCGGCTGCGGCGGGTCCCAGACCCAGAGCAGGCCGGACGCCGCCAGCGCCGTGCAGACGGCCATCGAGGTCCACGCCCGGGCGTGGGTGGCCACCCCGCGACGGGCGCTCTCGAGCGCCCGGTCGCGCAGCGCCTCCACCCGTCGCTCGGCCCACTCGTGCTGCCCGGCGAGCACCGCCATCCCGGCGGCCATGAGCAGCAGGCCCGGCCCGGGCAGCGGGAACAGGACGACGCCGACGACCAGGAGGACCCAGCCGAGCGCGGTCAGCGCCCAGCCCCGGATCCTCGTCACCGGTCCAGGGTCACCGCTCCAGGCGACCGGCCGGTGAACGCCGGACGACGCCGGTCAGCCGCCGAACCGGGCGACGTAGGCCCGGCCCTCGTCGCCCAACCGGCCGTGCTCCTCGGCGACCCGGGCCCACCGCAGCGTCATCCGCATGAAGCGCAGCGGGTTGTAGACGTCCTCCTCGCGGGAGAACAGGCCGTCGCCGGCGTAGGTCATGATCGTCAGGTTGGACTGCTCGTGGACCGACCCGTCACCGGGGTCGGGCATCAGGTTGCGCACCTCGCAGATCAGCCGCGACGTCGACTCGTCGACGGTCTGCCAGGCCAGCGGGAAGCCGGTCATCACCGAGCCGGGGAACGACGTCATCGTGGCCACCGACCACTCGCGGATCGCGTCGCGGCCACGGAAGGTCCCGAACGCGTGCTCGACGTACTCGGCGTCCTCGGTGAAGCCCAGGCAGAAGTCGTCCCAGTCACCGGTGCGCGCGTGCTCCTGCACGCGGACGTGCAGGGCGGCGTAGGCCTCGGTGATCTCGGCGGCGCTGAACCCGCCGCCGCGCGCCGCGCCCACCTCAGCAGAGGATCGGGATCGAGCAGGGCGGCACCGAGGGCTCGGGCGGCGCGACCGCGTCGACCGTGGCCTCGAAGTACGACGCCAGCGAGGCCGACCGGGTGGCCGACAGGTGCAGGTCGTCGAACCACGTGCGCACCGACCCGACCTTGCCGCGGCACACGCTGGAGGTGCAGAACACCCGGTTGACGTCGATCAGGGCGCGCGGGCCGAGCACGGGGCGCAGCGCGTCGCGCACCCAGCGCTTCGTCGCGGCGGCCTCCGGCAGCGACCGCTTGCGCGGCAGGCTGCAGGCGTAGGGGTCGTTGCCCTGAGGGCAGCTACGGTGCCGCGCGGGCACCGTCGCGACCTGGCCGATGACGTCGGCCCTCGCGCCGATCGAGCGGAGGGTGCGGGCCAGTCGCGGCGTCCCCCGGCGCATCGCCTTGGCCATCTGGCCGACGTAGGAGGAGCGGTCGCCGACCTTGTTGGCGTGCACGTAGCGCTGCCAGCTGCCGGCGAGGACGATCCGGTAGGGCTGGTCGCCGCGCTCGAGCCGGCGGGTGACCTCGATGCCGAGGGCGTTGGAGCGGAAGCACGCGGGGGCCGAGGCGGTGGGGCGCACCTGGTTGTCCATCGGCGGGCAGGAGCCCATCATCACGGCGACCAGGTTGACGCCACGGCCGCGCACGGCCTCCTTGAGGGCCGGGATGAACATCCACGAGTGCGAGTCGCCCCAGATCACGATCGAGGGCCGGTTGCCGTCGTACTGGTTGAGCGCGCACACGACCGGCTTCGACGGGATCTTCTCCTTGGGCGTCGCGCAGCGGCGCGGCATCCGGGGGAAGTCCTGGCTGGGGTTGCCGGCCCGGGCCGACGGCGAGGGGTCGTCCGCGCGGGCGGCGGACGGTGACGCCGTCACGAGGAGGGCCGCGAGCAGCGCCGTGACCACGGCGGTGACGAGCGCGGCGAGGGACGCGGCGGTGAGGGAGCGAGTTCTCATGGTGTAGCCATGATCACACCGCGGACGCCGTCGCGCAGCCGAGCCCGGCATTCGGCACCGACGCCCGACGGTCACCGGGTCCGGTCGGCGTACGCCGTGGCGGCGGCGTGCACGTCGGCGACGTAGACCCGGGCGTGGTTGTAGGAGAGCACGCCGTCGGTCCAGCCCTCCCCGGTGGACAGGTCACGACCGCCGGCGCAGAGGTAGCCGGCCGCGGCGAGGGCGGCGTCGTCGAGGTCGTTGGGGTCGCTCACGCCGTCCCCGTCGCCGTCGGCGGCCCAGGTCTCCCACGTGCTGGGGATGAACTGCATCGGCCCCACGGCGTGGTCCCAGTCGGGGTCGCCGTGGTAGGCGGTCGACCCCGCCGTGGCGGGGATCGCGGCGAACGGCCCCTCGCCGTCGAGCGCGGGACCGAGGATGCGGGAGGACGAGTGCCCGTCGGCGAGGAGCTCGCGGCCGCCGAGGGTGCCGTGCTGCGACTCGATCCAGCCGATGCCGGCGAGCGTGGTCCAGCCGAGGCCGCAGCCGTCGTCGGTCGTCAGCTCGGCACGGGCGTAGGCGCCCAGCGCGGTCTCGGACAGGCCGGCGGCGCTCGCGGTGCGGCGCAGCCAGTCGGGGTCGACCCGGGGCACGCCGGAGGCGCCGGCGGGTGCGACCGGCGGCGGGCGGTCGACCGGTGCCGGCGACACCGGGACCGACCCGGAGGAGCCGGTGGGCGTCAGGTCGGTGACGGGCGGCCTCGCGTACAGCGACTGCTGGGCGACGTAGGCCACGCCGGAGACCGCCGCCAGGGCCACCACGAGGAGCAGCACGGCGCGCAGGGGACGATCGGTCACGTCGGCGGTACCGCGACTTCCTTGATGCTCGGGACGAAGTACTTCTTCAGGGTCCGGGACATCTTGGCGCTGAGGTGGTTGTCGTCGAAGTAGTAGGTGATGCCGTCCGCCTCGGCGAAGCAGGTGGTGGCGTTGCAGAGCGCGTCGGCGACGTCGATCAGCCGCGGCGGCGTGGGGCCGTCGTCGTCGGCGCGCTGGACGCCCTTGACGTCGGCGTCGGTGGTGGTGACGACGACCGGCTCGTCGGTGTCGGGATCGGTGGCGCCGTCGAGGAGCGCCATCAGGCCCTTGACCCAGCTGCGGTTCTGGCCCTCGTCCTTGATCGCCCGCGAGCGCGGGACGTCGCAGGAGTAGGGGCGCGTGATCGCCTCGCAGAGCGGGGCGTTGCGCGGGATGATCGGCGTCGGACCGACGATGTCGACGTCGGCCTCGATCTCGCCGAGGCGCTGGAACAGCGCCGGGGTGCCGGTCTCGACGTAGCCCGCCATCCGGTCGATGTACTCCTCGTTGGCGTTGTCGAGGTCGCGCTCCTGGGCCAGGCCGACGGTGGGCGTGCCCCGGTAGGTCTCGAAGCTGAAGCTGCCGATGATCTTCAGCGGCGCGCGGTCGTCGACGTGGCGCTCGGCGAAGTTGAGGGCCGCGCGGTTGGAGCGGGCGCACGCGCCGGCGGCGGTCTCGGTGGGCAGGAACATCGGGCAGGCGCCCATCACGAACGCGACCAGGTTGACGTCGCGCTTCTTGGCCGCCGCCTCGAGCGCGGGGATGTACATCCAGGCGTGGGAGTCACCCCACAGCATCACCGTGGGCCGGCCGAACTCGAACGGCACCAGGTCGCACTGGCCCGGCTTGTCGGGGATGTACGTCGCCTCGCCCAGGCACTCCTCGGGCAGGTCGGGCACGTCGGACAGCTGCTCGGCCACCGACTGCCAGTGCGGCGAGGTCTCGGCCTCCTCGGCGAGCGCGAGCGCCCCGCCGGAGAGCCCGGCCACGCAGGACATGGCCAGGATGCCGCTGATCATCACCCGACGCGAGCCCCAGGTGCGGCTCTTGGTGACGGTGCCGGACCGCTTGTAGAACAACCCCTCGATGTAGCGGTAGCTGAGCCAGGCGACGAACAGCGCCCCCAGCACGAGCACGACCCGCGCCTCCAGCGGCGGCGGCGCGAGGTTGAGCGACTCGCCGAGCACCAGGAACGGCCAGTGCCACAGGTACCAGCCGTAGGAGACCAGGCCGAGCCCGACGAGGAACCTGATCGACAGCAGCCGGGTGGCGACGGTCGGGGCGCCTACCCCCGCCCACACCAGCAGCACCGCGGCCGTGCACGGCAGCAGCGCCCAGTAGCTGGGGTAGCCCTCGGTCGGCATCGGCTGCCAGAGGAGGAAGCCGATGATGACCACGCCGGCCAGGCCCATCACCTCGCGCACGTCCTCGGCCGGCCGGACACGGCGTACGACGAGGGCGAGCGCGACGCCGATGAGGAACTCGAAGGCCCGCGTGATCGGCAGGTAGTAGGCCGCGTCGGGGTTGCTGCCGGACCACGCGATCGCGAGCGCGGCCGAGGCCACGGCGAGCAGCACGGTCACCACGAGCAGCACCCGCACGACCTGCACGCGCAGCACCTTGGCCAGCACCCAGGCCACCAGGATGGCCAGCGGCAGCGCGAGGTAGAACTGCTCCTCGACCGAGAGCGACCAGGTGTGGAGCAGCACGCCGGTGCCGGGCTGGTGGGCGAAGTAGTCGACGTCGCCGGACTGGGTGGCGTCGAGGAAGAAGAAGTTGGAGACGAACCCGGCGGCGGCGGCCGCCGACCGGGCGGTCTCCTGCAGGGGCCCGTCGCCCCCGACCGCGGTCGGGGGGAGGATGAAGTAGCTGAGGATCAGGACGCCGATGATCATCGTCGCCTTGGCGGGGATCAGGCGCCGGGCGCGGCGGGCGTAGAACGCGCCCCACTTGATGCCCCCGGTCTTGGTGAACTCGTACATCAGCAGACCGGTGATGACGTAGCCGGAGACCACGAAGAAGAGGTCGAGGCCGATGTAGCCGCCCCCGAAGCCGGGCACCTCGGCGTGGAAGCCCATCACCATGATCGCGGCCGCGCCGCGGATGCCGTCGATGTCGGGGCGGTACTCGGCGCGGGACTGGGCGCTGCCGGCGTTGCGGGCGCTCTTGACCAGCGACGGCCGGCCCGACGACCCCTGGTCGGCGGCCCCGGCCTGGGGCTGCTCGTCGTCCGGGTCGCGCTTGCCACCGCGGGTCGGGGCAAGGGTCGATCCGCTCACGACGCGCGCCCTCCTTCGGTCCCCATGCCCCGTTCCCGGATCGAGGCAACCGTCACAGCGCTCACCAGTATGGGGCGTCCCCCGGGTTCGATGTGAACCTACGGACGGATTGGTCACAGGGGCGCCCGCCCGTCGACGGACGTCGCCGCGCACTACCGTTGCGCCGTGGACGACCCCCGGCGCAACCCGTTCGGGTCGCGCTGGCTCGGTCCCGCCGACCAGTCGGTCCGTGCGCTGCGCATCCGGGTGCAGCTGCTGCTCACCGCGCTGCTGCTCACCACCAACCTCGTGGGTGCCGTGGTGGTCGTGGTCGTCTCGAGCGTGGTCGTCCCGGCCCAGGCGCCCACCGACGGGACGCTGCTGTCCCTCTACATCGCCGTGCCGGTGTACGTCGCCGTGGCCGTCGTCCTGGGCGCGGTGCTGGGCACGACCACCACCCTGCGCGCGATGCGCTGGGCGCTCACCGAGCGCGCGCCGGACGCCGCGGACCGCCGCCGCACCCTGCAGGTGCCGCTGCGGCTGACCCAGGTGCAGGGGTTGCTGTGGGGCGGGGCCGCGACGCTGTTCACGGTGCTCGCGGTGGCGCTGCAGCCGGCCCGGGCGGTGACGACCTTCGCGACCGTCGCGATCGCCGGCGTCGTCGTGTGCGGGGTCGCCTACCTGTTCACCCAGTTCGTGATGCGGCCGCTCTCGGCCCGCGCGCTGGCGGCCGAGCCGATGAGCGCCCGGCCCCGTGGGGTCGGGGTCGGCGACCGGATGATCATCTTCTGGTGCGTCGGGACCGGGGTGCCGGTGCTGGGCCTCATGCTCTCGGCGGTCCTGATGCTCGCCGGCGTCGACGCCTCGCTCACCAAGCTGGCGGTCGTCGTCCTGGTGGTCGGTGGCGTCGTGCTGGTCTTCGGGTCGCTCATCACGGTGCTCAACGCGAGGTCGGTGGTCGCGCCCGTGCTCTCGGTGCACGACGCCCTCCTCGACGTCGAGCGCGGCGACCTCGACCGCGAGGTCCCCGTCTACGACGGCACCGAGCTCGGGCTGCTGCAGTCGGGCTTCAACCAGATGGTCCACGGGCTGCGCGA
This sequence comes from Nocardioides sp. WJ219, assembly GCF_058559815.1. Classification (NCBI taxonomy): domain Bacteria; kingdom Bacillati; phylum Actinomycetota; class Actinomycetes; order Propionibacteriales; family Nocardioidaceae; genus Nocardioides; species Nocardioides sp. WJ219. The sequence goes on from NZ_JBZUJV010000016.1 coordinate 32,194, forward strand.
GCGCGAGCACCTGCGCGACCTGTTCGGCCGCCACGTCGGGCAGGAGGTGGCCGCCGCGGCCGCCGCCGGCGCGGTGGAGCTCGGCGGTGAGACCCGCGTGGCGTCGGTCCTCTTCGTCGACCTCGTCGGCTCGACGACGTACGCCACCGAGCACTCCGCGGCCGACGTCGTCGAGGTGCTCAACCGCTTCTTCGGCGTCGTCGTCGACGAGGTCGACCGGCACCGCGGCCTGGTCAACAAGTTCATCGGCGACGCCGTCCTGGCGGTCTTCGGCGCCCCGGTCGAGCTGCCCGACCACGCCGAGCGTGCCCTCGCGGCCGCCCGGGCGATGGCGCGGCGGCTGGCGGTCGAGGTGCCCGAGATCGGCGCCGGCATCGGGGTCTCGACGGGCGAGGTCGTGGCCGGCAACGTCGGCCACCGCAGCCGCTTCGAGTACACCGTGATCGGCGACGCCGTGAACTCCGCCTCCCGGCTCACCGACCTGGCCAAGGACGCACCGGGGTGCGTGCTGGTGGCGCAGGCCGCCGTCGACGCCGCCGGCGACGACGAGGGGCGCCACTGGCGCCGCCACGGGAGCGTGCGGCTACGGGGTCGCGCCGAGGAGACGCCGACCGCCGTGCTCGCCGACGCCGGGCCGCAGGTGGCGCACGGTCCCGGCGGCGGCGGCCACCCAGCCGAGCACGACGACGACGGTGAGGACCGCGGCCGCGACTGACCAGCCCAGCGCCCCCGCACCGGAGGCGACCGTGGCGACCGGGAAGGTGAACGACCACCACCCCGGCGTGTACGCCGGCCGCGACCGCGCCACGTGGGCCGCCGCCACCACCAGCCAGGCCAGCGCGGCGAGCAGCACCGGCGGACCGGCGTACGACGTGAGCGACGCGGTGCCCGACACGGGGCCGAGGTGGTGCAGCGCCGTCACCGACTGGCCGAGCGGCCCGAGCACGATCAGCCACGCCGGGGCGGCGGCGGCCGGTCCGGGGCCGTGGCGCCGCAGCCGGGTCGCGAGCAGCGCGAGCACCCGGGTGGTGCCGACCACGCTGAGCAGGAGCAGCGCCCAGCACAGCACGACGAACGCCGTCCGCGCCGGGCCGGCCGGCACGTGCGGCACGAGCAGGGCGCCGGTGGTGGCGCTCACCGTCGGGGGGACGACCGGCACCAGCCACCACGGGCCGACGTCGGCGAGCGGGGTGCCGCGCGAGGCCCGGGGGACGACGACGGCGGTGACGACGCCGAGGGCGGTGCCGGCCGCCCAGAGCAGGCCGGCGAGCAGCAGCACCGGCAGGGCCGTCCCCTGGGTGGCGAGGGCCCCGGCGCCGACGGCCATCAGTGCCATCGCCGGCGCCCCGAGGAAGTGCCGCTGGACCGGGTGGTCGAGCCAGGAACGCGGGTGGGCCAGGGACGCGGTCACCAGGACGCCCAGCAGCACCGCCGCGAGCAGCCAGGTGACGAGGGCGACGCCCGGCGCGTGGGGTGCGAGCAGGACCGCGAGGATCCCGGTGCCCATCACGGAGGTGAACCACTGCGGGACGGGACCGGTCGGCATGCCTCCACGGTCGCCTCCGGCGGCGCCGCGCGGTAGCCACCGCGTCGCTGTGGGCTCACAGGGCTACCCTGTGACTGTGCTGCCCGACCTTCCGTCGCTGCGACTCCTCGCCGACGTGTCCCGGCTCGGCAGCATCGGCGCCGCCGGGCGCGAGGCCGGCATCTCGCAGCAGTCGGCCTCCGAGCGGCTGCGGGCGCTCGAGGCGCGCACCGGGCTGGCCCTGGTGCAGCGGGCGACGTCGGGGTCGACGCTCACGCCGACCGGGCGGCTGCTCGTGGAGTGGACCGCCGACCTGCTCGAGCGCGCCGACGAGGTCGAGGCGGCGATCCGGACGCTGCGCGAGGACCGCTCGCGCGAGCTGCACGTGCACGCCTCGATGACCGTCGCCGAGCACCTGCTCCCCCGCTGGCTGGTGCGGCTGCGCCGCGAGGGCTCGGTCGCCGCCACCATGACGGCCACCAACTCCGACGCCGTGCTGGCGGCCGTGCGCGCCGGCGAGGCCGACGTCGGGTTCGTCGAGGGCCCGGGCGACCTCGCCGGCCTGGGCTCCGCGGTCGTCGGCGCCGACCAGCTGGTCCTGGTGGCGGCCCCCGACGACCCGTGGGCGCGCCGTCGTACGCCGCTGGGCCCGGGCGCGGTCGCCGCGCGCGCCCTCACCACCCGCGAGCGCGGCTCCGGCACCCGCCTGGTCTGGGAGCAGGCGCTCGCCGCGGCCGGCGCGACGTCCGTCGCGCCCGACTCCGAGCTCACCACCACGGCCGCGGTGCTCGCCTCGGTGGCGGCGGGCGGGCCGCCGGCGTTCGTCAGCGGCCGCGCCGCCGAGCGCGACGTGGCGGCCGGGCTGCTCGTCGAGGTGCCGACGACGGGGCTCGACCTGGGTCGGGCGTTCACCGCCGTCTGGCTCGGCGGGCGCCGTCCGCCCACCGGTCCGGTGCGCGACCTGCTGGCGATCGCGGCCCGCGGCTAAGGCGTGCCCGGGTCAGCCGAGCGCGGCGACCGCGGCGTCGTAGTCGGGCTCCTGGCCGATCTCGGGGGACAGCTGCTGGTAGATCACGGTGCCGTCGCGGTCGACGACGACGACCGAGCGCGCGAGCAGCGCCTCGAACTTGCCGTCGGTGAGCGTGACGCCGTAGTCGGTGCCGAAGGTGGACTTGTACGCCGTGGCGGCGGTGACGCCGTCGATGCCCTCGGCGCCGCAGAAGCGGGCCAGCGCGAACGGGAGGTCGACCGAGACGCAGACGACCGTCGTGTCGTCGAGGGACGCGGCGAGCTCGTTGAACTTCCGCACGCTCGCGCCACAGACGCCGGTGTCGACGCTGGGGAAGATGTTGAGGATGGTGCGGGTGCCGCCGGCGAGGGTGACCTCGCCGAAGTCGGAGCCGGTCAGGGTGAACGCCGGGGCGGTCGAGCCGACCGCGGGGAGCTCACCGACGGTGTGACAGGGGGTGCCGCCGAGGGCAGTAGTGGCCATGGGCCATTCCTAGCAGGTCGCTCGACGCGGCGGCCCCGGGGCGGCGTCAGTCGCGCCGGGCCTCGGCGCCCACCGGCGCGGCGGCGGTGGGCTCGGGCGCGGCCGGGCCCTGTCCGGGCAGCGTGTACTCGACGAGGCAGGCGTCGTAGTCGTCGTCGGTCCGGGCCGGGTCGTCGACCAGGGCCAGGTCGTCGGCGCAGTAGGCCGCGGCCTCCTCGGGCGTCAGCGACGTCGGCTCGACCGTCTCGACGGGCGGCGGCGGCTCGGTCGGCTCGGCGGGCTCGGTGGGCTCAGCGGGCTCGGTGGGCTCAGCGGGCTCGGTGGGCTCGGTCGGCTGGTCGACGGGTGCCTGCACGGGCCCGCCGGTCGTGGGGACCGGGTCGGCGGTGGGCGCGTCACCGGGCGTGGTCGGGCCGGAGCCGGGGCCGGGGGTACCCGGACCGGCGGGGTCTGCGCCCGCCTCGGGGACGTCCTCACCGCGGCCGCCGCCGTCGGCGTCGCCGAACCCGTGGAGGGGGGCCGCGGCCGTCTCGATGTCGCTGACGCGGGCGGACGCGCCGCGGTCGCCCGCGATCGGCACCAGGGGGCCGAGCTGGCCGGTGCGGGCGTTGAGGACCGGGGACGGGCCGGAGGTGAAGTCGCCCTCGAGGTAGCCGTTCATGAGCGACAGCACGAGGTCGACGTAGGCGTCGCTGTGGTTGTAGCGGTGGACCGCGAGCCGCTGGCCGGTCGTGCCGGAGAGGTCCTCGGTGCCGGAGCAGAGGTAGACCGCGGCGGCGAGCGCGGCGTCGTCGATGTCGTGCGGGTTGCGCAGACCGTCGTTGTCGGCGTCGACGCCGACGACCGCCCAGGTGGAGGGGATGAACTGCATCGGGCCGACGGCACGGTCGTGGTGCTGGTCGGCGTCGTACTCACCGGCGTCGGTGTCGCGGATGAGCGCGGTGCCGTTGCGGCCGTCGAGGACGGGGCCGATGATCGAGGGGCTGGCGACGCCGTCGGCGTCGAGGGTGGCGCCGGCGAAGCGGCCGTGGTCGGACTCGACCTTGCCGATGGCGGCGAGCAGCTGCCAGCTCACCCGGCAGGTGGCGTCGGCGGCGTTGATGACGGTCTCGGCGCGCTGGTAGGCAGCGAGCGCCGCGGGCGGGATGTCGCTCGTGGAGCCGGTGGCGGCCACCCGGGCGAACCGGCCGTCGGTCGCGGTGACCTCGGTGGGGTCGGACAGGCTGGCGGGGTAATCGATCGGCGCGCCCGGCAGGCGGGTGCCGTCGGGCAGCGTCCGGGGCTCGTCGGTCGGTTGCTCGACGGCGGTGCCGGCGGGCACCACGGGGCCGGCGCCGGCCAGGTGGGCCGTCCAGGCGACCGAGACCATCGCGAGGGGTACGACGGTCGCGACTCGCTGGAGGCGGGTCGTGCTGCGTGCCATCTGGATGAGCTCCCGGGTTGTGTGCTGCGGACGTCCTGTCGCGCGTGACCTTGGACGTCGTGCCCACTGCCGGGCTCCATTAGACCACCCGCCACCTCACGATTCACCCGAAGTGGAGTCCCCCGCCGAGCGTTCAGGCCCCGTTCAGGGAACGTTGGGATGCCCTTTCGTGCCGGACTCCCGAAGATGACGAGATGTGCCCGGTGGTGAGAGGGCGGTCGATCAGAGGACCGAGCGGAACCGGACCGTGCCGCGGGTCAGGCGCAGCCCCTTGATGCCGGAGTGGCGCTGGGCGAACGCCAGCTCCTTGGCGAGGTCGCCGATGTTGTTCGACGCCGGCAGCGGGGCGAGCCCCAGCGTCGAGAGCGTGCCGACGGCCTTGCCCCCCGCGGTCATGAAGCCCGAGCCCGAGTCGCCGGGCACGCCCGGGGTGAGCGTGTAGAGCGGGTGCGACCATCCCTGGTCGGCGGCGCTGTCGCCGAGACCGACGCCGTACTTGGGCGAGAGCACCGTGAGCCCGCCGCGCAGGCTGGAGTTGCCGTAGCTGTAGACCCGCTCGGCGGCGCGGACGCCGTTGCGGTCGATCCCGGTGGGGCCGCCGAAGAACGGCACCGACGGGTTCACCTTGCGCACGTCCTTGCGGTTGACCTTGACCAGCGCGAAGTCGTTGTAGGCGCAGGTCTGCGGGTCGCGGGTGCCCAGCTTCTTCTGGGTGAGCCAGGAGGAGTAGGCCAGCCGGCCGCCGCCGAGGCGGGTGCCGTTGCTGACCAGGCTGCCGCCCCGCACGAAGTCGACCTTGGTGCCCAGCGGCAGCGACGGGGTCCCGCAGCCGTCGGTGTCGGTGGCCGCGCCCTTGCCGGCGCAGTGGGCGGCGTACCCGACGTAGACCCCGCCGACGGCGTCGGTGAAGACGAAGTTGGCCGTGCACTGCGCCCCGGCGGTGTACATCTGGACGCCCGGCGTGATCGTCGCCCGGGCGGCCGGTGTCCAGGACGTCTTGCGCTGGGCGGGTGCGGCCTCACCGGTGGTCGGCGCGAGCAGGAGCGCGCCGGCCAGGACGGCTGAGGTGACGGCGGCGAGCAGACGGGCGGGGCGGGTCATCGGTCCTCCACGAGATCGGGTCACTGCTCCAACGAGCGGGTCCCGCCCGGGTCACGCCCCGAGCACGTGGGCGAGGTGGTCGTTGCCGAGCACCCGCTGCGGGTCGAGCCGGTCGCGCAGCGCCGTGAGCTCGGCGAACCGGGGGTAGCGCTCGCTCAGGGTGGCGGCGTCCAGCCCGTGCAGCTTGCCCCAGTGCGGGCGGCCGCCGACGTCGCCGGCGATCGCCTCCAGCGTCGCGAAGTACGCCGCGCGGTCGGGGCTGCCCGGCGCCGTGTGCACCGCGACGTACGTCGTGTCGCGGCCCTCGGCGGTGGAGAGCGGGATGTCGTCGGCCGCCGCGACCCGCACCTCGACCGGCACCGCGATCCGCCACCGGCTGCGCTCGACGGCCGCGACCAGCTCGCGCAGCACGTCGAGGCCGTGCTCGCGGGGGACGGCGTACTCCATCTCCTCGAAGCGCACCCGGCGCGGGGAGGTGAACACGCGGTGGGAGACGTCGCTGAACTCGCGGGCCCCGAGCGCGGACGCCGACACCGCCGCGAGCGGCCGCACGAGCCGGGGCACCCGTCTTCCGGCGCCGACGACGCCACCGAAGACGGTGTTGCTGAGGAAGTCGTCGTCCCACCACGCCCGCCGCGACGAGAGCGGCTGCAGGTCGTCGAGGCCGACGCGGGTGTTGTGCTTGGTGAGCGCCTTGCGGGTGTGCGGGAACCAGTAGAACTCGGCGTGGTCGGTGGTCTCGCAGTCGTCCTCGAAGCGCTCCAGCACCGCGTCGAGCGTGCTGCCGCCCTCGCGGGCGTGCAGGCCGTACGCCGGCTCGCACTGCAGCGTGACCTCGGTGACGACCCCGAGCGCGCCGAGGCCCACCCGGGCCGCGGCGAGGACGTCGGCGTTCTCCGACGCCGAGCAGCTCAGCGTCGAGCCGTCGGGCAGCGCGAGCACCAGGCCGCGGACCTGGGTGGCGAGGCCGCCGAACCGCGCGCCGGTGCCGTGGGTGCCGGTCGAGATCGCCCCGGCGAGGGTCTGCGCGTCGATGTCGCCGAGGTTGGTCATCGCCAGGCCGAGGGCGTCGAGGGCCCGGTTCAGCGCCGCCAACCGGATGCCGGCCCCGACGGTGACCAGGCCGGTGGCGGCGTCGGCGCGCCGCACCCGGTCGAGCCGGTCGAGCCGCAGCTGCACGTCGACCGGCTGACCGATGGCGGTGAAGGAGTGGCTGCTGCCGATCGGTCGCACCCGGCGTCCGCGGGCGGCGGCGTCGGCGAGGACCGTCGCGACCTCCTGGGCGTCGCGGGGCGACACGACCTCGATGCCGTCGGCGCCCTGGTTGCCCGCCCAGTTGCGCCAGGTGCCCGGGCTGCGTTGACTCGCCGTCATGGAGAGCCAGCATGCCCGGGTCGAGCACGCGACGCAGCACCTCGACGCACCGGTCGCCGTCGTCGACCTCACGGCGTACGACGCCAACGCCGACGACCTGGCCCGCCGGGCCGCCGGCACCCCGATCCGGGTGGCCAGCAAGTCGGTGCGCTGCCGGGCGCTGCTCGACCGCGTCCTCGACCACGAGGGCTACGCCGGCGTGCTGGCGTTCACCCTGGCCGAGGGGCTCTGGCTGGCCGACGAGCACGAGGACGTCGTGGTCGGCTACCCCACCGCCGAGCGCGCCGCACTGCGCGAGCTGGCCGCCGACCCGGTGCTGCTCGAGCGGGTGACCGTGATGGTCGACTCGGTCGAGTCGCTCGACCTGGTGCGCGCCACCGTGGCCGAGGTGGAGGTGCCGGTGCGGGTCTGCCTCGACCTCGACGCGTCGCTGCGGCTGCTGTCGGGACGGGTGCACCTCGGTCCGCGGCGCTCGCCGGTGCACGGGGTCGACGAGGCGGTCGCGCTGGCGCGGGCCGTGGCCGACGACCCGATGTTCGCGCTGGTCGGCCTGATGGCCTACGAGGGCCAGGTCGCCGGGCTGCAGGACCGTCCCGCGGGCGGGGTGCTCGGCGCCCTGCGCGGGGCCGCCGTACGCCGGCTCAAGCGGGTCTCGGTCGCCGAGCTGGCCGAGCGGCGCGGCGCCGTGGTCGCCGCGGTGCGCGAGGTCGCCGACCTCGAGTTCGTCAACGGCGGGGGCACCGGGTCGCTCGAGACCACGGTCGCCGACACCTCCGTCACCGAGGTCGCCGCCGGCTCCGGCCTGCTGGCGCCCGCGCTCTTCGACGGCTACGACGCGTTCACGCCGGCCCCGGCGGCGCTGTTCGGGCTGGCGGTCACCCGCCGCCCGGGACCCGGGCTGGTCACGGTCGCCGGGGGCGGGTGGGTCGCCTCCGGCGCGGCCGGACCCGACCGGCTCCCGGTGCCGACGTACCCCGCGGGGCTGCGGCTGCTCGGCACCGAGGGCGCGGGCGAGGTGCAGACGCCGCTGCGGGGCGCCGCCGCCGACGGGCTCGCCGTGGGCGACCGGGTGTGGTTCCGGCACGCCAAGGCCGGTGAGCTGTGCGAGCGGGTCGACGTGCTCCACCTGGTCGGCGGCGAGACCGGTGACGCGGTGGTGGCGTCGGTGCCGACGTACCGCGGCGAGGGCATGACGTTCCTGTGACGCCCTCCCCGTAGGGGGTCGAACTTGTCGGTGGCCTCGTGTTCAGTGGTCACCATGACCGTCCAGACACCTGCCGAGTGGGTCTCCACCATCGACGACCCCACCCCGCTGATCGAGCGCTACGACGAGGTGCGCGCCCACACCGAGCGCCTCGCCGCCCCGCTCTCCCCCGAGGACCAGACCGTCCAGTCGATGCCCGACGTCTCGCCGACGAAGTGGCACCGCGCGCACGTCACCTGGTTCTTCGAGACCTTCCTGCTGGCCGACCACGAGGTCGGCTTCTCGCCTTTTCAGGACCAGTACTGGTTTCTGTTCAACAGCTACTACGAGACCCTCGGGCCGCGGTTCTCGCGCCCCGACCGCGGTCTGGTCACCCGGCCCGGTGTCCACGAGGTCGGTGACTACCGCGCCAACGTCGACGACCGGGTCCGCGACCTCCTCTCCCGCCTCGACCAGGGCACGGTCGACAAGCTGGGTCCGACGATCGAGCTGGGCTTCCACCACGAGCAGCAGCACCAGGAGCTGCTGCTGATGGACATCAAGCACGTGCTCTCGCGCAACCCGCTCCAGCCGGTCTACGCCGGCACCCCCGCGCCCCGGTCCGAGCCCGACGAGCTGGGCTGGGTCGACGTCGAGGGCGGCCTGGTCGAGGTCGGCCACGACCCCGTCACCGAGGGCGGCTTCTGCTTCGACAACGAGCTCCCCCGCCACCGCCAGTGGCTCGAGCCCTACCGGCTGGCCGACCGGCTCGTGACCAACGGCGAGTGGCTCGACTTCATCGCCGACGGCGGCTACCGGCGCCACGAGCTGTGGCTCTCCGACGGGTGGGGCCGGGTCAACGCAGAGCACTGGGACTCCCCGCTCTACTGGACCCGGCACGACGACACCTGGCTCGAGCACACCCTGCACGGCACCTGGCCGGTCGACCCCGGCGCCCCCGTGTGCCACGTCAGCTTCTACGAGGCCGAGGCCTACGCCACCTGGGCCGGCAAGCGGCTGCCCACCGAGGGCGAGTGGGAGCACGCCGTGGTCTCGACGACGGCGGCTGAGGTGCCCGAGGGACGAGCGCCTCGACGCCCCGGCCAGCCGTCCCACCACCCGCGGGCCGCCGGTCCGGCCACCGGCGGCCTGCGCCAGGTGCTCGGCGACTGCTGGGAGTGGACCGCGTCGGCCTACCACCCCTACCCCGGCTTCCACCCGCCCGCGGGCGCGATCGGCGAGTACAACGGCAAGTTCATGAGCAACCAGATGGTGCTGCGCGGTGGCTGCGCCCTCACGCCGCCCGGCCACGCCCGCACGACCTACCGCAACTTCTACCCCCACCACGCCCGGTGGGCCGTCTCCGGCGTCCGCCTGGCCGACGGCGGCGCACCGCGGGCCGCGCGGGCCGCCCGATGAGCGGCCTCACGGTCTCGGTGGTCCTCGACCCCGACCTCGCCGCAGGCTCGCTGGTCGACGACGTCCGGCGCGGGCTCGGGTCGCACCCGCTCCGGCTGCCGCCCAAGTGGCTCTACGACGACGAGGGGTCACGGCTCTTCGACGAGATCACCCGGCTGCCGGAGTACTACCCGACCGAGGCCGAACGGGCCGTCCTGCGGGCGCACGCCGGCGACATCGTCGCGGCCAGCGGCGCCACCACCGTCGTCGAGCTCGGGTCGGGCACCAGCGACAAGACCCGCACGCTGCTCGACGCGTTCGCCGCGGCCGGGCGGCTGCGCCGGTTCGTGCCGCTCGACGTGTCCGAGGGCACCCTGCGCGGGGCCGCGGCGCTGCTCGCCGAGCGCTACCCCGGGCTCGCGGTCGAGGCGGTGGTCGGCGACTTCACCCTGCACCTGGGGCACCTGCCGCCCAACGAGCCCGGTGAGCGGCGGCTGGTGGCCTTCCTCGGCGGCACCATCGGCAACCTCTACGTCGAGGAGCGCGGCGCCTTCCTCGGCGCCCTCGCCGACTCCCTCGACCCCGGCGACTCGCTGCTGCTCGGCACCGACCTGGTCAAGCCCGTCGACCGGCTGGTGGCGGCCTACCACGACCCCGGCGGCGTCACCGACCGGTTCGTCCGCAACAGCCTCGCCGTGCTCAACCGCGACCTCGGCGCCGACTTCGACCTCGGCGCGTTCTCCTACGTGCCGCTGTGGGACGGCCACCTCGAGCGCATGGACCTGCGCCTGCGCGTCGAGTCCCCCCAGCACGTGACCCTCCCCGGCGCCGACCTCGAGCTCGACCTGGCCGCCGGCGAGGAGATCCAGGTCGAGATCTCCAGCAAGTTCCGCCCCGACGGCATCCGCGCCGAGCTCGACGCCGCCGGGTTCGAGACGGTCGAGCTGTTCACCGACCCCGCCCGCGACTTCGGGGTGACGCTGGCGCGGCTGGTGGGGTGAGGGTCGCCGGGGGCCGAGATTTCACCGGTGAGCCGGGGAAGTCTGAACTTCACGGGCAAAACCCCGGCCCCCACCCCCTACGGCCGCGGCGCGTCGTCCTCGCCGCTGTTGCTCGGGCAGTCGGGGTTGGTGCAGACCCGCTGGTCGACGGTGCCGTCGGGGTCGGCCTGGGCGATCGGTGCGGTGCCCTGGCGCGCCTTCAGCTCCACGTCGGAGCCACACACCTCGCACGGCTTGTTGTCGGCGTACACCGGCCCAGGATGGCACCCGCCCCCACTGAGCGGCTCAGCCGAGCCCGGCCAGCCCCTCGAGCAGCCGGTCGACGTCGCCGTCGTCGGTGTACGGCGACAGCCCGACCCGCACGCCGCCGGTGTCGCCGAGGCCGGCGTGCCGCGAGGCCTCGAGCGCGTAGAAGCTGCCGGCAGGGGCGACCACGCCGCGCTCGGCGAGCGCGACGCGCACCTCCTCGCCGGGGCGGCCGTCGACGTGCAGCAGCACCGTCGGCGTACGCCGCGCGGGCGAGCCGTGCACCCGCACGTGCGGGATCCGACCCAACCCGGCGAGCAGCCGCGCGAGCAGCGCGTCCTCGTGCTCGGCGACCGCCGCCATGCCGCCGATCGCGTCGATGAAGTCGATCGCCGCGGTGACGCCGGCGAGCTGCTCGTAGGGCAGGGTGCCGAGCTCGAACCGCTCGGGCACGGCGTCGGTCGAGGGCAGCAGCTTGTCGGGGTGCAGCGTCTCGAGCAGCGCCGGGGCGGCGGCGAGCACCCCGAGGTGCGGCCCGAAGAACTTGTACGGCGAGCAGGTCACCACGTCGGCCCCGAGGTCGGCGATCGACACCGGCAGGTGCGCGGCGAGGTGGACGGCGTCGACGTGCACGAGCGCCCCGACCTGGTGCGCGGCGTCGGCCACCGCCCGCACGTCGGGGCGGGTGCCGAAGAGGTTGGACGCACCGGTCACGGCGACGAGGCGGGTGCGCGGCGACAGCACGGTCGCGACGTCGTCGAGCTCGGTGGTGACGGGGTCGAAGCCCAGCCACCGCACGGTCGCGCCGGCGGCGCGCGCCGCCGATACCCAGGGACGCACGTTGGCGTCGTGGTCGAGCCGGGTCACCACCACCTCGTCGCCGGGACCCCACGACCGGGCCAGCACCCGGGCGAGGTCGAAGGCGAGCGCCGTCATCGACCGGCCGAACACCACACCACCGGCGTCGGCACCGAGGAACCCCGCCATCGCGGCCCGCGCCCCGACGGTCGTGGCCTCGGTGGCCCGCTCCGGCGCGGTCACCGAGCCGCGCTGGCACATGCCCGAGGTCATCGCGGCGGCCACCGCGCGAGCGACCTCCAGCGGCACCAGCGAGCCACCCGGGCCGTCGAAGCGGGCGAGGCCGTCGGCGAGGGCGGGGAACGACGACCGGACCTGCGCGACGTCCACGTCACTCCCCCGGCAGGACGTGCCGCACCAGGTCGGCGATGGAGTCGACCACCGACGTCGGGCGGTAGGGGAACGTCTCGACCTGCTCGGGCCGCGTCGACCCGGTGGTGACCAGGACCGTCCGCAGCCCGGCCTCGAGGCCGCTGATGATGTCGGTGTCCATCCGGTCGCCGACCATCACCGTCGACTCCGAGTGGGCGTCGATGCGGTTGAGCGCGCTGCGCATCATCAGCGGGTTGGGCTTGCCGATGAAGTACGGCGTGCGCCCGGTCGCGGTGCTGATCAGCGCCGCCACCGACCCGGTCGCGGGCAGCAGCCCGTGCTGGCTGGGCCCGCTGGGGTCGGGATTGGTGGCGAGGAAGCGGGCGCCCCCGGCGATCAACCGGATCGCCTTGGTGATCGCCTCGAAGGAGTAGGTCCGGGTCTCCCCCAGCACCACGTAGTCGGGCGCGCGGTCGGTCATCACGTAGCCGATGTCGTGCAGCGCCGTGGTCAGCCCCGCCTCGCCCACGACGTACGCCGTCCCGTGCGGGCGCTGGTCGGCCAGGAACTGGGCGGTGGCCAGCGCCGAGGTCCAGATCGCCTCCTCGGGCACGTCGATGCCGCTGCCGAGCAGCCGGGCCCGCAGGTCGCGCGGGGTGTAGATCGAGTTGTTGGTGAGCACCAGGAAGCGGCGACCGGAGGCCTTGAGCGCCTCGATGAAGTCGGTGGCCCCGGGGATGGGCACCTCCTCGTGGACGAGGACGCCGTCCATGTCGGTCAGCCAGGTCTCCACGGGTCGTGCGGTGAGCTCCATGGTCCCAGTGTCGACCACGGCGGGTGAGAATGAGACGTGCCGACCCGGATCGCCGACTTCCTCGACCTGGTCGACCAGCTGCCCGAGGTGACCCGCACCGCCCTCGACCGCTACACGAGGTTCGCGGTCGGCGGGCGCACGTTCGGCTACCTGTGGGAGCCGACCCGCACGGTCGGCCTCAAGCAGACCCGCGCGGAGCAGCTGGACCTGGTCGCCGAGCGGCCGGACGTCTTCGAGGTGCAGTTCACCGCCGAGGCGTTCGGCTGGGTGGTGGTGCACCTCGACGGCGTGGAGCGCGACGAGCTCGCCGAGCTGACCTTCGAGGCGTGGCGGCTCACGGCCCCGGCCACGCTGGTCGAGGCCCGCGCCGACCGGCTGCCCACCTGAGGCCGGCAGCCGGACCGGCCGGGCTCAGGAGGCGTCGAGCGAGGCCAGCTCGTCGGCGGTCAGCTCGAGGTCGGCGGCCGCGGCGGAGTCCTGGATCGACCGCGGGCGCTTGGCGCCCGGGATCGGGATCACCACGGGCGACCGGGCGAGCTCCCACGCCAGCGCGACCTGCTGCGGGCTGACGCCGTGGGCCTCGGCGACCCGCGCGAACGCCGGGTGCTCGTCGGCCAGGTCCTTGGCGCTGCCGAGGCCGCCGAGCGGGCTCCACGGCAGGAACGCCAGGCCGAGCTCGGTGCACACGTCGATCTCGGGGGCGCTGCTGCGGAACGCCGGGCTGTACTGGTTCTGCACGCTGACCAGCGCGTCGCCGAGCACCGAGTGCGCCAGCCGGATCTGGTCGGGGTCGGCGTTGGAGAGCCCGACCATGGCGACCTTGCCGGAGTCGTGGATCTCCTTGAGCGTGCCGACGACGGCGTCGTAGGGCACCGCCGGGTCGGGCCGGTGGTGTTGCCACAGGGCGATCTGCTCGACACCGAGCCGCTCCAGGCTGGCGTCGACGGCCGCCTTGAGGTGCGCTTCGGAGCTGTCGGTGCCCCAGCCGCCTCCCTCGGTGCGCACGTGCCCGCCCTTGGTGGCCAGCAGCACCCGGTCGCGCGCGCCGAGCTCGTCGAGGATCCCGGCGATCAGCCGCTCGTTCTCGCCCTGCGCGGCTGCGCCCTTCTCGTCCCCCGGCCCGTAGGCGTCGGCGGTGTCGAGCAGGGTGACGCCGGCGTCGAGGGCGGTGCGCACGGTGTCGACGAGCTGCTCGCGGGGCTGCGTGCCGGTCTGGTCGAAGGTCATCAGGCCGAGCCCGACCGCCCCGACCTCGTGCCGGCCGACGGTCTCGTTGCCGATGTGTCGTGTCTTCATGCCTCTGGTCTAGCGGGGCGCACCAAGCGTGCCCGCAGCGGGTCCGCCGCCGGGCCGGCGCGGTCGGACCCGTGGGGCGAGCCGCGGCACCACCCACCGGTAGACCCGGCGCACCAGCCACGCCGGGACGTAGCGGTGCCGCTCCTCGTGCCACACCCGGGCCCGTCGGTGCGGCTTGACGAGGCGCAGGCCGCGGTCGACCGAGGCCACCGGGTGGTAGCGCAGGCGTGGCTCGGTGGCGTGCAGCTCGATGCGGCGCAGGTGCTTGACGCTGACGAACCCGTACTGCTGCGGGCTGAGCACGCGCAGCGGCGCACCGTGCTCGAGGGTGAGCGGCGCGCCGTCGAGCCGGTCGGCGAGCAGCACGTCGTCGGCCAGGGCGTCCTCGACGGTCACCACCGCTCGGTAGCCGTCGTGCCCCTCGAGGACCAGGTACGCCGGCCGGGTGCGCCCGAGCCGGGGCTCGACGACCTGCTCCACGACGTCGGCCAGCCGCACGCCCTCCCAGCGCAGCCCCAGCGCCGTCCAGCCCGAGACGCAGTGGAAGTCGGCCTCGACCTCCACCCGCGGGAGCGCGGCCAGGTCGTCGGGGGCGAGGTCGCAGCGGTCGCCCGTGAGGCCGACCACCTCCACGACCGCGCCCTCGGGCACGGTCGGCGGCGGGCGGTCGAGGTCGGCGCCGAAGCGCGGGAACCCGTCGACGACCCACTGTCCTGGGGGAAGGGTCATGGCTCTCTCCGATCCGATCCGTACGGTGACGTATCTATACGGTAGCGTATGTCGGCGTGGCCGCACCTGTACGCACCCCGCGCGACCACTGGGTCGAGGGCGGGCTCGGGCTCCTCGCCGCCGGCGGCCCCGAGGCGGTCCGGGTCGAGGCGCTGGCCAAGGACCTCGGGGTCACCAAGGGCGGCTTCTACTGGCACTTCGCCGACCGACAGGCCCTGCTCGAGGCGATGCTCGACGCCTGGGAGGAACGGCTCGTCGACCAGGCGATCGAGACCGTCGAGAGCGGCGGCGGTGACGCCCGGGCCCGGCTCCGTCGCCTGTTCGCCCTGGCCCCCGACAGCGGCCCGCTGTTCGAGGTCGAGCTCGCGGTCCGCGACTGGGCCCGCCGCGACGCCCGGGTCGCGGCCCGGGTCCGGCGTGTCGACGACCGCCGGATGGGCTACCTCCGACCTCTCTTCGCGGCGTTCTGCCCGCCGGCCGACGCGGAGGGCCGCTGCCTGCTCGTGCTCACGCTGTGGATCGGCGCCGCGTTCGTCGACCCCGACCACCGGGGCCGCACCACCGAGCAGGCGCGCGCCGCCGCCGTGCGGCACCTGCTCCGCTGACCGCCGGGCCGCGTCCTAGTCGCTGCCCGAGACGATGCTCACCGCGAGCAGCAGGTCGATCAGCTCCTCGACGCGGCGCACGTCGCAGCCGGTGCGCTCGGCGATGCGCTCGAGGCGGTAGTAGACGGTGTTGGCGTGCACGTGGAGCTCCATCGCGGCCAGCTTGGCGTTGAGGTCGCAGGCGACGTAGCGGCGCAGGGTCTCCACGAACGTGCCACCGGCGGCGAGGTCCTCCTGCACGAACGCCCGCACCTGCGGCCGCACCAGGCGACGGGCGGTCCGGTCGTGGGTCTGGACGAGGTAGTCGAGCGTCGACATCTGCGACAGCGACTGGACGCCGGCCCGGCCACGCAGCGAGCGGCGCGCCATCCGCGCCTCCTCGTAGGCCTCGGGGATGTCGAGGAAACCGGGGTGCACCGAGCTGACGCCGACGACCGGGAAGACGCCGTGCCCGGCGAGCGAGGAGACGCCGGCCCGCACCCGGGTGAGCATCCGGTCCTCGCCGCCGTCCTCCACGGGCACGACGGCGACCACCTCGTCGTGGCGGACGACGACCAGCCCGCGCCCGGGGTTGTTGAGGGCGGAGCGCAGCAGCGCGTGGGCGGCCCGGTCGGTGCTGCCGCCGGCCGGCACGGCGAGCGAGCCGACGACCACGGCCACCGGGGACCCCTCGCCGACCCCCACGTCGGCGAGCATCTCCAGGCGCGGTCGCACGGTCGGGGGCTTGCCCTCGAGGAGGTCCTCGAGCAGGTCGCGGGCCAGGCGGGCCGAGTCGGCCAGCTGGAACTGCTGGGCCTCGAGGTAGGCCTCGGCCGCCGCCGTGCTGCCGACCTCGATGGTGCGCATCACCTGCCGGACGATGACCAGCGCCGCGTCCTTGGTCGACGGGTCGTGGGCCACGCCCTCGAGCACGCCGTCCCACAGCGCGATCTGCCCGATCCGGAAGGCCTTCATGAAGTCGGCGAGGGCGATCCCGAGGTCGACGCGCCGCATCGCGTGGCGGGCGGTCCAGGGGAAGTCGGCGCGGGTGGGGTCGCGGCGGTCGGCGAGGGTCTCGGTGAGCGCCTTCTGCACCTGGGCGCAGTGCAGCTCGACCTCGGAGCGGAAACCCAGGTCGTCGTGGGCGGCGTAGGCCTCGATCTCCCGCCAGATGTTGTCGGAGGACTGGTGGGCCAGCTCGGCGGAGCGCTCCCGCACCCAGGCGACCAGCCGGTCGACGCCCGCGGCGGCGCCGTCCCCGACCATGGCTGTCGCACCTGTCGCCGTCATGCCAGCGCAGTCTGCCCGCGTGACCGCGGTCACACCACCCCCCGCGCGCGACCGTTGTGACCTCGTGACGAACGACGGGGTCGGTTTGTGTGACGCGGCCCCAAAGACACCGGCGACGCCCGGGTCCACGCTGAGACGGAGGTCACACCGCCTTCCCAGGGATCGGAGTCCCCGTGCTCGCCGTCCGCAACCTCGAGGTCGTCTACGACGACACCGTGCTCGCCCTGCGAGGCGTGAGCCTGGAGGTCCCCGACACGCGCATCGTCGCGCTGCTGGGCTCCAACGGCGCCGGGAAGACCACCCTGCTGCGCGCGCTGACCGGCCTGCTCGGCGTCCACGAGGGCGAGGTGGCCAAGGGCTCGGTCAGCCTCGACGGCCAGGACCTGCGCCGCGTCGGACCCGAGAAGATCGTCAAGCGCGGCGTCCGCCAGGTGATGGAGGGCCGCCGGGTCTTCGTCGAGCTCACCGTGGAGGAGAACCTCCGCGTCGGCGGCCACACCGCCCGCGCCGCGCTCGCCACCAACCTCGAGCGCGTCTACTCCCTCTTCCCGGTGCTCGCCGACCGGCGGGCCAAGACCGCCGGCTACCTCTCCGGCGGCGAGCAGCAGATGCTGGCCATGGGCCGGGCGATGATGTCCGACCCCCGCTACCTGCTCCTCGACGAGCCCAGCCTGGGCCTGGCGCCCCTGATGGTCGAGGCGATCCGCGACGTGATCATCGAGATCAACGGCGCGGGCACCGGCATCCTGCTGGTCGAGCAGAACGCCACCATGGCGCTCTCGGTCGCCCACCACGGCTACGTCCTCGAGACCGGCCGGGTCGTGCTCGACAAGCCGGCCGAGGCGCTCCTCAAGGACGACGACGTCCGCGAGTTCTACCTCGGCCTGCACCCCGGCGAGGACGGCGAGCGCCGCTCGTTCCGGGACACCAAGCACTACCGGCGCAAGAAGAGGTGGTCGGCATGAACACCCCAGGACGTTCTTCGTCTCCCCCGCTCCGCTCCTCCGTCGAACAACGCCCCGGGGACCCCGCATGATGGCTGCAGCCGGATCGGCATCCCCTGTCCTCGAGCTGGACGACGTCCACCTCTCCTTTGCCGGCATCAAGGCCGTCAACGGCGTCAGCCTCCACGTCGACCCCGGCGAGCTGTTCGCCATCATCGGCCCCAACGGCGCCGGCAAGACGTCGCTGTTCAACGTCATCTCCGGGGTCTACCGCCCGCAGAAGGGCAGCGTGCGCTTCCTGGGCCAGGACGTCCTGGGCACGAAGCCGTCCCGGATCGCGGCGCGCGGGGTGGCCCGCACCTTCCAGAACATCGCGCTCTTCGAGCACCTGACCGTCATCGACAACCTGATGCTCGGGCGCCACCAGCACATCAGGTACGGCGCCGCCGCGGCCGTCGCGTGGTGGGGACCGGCCCGCCGCCAGGAGGTCGAGCACCGCCGCGCCTGCGAGGAGATCGTCGACTTCCTCGAGCTCGAGGCCTGGCGCCAGCTCCCCGTCGGGTTGCTGCCGTACGGCGTCCAGAAGCGCGTCGAGCTCGGCCGCGCCCTGGCCATGGAGCCCAAGCTGCTGCTGCTCGACGAGCCGGTGGCCGGCATGAACCTGGAGGAGACCGAGGACATGGCCCGCTTCGTGCTCGACATCCGCGACGAGCTCGACGTGCCGATCGTCATGGTCGAGCACGACATGGGCCTGGTGATGGACCTCGCCGACCGGGTCCTCGTCGTCGACTTCGGCACCCCGGTCGCCACCGGCACCCCCGCCGAGGTGCAGACCCACCCCGAGGTCGTGCGCGCCTACCTGGGCGAGGAGGTCACGAGATGACGGTCCTGGACGAGAAGGCTCCCGCGCCGACGACGACGAGCACCCCGGCCACCCGGATCCGCGACCACGCGCGCCACCGGCCCGACGCCGTCGCCCTGCGCGACAAGCACCTGGGCGTGTGGCGCCCGTGGAGCTGGGCGCACTACTGGGACCAGGTCGCCCTCTTCGGGCACGCCCTGCTCGCCGACGGCGTGCGCCCCGGCGACCGCGTGGCCATCCACTCCGAGAACCGCCCGGAGTGGCTCGTCGCCGACATGGGCGCGCTCGCCGTCCGGGCCGCGTCGGTCGGGCTCTACCCGACCAACCCCGCCGCCGAGGTGGGCTACCTGCTCGCCGACTCGGGCTCCCGCGTCCTGTTCGCCGAGGACCAGGAGCAGGTCGACAAGGCTCTCGAGGTGCTGGAGCAGTGCCCCGACCTGACGACGATCGTCTACGCCGAGCCGCGCGGCATCCGGGGACGCTACGCACCGACGTACGGTCGCACGCGCCTGGTCGCGTGGGACGACTTCCTCGCCGAGGGCGCCCGGCACCGCGACGCCCACCCGGACGCCGTCGACCGCGCGGCCGACGACGCCCGCCCGGACGACCTCGCGACGCTGATCTACACCTCGGGCACCACCGGGCCGCCCAAGGGGGCGATGCTCACCGTCGCCAACGTCGAGTTCGCCATCAAGGTCCTGTGCCAGGAGGGCGCGTTCACCAGCCCGCCCCCCGGACCCGGTGACCTGCTGCTGTCCTACCTGCCGCTCAGCCACGTCGCGGAGCGCATCTTCACCACCTGGTTCAACGCCGCGGCCGCGACCCAGGTCAGCTTCGCCGAGTCCATCGACACCGTCCCGCAGAACCTGCGCGAGGTGCAGCCGACCATCCTGTTCGGCGTCCCACGGATCTGGGAGAAGCTGCTGGCCGGCGTCGAGACCCGGCTCTCGGGCGCGAGCTGGTTCAAGCGCCACGTCGCCCGGTTCTGGCTGGGCCGGGCGAGCCGGATCGCCCAGACGCTGGCGGCCAACGGCGGCCGGCACACCGCGGGCACCCGGCTGCAGTACGCCGTGGGCTGGCTGTTCTGCTACCGCGCGCTGACCGAGCGGCTGGGCATGCGCCGGGTCCGGCACGCCACCTCCGGCGCGGCCCCGATCGCGCCGGAGGTGCTGAAGTTCTTCATGGGGATCGGGGTCCCGATGCACGAGGCCTACGGGATGACCGAGAACACCGCGGTGGCCACGGCCGCCAAGCCCGGACGGATCCGGCTCGGCACGGTCGGCGAGGCCCACGAG
The DNA here is from genome assembly GCF_058559815.1 of Nocardioides sp. WJ219. Classification (NCBI taxonomy): domain Bacteria; kingdom Bacillati; phylum Actinomycetota; class Actinomycetes; order Propionibacteriales; family Nocardioidaceae; genus Nocardioides; species Nocardioides sp. WJ219. The sequence continues at coordinate 51,921 of NZ_JBZUJV010000016.1, forward strand.
GGCATCGAGGTCCGCGTCGACGACGTGACCGGCGAGATCCTGACCCGCCACCCGGCCGTCTTCGCGGGCTACTGGGGGCGGCCGGACGCCACCGCCGAGGTGCTCGAGCCCGACGGCTGGCTGCACACGGGCGACGTCGGCGAGTGGGTAGACGGGACGCACCTCAAGATCACCGACCGGATGAAGGACATCATCATCACCGCCGGCGGCAAGAACATCTCCCCGTCGCAGATCGAGAACGAGCTCAAGGCGTCGCCGTACGTCAAGGAGGCGCTCGTCGTCGGCGACGGCCGCAAGTACCTCACCGCGCTGATCGGCATCGAGCTCGACACGGTCGGCGACTGGGCGCAGCGCAAGCGGCTCGGCTACAGCACCCTGCGCGACCTCACCGAGAAGCCCGAGGTGCTCGAGCTCCTCCGGGGCGTCGTCGACGACGTCAACACCCGCTTCGCCTCGGTCGAGCAGGTCAAGGAGTTCCGGCTCCTGCCCAAGGAGCTCGACCACGAGGACGGCGAGCTGACCGCCACCCAGAAGCTCAAGCGGGCCGCGGTCGTCTCGGCGTTCGACGACCTGGTCGAGTCGATGTACGCCCCCAGGAAGGACGGTGCCGCATGACCACGTTCCTGGAGGCGGTCGTGCGCGGGCTCGGCATCGGGTCGGTCTACGCCATGCTGGCGCTCGGCTTCGTGATCATCTACAAGGCCACGCGCGTGATCAGCTTCGCCCAGCCGGCCTTCATGGTCACCGGGGCCGTCATCACGTCCTACCTGGTGCCGGCACTCGGGTTCGTCCTGTTCACCGGGTTGTCCTTCCTGATCTCGGTCACCGTGGCCGCGCTGGCCACCGCGGTCCTCGCCCTGGCGGTCGAGCGGGTCGCCGTGCGTCCGATGGTCGGCAAGGCGGTGTTCACCATCGCGATCATCACCCTCGGCATCGACGTCGCGGTGCGCGTCGTCGCGAACTCCCAGATCGGCAGCGGCTCGCGCAGCGTCGGCTTCCCGTGGGGCATCGAGACCTTCGAGCTGGCCGGGGTCTCGGTGCAGATCCGCCACGCGGTGATGATGGCGACCGTCCTGGTGGTGGTGGCCGCCCTGCTGGTGTTCTTCCAGCGGACGCCGTTCGGCCTCGCCATGCGGGCGGCGGCGTTCGACCAGGAGGCCGCGATGACCCAGGGGGTCAGCGTGGGCGCGGTGTTCGCGACCTCGTGGGCGATCGCCGGGGCCCTCGCCGCCGTCGCCGGGTCGTTGGCCGCGACCACGGCCGGGGTCGACCAGAACACGTGGTTGATCGCGCTGATCGCCCTGCCCGCGATCATCCTCGGCGGGCTCGACTCGCTCCCGGGCGCGGTCATCGGGGGCCTGGCCGTCGGCCTCACCCAGCAGCTCGTCGGTGCCTACTCCCGCGACGTCGCGCCGTGGCTCGGCGACAACGTGTCGGCGGTGGCGCCGTACGGCCTGATGCTGCTGGTCCTGCTCGTGCGTCCCTACGGCCTGTTCGGCACCCCGGAGGTGAGGCGAGTATGAGCACCACCGCCCCCAAGCCCACGACCGGCCCCCCGGCGATCCGCCGCAGCAAGAAGGTCCGCGGGCGCCCGGCGTTCTTCCAGTCCTACGAGCAGGAGCTGGCGCTCTTCAACACCACGCCGAAGCGCCTCGGCGTCGCCGCGGTCGTCGTGGTCGCCGCGCTCGTGCCGTTCTCGCAGCCCGACGACATCCTCTACACGATGTCGATCGCCTTCGTGTTCGCCATCGGCGCCCTGGGTCTCAACCTGGTCACCGGACTGGCCGGCCAGGTCTCGCTGGGCCACGCCTTCTTCTTCGGGATCGGGGCCTACACCGCGGCCGTCATCTCCGGCGACCCCGACGGCCGCGCCCTGGGCTTCGGCATCGAGGAGATGTGGATCTGGCTGCCCGCGGCGGGCCTCGTGGCCGCCGTCTTCGGCGTGATCGTGGCGCCGATCGCGACCCGCCTGCGTGGGCTCTACCTCGCGATCGTCACCCTCGGCCTGGTCTTCCTGGGCGAGCACGTCTTCCGGGAGTGGAGCAGCATGACCGGGGGCGCCGGCCTGGGCCGCAGCGGCGCCGAGCTCGTCCTCTTCGGCCAGGACCTCGCGGCGTCGTCCCCCGACTCGTTCCTGACCGTCGACCAGAAGCGCTACTTCGTGATGCTGGTCCTGCTGCTGGTCTTCGCGCTGGCGGCTCGCAACATCGGCCGGTCGCGGGTGGGCCGCGCGTTCTCCGCCGTCCGCGACCGCGACATGGCCGCGGAGATGATGGGGGTCGACCTCCCGCGCACCAAGACCCTGGCCTTTGCCCTGTCCTCGTTCTACGCCGGCTGCGCGGGCGGCCTGTTCGTGACGATCCTGGCCAACTTCGACCCGGCCACGTTCAACCTGGCCCTGTCGGTGGAGTTCATCGCGATGGTGCTCATCGGCGGCGCCGGCACGGTCGGCGGCACCATCGCCGGGGCGATGTTCATCGGCATGCTGCCGATCCTGACCCGCGAGCTGCCGGGCTACTTCGGCTTCATCAGCAGCCGGGCCAGCGAGAGCCCCAACGTCTTCCAGGTCGAGCAGATCCTCTACGGGCTGCTCATCATCGTCTTCCTGCTGTTCGAGCCTCGAGGCCTCTTCGGCATCTGGGTTCGGATCCGCACCTACTGGAAGAGCTGGCCGTTCAGCTACTGACCGCCGGCCGCGTCACCCACCGCAGCACCTCGCACCACACCAAGGAGAGAGCATGACCCACCACCACAGAGCACGGGCGACCGGCGCGGTCCTCGCCGCGCTGGTCCTCACGGTCAGCGCCTGCGGCCGCGACGACGAGGGCGGGACCGCGAGCGGCGGCGGCGACGAAGCCGTCGAGATCAACGCACCCGGCGTCACGTCCGACCCCTGCCCCGAGGCCGTCAACCAGGACAACGGCTGCATCTACCTCGGCAGCATCTCCGACCTGACCGCCGGACCGTTCGCCGCGCTCGGCGTCCCGATCACCGAGGCGCAGGAGGCGTTCTGGCGGCGGGTCAACGAGGACGGCGGCATCGGGGGCTTCGACATCGACGTCACCGAGTACGTCCGCGACAACCTCTACAGCCCGCAGACCCATGCCGAGGTGTACGGCGAGATCGAGCCCGAGGTCCTCGCCCTCGCCCAGACCCTGGGTTCACCCACGACGCTCGCCATCCTCGACCGGATGAAGGAGCAGTCGGTGATCGGCGCCCCCGCGTCCTGGACGTCGCTGTGGGGCTTCGAGGACAACATCCTCGAGTCCGGCTCGTCCTACTGCGTCGAGGCGATGAACGCCGTGGACTACCTCGCCGGGGAGGGCGAGGTCGCGAGCGTGATGGCGGTCGGGTTCCCCGGCGACTACGGCGAGGACGGTGCCGCTGGCGCGGAGGCGGCCGCCGAGGCCGCGGGCGCGGACTTCGAGTTCGTCGAGACCGGGCCGGGCGCGGAGGAGCAGTCCGGTGCGATCAGCGCGATCGTGCAGCAGCAGCCCGACGTGGTCATCCTCGGGACCGGCCCCACCGAGACGGCCGTGATCGTCGGGCAGGCCGCCGCCCAGGACTACACCGGTCAGTTCGTCGGTCTCTCGCCCACCTGGAACCCGGCGCTGCTCTCCCCCGACAACCCCGCCGCCGACGCGCTGGAGCAGCTGTTCATCCACGTGGGCCCGTGGGGTTCCTACGGCACCGACACGCCGGGGCACACCGCCATGCGCGAGGCCCTCGGCGACGTCGAGCCCAACGACGGCTACACCTCCGGCTGGGCGTGGAGCTACCCGCTCAAGGCGGCGCTCGAGACGTGGATCGACGGTGACTACGACAAGACCCGCGAGGGCCTGATCGAGGCCGTCGGCGAGCTCGAGTCGGTCGACTACGAGGGGATGCTCCCCGAGGAGGCCGGCGACCGCACGGGCGAGAACGACATCTTCACCCAGAGCGTGATCAGCAAGGTCGACCCGGCCGCCGACGCCGGCCTGACGGTGCTGCAGGACTTCACCGAGGGCGCCACGGCCGGTGGGTTCACCTTCGACGGGCCCTGCTTCGAGGGCTGACCCGCAGCAGGACGCCGCACCGACGACGAACGGCACCCGGGTGGACCCGGGTGCCGTTCGTCCGTGCCGGTGGTGCGGGGGTTGCTACGGAGCGGGCGGTGCCCCCACCTCGACCTCGAGGTAGGTGCGGTCGCTCGACCCCTCGTAGCCGACCAGGCCGAGGTAGGAGCCGGCGTCGAGGCCGGTCCAGCTGGCCGTGTACGACGTGTCCTCACCCTGGGTGATCGGCAGCGGGTCGGGCGCGACCGTGAGGTTGCCCAGGTCGGGCGATCCGCCGACGTTCCGAACAGATGGCGAGACCTTCGGGTTGCGATCTGGTCTCATCACACCTCCGGATGAGACCGGGGACGGGACCGGCGCCTACTCGGCGGCGTCGAGCGCCTGCGCGACCCGGCGGTGGGCCTCCCAGATCTGCTCCGGCAGCCGGTCGAACTGCTGCAGGTGCTCCGAGCGGAAGCCCATCTCCTGGCGCCACCGCGCGACGTCGATCGTCAGGATCCGCTCGAGGTCGGCCTCGGGGACGTCGAGCCCGGTCAGGTCGAGCTCCTCGCGCGTCGGGACGACCCCGACCGGGGTCTGCCGGCCGCTGACCTCGCCGTCGCGGAGCCGGACCAGCCAGAGGAGCGGGCGCAGGTTCTCGCGGTAGCCGGGCCACAGGAAGTGGCCGTCGCCGCCCTCGGTGAGGTCCTTCTGGAACCAGTTGACGTGGGCGAAGATCGGCTGGTCGGTCGCGCGGCCGATGATGTCGAGCCAGTGTGCGGCGTAGTCGCCCTCGCCGTAGGCGAGGAAAGGCCGCATCGACATCGGGTCGTAGCGCAGCTGCCCGTCGAGGCCGTCGGCGGCGAACGTCGCCTCGGCGCCGAGCGTCAGGCCGTCGTACACACCCTCGGCGAGGTCGGTGATCGCCCGCACGAGCGGCTCGCGGTCGCGGGTGCGGCCGCCGAAGATGATGGCGTCGATCGGGACCCCGGCGGGGTTCTCGAAGTCGTCGGCGACGTTGGGCACGTTGGCCAGCGTGGTGGTGAACCTGCTGTTGGGGTGGGCCCATGCGCTGTCGTCGCCGGGCTCGCGATCAGCGATCCTCTCGCCCTTCCAGTCCTCCCAGCCCTCGAGGTCGGCCGGCGGCTCGGGCGTGCGGCCCTCCCACCAGACCTCCTGGGTGGTGGGGTTGTAGGCGACGTTGGTGAAGATCGCGCCCGTGCCAGCGGCGATCGAGTCGAGCGCGGTGGGGTTGGTGAGCTCGTTGGTGTCCCTGGCGACGCCGAAGACCCCGAACTCGGGGTTCATCCCGTAGACGCGACCGTCGTCGCCGACCCACAGCCAGGCGATGTCGTCGCCGTAGAAGTCGACGTGGTAGCGCGCGCCCATCGCGTCGGGCGCGAGCGTCATCGCCAGGTTGGTCTTGCCCGAGGCGCTCGGGAAGCCGCCGCAGACGTGCCACTTCTTCCCGGTCTCCTTGTCGGTGATGCCGAGCAGCATGAACTGCTCGGCGAGGAACGACCCCGACGCGCGGCCGTCGTAGCAGGCCTGCCGCAGGCCGTGGGCGATCTTGCCGAGCAGCGCGTTGCCGCCGTAGGACGAGCCGAAGTGCAGGATCGTGCGCTGGTCGGCGACGGTGACGAAGTAGCGCTGGTCCTCGGGCGTGCCCTGGCCGAGGTTCTCCAGGTCGCCGGTGACGTGCACGGCGCGCACGAACGTCGCCGGGTCGGCGAGGGCGTCGAGGTGGGCGACGCCCACCCGCGCCATCCGGATCATCTGCAGCACGACCGGGCGGTTGTCGGTGAGCTCGACGCCGGCGGCGTACTTCTCCAGCGGCGAGCCGGGCGGCGCCATCAGGTAGGGGACGACGTACATCGTCTTGCCCTTGCTCTGCCCGCGCATCCGCTCGAGCTGGCCGGCCGTCATCTCCTCGGCGTCGCGCCAGTTGTTGTAGACGCCCCGGTCGTCGGGGTCGCTGGTCGCCACGATGGTGCGCTCCTCCGAGCGCGCGGTGTCCTTGTGGTAGGAGCGCGAGTAGTAGAGGCCCTCACCGGCGGGCTGGAGCTCGCCGGCCTCGAGCGCCTCGGCCACGAGCCGGGCGTCGTCGGAGGCGTCGACGACCTCGACGCGGTCGGGCTCGGTGATGCCGGCCCAGTGGCTGACGTACTCACGGACGTGGGGGTTCGCCAACCCGGCCTCGTCCAGGACCCGCTCGACATCGACCATGTTCTCCGCCTTCCCCGAGGTGCCAGTGGCCGGTCACGGTACCCACGTCGGAGCCACCGCCGGGGAGGTCGGTCGGTTGGATCGTTACAAGCCGAGCGGAGGTGTCAGGTGCCGTTGAGCACCGCGCCCAGCGACCGCTCGGCAGCGCCGAGGGCCGCGGCCTGCAGCCCCAGCGCGCTGAGCCTGAGCTCGGGGCGGTCGCGACCGGGCGGGTCCAGGCGCTCGTCGAGGGTCGCGCGGGCGGGGCCGAGGACCAGCTCGCCGAGCGGCACGAAGTAGCCCCCGAGCACGATCACCCCGGGGTCGAGCACGCCGCTCAGCGTGGCCAGCCCGAGTCCGAGGTCGTGGCCGACCCGGTCGAGGACGGCGCGGGCGTGGGCGTCCTCGGCGGCGCGCGCCGCGACGGCCTCGGCGGTGGCGGTCGGCGTGCCGAGCTCGTCGAGGTCGAGCGCCCGCAGCATCGCGTGGAGGCCGATCGAGGCCTCCCAGCACCCGCGGCGACCGCACCCGCAGGGCGCGTCGGGATCGCCGATCGGCAGGTGACCCACCTCGCCGGCGAACCCACCGCCGCCCGTGACCACCTCGCCGTCGGCCACGATGCCGAGGCCGATGCCGACGGTGCCGGTGAGGTAGAGCGACTGCGGCACGTCGACCGCGACGCCGTGGTGGGCCTCAGCGTACGCCGCGCAGTTGGCGTCGTTGACGACCCGCACGTCGCAGCCGGGCAGCAGCGCCTGCACCGCCTCGGCCAGGCCGGGTCCTGCCAGCGGGAGGTTGGGTGCCCACGCGACGGTGCGGTCGTCGTCGCGGACCAGCGCCGGGACCGCGACCGTCACACCGACGACGTGGTCGGCGCCGACGCGGTCGCGCAGCCCCGCGACCAGGCCCAGCAGGACGTCCTCCCGGTCGGCGCCGACCGGGTGCGAGCTGCTGAGCAGCACCCCGCCGGCGAGGTCGAGGACCACCGCGGTCACGTAGTCGACGTTGAGCTCGAGGCCGAGCCCGAGGTGCCGGCCGGGCGTCAGCACGAGGGGACGGCCCGGGCGGCCGCGGGCCGGCGTCCGGTCGCCCGGCGCCGGCTCCTCGGCCACGGTGCCGTCGAGCTCGAGCCCGGCGACGATGACCCCGACGGTGGCCTTGGCCAGCCCGGTCGAGACCGCCAGCTCGGCGCGGGTGGCCCGGCCGAGCCGGCGCAGGGTGCGCAGCACCAGCGCCGTGTGGCGACGCCGGAGCTGGTCGGTCCCCGTGGTCAGCGGACCCCGTAGAGGTGCTCGAGCGCGAGCTGGTCGAGCTTCTCGAACGCCGCGCCGCGGGCGGCGAGCGCCTCGGGGTCGGGCAGCGTGTCGGCGAGCAGCTGCTCCCAGCCCTCGCCCTCGCCGAGCGTCGGGGTGGACAGCTCCTGTACCCGGGCCGCGGTCATCGCCTGCTGCACCTCGGGGTCGGCGCGGAAGGCCTGCACCTTGTCGCGCAGCACGAGGTAGTTGGTCATGCAGGCCGCCGCGGAGACCCACACGCCGTCCTCGTCCTCGGTACGGGCCGGCTTGAAGTCGAAGTGCACCGGGCCGTCGTACCCGCCGGCGAGGAGGGTGTCGACCACCCAGAACGCGCCCTGGACGTTGCCGGCGCCGAAGCGCAGGTCCTGGTCGTAGCGCGGACCGTGCTGGCCGTTGAGGTCGATGTGGAAGAGCTTGCCGTGCCACAGCGCCTGGGCGTAGCCCGCGGCGGCGTTGACGCCGGCCATCTCCTCGTGCCCGATCTCCGGGTTGACCCCGACGAGCTCGGGCTTGTCGAGCTCGTTGATGAACGCGATCGCGTGCCCGATCGTGGGCAGCAGGATGTCGCCGCGCGGCTCGTTGGGCTTGGGCTCGATCGCCAGGCGCAGGTCGTAGCCGCGCGCGGTGATGTAGTCGGTGAGGAGGTCGAAGGACTCCTTGAAGCGCGCCAGCGCCGCGGGGACGTCCTTGGACGCGCCGTACTCGGCACCCTCCCGGCCGCCCCAGGCGACGTAGACCTTGGCGCCGAGCTCGGCGGCGAGGTCGATGTTGCGCATCACCTTGCGCAGCGCGAAGCGGCGCACGTCGCGGTCGTTGGCGGTGAAGCCGCCGTCCTTGAAGACCGGGTGGGTGAACAGGTTGGTGGTCGCGGTGGTCACGACGAGGCCGGTGTCGGCCAGGCCCTGCTTGAAGCGGTCGATGATCGCCTGGCGCTCGGCGTCGGTGGCGCCGAACGGGATCAGGTCGTCGTCGTGGAAGTTGACGCCGTACGCGCCGAGCTCGGCGAGCTTCTCCAGGGCGTGCACCGGGTCCATCGGCGCGCGGGTGGCGTCGCCGAACGGGTCGCGTCCCTGCCAGCCGACGGTCCAGAGGCCGAAGGAGAACTTGTCGCTGGGCTGGGGGGTGGGCAGGTCGGGCACGGGAGGTTCCTTCGTCGTCGGAGGTGGGATGGGTCGGGCTGGTGGTGCTGTCGGGCCGGTGGTGCGGGGTCAGGTCCAGGGGGCGGTGCGCTCGCGCAGCTCGGCGTAGGTCTCGCGGATCCACGGGTCGGGCTCGGCCTCGAGCAGGTCGGCGTCGGGGCGGGGCCAGGTGGGGGGCGCCGCGGCGCCGGCGAGGGCCCAGGCGGCCTGCCGGGCGGCGCCGAGGGCGACGTACTCCCCCGCCGGCGGGACGGTGACGGGTCGGCCGAGCACCGCCGGGGCGAGCGCGCGCAGGGCGGGGTTGCGGGCGGCGCCACCGACGAGGAGCACGCGGCGCGTCTCGACCCCGGTGACCGCGGCGACCTGGTCGACGGCGTCGGCCAGCGAGCACAGCAGCGCCTCGAAGGCCGCGCGGGCGAGGTCGGCGCGGGTGGTGCGCGGGGTCAGCCCGGTCCAGGTGCCGGTGGCGCGCGGGCGGTCGGGGCTGCGCTCGCCGCCGTAGTAGGGGGACAGGACGACGCCGCCGGCCCCGGGCGTCGAGGCCAGGGCGAGCCGGGCGAGCTCGTCGTGGTCGACGTCGAGCCAGCGGGCCTGCAGGTCGAGCACGCCGGCGGCGTTCATCGTGGTGACCATCGGGAGGAAGCCGCCGCTCGCGTCGGCGAAGCCGGTGACCACGCCCGTGCCGTCGGCGACCGGACAAGCGCTGACCGCGGAGGCGACGCCGGACGTGCCGACCGAGACGAGGACGTCGCCCTCGCCCAGCGCCATGCCGAGCGCCGCGGCCATGTTGTCGCCGGTGCCGGCGGAGACCAGGGCCCCGGTCGGGGTCTCGGCGGCGGCGGCCCCGGGTGCGACGAGCCGCGGCAGCGCGGGCTCGTGGCCGAGTGCGGCAGCGGCCAGGTCGGGCCGCCAGTGCCCCTCGGCCGTGGCGAAGTAGCCGGTGCCCGAGGCGTCACCGCGGTCGGTGAAGGGCTCGGTGCCCGGGGCCGACAGGTGCCGCGAGACGTGGTCGTGGGGCAGCAGCACCCGGGCGACGCGGGCCGCGCGCTCGGGCTCGTGGTCGCGCAGCCAGCGCAGCTTGGTCACCGTGAACGACGCCACGAGCACGCTGCCGACCGCCTCGGCACAGGCCTGCGGGCCGCCCATCTCGGCGACCAGGTTCGCCGCGGCCGCGGCGGACCGGGTGTCGTTCCAGAGCAGGGCGTCGCGCACCGGGGCGTCGTCGGCGTCGAGGGCGACCATGCCGTGCTGCTGGCCGCCGACGCCGACGGCCGCGGCGGCACCGACGAGGTCGGGCGGCAGACCGGCCAGCGCCTGGTCGACGGCCGCCGTCCAGGCCCGGGGGTCGACCTCGGTGCCCGGCGGGTGGGGGACGGCGTGCTGGGCGAGGACGGTGCCGTCGTCGGCGTCGACCACCAGCGCCTTGACCGACTGGGTGGAGCTGTCGATCCCGAGGACGTAGGTCACCCCGCTATTAAGTACGACAGTCGAACTAATGTCAACGGGCGCAGGACCGGGCTCGAGGAGGACCCCCGTCGGGCCTCGCCTCTTTTGTCGAGCGTCGCACAAAACTAGGGTGACTGAAAGTGCCAAAGTCGTTCCGTATGACGTACGCCTCATGATTGACTAGCGAGCATGTCGCAGACCCTCCCCGCCCCCGGTGTGGAGACACTGCACGCACCGAGCCCGATCGCTCCCTCGGCCCCGCCACCCGGCGGCGGCGACCTCCTGCACCTGATGCTCGACGGCCGCCCGCGCACCCGCGCCGACCTGATCGAGATGACCGGCCTGGCCCGCTCGACGGTCGCCGGCCGCATCGAGGGGCTCCTGTCGGTCGGCCTGCTCCAGCCCTCCGGGCAGAGCCGCTCCACCGGCGGCCGGCCGCCCACCCGCTTCGCGTTCAACCCCTCGGCCAAGCTCGTGCTGGCCGCCGACTTCGGCGTCACCCACGGGCACGCCGCACTCACCGACCTCACCGCCTCGGTGGTGGTCGAGGAGTTCGTCGTCCTCGACATCGCCGACGGCCCCGAGCGCACCCTCGGCTGGCTGGTCGAGGTCACCGACCGCCTGCTCGAGCGCGCCGGCCGCAGCCGGATCGACCTCGCCGGCGTCGGCATCGGCCTGCCCGGCCCCGTCGAGCACCACACCGGCCGACCGGTGAAGCCGCCGATCATGCCCGGCTGGGACGGCTTCGGCGTGGCCGACTGGGTCAGCGAGCGCCTCGGCGCGCCGGTGCTGGTCGACAACGACGTCAACCTGATGGCGCTGGGCGAGCACTCGGTGGTCTACCCGCACGTCGAGCACCTCGTCTTCGTCAAGGTCTCCACCGGCATCGGCGCCGGCATCATCAGCGGACGCCGCCTGCACCGCGGCGCCCAGGGCTCGGCCGGCGACCTCGGACACGTCCAGAGCCCGCGCGGCGGCGACGCCCTCTGCGGCTGTGGCAACCACGGGTGCCTCGAGGCCATCGCCAGCGCCCGCGCCATCGCCCAGCAGCTCGACGTCAACCACGGCCCCGTCGCCGACGCCAGCCGCGTCGTCCTCGAGCAGCTCGCCCACGGCGACCGCGAGGCGGTCGCCGCGATCCGCCGCGCCGGTCGCGACATCGGCGAGGTCCTCGCCTCCTGCGTGAGCCTGCTCAACCCCTCGGTCATCGTCCTCGGCGGCTCGCTCGCCGGCGGCGCCCCCAGCCTCCTCGCCGGCGTCCGCGAGGTCATCTACGCCCGCTCCCTCCCGCTCGCCACCGGCGAGCTGAGCGTCGTCCCGGCCCAGACCGGCGAGCACGCCGGCGTCATCGGCGCCGCCACCATGGCCGTCCAGCAGTTCCTGGCACCGCAGTCGGTCGACGCGATGCTCGCCAACCCGGTGGCCCGGGTCGCCGCCCTGTAGCTCGCTGCTGCGGGGCTGGGCGCCTGGGGCCCGGCCGAGATTTCACCGGTGGGCCGGGGAAGTCTGATCTTCCCGGGCAATGCATTGCCTGCGAAGTTCAGGTTCTGCCTGCGGAGTGGTGCGGCTGCGCACGGTGTGACGGGTGGGCTCGGCCGGGTGTGGGATTCCCCGGTGCACCGGGGAAACCCGCACCTGGCGGGCGAAAACTTCACCCCCGAACCGCCAGTTCTGCCCGCGAGGGTCCGCGCGGCCGCCCGGACCCCGAGGACCCGGGAACGCGCACGACCACCCGGGAACGCCGAAGGGCGCCGACCACCCGGGGGTTCTCCCCGAGTGGCCGGCGCCCTGACGGCGCGGAGCCTGGCGTCAGCGGCGGACGGTGAAGCTCCAGGTCTTGACCGTGCGGTTGCCCACGGCGTCGACCGCGACCAGCCGGACGCTGTGACGACGGGGCGCGAGCGCCTTCGGCGTCACGGTCAGGCGGCCCGTGCGGGCGTTGTAGCGCACGCCCTTGACCCGCTTGCCGTCGACCGACACCTGCAGGCCGCTGGCGCGGACCCCGCTGGCGTCCTTGACGATCGCACCCAGCTTGGGCGTGCGGTCGCGGACGGCGCCGGTCGGGCTCACCTGGGTGACCCGCGGACCGGTGGCGTCGACGGTCCAGGTCCACCGGGCCGGCGTCGGGTCGGTCCCGCCGTCGGTGGTGGCGCGGACCTGCACCGTGTGCCTGCCGTCCCTGAGGTTGCGGTAGACCTTCGGCGAGGTGCACGGAGCCCAGGCCGCGCCGTCGAGCTTGCACTCGAACGTCGCGTCCGCGGCGCCGTCACCGACGGCGACGAACCGCAGGTTCGCGGTCTTGGCCGGGGTGATGCCCTTCGGCCCACCGGTGATGCGGGTGTCGGGGGCCGCGGCCACGGGGTCCTCGCCGTCGACGGTGAAGCTGTCGAAGGAGACCTCGTCACCGCTCTGGAGCACGCCCGCGGCGAAGACACCGAACGTCGGCGCCACCATCTCGTTGACGACCGTCCTCGGCATGTCGACGTAGGTCGCACCGCCGTCGAAGGACACCGAACCGGTGTAGGTGCTGCCGGACTTGACCAGCCGGAACCGGACGGCGCTCAGGTCGGCACCGGCCGGCACGAGGATCTCCGGCTGCGGGTTGGCCCCGACGATCACGTTGTTGACCTCCGAGCGGAGCTCGAACCGGTTGACCACGGTCCCGGAGTCGTCGGCGATCGCCACGAGCTTGACGTAGTTCGCGTCGTCGCCGTAGATCATCAGGCCGGCTTGGCTGTAGCCGCCGTCGAGGTTCCTGACGTCAGCCACGGTCTCGATGGTCCAGTCAGGACCGGCGTGGTCGGCCGACTGCAGGACGAGGTTCGACTTGCCCGTACCGGACTGGTAGATCTCGCCGGGCGCCGTGGTGATGAACAGGCGCCCGTCGGCGACGCGGTACTTGGTCGCGTCCTCGGCCACGATCGCGTTCCAGCGGCACGGGTCGAGAGCAGTGCCCTCGAACGTGTCGTCCGGAGTCTTGACGGCACACGCCGCTCGCACCGTGACGGTGACCGTCGCGGTGTCGGTCAGCTCACCGTCGGTGACGGTGTAGGTGAACGTGTCGGTCCCGGTGTAGCCGGCCTTCGGCGTGTACTTCACGGTGCCGTTGGCGTTGACCACCGCAGTGCCGTTCGCCGGCGTCGTCACCGCACTGACGGAGAGGGTGTCGCCGTCGGGGTCGGTGTCGCCGTTGAGGACCGGCACGTCGACCGCGGTACCCACCGACGTCGACGCGGTGTCGTCGTCGGCGACCGGGGCCCTGTTCTCGGCGCCGGTGCCGGTGACCCGGAAGTAGTCGAACGTCGCCGACTGGCCGGACTGCTGGACGCCGAGCGAGAAGACGCCGAAGTCCATGTCGGCCGTCGGGTTGGTGACGGTCCCGACATCCACCCAGCCGCCGCCGAAGTCGACCTGACCGAAGTAGCTGTCGCCGGTCTTGGTCAGCCGCAGCTTGAACGTCGACACGTTCGGAGGCACGACGACCTCCGGTTGCGGGTTCAGGATGGCCGCGCCGGACTCCGAGCGGAGCTCGATGCGGTTGAAGCTCTCGTTCGGACGGTCGACGTCGGCCACCGGGTCGAGCTTGACGTAGTTGTCGTCGTCGCCGTAGATCATCAGGCCGGCCTGGCCGTAGCCGTCGGTGTAGGTCGCCGACAGCTGCGTCTCGATCGTGTAGTCCTCCGTGGTGTTGGAGTCCGACTGCAGGATCAGGTTGGTGGCCTGGTCCTGGTTGGCCGAGGCCGTGTAGAGGTCGGCCGGCGCGCCCTGGATGGTCAGCGCACCGTTCGCGACGGAGTACGCGTTCTTGTCCTCCCGGACGATGGCGTTCCAGCGGCACTCCTCGAGGGCGGTGCCGTCGAACTCGTCGCTCGGGTCGGTGGAACCGCTGGTGCCGTCCGGCTCGAAGCGGATCCAGTCGAACGTCGCGTTCGGGCTGGTGGCCGCCCCACCGGAGAGCGCCGTCGGCCCGATCTTCGGGTTGGTGAAGGCGCTCAGCGGAGCCGTACGACCGACCGGGCTGAAGGTCTCGCCGTTGGTCGAGTACGACGCCCGCACGTCGGTGCCGTCCGAGGTCAGCCGCACGTAGTAGGTCGTCGGGAACTCGGCCGGCACGCCGCCGAGCTTGTCCTCCGCGTTGTTGCGTGCGGTGCCCTGCGCCTCGTAGATGAACTCGACGTCGCGGGTGCCACCGGCCGAGATGAGGTGGACCGAGGCCCAGTTCTCGTCGTCGCCGTAGAGCCGGAGACCAGCCTGCTGGTAGTTCTCGGTGACCTCGGCGGTGACCTTGGCGGTCACCTCCCACTCACCATCGGGGGTCTCCTGCACGATGACGTCCTCGGCGGTCCCGACGCCGGGACCGTACATGCTGCCGCTGCCGATCGGCACGGTCAGGTTGCCGCCGCCGACGCTGATGTCGCCGCTGGGCCGGATGACCTCCCACTTGCCGTCCAGCGCGGTCCCGTCGAACTCGTCGGACTGCTGCACGCCGCAGCTGTTGACGACCCGGACGGTGACCGTCGAGGTGCCGGTGGCACCCTGCGCGTCGGTCACGGTCAGCCGAGCGGTGTAGGTGCCCGGCTCGGTGTAGGTGTAGGTCGCGTCGAGCGTGGTCGCCTTGTCGGCGTCGGTGCCGGGGACGCCGAAGTCCCAGGCGTAGGTCAGCGCGTCGCCGTCGTAGTCGCTGGCGGACCCGGTGAAGGCGACCGCCAGCGGCGCGGTGCCCTGGACGGGCGTGGCCTGGGCGCCGACCTGCGGCTTGGAGTTGATCGAGACACCCTTGCCGGCCGCGTCGAAGAAGTTCAGGTTGAACAACCCGGTCGCGGTGGGGTTGGCGTTCTTGAACACCAGGAACAGCTCGTGCGAGCCGGTCCGGGCCGACTCGGCGATGTCCATGTCGACGAACTGCCAGGTCTGCCAGCCCCCGGTCACCGGGACGGTGGCCGTGCCGGCCAGCTGGCCGGTCGGGCTCCCGAGGCGGGCCTCGATGGTGCCGCCGGCACCGGCCGAGGCGACGCGGAAGCGCAGCTTCGGGATCTGGTACAGGCTGATCGGCGCGAAGGAGATGTGGTCGCCTGCGTCGATGTTGGACACGTTGCGCGCCCCACCGAGCGGGTCGGTGGTGGCCTCGGTGGCGACACCGAGCTGCGAGGTGAAGTGCTCGGCCTGCTTGCGCTTGGGCTGCAGGACGACCTCGTCCTCACCCGACAGCACCTGGGCGCCGGCGCCACCCTCGTCGGTGTAGCTGGCGTTGATGACGCCGAAGATGTTCGCCGAGGAGTCGTGACCCTCGTCGCGCACCGTGGGCAGGACGACGTCGCAGCCCGTGGCCCCGCTGAGCGGGTGGCCGTGCGAGTCGTGGCCGAGCACGTAGTCGATCTCGACCTTGCTGCAGTCGATGTCGTCGTCCTCGGGGTCGGTGACGGTGACCTGGACCCGGACCGAGTCGCCGAACTCGAAGAACGCGCCGTCGGGCGGCATCGTGATCTCGACCGTCGGGGCGGTGTTGCCGACCGTGATCGTCGCGGTGTCGGTGCCGGTGCGGCCGGTCTCGTCGGTGACGGTGAGCCGCGCGGTGTAGACGCCGTTGGCGGTGTAGGTGAAGGTCGGGTTGGCCACGGTCGAGTCGACCGTGCCGTCGTTCTGGAAGTCCCAGGCGTAGGAGGCGATCGAGTCACCCTCGTCGGGGTCGGTCGAGCCCTGGCTGGAGAACTGCACCAGGAGCGGCGCCTGCCCGGAGGACGGCGTCGCCGTGGCGTTGGCGCTCGGCGAGCGCGCGCCCTCGTTGATGGCGTTGATCTTGTAGATCGCGGAGTTCTCGTTGCCGGTGAAGTAGCCACCGTTGCCGTAGTCGAGGACGTAGAGCGAGCCGTCGGGGCCGAACTCCATGTCCATGACCGCGTAGAGGGTCGAGGAGTCGAAGAACGGGTCGATGCCCGTGACGTCGCCCTCGGCGTCCATCGCGATGTCGCGGATCCAGCCGCGGGTCCACTCGCCGGCGAAGAAGTGGTTGTCGAAGTACTCGGGGAACTTCACGTCCGAGTCGAGCTCGGGGTCGAAGTTGTAGACCGGGCCGGCCATCGGGCCCTCGCCACCGCCGCCGAACTCGGTGGTGTTGCTCTGGCCGTTGTAGGTGACCGTGTTCCCGTCGTACTTGATCCACGCCGGCTGGGCCGGCGGGAGGGTGGTCAGGCCGGTGTTGTTCGGGCTGTTGTTGACCGGCGCGGCGCAGTTGAACTTCGGCCCGGCAGTGACACCCGAATCGGTGAACGTGACGTCGTTGTAGGTCTCGGCCGGGGTGTTGGTGCCGGTGCAGTAGGGCCAGCCGAAGTTGCCGGCCGCGCGGATCTGGTTGAACTCGACCTGGCCGCCGGGCCCGCGGGTCGCGCTGGGCCCGCCGGCGTCGGGGCCGTACTCGCCGAGGTAGACGTAGCCGGTCTCCTTGTCGACGGTCATCCGGAACGGGTTGCGGAAGCCCATCGCGTAGATCTCGGGACGCGTCTTGTTCCCGGGGTCGCTCGCCTCGGGGAAGAGGTTGCCGGTCGGGACGGTGTACGCCGCCGTCGTGGCGTTCGGCGTGATCCGGATGACCTTGCCGCGCAGGTCGTTGGTGTTGGCCGAGCTGCGCTGGGCGTCGAAGGCCGGGTTGCGGGTCGCGCGCTCGTCGATCGGGGTGTAGCCGTCGGAGGCGAACGGGTTGGAGTCGTCACCGGTGGACAGGTAGAGGTTGCCCTGTGCGTCGAAGTCGATCGCGCCGCCGGCGTGGCAGCAGATGCCGCGGTCGGCCTCGACCCGCAGGATCTCCTGCTCGGTCGAGGGCACCAGGTCGTCGTCGACGAACTTCATCCGGGTCAGGACGTTGTAGCCCTTGAACGGCGCGAACGCAGCGGCGTTGCCGTCGTTGGGGGCGTCGCCGGCGGGCGTGTTGAGCGGCGGGGCGTAGTAGAGGTAGACCCAGCCGTCCTCCTCGAAGTTCGGGCTGACCGCGATGCTCTGCAGCCCGTCCTCGTCGTGGGTGTAGATCGGGACGTCGTAGAGCTCGGTGGTGTTGCCGTCGAGGTCGGTCAGGAAGACCCGGCCGTCGCGGGCGTTGTGCAGCACCCGGCCGTCGGGCATCACCGAGAGAGCCATCGGCTCGCCGATCTTGTCGTCACCCTTGGCCAGCGTGATCTGGTCGAAGGAGGCGTCGGTGGGCGGCAGCTCGGTGCAGGCGTCGGGAGCCTGGTCGGCGGCGTACTGGATGCCGCCGAGCAGGTGGAGCCGGAAGAGCGGCTCGGAGAACGAGGCCTGGGTGTGGCCCCCACCGGTGTAGAAGCTGCGGCCGCCGTCGAACTCCTGGTACCAGGCGATCGGGTGGTCGTCGTCGGTGTTGTTGCCGTCGTTCTCGACGTAGGTGGACTCGTCGAGCGTCGCGAGCACGTTGACGTCGCCGCGGGGGCTGTAGTCGGTGCCGCCGCCGTTGACGACGGGGTTGGTCTTGGACTGGAAGTTGTACCACTCGTCGGTGCGGGTCCACCGGTCCGGCAGCGCGCAGGAGGAGGGGTGCTCCTTGTCCTCCACGTCGATGCTGGCGGTCGGCGTGCCGGCCGGGTGGCTCTGGAAGTAGGCGCCGACGAGCTCGCCGTACCAGGGCCAGGTGTACTCGGTGTCGGAGGCCGCGTGGACCCCGACGTAGCCGCCGCCGCCCTTGATGTAGGTCTCGAAGGCGGTCTGCTGCGCCGCGTTGAGGACGTCGCTGGTCGTCGACATCCAGATGACGGCCTCGTACTTGGCGAGGTTGGCCGTGGTGAACGCCGTGGCGTCCTCGGTGGCGTCGACCGAGAAGCCGTACTGCGCGCCGAGGCGCTGGACCGCGCGGATGCCCGCGGGGATCGAGTCGTGCCGGAAACCGGCGGTCTTGCTGAAGACGAGGACGTCGTACTCCGGCGCCGCGGCCGCGGCCGCCTTCGGGGCTGCCGCGGGGGTGAGCCCCGGTGCGGCGGCCTGGGAGCGGAGGGCGTCGAGTGCCGCCGCCCCGTTCTGCATCTCGTACGGCGCCACGTCGGGCGCCGAGGCCACGGCGGCCGCGGCCGGGTCGGCGGTCATGACCCCGCCGGCGACGGCCAGGGCCGCCAGCCCCGCGACGCACGCCTTGACGCGCGTCGCGGGGGAACGGAACTTCCTCATGCTGTCCTGCCTTCGTTCGAGTCCGGCTCGGGACCGGACTGCTGGGAGATGCGGTGAAGGTGTGACTGAACTATCGGTGGTGCGTACGTCTGGTCAGCGCCGGACGGTGAACCGCCACTGCTTGACGGTCCGGTTGCCGGCCTCGTCGACCGCGACCAGGCTCACGGCGTGGCGCCCGACGGACAGCGCTCGTCCGGGGGTCCATGTCATCCGGTCGGTGCGGGCGTTGTACTTCAGGCCGCGCACCGCCTTGCCGTCGACGCGCAGGCTCAGGTGGCGCTGTGCCAGCTGGGTGCCCGCGTCGCTCACGGTCGCGCGGACCGTGGGGGTGCGGTCACGCGTGCTCCCGGCGGGGCCGGTCGCCCGGACCGACGGACCGCGGGTGTCGACCCGCCAGGTGTGGACCGCCGGCGAGGCGTCGGTGTTGCCCGCCGCGTCGGTGGCCCGGACCCGCAGCCGGTGGACGCCGTCGCGCAGGTTGCGCAACGTCGCCGTGGCGGCGCTGGACTTCCACGCGCCGTTGTCGAGGCTGTACTCGAAGGTGCTGCCGGCCTCGCTGGAGCCGAACCGGAAGGTCGCGGTGCGGCTCTTGGTGGCGCTCCTCGGGCCGGAGACCACCCGGGTCTGCGGAGCGGTGGTGTCGGACTCGCCGGTGACGACGACCTGGACCTCGGCGGTCGCCGTGGCGTCGTGACCGGGCATGTGGCCGGCGTGGGCGCTGCCCACGGTGACCTTGGCCGTGTAGGTACCCGGCTCGGTGTAGGTGTGGTCCACGTCTGCGCCCTCACCCGTCGTGCCGTCACCGAAGTCCCAGTCGTAGGTGAGGTCGGCCGTGCTCGGCGTGAGGTCGACGCAGCCGATCCGCTTCGCCATGTTGTCCGGGTCGTGGATCACGATCGAGACGGCCTTGGCGCCGGCCCGGATGGGCATGATGTCCTCGACCCGCCCGCTGGCCCCCTGGGCGTTCGTGGTGAACGGCAGCCAGATCTCGTTGGCCTCGGCGTACGGCTGGGTCTCGTCGAACCGGAAGTGGGGTCCGCCGTTGAGCTCCCCACACTGCAGCTCGTGCACGTGGACCATGTGCGACGCGTTCGGCTTCAGGCCGGTGACGTCGAGCATGGTGAAGGTCTCGCCGCGTCGACGGACCATCTCGGCCGTGCCTGCCAGGTCTGCGTAGGCCGTCGTGCCGTCGGCGAACGGCTCGAACCCACCATCGGTCGTGACCTCCGTGGAGAACTCCACGTCGAGCGGAGCCGCACCGGTCGACGGCGACGCCGTCGCGGTGACGTCGGGGGCGACGAAGCCACCCACCACGACCTCCACCGTGTCGGTGCCCTTGTTCCCCTCAGGGTCGGTGACCGTCAGCGTGGCGGTGTAGGTGCCGGTCTGGGTGTAGGTGTAGGTCGCCCGGGCGTTCGTCGCCTTGTCCGCGTCGGTGCCGGGGACCCCGAAGTCCCACTCGTAGGTCAGCGTGCCGCCCTGCTCGTCCTGGGCGCCGCCCATGAAGACGACGTTGAGCGGTGCGTTGCCGGTCGTGGGGTTGGCGCTGGCCGTGACGACCGGGTTCACGCCGCCGGTCACGGTGATCACGTAGCTGCGCTTGAACTGCGCACCCTTGCTGTCGGTCACCGTCAGGCTGGCGGTGTAGCGACCCGGGTTCACGTAGTTGTGGTGGGCGTGGTCCGACGTCGAGGTGTCGGACGGCAGGTCGGACTCGCCGAAGTCCCACAGGTAGGTGAGGGTGTCGCCCACGTCCGGGTCGGTGGCGTTGGCCTCGAAGTGGGTGTACAGCGGGGCCGGACCGGTGCGGGGGTCGACCGTCGGAGCAGCCGTCGGCGCCGTGTTGCCGGCCGCCTCGACCACCACGGTGCCGCGCATCATGCCGCCGTGGATCGAGCACCAGTACTCGTAGGTGCCCGGCTTGGTGAAGGTGTAGCGGACCGGCGCCCCGTTGGGGTCGCGGTAGTCCTGCAGCTTCGGGTCCCAGTCGTCGGCGGAGTCGAGCGAGGTGATGTCGTGGGACATCGTCGCCCGGTCGAACTGCCACTCCACGGTGTCGCCGGTCTTGACGGTCACGGTGGAGGTGCCCACGTCGGCAGCGTTGGCGCTGCTCGTGGTGACCCACTGGTTGGTGGTCGTGGTGTCGACCGCGTCGACGACGTACGTCTCGCCCTGCGACGCGGGGTCGACGGTGATCTGCACCGTGTCGGTGGCGGTGGCCCCGGCGGTGTCGGTCACGGTGACCGTGGCGGTGTAGGTGCCCGCCGCGGTGTAGGTGAACGTCGCGTCCGGACCCGTGGCGCGGTCGGCGTCGCCGGCCACCCCGAAGTCCCAGGCGTAGGTGAGCTGGTCGTCGTCGGCGTCGGTGCCCACGGCGTTCAGGTCGACCTCGAGCGGGGCGGTGCCGGAGATCGGCGTGGCCGAGGCGGACACCTCAGGCGCGGTGTTGTCGGCGCACTCGCGCTCGGGGGCCGCTCCGAACCAGGCGAACTTCGCGGTCGCGGACTCGGTGGCGGGGCCGCGCAGGGCGTAGGGACCGACACGCGTGTCGGGACCGAAGCCCTGCCGGTCGTCGCCGGCCGACTGCCAGGTCTCACCGTCGACGGAGTACTCACCGCGGAAGGTGACGCCGTCGGCCGAGGAGATCCGCAGGTACACGGTCTGGGGGAAGTCGGCAGGCAGGAACGGCCCACCGAAGTCACCGCCCGGGCCGGAGTGCCAGTTGCCGGAGAACTCGTTCTGGCCGTCGGCGTTGCGCAGGAACTCGACCCAGCGGTTGCCGCTGCCCTTGTCGACGAAGGCCAGCTTGAGGTAGCTGTCGCTCGCCGGGTCGTGCATGACCAGGCCGGCCTGCTGCCCGCCGGCGGTGCTCGCCAGGGTCAGCTTGGTGACGGCGGTGTAGGCACCCTCCGGCATCGACTGGAGGATCAGGTTGGGCGAACCGCCCCACAGCTCGTTGGGGCCGGTCTCGATCTCGAGGTTGCCGTCGACGACGTCGTAGAGGGCGGGGTCCTCGCGCAGGATGCTGTCCCAGCGACCGGTGTCGAGGGCAGCGGCGAAGTCGTCGCTGCGCGAGCAGGACGTCATCGTGGGCTCGGCGATCGGCACCTCCGGGTACTCGAGGACGGGCTCGCCGGCGAACCGGACGTACTCGTACTCGGCCACGGGGGCGGTCGTGGCGGCGCCACGCAGCGCCATCACGCCGACGCGCGGGGCGTCGATGCCCGCGAGGGCCCGCGGGACGCCGACCTGGGTGAAGGTCTCACCGTCGGTCGAGTAGTGCCCGGTGAGGTTGGTGCCGTCGGACTTCACCCGCAGCCAGAAGGTGGTCGGGAAGTCGGCGGGCAGGAACGGGCCGCCGAAGCCGGCGCCACCGGTGTGCCAGTCGCCGTTGAAGTCGAAGCTGTTGTTGGGGTCGCTGCTCTTGAGGAACTCGATCCACTCGTTGCCGCCGGTGCTCTTGCGGACGAACATCAGCTTGGCGAACCCGGAGCCTCCGGCGCCGGCGACCACGAGCCCGGCCTGCTGGCCCTCCTCGGTCGGGTCGAAGGACAGCTTGGTGGTGACCTCCCACTCGCCCTCGGGGGCGGCCTGGGTGATCACGTTGGGCGCGGTGTTGTACTCGCCCGGCCCGGCCTCGAGGCCGAGGACGCCGTTGCCGACGTCGTACAGCTCGGGGTCGGCCCGCCGGATGTTCCAGTGACAGTTGTCGAGCAGCTCGCTGTCCTCGAACTCGTCGGAGCGACGGGGCTGGTCGCACGGGGGCTCCTCGCCCGGCACGGTCGCCGAGATCGCGAAGAGGTGCAGCTTCGGGTCGTCGGGCAGCGTGATGCTGACCAGGTCCTTGTCCTGGACCGGGTAGGACTGCGACCAGATCCGGACCCGCGGGCCCGTGTCGCCGCCGGAGAAGTGGCGGTGCGGCATGTCGACCGCCGTGGTCTCGCCGAACTTCGGCCCGACCGCCCAGTCGGTGAAGCGGAGCTGCACCGTGGAGGTGCTTCCGTCGCCGTAGGTGATCGTGGCCGGCTGCTGCACGTCACCGTTGTGCGCGGAGGCCAGGACGCTCAGGCCGGTGAAGCGGCCGGTCGGGAGCGGGATGACCTGGCCGTCGGCCTCGACGTTGTTCATCTGGCCGTCGACGGAGCTGGGGAACTCGTAGTCGACGCCGTCGACGACCAGCGAGCCACCGTTGGGACGCAGTGCCGCGGGGAACGTCTCGCTGGCGAAGAGCCAGCCGCCGCCGTCGAAGTTGCCGTCGCCGGGGTTCTCGTGGTTCGAGATGCCGTCGTTGTTGAAGAACGGCGCCAGGTCGGCCACGGCCCGGCAGGCGCCGGACTCGAGCGCCCGGACGCGCACCGTCGTGGTGCCCTCGTTGCCGTCGGGGTCCTTCACCGTGAGCGTCGCCGTGTAGGTGCCCGGCAGCGTGTAGGTGTAGGTGGGGTTGGCCTCGGTGGAGGTGTCGTCGGTGACACCGGCGACGCCGAAGTCCCAGGCGTAGGTGACGGCCTGGCCCTGCGGGTCGGTCGCCGACCCGGCGAAGACGACCTGGAGCGGGGCGACGCCGCAGGTGGGCGTCGCGGTCGCGGTCGGCACCGGGTCGGTGAGCACGGTGACCGGACGGGCGTTCACGGACTGGCCGCGGGTGCCGTCGACGTCGACGGGCGTGACCTTCGCGGTGTACGTCCCCTCGGCGGTGTAGGTGTGCTCGACCTCGGCCGCAGCACCGGTGACGACGGCAGAGCCGTCACCGAAGTCCCAGTCGTAGGTGAGCGCATCGCCCTGGCGGTCGACGCCGTCGGCGGTGAAGGTCACCTCGAGCGGCGCACCGCCCCGGACCGGGTCGACCTCGACGTCGTTGACGAACGGCTCGTCGACGGCGAGCTCGCGGATCTGGACGTTGCGGAAGGAGACCGCGTCGGCGTTGCCGTGGTTCTGCAGGCCGACGTAGCCGGTGTCGCCGCGGGAGCCGTCGGAGGTGTAGCGGTTGACCTCGACGCCGTTGAGCGTCATCACGTAGGTCTGGCCGATCACCCGGATCTCGTAGTCGTTCCACTGACCGATCGGCCGGGGGTTGCGGGCGTCCTCCCGGTCGAAGTTGTAGACCGAGCCGGTCTTCTGGGGCTCGTCGTTGGGCTGCCCCTCCTTGATCTGGATCTCGTGACCGTTGTCGACGGCCACGAAGGGGTCGTTGCCCGGGTCGGGGAACCGCGTGAAGACGCCGGAGTTGTCACCCTCGTCGCTGAGCTTGAACTGCAGCTTGAGCGAGTAGTCGCCGAACTGCTTGGTGTTGTTCCACAGCAGGCCGAGGCCACCGAAGGACTTCATCTCGCAGTCCTCGACGGTGAACCCGCCCGGACCGGACTGCTTCCAGCCGTTGAGGTTCTGGCCGTTGAACAGCAGCGTGTAACCGGCCTCCGGGGTCGGGAGGGTGGCGCACGCACGGCGGACGACGACGCCGACCGTCTTGGTGCTGCTCTTGCCGGTGCTGTCGGTCGCGGTGACCGTCGCGGTGTAGCTGCCGGCGGTGGCGTAGGTGTAGGTGGCGTTCTGGCCGACGGCCTTGTCGGCGTCGGTGCCGGCCACGCCGAAGTCCCAGGCGTAGGAGATGGCCTCGTTGGCGTTGTCGGAGTCGGTGGCCGTCGCCGTGAACGCGACCTGGTGCGGCGCGGCACCCTCGGCCGGGGTGGCGGTGGCGGTGGTGATGAACGGCGCCACGTCGGCAGCGACACCGGAGCCGGTGAAGCTGACCTGGTCGAAGTTGATCTCGCCGCCGCCGGTGTAGACGAAGAACAGCGGGCGGCCGCCCGGGTCGGCCACGCGGCTGGTGATCTCGCCGGTGACGGTCTTGTAGAAGTACAGGCCGTTGGTGGCGCCGTTGAGCGGGATCCGAGCAGCGACCGGACCGGTGGCCGAGCCGGCGCGCGCCTCGATGGCTGCGTCAGCGGCGGGCGAGCCGGAGTAGGTCACCGAGATGGTGCGCATGTTGACCAGGCTCATGGGGGCGAAGTTGATCGAGTTGCCGTTGCCCATGCCGGTGATGATGCCGCCGGCGCCGGGACGCGTGCCCGACTTGTCGTCGTAGCCGGTCTCGCTGACACCCGAGCGGCCGGTGGCGTGCTCGGCCTGGCGCAGCTTGGGCTGGAGGGTGATGAAGTCGCGGCCCTCGAGCGGCTTGTTGGTGCCGGCGTTGGCGCCGCTGTCGGCGTAGGAGGCCGAGAGGACGCCGTAGGTGTTGGCGTCGGGGCCGTGGTCGGTCGACGCGGCGGTGTTGAGGACGCCGGTGCAGCCCTTGACGCTGAGGTTGGGGTGCACGTGGATGTCGTGGCCGAGGCCCTCGGAGACGGTGACCTTGGTGCAGTCGATCGTCTCCTCCCGGTCGGTGACCCCGACGGTGAAGTTCAGCTTGTCGCCGGCGTCGAAGAAGCCACCGTCGACCGGTGCCTTGAGGTCGACGACCGGACGGGTGTTGCCGACGTTGACGATCACCTGGGAGGTGGCGGTCTTGCCGGTCGGGTCCTTGACCGTCAGCACGGCGGAGTAGTCACCGGCGGCCGAGTAGGTGAAGGTCGGGTTGGCCAGCGTCGAGTCGACGGAACCGTTGTTCTGGAAGTCCCAGGCGTAGGTGAGCGCACCGCCGTCGGGGTCGCTGCTGCCGGCGCTGGAGAACGTGACGGCCAGCGGCGTCCCGCCCTCGGACGGGGTCGCGGCGGCCTTGGCGACCGGGGCCTGGCCGTTGACGGCGTAGTCGATGCGGACGAGCTTGGTGTCGGGCGAGCCGGAGAAGAAGCCGGAGCCGTACTCGAGGACGTAGAGCGAGCCGTCGGGGCCGAACTCCATGTCACCGGGGGCGAAGAAGCCGGTCATGAAGTCGTTGATCGAGGCGATCGACCCGTCGGGGTTGGTCTTGACCTCCTTGATCCAGCCGCGGCTCATCTCGGAGATGAAGACCGAGCCCTCGTAGTCGGCCGGGAAGGCGGTGTCCTTGGCCTTGGTGTTGCGCGACTGGCGGTAGACCTGCGCGCCGGTGGGGGTCGAGCCCTCGACCTGGGGGTACTTCAGCGGACCCGAGGTGGAGTAGGGGATCCACGGGTTGGTCATCGGCGGCAGGTCGGTCAGGCCGGTGTTGCTCGGGGAGTCGTTGACGCCCTTCATGCCGGTCGGGTCGTTGCAGGGGAAGCGCTTGGGGGTGCCGTCGGGGTTGGTCTTGAAGCGGTTGGCCACGAAGTCCCAGTCGACGTAGGCGCCGCCGAAGCCCTGGTTGGCCAGGTCTGCGCCGACCTCGCCACCGCAGTAGGGCCAGCCGCCGTTCATGGCGGTCGTGGTGCGGTTGAACTCCTCCTGGTGGCGCGGGCCGCGGTTGGGGTCGTTGGTGCGCGAGTCGGGACCGACCTCGCCCCAGTAGACGGCGTTGGAGTCGGGGTCGGTGCCGAGGCGGTAGGGGTTGCGCAGGCCCATCACGTAGATCTCGGGCCGGGTCTTGGCGGCGTCGGCCGTGGGGTACTTCGCGGTGGTGTACTTGCCGCCCTCGCCGAACAGGTTGCCGTCGGGGATGTCGTAGGACATGCCGGGGCTGGACTCGGGCGGGTTCTCGTCGCCGAGGTCGTCCGAGCGCGGGATGACCCGCAGCATCTTGCCGCGCAGGTCGTTGGTGTTGGCCGAGGAGTCCTGGGCGTCGTAGTCGTTGCGGCCGGGACGCTCGTCGTGCGGGGAGAAGCCACCGTTGTCGGAGGAGGAGGTGTTGTCACCGGTGGTCAGGTGCAGCACGCCCTCGCCGTCGAACTGCAGCGAGCCGGCGGAGTGGCAGCAGATGTTGCGCTGCGTGCCGACCTCGAACAGGACCTTCTCCGACGTCTTGTCGATGAAGGTCTCCCCACCCTGCACCTGGAGCGTGAGCCGCGAGAGCCGGTTGCGGTTGAGCGACTCGGGCAGCGGCGCGTAGTAGACGTAGAGGTGGTTGTTGGTCGCGAAGTCGGGGTCGAGCGTGATGCCCAGACCGCCGTCCTCGAGCCCGCTCCACACGTCCAGCTCGGTGTTGAGCATGATGATCTCGATCGACCCGTCGGCGGGGTCGTACATCTGGATGTCGCCGGCGCGGGTGATGAAGAAGACCCGGCCGTCAGGGGCGACGGTGAGCTCCATGACCTCGCCGAGGGTGTTGCCCTGGCCCAGGACGACCTTCTGGAACTTGCTGAGGTCGGGCGCCGCAGCAGCAGCGGCGGCGGGCGCAGCGGCGGCGGGCTCGACGACCTCGGCGATCGTGGCGGGAGCGGCTTGCGCCGGCTCGACCGCCGCGGCTGGGGTCGGCAGCGTGCCGAGCACACCCGCGGCCACCACGGCCGTCAGGACGGCTGCGAGGGCACGCCTCGGCGTCCAGGAGAGGGAACGTCGGGGCCGGGGGCCCCCTGCAATCACCGAGCTGTGGGACATGAGGCGTCGGTCGCCCTTTCGAGAGAACCCGGCGATCTGGGGATACCACCGTGGCGATCGTCACACTAGGGAGCGGGTTCTGCCGACGTCAATGCATAAGTCCAGGAAGTTTCGAGCCGGTTACGGCAGATGTGTCGCCCGGAAGCCCGAAATGCCGAGCACCCGGCGCGCCGACGGGCGCTCCGGGTGCTGGGGACGGGCTCGATCAGCCCGGTGTGGTCGCGGTCAGGCGGGAACCGGCTGCCACGACCGGCTGTCGCTGCTGGTCTCGACGGCGCCCAGCACGCGCTGGACGCGCAGGCCGTCGGCGAAGGTGGGGGTGGGGGTGGTGTCGGTGGCGATGGCGTTGACGAGGTCGACGACCTGGTGGGTGAACCCGTGCTCGTAGCCCAGGCCGTGGCCCGGTGGCCACCAGGCACCGACGTAGGGGTGGGTGGGTTCGGTGACCAGGATCCGGCGGAACCCGGCGGTCTGGTCGGGTTCGGTGGCGTCGTAGAAGTCCAGGACGTTCATGTCCTCGAAGTCGAAGGCCAGGCTGCCGCGGGAGCCGTTGATCTCGATCCGGATCGCGTTCTTGCGGCCGGTGGCGAACCGGGTGGCCTCGAAGACCCCCGCGGCGCCGCCGCGGAACCGGGCCAGGAACATCGCGGCGTCATCGACGGTGACCTGGCCCTTCTCCGTGGTCCCCGCTGACGCGGTCCCGGACAGGCCCGCGTGCTGGTCGGCCAGGGGGCGTTCCTTGACGAAGGTCTCCAGCTGTCCGGAGACCTCGGCGATGGTGTCGCCGGTGATGTGCTGGGCCAGGTCGATGATGTGGGCGCCGATGTCACCCAGGGCACCGGAGCCGGCCTTGTCGCGGTCCAGGCGCCACGACATCGGGGCCTCGGGGTCAGCGATCCAGTCCTGGAGGTACTGGGCACGGACGTGGCGGATCTCCCCGACCCGGCCCTGCTCGACCATCTGGCGGGCCAGGGCGACCGCGGGGACCCGCCGGTAGGTGAACCCGACCATGGCGTGCACCCCGTTGGCCGCAGCGGCCTGGGCGACCCGGGTCATCTCCTCGGCCTGGGCCACCGAGTTGGCCAACGGCTTCTCGCACAACACGTGCTTGCCGGCCTCCAGGGCCGCGATCGCGATCTCGGCGTGGGTATCACCAGGGGTGCAGATGTCGACCAGGTCCACATCGGCACGCTCGACCAGGCGACGCCAGTCGGTCTCCGACCCGGCCCACCCCAACCGCTCGGCCGCGGCCGCGGTCCGCCCGGGATCACGCCCACCCAGGACCTGCATCACCGGACGCAACGGCAGGTCGAAGAACCGGGCAGCCGTACGCCAGGCCTGGGAATGAGCGGCACCCATGAACGAGTGGCCGACCAT
>NZ_JBZUJV010000017.1:0-77409 GCF_058559815.1 Nocardioides sp. WJ219
GCGGCTACTAGAGACTCGACTGCAGGATCGGGGTCTGGCCAGACTGCGGTCTAGGTGACTGGCTGGGTGGCTCTCTGTGCGGCTGCCCACCGGGTGTTGGTGTGGCTCTTCCATGGTCTGCGACCGGCTGGTCACCGTGGTCTGGTGTGGCTCGAGAAGGGACTGCTCTGCTCGTAGTAGCGCTGCCCACCCGACCGTCCTCAGGCCCCGTTTCGGGGCGCGGTCCGTTTCGGGAGGTGGGTGTTGAGCAGCAAGCAGCAGGTGGTTATCGGGGTCGATCCGCACAAGTTGTCGGCCACGATCGAGGTCGTCAATACGGTCGGGGTCAAGCTCGGCGAGGGTCGGTTCGCCACCGACAAGGCGGGGTTCGCCGCGATGTGGGGTTACGTCAATCGTCTCGAGTCCGACCGGGCGCGGCGGGTGTGGGCGGTCGAGGGCGCGAATGGGGCGGGCCGGTCGGTGGCGCAGCGGCTGCTTGCTGCTGGCGAGCGGGTGGTCGATGTGCCGGCCAAGCTGGCGGCTCGGGTCCGGTTGTTCGACACCGGTCACAACCGCAAGACCGACGCCCTGGACGCTCATTCGATCGCGATGGTCGCGGTCAGCTCTGAGCACCGCGACGGGCTGCGGGAACTATGCGAGGACGGTGAGCTCGAGGCGATCCGAATGTTATGCGACCGCCGCGACGAGCTGTCGCGTCAACGGGTCCAGACGGTCAACCGGATCCACCGGCTGCTGGCCGAGCTGGTGCCGGGAACGAAGAAGAAGGACCTCTCCGCCCAGCAGGCCAAGGCGATCCTGGCGACCGTGCGTCCGCGCGACATCGCCAGCAAGACCCGCCGGCGGATGGTCGTCGAGCTGATCGATGACCTGGTTCGCCTCGACCGGCGGCTCAAGGCCATGAAAGCCGACCAAGCCGCCGCAGTGCGCGAACGCGGCTCGAGCCTGCTCGACCTGTACGGCATCGGCCCGGCAGGTGCAGCCCGGATCCTGGCCGACGTCGGCGACGTGAGGCGGTTCGCTGACAGGAACCGGTTCGCGTCGTGGACTGGCACCGCACCACTCGACGCCTCCTCCGGTGAGCAGATCCGCCACCGACTCTCACGGGCCGGGAACCGGCGGATGAACCACGTCATCTACCTCGCTGCGGTCGTGCAGATCCGCAACGACACCCCCGGCCGGGACTACTACCGACGCAAGCTCGCCGCCGGCAAGACCCCACTCGAAGCACTGCGATGCCTCAAGCGCCGCATCAGCGACGCCATCTACCGCCAACTGCTCGCCGACGCCCGACGCGACGCCGAGCCGGCTGCTGCCACGGACCATGTCGATGACCAAGCTGGGTCCAAAGAGGCCGACGGGCCAGCGGATGGCGCGGGCCCGGGAGGGCACTGCGGGGCGACTCAAGAATCCAGCGCGACCGACCTGACCCCGCACATCGGCACTTCGGATAAGCCACTCCACGGACCCGCAGAACCGACGCTACAACCGCCTGCTGCGCAACCGGAAGAGCTCAGGAACCAGGCCCTACAACGCGTCCCTTGACACAGAAGGGAGCCATGGTCGGGCGGTCTTCTAGTTCTCCCCCGCGCAGCTCAGTGCGCCACGTAGGTTCAGCCGCATGAGTCTCGTCCTGCGGGTATTGGCGGCCTGCTTGTTCGCTTCGATGTCTGTGGCTTGCGGTCAACAGATCGGACCTGCGTCGCCTGTGCTTGTCGATACCGAGTACGGCGACGGCCCCAACGCAAGC
The DNA here is from genome assembly GCF_058559815.1 of Nocardioides sp. WJ219. Lineage (NCBI taxonomy): Bacteria > Bacillati > Actinomycetota > Actinomycetes > Propionibacteriales > Nocardioidaceae > Nocardioides > Nocardioides sp. WJ219. The sequence continues at coordinate 1,748 of NZ_JBZUJV010000017.1, forward strand.
CAGCACGCAGCGGCGCGGACTGCTTCGTCCGGCGCAGGGTGCGACAGCCTGAGAAGGAGCGCGGCGCAGGAACCGGGTTACGGCTATGCCGCGCGTGCCTCGCCTCGTGTGTTGCGAGTCGGTCTTGTCGGCGGCCCCACCCAGCGGCTTCTAAACGAGATGAAGCGAGACGGCGAACGGTGCCGCGTCCGCGTTGTCCCAGCGATGCACACGCATGCACAACTGCGCGCCGCAGTCACGAAGGCTTTCGCCGCAGACTTGGAGGGTGGGTTCACCGCGTGGGTCCTTCCGAGAGCTCGCGGCATCCATGTCCTCACCAGCGATCCTGGCTTGCTCGCCACTCGGAACCCGTCGAAGTATCTCGGACTTCGTGTCGGCGTTGTGGTGACGCACGCCGTGATCACTCCTACCTGAACCACGCAAAGCCCGCAGCGCGGCAGAGTCGGGCGATTTCTGTGGCAGGCTCCGGACGTGAGGCACGACGAATCGGATGACGGGCGTCCCCTCTGGTGGACGTGGGCGTTGCCGGCGCTCGCTGGCCTAGTTCTTCTCGGCCTCGCCGCATTGGCTCTGCACGACTGGCTCGACGTGACGGGTCGGGCAACGTCAGAGGCCACGTGCGCAGAGGCAGCGGTCGTACTCACAGCGCAAACAGTCCAGAACACGTCGCTGTCTAAAGCCCCAATTGACGGGTCAGCGGCCCATCCGACGAGATGTCCAGACCCTCCGACAGACGAAGAAGCGTCGCACCGGTAAGACAACGGAGGCGCCGAGTGACCGGCTCCACATCAGACACATCGGGCACCTTGCCGGGCACGAGGCCGCGTCGCGTCCGCCTTCGGCGTCACCCGTTGATGGACTCACTCGAGATGGGTTGTGACAGTTCACTGCGCACGGACGTTAGGTTGATGTGACCGATGATGCGGATGATGCGGGAGGTGCGCATGGACTTCGATAACTTCGCGCGAGCGTTCGCGCCCTCGCTCATCCGATGCGGGTGGTTGATGACTGGGAGCACCGAGCTGGCTGAGGACCTGACGCAGGAAGCCCTGATCAAGAGCTTCGTGCGATGGAGCCGCGTCTCACAGATGGCGAATCCCTACGGATACACCCGCAAGACGTTGATCAGGCTCTCGCTTGATCAGCACCGCCGCAGAGTCCGGGTGTGCGAGGACAGCGCGCTGTACTCGATTCCCTCATCAGCCCCGGACATTGCGTTGAGACTCGCGTTGAAGGAGGCCCTCTCGATGCTCCCCGACCTGGATCGCGCCATCGTGACCTTGCGCTACTACGAAGGGCTTTCGGGGCCCGAGGTCGCCCACCAGTTGCGCCTATCCCATGGTGCAGTTCGAAACAGAGCGATGCGTTCACTGCAAGTGCTTCGGGACGCGCTCGGAGATTACGACCATCTTCAGCCGGAAGATCCCTTCGTCGGCGTTAGGAGGATCCAGTGACCGACTTGAATGAAACACTGCATCGCGCCGTCGGCGCGCTCGGCTCCGAGACTAGCGACCTGATCGAGCGGGTTCATCTGGAGGGCACGCGAATCCGTCGCCAACGCCGAGCAGCCGCGACAGTCGCTCTGACGGCGACCGTTGCCGCTGTGGGGATGTTTGCTTCGACCGTGGACTGGTCACGCGGGTGGGACCGGACCCCGGTTGCGAGCAGCGCCGTCGACGCAAGTGGAAGCCCCGCGCGAAAGGATCCGCAGCAGGCGGGCCGCACATCTCCAAGACCACGTGTGCTTAGTCCCAACTTGCCCACTGTTCGGGTCCTACCCGAAGATATGGCTGCCGCACTGTCCGACGAAGTTCGCAGAATTGGCGCGACGCCTGTCGGCGGGCAATCCGTCTGGGGGGCGGGCGCCCTGTCAAGGTACTCGCGTGAAATGAAGCGCGGTTTCATAGAGCCGAGCTCATACCCGAGCGGGCATCACTTCCAAGCCGGGCAGGTGCTCGTTGATGACGGTCGCGGGCCAGCGCTTGTTCAGGTACTGATCGAGAATTTGGGCGGCGAGCCGTCATGCCTTGAGAGCGGTGATTTCGCTTGTCGGGTCGACGCCGACGGCACTGCGATCCGGTCCGGACAGTGGGAGCAAGGAGGAATAGCGAGTACGACGGCCCAGTACAGCGTCCCGGGCGGCTTGAGGGTCACCGTGATCAGCTTCAACGCTCCGTCGGAGAAAGGTGCTGCGCCGACTCGTTCGGCACCACCGTTGAATGTCTCGCAGGCGACCGGTCTGGCAAAGTCCCGCGCGTGGCTCGAGACTCGCGGTTAAGTGAGCATGGCAGCACTGCAACCTTGGCCGGGGCGAGGGTGCGCTACTCGGCTAGAGGGCAGTGACGCACGGCCGCCGCGATGGTAGACGGTCGTCGCGCGCGTTGACCTCGTCATCGCCACCGGCCTAACCGGTGCCGCCCTCACCGGTGAAGCGGAAGGATGCGTTCTCGTTGTAGGTGTTGGACAGGTTCAACTTCGTGCGCGAAGGGATGAAGTCGTTGTCACCGAGATAGTTCGACCGAAAATACACACGGGCGCTCGAGACGGTCCGGTTGTGTGCGCATGCCGAGTTGTTCTTCACGGGCTGCTGGATGCCAGCCAAGTAGCCGGGACCAAGGAACCGGTAACCGTCCAAGGACGGCTTGCTGGTCCTGAAGTCCGACAACGCCTGCAGACAGCCGGAGTTGTAGTAGAAGACGAACTCGTCGACTTCGGTGATGCCATCCTGGCCGCCGGCATGCGCGGGGGCGCCTATGCCGACCCCAGCGACGAGGAACGCGCCAAGAATCCCGAGCTTGGTGGAACGCAACTTCATCTGTCCTCCATGGGTCAATGAGCCTGCAACGTAGGTCGGGGCTATGCGAGCGTCAAGGACACACCCGGTGGTCTAGCCCGCGGACGGCATCTCACATCTCGTGTCAGTCCGAACAGACCTCGGGGGTCAGGCCAGGCAAGTCGCGGAAGCCGTCGAGGTCTGGCGGATCCCCTCGGCCCATGTACTCTCCTCGCACCAAAGCCTCGGGAAGGACTCGCAGTGACGCATCGCCATCTGAGGACCAGAACGGTTCAACTGCTCCGTCGATTGGCATTGACCACTGCCGGGGCGGCGCTCGTCGTTCCGTCCGTCGCCGGGGCTGCTCACGCGGGTGGACAGGACGGCAGTTACGACAGCGGCGAGTTCATCTTCTGGTTCAGGGCAAACTTCCAGGGCTCCCTGAGCGACTTCGCCGCCGCTCGGTCCAACCTGGCCTGTTGCGTCTTCCTCTCAAACGGCGAGGGTCAGGGTGCGGCCGTCAAGAACAATGCGGCAAGCGTCTTCAACTCACGCGCAGCGAACGCGCGCGTGTGGTTCAACTCCGGCTACATGGGCCCCAACGACTACGTCCCTGGCCGCTACCACTTGAACCTCACGAACACCGCGAAGGACAACGCGTCTTTCCGATGGCTCTGAACACCCGTCTGCGCTTGGTCGCTACCTGTCTCGGACTGGTTTCAGTCTCTGTCGGGTGTTCGGCCTCAGATGGTCAAGATGCGCCCCGGTCTGGCACCCCGTTTCCCTCGGTCGCCAACGGGGAAGCCAGCAGTGACGGTGCAATCCCCAGTCCTGGACAGGGGAAGGACGCTGCCGACCCTGAACTACCGGCTTTGCTGCCGTCCCCCCTTCGGGCGTTCCGAGTCACCGCCGAGGACTACTTTGTGTTGTCCACCGCTGAGGACATCCTGATCGACGAGTGCATGGCAGAGTTCGGTTTCCCGCCGCAGGCACTGGAGCGCGACCGCGATGCGATGGTGCGTGAAGAGTTGGAAGCCGAAAGCCGCTTGTACGGCATCACCTCAGCGGCGGTAGCCCGCGAGTTCGGTTACATGCCAGCGACTCTCGTCAGCAATCCGCCCGCGTCGAGCGCTGCGGTTACCGACACGTACACCTTTGTGCTCGAGGGGGTACGACCCACCGATCCGCCGCTCGACCCGACGAAGCCGCTGCGCTCGCCGGGCGAGTTCGGCGGAAAGTCCGTTCCGGCTGGCGGCTGTCTCGGACAGGCTAGGCAGCGGTTGTGGGGCGATCGCGACCCGTTTGCCCGGGATCAGCTCACGCAGCAGTTGCGGTCAGACGCCTATGCCTCAGCCGAGGCCGATGCCCGTGTCGTGCAGGCCGTCGACGATTGGGCCGGATGCATGGCAGCCGGCGGCTATCAGTACGACAGCCCCCTACAACCCACGTTCGAACGGTCACCCAACAGCGCCCCGAGCCAGCGCGAGATCGCCACGGCGTTGGCCGACATCCGGTGCAAGGAGGAGACCGACCTGGTGAGTCGATGGCACCGGGTTGACGTTGAGTATCAGCAGTCGGCTATCGATGAGAACCAGCTCGCCCTTGAAGAGCTCCGCACCCAGATTGACGACGCTGTCGATGAAGCTGTTTCCGTCGCGGCAGAGTGACTCACCTAGCGACGCGCAGGCGCCTGAGCCGCTCATCGCAAACCGCCTCAAGGGCCTTCGGATTCTCCTGGCGGTCGCTCTGGTCTCGGCAGCCGGCGGATGGTGGTGCGCCTCGCTGGTGAGGTCCCCCTCGGATGCGGCGGCTGACACGGAGCCACCTCCGGCCAGCGTGATCACGGCCCCCGTGACGGAGCGAGCAATCGACAACAGTGTGGTCACAAGGGGCCGGGTGCGTGCTCTCGACACGACGAGCGCCATCCCCGCGACGCCGCCAGCGGGGGTGAGCCGGCACGTGGTCACAGCCGCTCCTGCGCGTGTCGGCGACGTCGTCGAGGCGGGCGAGGTGTTGCTAGAGATCTCGGGGCGGCCCGTATTTCTTCTTCCAGGCGACTTTCCGCCTTACCGCGATCTGGCGCCCGGGGACTCCGGGAAGGATGTCACCCAGTTGCGTCGCGCGCTCGGTGCCGCCGGATTACCTACCGCGGACCCGTACGGGACCTACGGCCCGTCCACAGCACTGGCGATAGCCCGGATGTATAGGCGTGCGGGCTTCGGGCCGGAGCCGGGCAACACATTCCCGATGTCGGCGGCTGCGGTAGTGGACTCCTCGACGGTCACGGTCGTAGACGCTGCCGTCGCTGTCGGTGACGATCTGGCGGACGCTCAGTTGCAGGTGGCGAGCGGGGACCTGGTGGTCGTGGTGGACGCCGCGCCCGCGTTGACTGCGTCGTTGGAGGAGGGCGCGGCAGCTGAACTCACCGCCGAGTTACTCGGGGAGTCAGCCCGCGGGACAGTACTGGTGAGAGGCCGAGGGCAGGCGGGTCAAGTGGTGGTGACTCCGTCGCAGTCGCTGCCTGCTTCATGGGCTGGTCAAGACGTGCGCGTGACTATCGGGGGCACACGGGCAGCGCGCGCGCTCGCTGTCCCGGTGAGCGCGGTATTCGCCGGCGCGGATGGCGCGGCGTCGGTCGTCGTGGTTGGGGCGTCCGGGGAACAGCGCGAGTTGGCGGTCCGGCTCGGTGCCGTGGGTGGCGGGTACGCACAGGTCGAGGCGTCCTCGCTGCGCGCGGGTGACGACGTTCTGGTCGGGGTCTCTTGAACCGCCTGAGTGTGAAACTGCAAGACATCTCCGTCGAGTACAAGGGCCCACCGCCAACGACCGCGCTCCGAGACGTCTCGTTGTCGGTTTCGACGGGCGAGTACGTCTCGCTGCGAGGTCCTTCCGGGTCAGGGAAGACCACGCTCCTGAGCGTCCTCGGGCTCCTGCTGGCGCCGAGCAGCGGGCGCTACGAGCTCAACGGCCAAGACGTAGCAGGGTTGTCCGAACGTGAGCGGGCGTCCATCAGGGCTCACCAGATCGGGTTCGTTTTCCAGGCCTTCCACCTGCTGCCACACCGCTCAGCCCTGGAGAACGTGTTGATGGGCACGCTCTATCAGGCCCAGCGCCCAAACCAGAGGGAACGGGTGGGGCACGCCACTGAGGTCCTTCAGCAGGTAGGCCTAGGTGGGAAACTGTCCGCGCCACCGTCGCGGTTGTCAGGCGGCGAGCGCCAGCGAGTCGCCATCGCACGCGCGCTGGCCGCGCGACCGCGGTTGCTGCTCTGTGATGAGCCCACCGGAAACCTCGACAGTGAGAACGCGGGAATGCTCCTAGAGCTCCTCGACCAAATTCACGCGTCGGGACAAACGATCCTTGTCATCACCCATGACGAAGAAGTGGCCGCGCGTGCCCAGCGATCGGTGTCCATCGTCGACGGACGACTGAGCAGCACGACGTGAGCGGTGCGAGCCCCCAGTCACGGCTGCGATTTACCGATCTTGTCGCGGAGTGCATGTCGGCGATCGTGACCCGCCCGGCCCGATCGGCGCTGACGACGCTGGGTGTGGTGATTGGAACCGCAACGTTCGTAGCCGTCATCGGCCTGGTTAGTAGTGCCAGCACTCAGATCGAAGGACGGTTCGACGAACAGGCAGCCAAGTCAGTCACCGCTGTCGACGCCCGCCTCGAGGCGTCCCAAGAATTCCCGTTCACATCCGGCGCCGTCGAGCGTCTAGACCAACTCAACGGGGTGACCGCGATGGGGTACTCCTGGTATGTCGAGACCGACTCTGCCGATGTTGTCGGCTCACCAGTCACAGCGAACACGTCAGACGTCGACGTGTGGGCGGTCTCATCGGGCATGTGGGGCATAGTAGATGCGCGCCTCTCGGCGGGACGGACCTTCGACTCTGTCGCCGATCGTCGAGCTCTGCGGGTGGCGGTGATCGGTGCCTCAATCGCTAGACGGCTCGGTGTCGATTCCCTTGCGACCCGTCCGAGCGTCGTTGTTCAGGGGGTCCCTTTCGCAGTGATCGGCATCATCGACGACGTCGGCCGGCGTCCGGAGTTTCTGCTGTCTGTCGTGGTGCCTGCCGCGGCTGCCGTCGACCTCTGGGGCGAGCCACGTCCGGAGACACGGGCAGGCATGACGGTCGAGACCGAGCTGGGCGCAGCTCGCCAGGTCGCATCCGAACTTCCGTTCGCCTTAACGCCGCACGACCCCTCCGTGGTTTCCGCGACCCCGCCGCCGGATCCGCGGAAGCTCCGGCGGGCGGTCGACGGCGACCTGACTCGCCTGTTCGTCGTCGTTGCCGTCATCTGTCTACTGATCGGCGCGGTCAGCATCGCCAACACGACGCTGGTCGCAGTTGTCGAGCGCACGCCCGAGATCGGGTTGCGGCGTGCCCTCGGCGCCAGCAGGACCCATATCGCAGTCCAGACACTGGTTGAGTCGGCGACGCTGGGTCTGGTGGGAGGCTTGATAGGAAGCAGCGTGGGGACGTTGAGCGTCGTTGCGACCGCGCTCTTGGCCTCGTGGAGTGCCACGATGTCCCTCTTGGTCGTTGCCTGCGCGCCCGTGCTCGGTTGCGTTGTTGGAGCACTGTCCGGGACGTATCCGGCGTACCGCGCGAGCCGGGTAGATCCTACTGAGGCTCTGAGAGCTTGAAATCTCGCGGAGACGGGATCTGTACTTACACCCTCGCAGGGATAAGCCCGGGTCAGAACCGAGCGCCTTGGACGCCGAGCAGCGCGATAATGGTTCTACTCCTCCCCGGTGCAAGTTGATGTTCGGCGCCGGGCCGGACACCGAACTACCTCGGGGTCCTCACGAGGGCGCGGCGGCAAGACAAGCGGCGCAGTAGACGCCTACAGTCCAGGCGTGCTGGCTCTCGGGAATGCCTCGTTCGCTTATGGGTTGATGAAGCGCACGCGCGTGCTTCAAGACTTCTCCTGGTCGGTCCCAGAGGGGCGTCGGACCTTGCTGCTCGGCCCCAACGGCGCCGGGAAGTCGACCTTGCTGAGCCTTCTCGCGGGCTACATCCGTCCACAGTCCGGAACCGTCACATCTTCCGGTCCGGAGACGAGCGGATCGCTGTCGCTCGACGTGGCCTGGATGCCGCAATCGATCAAGCCCGTGCGCGGGCTATCTGTCGAGGAACAGGTTGCCTACGCCGCTTGGCTTGCTGGGTCGCCGACGACCGAAGCGCATGAACGGGCACGGATGGCGGTCAAGAGCGTGCGACTGGGGGATAAAGCGTACTCGCGAGCCGACCAACTTTCGGGAGGCCAGCTTCGCAGGCTCGGCTTGGCTGAGACGCTGGTTCGGGATTACAGCGTTCTACTGCTGGACGAGCCGACCGCAGGCCTGGATCCGGCGCAGACCAGAAACTTTCGCCAGATTATGCGGGAGCTACCAGTCCGTGGCGGGATCGTCGTTTCCACTCACCAAATTGCAGACGTAGGTGACGACTTCGACCATGTCGTCGTCATTAGCGACGGGCGCGTTCGGTTCGACGGGTCCGTCGAGGAATTTGGGCTCGAGGGTGCACGGATGGGCCTCGCCGAGACTGATATCGCCTCGATCTTCGGCGAGCTCACCCAGGGCGGGTGGGAATGAGGCTTGTTGGGGCACTCAAGTTCAGCAGGGCATGGTGGCTGTTGGGCGTGTTGTTCGGGTTCGCGGTCTTCGTTAGCGTCTCGAACCGGTCGCAAGAGTTTGGATACGTGGCGGCGGAGTATGCCGCAGCGAGCCGGCTGGTGGTCTTGGTCGGCCCTGTCCTTGCAGTGGGCACATGTCTCGCATTCGGTGATTTACGCAACGCGACTGTTGCGCGCCGGCCGTCCCGTCGTCCCCTGAGCTGGGTAGCGCCGCTAATGCCGCTCATCGCAGGCGGACCATTGGTCGGGCTCGCTGGGATCCTGAGTTCTACAAGGGAGTTCCCTGACGAGTTTGCTGCTTGGCGAGTGCTTGGAGTGGTGGCAGTCACCTTGTTGGCATGCTCGGCCGTCGGCGTTCTCGGACGCAGACTCCTGCCTGCGTTCGTGGCGGTGCCGGTGGTTGGTCTGGGCACTTTCGCCTGGCTTGCACTTCCGGGATCCGGCTCGAACGTTGACCTGCGAAACATGAACTCCGCATTTGTGGCCTGTTGCACAGCGGACACGACGCCGGCGGACAGCCTCGTGCTGGGGTCTACGGCAGTCTGCGCGACGATTCTCGTAGGCACGGTCTGTTGCCTGTCGGTCAGATCTTGGTGGACAACGTCGCGCGCCTATGCGGCTGGCGCCGCTGTCGCCATCCTCGGGCTGGCCCCGCTGGCCGGACTGGCGGCGGCGGGTGCTCCCTCCGGAGAACCGAATCTGCTGGCTGTCGAGGAACGCACAACCGGGACTGTCTGTAGCGGTGTGGGCGAGTCCGAGACCACCGTTTGCGTGTGGCCAGAGCACGCCGCCGGATTGAAAGATGCGACCGCTGCGGTCTCGGACGTCAACGCAGCCTTGGCCGACATCGAACTGCCGGTGCTGAGAACCGTCTCCGAGAGCGACGCCGCGGATGCGACGTCCTTTGATGTGGAGGCTCCCATCCAGAACTACATAAAGTTCTCTATCGCACAGGGAATGATTTCACGTGCGACCGACTGCGACCGGCCCTTCCTGTCGTCCTCCTACGACGCTTTGTTGGGCTTCCTCTCGTTTAGGTTCGGCATTGACAAGGCCATTTGGGAGTCGGGCGGTTACTCACCTTCTGCGTACCCGGCCGCTCAAGAACTTTCCTCGCGGCCGTCACAAGAACAACGCGAGTTCGTCGCCGAAGCGATCGCGACGATCCGAACAGCGTGCGGGACGGGCGGCCAGTGACGTACTGGTTCAAGTCTCGCCGCGTAATCCCAGTCGCCATTGTGGTGGGGAGCATCCTCGTCATCGAGTCGATCATCGGGTTTCACAACGTCACGGTGCCGGCAGTCTTGGGCGGTGGGAGCGGGTCGCTCACGACGCAGGTCTTCTTTGCTGCTGCCGCAGCAAGTGCTCTGGCGTATCTCTTCGATGAACGCGACAGCGTCGCGGAACTTCGTGGGCCGAGGCAGATCCGACACTTCGACATCGTGCTGTTCGCGGTGATGGTCGCACTGACCAGCACTGGCCAAGCGGCGACGACGCTGATTGCAGGCGGACAGACGGTCCGAGCAGCCGCGAGTACGCTGCTGCTTAGCTCGATTGCCGTCGGCGTAACCTGCCTGGCTCAAGCGAGTGCCGGAGCGGCCATGATGGTCGGGTACGTTCTATTGACGAGCTCCTACGCACCGCATCTTTCGGGAGCGCCCGCCGTGCGTCTGTTGCAGGAGGACGGAAATGCAACCGCGGCGGTCGGCGGTGCCGTATTGGTCACCGCCGCCGCCGCAGTCCTGGTGCGCTACGGTCGAACCACTGTCACCAGTAGACGGTGACGTCCGCGGACACGTTCCGGCCCGTCTTCATGGTGAAGTGGTACTCATCCTTCGCCACGTCGCCGGCGTACACCGTGTCGCCTCCCGAGGTGCACTGCATCGTCTCCGACCCGACATTCGTGTCCGGACCCCAGTCCTCCTTGTAGATCGTGATGCGGAAGTCGTCGTTGTTGCAGTTTCGGAACCACGCCCGGTCGTTCGTGGCGTCGAGGTTCTGGTTGATCCACTGTCGCGAGCTCGTCTCCGCGTACCAGCTACCCAGGTAGCTGTTGAAGTGTCCCTCGGCCATCGCGGGCCCGGCGAGGCCGTACACCATTCCACCAGCCGCCGCAACCGTCACGCCCGCCTGAACTGCGCGGCGGACCATCTTTTTCATCATCTTTTCCCCTGTTTTGACGCAACCTGACATGACGGCCTGAGTACAACAGGCGACCTTGGGCGCGGTCAATAGGTCCAGCTGCGCGGTCAAAAGTACCGGTGAATAGGCCGTTGGCCTCAGAGCAAATCCGCGAGGACTAGTCAATTCAACGCCGGCATTCACGCGGTTCGGCTAATCGGCACATCAATGCGGCGACGGGTGTCGAGTCGCAAGCGAGCGGATCCGACGAACCCGGTGCTGTCCGCGGGGTTGTCGCGCGTCGGAGTCCTCTCGGTCTCATACCAGACCGTCGGCTAGAGACGGAACACGCTCTCGGTGTCACCGGCCCCCTGCGGGCCAACTTGCGGCCGCACAGGTTTTGGTTACCGTCGCGATGACGACTGGCTCGCAGTCCAGACCGCATCTCGATGGTGCCGAACGATCCGAACGATCCGAGCGACCGGGCCGACCGGGAGCCGACCGTCGTGAGACGAGGAACGCTGCAGCCGCCATCGCGCGAGGAGCAGTGAGGGTGGCGCTGACTTCTGACGAGCAATTTGGACGTGGGAGGTCATGCGGGCGCAACCGCTGAGTAGGCCCAGCCGTTTCATGCCGAATCACCGCTGATCATCAATGTGTGTCAACGAAGCCCGAGATCGCCCCAGTATCAGCTGCCGAGCATCGTCCGAGATCACATCCGGGCACGGTGAATGAGGGGAGTAGAAGGGGAGTTCTGAGGAACTGGATTGCACAAGGCCGACGGCGCAGCCCGTCGCGCAGCGGGCATCCACGCTGCGATCCGCACCCACCTGTCCGTCGTCGACGAGCGCCTGGTCGCCGCCCTGCGCGCCGGCGAGATCGGCCCTGAAAGCAGCCTGACGGACAGCGGTGGGGTCACTGTTCTTGAGCGTCCAGGGGTGGTGGCCGGTGCCGAACGTGCCGGTGTAGCCCGGCGTTGCCGACTCAGGGGCCGAACGGTTTCGCGAGCCGTCCGTGCTCGCACCGGACCGGTCCCGATAGGCAGCAGTCGAACGAGGCCCCGGTCCGGTCGAAGGGAGCTCCACTGGCGTTTCGCGTCCACAAAGATGTGTGAGGCGACGTCGCCGCTGACCGGAGCAGGGGCTACTACCAGCATGGCTGCCGTCGGCCCGTGCGGAGACCGTTGTCGCACTGAATCTATTCAATCACTGTGAGACAGTGCTCGGATCCCACAACCCGCACCTGGAGGCGGTCACATGCAGGACGTAGGCGCACGCGCTGCGTCGGTGAAGGACGTTGCCGCCGCGGCGGGAGTCTCTCTCGGTACGGTCTCCAACGTGCTCAACCGTCCTGACCGGGTCAAGCCTGCGACGCGACTCCGGGTGGAGGCGGCGATGCGTGACCTGGGTTTCGTCCGTAACGAGTCGGCGCGTCAGCTGCGCCAAGGAACCAGCCACACGCTGGGTTACGTGATGCTCGACGCCACCAACCCGTTCTTCACCGACGTCGCGCAGGGCATCGAGTTGGCAGCCGAGGCGGCCGACCTGAGCCTCTTCCTCTGCAACAGCAACAACCGTGAAGCACGCGAGGACGCCCATGTGGCGCGGCTGCAACAGCAACGTGTGCAGGGCATCCTCATCACCCCGGTCAATCCGTACTCCGAGGTGCTGATGGCCGCCTCCCAGCAAAGGCTTCCGATCGTGCTGGTTGACCGTCGCCGCAACGACAACGTGTTCTGCAGTGTGTCGGTCGATGACGTTCTCGGGGGCTGGTTGGCCGTGACCCATCTCGTCGAGCGCGGTCACCGGCGGATCGCGGTCATCGGCGGCGCCATGAACATCGGGCAGGTGCGCGAGCGCATCGAGGGAGCTCGGAAGGCGTGGGCTGAGGCGGGTCTTCCTCCCGACGACCTGGTACTCATCGAGACCGCCGACCTCTCCATACGCGAGGGCCTTGCGGCTGGGGAGCGGCTGGCCGGTGTGCCGCGCCGGCCCACCGCGGCGTTCTGCGCCAACGACATGCTCGCCCTCGGGCTCCTGCAGCGCACGATCGGGCTCGGCCTGCGGGTGCCCGAGGACCTCGCGATCATCGGCTTCGACGACATCGACTTCGCGGGCGCGGCTGCCGTCCCGCTGTCGTCGGTGCGCCAGCCGCGGATCGAGCTGGGCAAGACCGGAGCGCGCCTGATGGTCGAGGAGACCGAGGACGACGGCCACGAGCATCGACAGGTCGTCTTCTCGCCCGAGGTTGTCGCCCGGGCTTCTACCGTCTGACCGTCTCCCCAGAAGTGGTTGACGTCACACGTGACGGGTGCCATAGTTGCCGCGCAAGATGAAACGATTCAGAAAGGCTGCCCGTGACGAACGACGTTCTACTCGGGATCGACGACCTCACTGTCGAGTTCCCGGGCGTCAAGGCGCTCGACGGTGTCTCGTTCGCCGTCCGCGCCGGCGAGGTGCACGCGCTCGTCGGTGAGAACGGCGCCGGCAAGTCGACGCTCCTCAAGGTGCTCGGCGGGGTCAACACCCCTACCCGCGGCTCCGTCACCCTGGCAGGGCAGAGCTACCACCCCTCGCGGCCGCGCGACGCCCAGGATGCCGGCATCGCGGTCATCTACCAGGAGTTCACGCTGTTCCGTGACCTCACCGTCGCCGAGAACGTCTTCACCGGCCGCGAGCCCCACCACCGACTCACGCGGGCCATCGACTACGCAGCCATGCGTACCGAGTGCCGCCGGATCTTCGAGATGCTCGACGTCGACATCGACCCCGACGCACGCGTCGGTGACCTCAGCATCTCCGAGCAGCAGCTCGTCGAGATCGCCAAGGCGCTCTCCGTCGACGGCCGCGTGATCATCATGGACGAACCGACCGCGGCCCTCGCCTCGAGCGAGGTCGCCCGGCTCTTGACCGTCGTCCGCAAGTTACGGGACGAGGGTCGCTCGGTCATCTACGTGAGTCACCACCTCGAGGAGGTCTTCGCGGTTGCTGACCGCGCCACCGTGCTGCGCGATGGCCGCTTCGTCACGACACTCGACATCACCGCGACCAACGAGGACGAGCTCGTTCGCAGCATGGTCGGCCGCGACGTCGAGGCGGTCTTCCACCGCGAGGAGGCCGAGCTCGGCCCCATCGTCCTCCAGGTCGACCAGCTGCGGGCGGGACGTGTGCTCAAGGACGTCAGCCTTCGGGTCCACGCCGGAGAAGTCGTCGGCATCGGCGGCGTCGCCGGTGCCGGCCAGATCGAGCTCACGCAGGCGGTCTTCGGGGCGCTCGGCCTCAAGGGCGGGTCGATGACCCTCGACGGCGCGGCGTACGCCCCGGCCAGTCCGGCCGACGCCGTCCGAGCCGGCGTGGGCTTCCTGCACGAGGACCGCAAGTCGTCGGGCAACTTCCCGCACCTCTCGGTGGAGCACAACCTGACCATGACCGTGCTCGACCGACTGCGCGGTCCCGGCCGCCTGATCTCCGCGGCCAAGCAGCGCGACGTGTGGGACACCTACCGCGATCGCATGCGAATCAAGGCCAGCAGTCACGCCCAGCTCATCGCCAACCTCTCGGGTGGCAACCAGCAGAAGGTGCTCCTCGGTCGTGCGCTTGCCCCGGGCGGTCACCTGCTGGTGCTCAACGAGCCGACCCGCGGTGTGGACATCGGGGCCAAGGCCGAGATCCATGAGCTCGTCAACGAGCTCACCGCGCAGGGCGTCGCAGTCCTCATGGTCTCCAGTGATCTCCCCGAGCTGCTCGGTATGAGCGATCGCATCGTCGTCCTCTCCCAGGGCCGGGTCGTGGGACGCCTGCAAGGCGACGACGCCACGGAGGAGAACGTCATCGCGTGCGCGACCACGGGACGACGGATCGGGGTGGCGGCGTGACGGCTCTGCTCAAGGACCCTGAGCAGCTCCCGCTGCCGCCGGCGTCCTCGGCCCGCGGTCAGGCGGTGCGGAGTCTCGTGTCGGCGCTGCCTCTGCTGCCGCCGCTCGTGCTGGTCTTCGTGGGGTTCGCGATCTTCGCGCCCAACTTCCTCACCGGCACCAACCTCGAGAACATCCTGGTCGCAGCGAGCATCATCGTCATCCCTGGCCTCGCGATGACGCTGTGCATCACCATGGGCGAGTTCGACCTATCCGTCGGCGCCACGGTCGCCCTCACCGGAGCGATCACCTGCATGGTCATCCGCGACGGGAGCAGCACCACCGTTGCGCTTGTTGCGGGTCTTCTCGTCGGCATAGCCGTCGGGCTCGCCAACGGGCTGATCATCACCAAGTTCGGCGTGACACCATTCATCGCGACCTTGGCCACGATGGTGATCGTGCGCGGCTTCGCACGTGCCTACACCGAGAGCCGGGACGTCATCGTCAGCGACGGCACCCTGAAGTACGTCGCCGCTGGCCGCCCGCTCGGCATCCCCTTCCCCGTGGTGCTCGCGGTCGTGGCCATCGCCATCACCTTCTACATCGCGTACCGCACACGCTTCGGTCGCTGGATCGCAGCGATCGGCAGCAACCGCGACGCCGCCGCGCTGTCCGGGCTGCCGGTCGATCGCGTGCGCATCGCGGTCTACACACTCATCGGCCTGACCGGGGCGATCTGGGGCATCACCATCTCCGCCCAACTGCAGAAGGGATCGGGCAACCTCGGGCTGGGCTTCGAGCTCGACGCGATCACCATCGTCGTCATCGGTGGCACCAGCCTTCTCGGTGGTCGCGCCTCGATCTTCGGCACCGTGCTCGGCGCCCTGCTCATCGAGGTGATCCGCAACGGGCTCAACCTGCTGAACGTCGCCCCGGCCTACCAGCGCATCAGCATCGGCCTGCTGCTGGTCGCCGCGCTCGCGATCCAGGGCATCCGCCGCAGGGTGCCGCTGGAGACGCTCGATGACAACAAGAACTGAGGACGATGTGACCGCCTCTCTCGCCAAGGACGCCTCGGACGCGCCCGCGACGCCCCGGACCGGCTCGCCCCGTGTGGGCGGGATCGACCTCGGCCGCATCTGGGACACCTGGGGCATCACCGCCTGCCTCGCCGTCCTCGTCCTGGTCGCAGCGAGCATGGACTCAACCTTCCTAAGCCTGGCCAACATTCAGTCCGTGCTCACCGAGAGCGCCTACCTCGGCATCGTCGCCGCGGCCATGACTATCGCCATCATCAACGGGACCTTCGACCTCTCGGTCGGTGGTCAGCTCGCGCTGGTCAGCGTCGTCTCGTTGACGGGGTACGAGATGGGCGGCACGGGGCTCGCCATCGCTGCGGCCGTCGTCGCCGGCGTCGGCTGCGGCCTCGTCAACGGCACCCTCGTCACGGTGCTGCGGGTGCCGCCGTTCGTCGCCACGCTCGGCATGCTGTTCGTCTTCCGCGGCATCGCCTACATCCTCACGGAGGACTCCCCGGCAACCCTGCCCTACAGCGAGGTCAACTCAGGGTTCGCCCAGCTCGGCGCCATGCGCCTGGCAGAGATCCCGCTGCCCTTCGTGATGATGGTCGCGTCCTTCGCGGCCGCTTACGTCTTCCTGCGCCACACGACGGCCGGGCGACGCGTCGTCGCCTACGGCTCCTCGCCGGACGCGGCCCGGTTCACCGGCGTCTCTGCCACCCGGGTCCGCTTCCTCGTGTTTGGCATCGTCGGCCTGGCGGTCGGCATCGCGGTCCTCACCTACATCACCCGGATCTGGACCGCCGACGGCGCCACCCAGGACGGCTTCGAGCTGCGCGTCATCACCGCGGCCGTGCTCGGCGGCGCCAGCCTCCAGGGCGGCAAGGGTTCCCTGCTCGGCACCTTCTCGGCGGTGCTCCTGGTCGCCGTCCTGAACGACCTGATGGTCGGACAGGGCGTCAGCGCCGGTGTCCAGCAGATGGTGCTGGGCTTTGTGCTCATCGTCGCCCTTGGCATCGACGGCGTCCGCACCAAGTACGCCCACCGCCTGCGCGCGCTGCTCTCGCGGCGCCGTCACTCCACGACCGCCACGTCCTAGCGCCAGCGGAACCGGACCCCTGCTCGGGACGGCTCGCCGACGGCGAGCTGAAACGTCTCATTGCACCATCGCACCGTCGCACCACTCCCACCCCGAGGACCGGCACCGGCGCCGGCCATATCAGAAAGGCACCACCGATGAAGCACCTCAGGTTCCTCGCGGCCGCTGCTGCGTCCCTGGCTCTGGCACTCTCGGCCTGCAGCAGCTCCACCGACGACACCGCGTCCGACGGCGACGGCGGTAGCGACAAGGGCAGCAGCGAGAACCTGGTCGTCGGGTTCTCCGTCTATGACATGCAGTACGAGTTCTTCCAGAAAATGGAGGAGGGCACCCGTGCCGCCGTCGAGGCCAAGGGCTGGGAGTTCAAGCTCCACGACGAGAAGGGCGACGAGAACGAAATGGTCACCGGCGCCCAGGCGCTCCTCGACGAGGGCGTCGACGTGCTGATCATCAGCCCGTTCAAGCCCGACGCGCTCGGCCCCATCATCGCTAAGGCCAAGCAGCTCGGAACCCCGGTCATCGTCAACGACATCGGTGGCGGCGGCACGCCCTATGACGCCATCGTGATCTCCGACAACGAGAACGGTGGCGTGCAGGCCGCCGAGCTGATCGACGAGACCATCAAGGCCTCGGGCAACACCAGTAAGAAGGTCGTCTCCATCACCTGCGAGCCGTCGGCTGTCTACGCCGCTCGTCGCAACGAGGGATTCACGGCCACGATCGAGGAGCTCGGCTACGAGGTCGTCACCGAGCTCTCGGGCAACTCCAAGGCCGAGGAGGCGTACAAGATCATGAAGGACGCCCTCGCCAAGGACCCCGACGTCGCCGGTGTCTTCGCCTGCAACGACCCGATGGCCGTCGCCGCGTCCAACGCCATCGTCGATGCCGGCAAGGACCCGGTCAAGGACATCGTCACCGTCGGCTTCAACGGCGACGAGGAGGCCCTCACGGCCATCGAGGCCGGCAAGCTCACCGCGACCGTCGCCCAGGACCCCGCGGCCATGGGCGCCCTGACCGTCGACCTCGCAGCCGACGCCGTCGACGGCAAGGAGCTGCCGTTCGACAACGCTGACGAGCGCGAGGTCTACCAGGACGTCACTCTCGTCACCGCGGAGAACATCGCCGACTTCGCCGGCTGACCCCTCTCAATGCCTGTCCGGCGCCGTGGGGCCCGCATCGCTGAACCCCACGGCCCCGGGTGTGCCCGAATCAAGAAGACCAGAAGGAAAGTCATGCCCGCCTTCGACGCGATCGCGTCCCAGCTCGACAACCTCGCTATCGAGGTCCCCTCGTGGGCCTACGGCAACTCGGGGACGCGGTTCAAGGTCTTCGGCACCCCCGGCACCCCGCGCACCGTGCAGGAGAAGATCGCCGACGCCGCGACCGTCCACCGACTCACCGGCCTCGCGCCGTACGTCGCTCTACACATCCCGTGGGACCTCGTTGACGACTACGACGCGCTGGGTGCCCACGCCGCCGACCACGGCGTGGCCCTGGGCACGATCAACTCGAACACCTTCCAGGACGACGACTACAAGTTCGGTGCCCTGACCCACACCGACAAGAAGGTCCGCCAGAAGGCGATCGACCACCACTTCGAGTGCATCGACGTGATGAATGCGACCGGCTCCCGCGACCTCAAGATCTGGCTCGCCGAGGGCAGCAACTACCCGGGCCAAGCCGACATGCGCGGCCGCCAGGACCGTCTCGCCGAGTCGCTCCAGCAGATCTACGCCCGCATCGGTGACGAGCAGCGCCTCGTGCTGGAGTACAAGTTCTTCGAGCCGGCGTTCTACCACACCGACGTCCCGGACTGGGGCACGTCGTACGTCCAGGTCTCGGCGCTCGGCGAGCGCGCGATGGTCTGCCTCGACACCGGACATCATGCCCCCGGGACGAACATCGAGTTCATCGCCATGCAGCTGCTGCGCCTGGGGCGGCTGGGCTCCTTCGACTTCAACTCGCGCTTCTACGCCGACGACGACCTCATCGTCGGCGCGGCCGACCCGTTCCAGCTGTTCCGCATCGTCGCGGAGGTCATCCGCGGCGGCGCCCTCCAGCCGGACAGCGGTGTCGCGCTGATGCTCGACCAGTGCCACAACGTCGAGGACAAGATCCCCGGCCAGATCCGCTCGGTGCTCAACGTCCAGGAGATGACCGCCCGCGCGCTGCTCCTCGACCGCGACGCGCTCACCGTGGCACAGGAGGCAGGCGACGTGCTGGGTGCCAACGCCATCTTCATGAACGCCTTCTACACCGACGTCCGTGTCGACCTCGCCGCCTGGCGCGAGTCGCGCGGCCTGCCGGCCGACCCGATGCGTGCCTACGCCGAGTCCGGCTACCAGCAGAAGATCGAGGAGTCCCGCGTCGGCGGGACCCAGCTCTCCTGGATCTGACGCGTCCCACCCCTGAGCACCCGATCCACCTACGGAAGGCATCATGACCAACCCTGCTGCGGCCGAACTGATCGTCCGGTCCAATCGCCTCGGCGCCGAACCCAAGAACACCAACTACGCGGGCGGCAACACCTCGGCGAAGGGCACCGAGACCGACCCGGTCACCGGTGAGCCCGTCGAGCTCGTCTGGGTCAAGGGCTCCGGGGGCGACCTCGGCACGCTGCAGGAGTCGGGCCTGGCCGTGCTGCGCCTGGACCGCATGCGAGCGCTCGTCGACGTCTACCCCGGCATCGAGCACGAGGACGACATGGTCGCCGCGTTCGACTACTGCCTGCACGGCAAGGGCGGCGCCGCGCCGTCGATCGACACCGCCATGCACGGCCTCGTCGACGCCGCCCACGTCGACCACCTGCACCCCGACTCCGGCATAGCGATCGCGACCGCCGCCGACGGTCAGGAGCTGACCACCACGATCTTCGGCGACCAGGTGGTCTGGGTGCCATGGCGCCGGCCAGGATTCCAGCTCGGCCTCGACATCGCCGAGATCAAGGAGAAGAACCCGCAGGCCGTCGGTTGCATCCTCGGCGGCCACGGCATCACCGCCTGGGGCCAGACCAGCGACGAGGCGGAGAAGAACTCGCTGTGGATCATCGACACTGCCGCGGCCTACATCGACGAGCACAGCAGCTCCGAGCCGTTCGGGCCGCCGCTCGAGGGGTATGCCGCCCTGCCGACCGAGGAGCGCCGCACCAAGGCCGCCGCCCTCGGTGCCACCATCCGCGGCATCGCCAGCCAGGACAGGCCCATGGTCGGCCACTTCACCGACAGCCCCGAGGTCCTCGACTTCCTCGCGTCGTCCGAGCACCCCCGCCTGGCCGCCCTCGGCACCAGTTGCCCCGATCACTTCCTGCGCACCAAGGTCAAGCCGCTGGTCCTCGACCGGCCGCCCACGGCCACCGTCGAGGAGAGCATCGCGCGCCTCAAGGAGCTGCACGTCGCCTACCGCGAGGACTACCAAGGCTACTACGACCGCAACGCCACCCCCGACAGCCCGGCCATCCGCGGGGCCGACCCGCTGGTCGTGCTGGTGCCCGGCGTGGGCATGTTCAGCTACGGCAAGGACAAGCAGACCGCCCGCGTGGCCGGGGAGTTCTACGTCAACGCCATCAACGTGATGCGCGGCGCCGAGGGGCTCTCGACCTACGCCCCCATCGACGAGGCGGAGAAGTTCCGCATCGAGTACTGGGCGCTGGAGGAGGCCAAGTTGCAGCGGATGCCGGCGCCCAAGCCGCTGGCCACCCGGATCGCCCTGGTCACCGGCGCCGCCGGCGGTATCGGCAAGGCCACGGCCATGAAGCTCGCGGCCGAGGGCGCCTGCGTCGTCGTCGCCGACCTGTCGCTGGAGAAGGCCGAGGCGGCTGCCGCCGAGATCGGCGGCTCCGACGTCGCCGTGGGCGTCCAGGTCGACGTCAGCAAGGCCGATGCCGTCCGGGCGATGGTCGACGCCACCGTGCTCGCCTTCGGCGGGGTCGACCTCGTCGTCAACAACGCCGGGCTCTCGCTGTCCAAGAGCCTCCTCGAGACCACCGAGGCCGACTGGGACCTGCAGCACGACGTGATGGCCAAGGGCTCGTTCCTGGTGTCGAAGGCTGCGGCACGCGTGCTCATCGACCAGCGGATGGGCGGCGACATCATCTACATCTCGTCGAAGAACTCCGTCTTCGCCGGTCCCAACAACATCGCCTACTCCGCCACCAAGGCCGACCAGGCCCACCAGGTGCGCCTGCTGGCCGCCGAGCTCGGTGAGCACGGCGTCAAGGTCAATGGTGTGAACCCCGACGGCGTCGTCCAAGGCTCCGGCATCTTCGCCTCGGGCTGGGGCGCCAACCGCGCGGCCGTCTACGGCGTGGAGGAGAAGGACCTCGGCAAGTTCTACGCTCAGCGCACGATCCTCAGGCGCGAGGTGCTGCCCGAGCACATCGCCAACGCGGTCTTCGTGCTCTGCGGGCCGGACATGACCCACACGACCGGGTTGCACGTGCCCGTCGATGCAGGCGTGGCCGCAGCGTTCCTGCGTTGACCCGCCGCCCAGCACCCAAGGAGACCAAGCATGACAGAGAAGCTCGACGCCCCCGCCGCCACGGTCACCGGACTCGAGCGGATCTCCCCTCGCAGGACCCGTATCGGACTGGTCGCAGGCGGCCTCGGCGCCTACTGGCCCCAATTCCCCGACCTGCTCCCGCAGCTCCAAGCCAGCGCCCGCCGTGTCTCCGAGCGCTTCGCCCAGCTGGACTGCGACGTCATAGACGTCGGTTTCATCTCCGACGCTCAGGAGGGCGCCGCGGCGGCTGAGAAGCTGCGGCTCGCCGACTGCGACCTCATCGTCGGGTTCCTCACGACCTACATGACTGCGTCCATGCTGGTGCCTGTCGCGCAGCGCTCAGGGGCACCGGTCCTGCTGCTCAACCTGCAGCCGACGGAGTCGATGGACCACGCCTCCTTCGACACGGGCGCCTGGCTGGCCTACTGCGGCGCCTGCCCGCTGCCCGAGATGGCCAACGCGTTCCGCCGGTGCGGAGTCGAGTTCCGCTCGGTATCCGGCTACGTCGAGGACGAGCGCGCCTGGGTACGCATCGCGCGCTGGATCGCCGCAGCCGGTGTCCGCGCGGCGCTGCGGCACGGCCGGCACGGGCTCATGGGCCACCTGTATCCCGGGATGATGGACGTCTCCACCGACCCGACCCTTGTCTCGGCGCAGCTCGGCGGGCATGTCGAGATCCTCGAGATCGACGACCTGCGGGTGCGTGTCGAGAAGGTCACCGACCCCGAGACCGACGCACGCATGACACTCGCCCGCGACCTCTTCATCCTCGATGACAGCGTTGCCGAGGACGACTTCCGCTGGGGCGCACGCGTCTCGGTGGCCCTCGACCGGCTGGTCGACGACTTCTCGCTGGACTCGCTGGCCTACTACCACCGAGGCCTCGATGGCGAGACGCACGAGCGGGTGGGTGCCGGTCTCATCCTCGGCGCCTCCCTGCTGACGGCGCGCGGAGTCCCGACCGTCGGCGAGTACGAGCTGCGAACCTCGCTGGCGATGCTGGTGCTCGACCGCCTCGGCGCTGGCGGCTCCTTCACCGAGCTGCAGGCGCTCAACTTCCGCGACGACGTGGTCGAGATGGGCCACGACGGCCCCGCCCACCTCGCGATCAGTGCCCGCGAGCCGCTGCTGCGTGGTCTCGGCGTCTACCACGGCAAGCGCGGCTGGGGCGTCTCGGTCGAGTTCGACGTCAACCACGGACCGGTCACCGTCTGCGGCCTCGCCCAGGACCGCGACGGCACCTTCTCCCTCGTTGCCTCGGAGGGCACGACCGTGCCCGGCCCGCTGCTGCAGATCGGCAACACCACCTCGCGCGTCGACTTCGGTCGCGACCCGGGGGAGTGGACCGACGAGTGGTCGGGCACCGGCATCGCCCACCACTGGGCCCTCGGCACCGGGCACCGGGTCGCGGAGCTGCGGGCTGTCGCCGACCTCCTCGGCCTGCGCTTGACCGTGGTCTGACCCATGGGCCCCCTCTCCCATCTGCGCGTGGCCGCCGTCGACCTCGGCGCCACCAGCGGCCGGGTGATGGTGGGCCGCGTCGGCCCGGGCTACCTCGCCCTCGACGAAGCCCACCGCTTCCCCAACGCCGCCGTGCGTGTTCACGACTCGCTGTTCTGGGACGTCCTCGGCATCCACCTCGAGGTCCTCGCCGGGCTGCGCACGGTGGCCGGGAACGGTCCGCTCCACGGGATCGGCATCGACTCCTGGGCTATCGACCACGGCCTCCTCGACCGCCACGGTCAGCTCCTCGGCAACCCCTACAGCCACCGCGACGCCCGCACCGACGGTGTCGCAGCCCGGGTGCTCGAGCAGGTCGGTGCGTCCGAGCAGTACGCCAAGACTGGCCTGCAGCAGCTGCCGTTCACGACGGTCTACCAGCTGGTCGCCGCCCGCGGCACCGCCGCTTTCGAGGCGGCCGAGACGCTGCTGCTCCTGCCCGACCTCCTGGGCTACTGGCTCACCGGATCGATGGGCGCCGAGCGCACCAACGCCTCCACGACCGGTCTGTACGACGTCCGATCCCACGAGTGGGCGCTTGACCTCGTCGAGCGGGTCGGGTTGCCGTGGGCGATCCTGCCGCCGTTGCGCAACCCGGGTGACCTTGTTGGCACCCTGCTCCCCGCCGTCGCCGCCGAGGTGGGCGCGGCGCCCACCACGCCGGTCGTCGCGGTGGGTTCGCACGACACAGCATCCGCCGTCGTCGGCGTGCCCGCCGAGGGGCTGCCGGGTGACGGCGCGGCGTACATCTCCTCGGGCACCTGGTCGCTCGTCGGCTTGGAGCTCGACGAGCCGGTGCTGACCGAGGACGCGCGGCTGGCGGACTTCACCAACGAGGGCGGGGTCGACGGCACCGTGCGCTTCCTCAAGAACGTCATGGGCCTGTGGGTGCTCTCGGAGTGCGTGCGCACCTGGACCGAGCGCCGCGTTGCCGGCACCGATCTCGCCTCGTTGCTCACGGCGGCCGCCGGGGCGCCGGCGCTGCGCACCGTCGTCGACATCGATGACCCCGCCCTGCTGCCGCCCGGCGACATGCCATCGCGCGTGCGAGCCCTGGCTGAGCGGGCCGGCGAGCCGGTGCCGCTCACGCCGCGGGACACCGCCCGGTGCATCCTCGACAGCCTCGCCCTCGCCTACCGACGACACCTTCGCACAGCGGCGGCGCTGGCGGGGCGCGACCTCTCGAACGTCCACGTGGTCGGCGGCGGCACCCGCAACGAGCTGCTGTGCCAGCTGACGGCCGACGCGCTCGAGGTGCCCGTGCTGGCGGGTCCGGTCGAGGCCGCCGCGCTCGGCAACGTGCTCGTGCAGGCCCGTTCCCTCGGCGCCGACCTGCCTGACCTCGAGGCCATGCGCACGCTCGTGCGCGGCACCCACGTCCTGCGGCGTTACGACCCGCGTCCCGGAACAGACTGGGATGCAGCCGAACGGCGACTCACCCGTACACACAAGGAGTCATCCCGATGAAGCGCCAGCTGCCCAAGCGACACGACCTCGCGCCCCTGCTGAAGTTCAAGAAGCCGGAGCTCTCGCCCAAGACGCGGCGCCTCCGGTCAGCGCTGACGATCGAGGACCTCCGACGCATAGCCAAGCGGCGCACACCGAAGGCGGCTTTCGACTACACCGACGGGGCCGCCGACGGCGAGGTGTCGCTGGCCCGGGCCCGTGAGGCATTCGCCGACGTCGAGTTCCATCCGGCGATCCTGCGCGACGTCTCCGTCGTCGACACCGCCCGGGAGGTGCTCGGCAGGCGGGTCGAGCTGCCGTTCGGCATCGCTCCCACCGGCTTCACCCGCATGATGCAGACCGAGGGCGAGATCGCCGGTGCGACCGCGGCGGCCGCAGCAGGCATCCCCTTCGCGCTGTCGACGATGGGCACCACGTCGATCGAGGACGTTGCCGCCGCTGCACCGGCGTCGAGCGGGGGACGCAACTGGTTCCAGCTCTACATGTGGAAGGACCGCGACCGGTCGATGGCGCTGGTCGACCGTGCGGCGAAGGCCGGCTACGACACCCTGCTGGTCACCGTCGACGTGCCCGTGGCGGGTGCGCGGTTGCGCGACGTGCGCAACGGGATGACCATTCCGCCCACCTTGACCCCGCGCACCGTCGTCAACGCCTTGCCGCGACCGGCGTGGTGGATCAACTTCCTGACGACCGAGCCGCTCGCCTTCGCCTCGCTCGACTCGTGGTCAGGAACAGTCGCCGACCTGCTGGACACGATGTTCGACCCGACGGTGACCTACGACGACCTGGCGTGGATCCGCTCGCAGTGGCCCGGCAAGATCGTGGTCAAGGGTGTGCAGTCCGTCGGCGACGCCGTCCGTCTGGCGGACGAGGGTGTCGACGCGGTTCTACTCTCCAACCACGGTGGACGCCAGCTCGACCGCGCGCCTGTGCCGTTCCAGCTCCTGCCGCAGGTCGTCAAGGAGGTCGGCAGCCAGGTCGAGGTGCACCTCGATACCGGCATCATGTCCGGACAGGACATCGTCGCCGCGATCGCGCACGGCGCGCACTTCACGCTCATCGGCCGTGCCTACCTCTATGGGCTCATGGCCGGCGGCCGCGAGGGCGTCGACCGCACCATCGAGATCTTGCAGGGACAGATCGAGCGCACCATGCGGCTGCTCGGCGTACGTGCCCTGGACGAGCTCGAGCCGGGTCACGTCACCGCCCTGCAGCGACTCGCCCCGCGACCTGGCTGAGGTGACCCTGCAGGTGGCGACCCAGGCGGCTCCGACGTGGGACCAGACGGACCTCACGATTCTCGGGCTGCTCGCCGAGGGGCACACCGTCGACACCGTCGCTCGCAAGGTCGGCATGTCCGGACGGACCGTTCGTCGCCGCTTGCGGGTCCTCGCCGACGACGTGGGCGTGGAGACGACCATCGAGACCGTCGTCCACGCCGTCCGCTCCGGCCTCATCTGACTCCTCCCCGCCGACGGGACGGCGGCGCCTGGCGTTGACGTGGCCGGATGAGGTCAGATCGGGCGCGACCGGTTGTGACGGGGGTCACGCGGACGTAGTGTGTCCATATTGGAACGTTTCAGTTTCGTTCCGATCTCCCAGCCAAAGGACCGTCCATGGCCCTCACCCGTCCCTCCTGGCGCGTCGTCGCTAGCGCAAGCGTGCTCGTGCTGTCCGCGACGCTGCTCCCGACCATCCCAGCGCCGGCCGCACCACCCGCGATGGCGGCCGCCCCGACGGCGGCCGCCGGCGCGATGCGCGACCTCCTCGAGGAGCCCGGCATCGACGTGCCCGGGTTCGACGAGGCCTCGTTCGCCGACCCGACAGTGGAGAAGCCCGCTGCCCTGTGGTTCTGGGACCGCCCGCAGACCGAGGCGCAGGTCGACGCGCGACTCGAGTCGATGCACGCCGCCGGGTTCACCGAGACCGTGATCTTCCGCTGGTTCGGCGACAGCTCCGAGGCGTACTTCAGCCAGGCGTGGTTCGACCGCATCGAGCACCTCCTCAGCAAGTCCGAGGAGCTGGGCATGAAGGTCTGGCTTGACGACGACGCGCAGTTCCCGAGCGGGGCCGCGGGCGGACTGATCATCAACGGCGGCACGGTCGGCACCAAGACCTACGAGCCGCGCCCCGACCTCAAGGTCAAGACGCTCCGGGCCGCCGGATCGGCGGTCCGCGACGGCGGCACGGCGATCCCGTTGCACGAGCTCTTCGGCAGCAGCGTCGTCCTGGACGAAGGCGAGGTCGTCGCCAACGCCGCCAGCGTCCCAGGCATCACCCTGCTTCGTGCAGGCGCCGGTTGGACCGACTACAACGCCTCGGCGAAGTTCCGCATCATCAGCGCGACGGCCGGGTTCATGGTCCGCTCGCCCGACCCACGTAACGGCTACCTTGTCGACGTCCGAGCCGACGGCGCCGTCGACGTGTGGCGCCAGCAGAACGGCGGCTTCGACCTGGTGCGGCAGCTGCCGACGCCCGCGGGCTGGGTCGAGAGCCCCGATAAGGTCCACGACATCGCCATGGAGCTGGTGGGCTCCACGCTCAAGATCACGCTGGACGGCATCGCCCTCGACACGATCACCGGCCTGACGCAGTTCCCGGCCGGCCGGGTCGGCATGCGCGTCGACGGCACCCAGCACTGGCGCTTGAGCGACCTCCAGGTCACCGCGGTCCCGGGCGGGCAGACCCTGTTCAGCAACGACTTCTCCGACGAGTCCTCGGTCAGCGAGTTCGACACCGAGACCGCGCTGATCGACGACGTCGTCGCCGTGACGGCGCGCCCGGCCACCGGCCCCGGCGCGACCGACCTCGACCAGGTCATCGACATCACCGACTCCTACCTCAGCGACCAGGGCGCCTGGACCGCCCCGGTCGGCCGCTGGCGCCTCGAGGCATACCAGTCGGTCGCCCGCGGGGGCGACCGCGACTCCTACGTCGACTCGATGTCGGTCGAGGCACAGGAGCTCTACCTGGACGTCATCTTCGACGAGTACGCCGAACGCTTCGAGCGGTACCTCGGCACCACTCTCCTCGGCTTCGCCGACGACGAGCCCGAGGTCGGTCGCCACGGCGACGACGTACCCCCGTGGTCCCCCGACTTGGCGGAGCGCCTCGTCGCCGACGGCGCCGATCTCGCCAAGACTGTCGCCTCGGTCTTCAACGACCTCGGCGACGAGGGCACGCAGCTGCGCTCGCAGTTCTACCGATCGATGTCGGACCAGTGGAACGAGGCTTACTGGAAGACCAAGTACGACTGGGCGGAGGAGCACGGCGTCTCCGTCATCTCCAACCCGCTGTACGACGAGTACGGCCCGGCCGGCCGCCTCCACGAGAGCGGCAACCTGATGACGATGCACCAGTGGGCGCAGATCCCCGGCACCGATCTGATCTTCGACCACGTCGAGCGTGGTTTCGTCCGCAACCTGCCGCGCGAGCCCGCCAGCGTGGCGCACCAGCTCGGCCGTCCGCTCGTCTACGACGAGCTGATGGGTGCGACCGGCTGGGACAAGACCGTCGCCGACGTACGACGGGGCACGGCCCAGTCGGCTGTGCGCGGCATCAACAAGGCGCTCTTCCACGCCACCTTCGACGACAACGGCCCGGCGCCGTTCCCGCCGGTCTTCGCCGACGACAACGCCTGGTGGAAGTTCCAGCCCGAGCTCAACACCTGGACCGGGCGGCTGATGGCGTTCGGTCGGCACCTGACCGCGGCCCCGACCGCGCTCGTGCAGATGCAGCGGGCCGCCGAGGCGGCGCAGCGCGGTGACGAGGCGGCCGTCGACGGACCGTTCTTCGCCGCCCAGCACGCGCTGGAGGACCGACAGGTCGACTTCGACATCGTCGACGAGGGTTCGCTCAGCGACGACCCGGCCAACCTGGCCCACGCCGTCGTCACCGCTGGCGGCCTCCAGGTCGGCGAGATGACCTACCGCACGGTCGTCGTCCCGACGGCGCCCATCGTCTCCCTCGAGGCAATGCAGCGCCTGCTCGACTTCGCAGCAGCCGGCGGCGAGGTCGTCCTCGCCGGTCCCGCGCCGACCCGGGAGGTCGAGGGGCGCGACGTCGCCCTCGCCGCCATCGTCGCCGAGCTCGAGGCGGCCGGCGACAACGTCGTCAAGACGGAGGTGCCGGCCGACGCCGGCGCCGCCGCCGCGGACCTGGGTCGCGCCGCGGTCACGCTGGCGACGTCAAACGCCCAGGTTCGCGTGCTGCGCTTCAACCAGGGCGGCAGCACCGGCTACCTGCTCCTCAACGAGAGCAACGCCGCAGTCTCGACCGACCTCACCTTCCCGGAGGCCGGCGTGCCGGCCGTCTGGGACTTCGACGCGGGCACCGTCGAGGAGGCGGCGACCTACCGCGTCGGTGCCAGTACGACGACCCTGCCGATGACTCTGCAGCCCAACGTCCCCGTGGCCGTCACCGTCTCGCCCGGCCTGACCCCGTCGGCGCACGCCACCGGACTGATCGGCCGCGGACAGGTCGAGTCCGTCACCGCGAGCGGCGATGACGTGACCGTCAGCGTGCGCAGCGACCGGCCCGGTCCGGTCGAGGTCACCGCGACCGCCGGTGGCACCGGCCCCGGGCGCACCGGTGTCCTCGAGGTGCCCGCCCTCCCGGCCAGCCAGGCACTCGGCGGCCCCTGGCAGATGCAGCTCGACAACGACTCTGCACCGGTCATCCGGCCGCTGGCGTCGTGGAGCGACATCGCACCGAACTTCTCCGGCGACGCGACCTACACCCGCTCGTTCGAGCTCTCGGCCGCTGACCTCGACGTCGACTGGCGCCTCGACCTCGGCAACGTCGCCAACGCGGCGGTCGTGGAGGTCAACGGTCAGGAGGTCGGTCAGCTGGTGCACGCGCCGTACGCCGTCGACCTGGGCGACGCCCTCGTCGCGGGCGTCAACACGTTGCGTGTCACGGTCACCAACACCGACGCCAACTCACGCGGCCAGGTGCGCACGTCGGGCCTGCTCGGCCCCGTCGCCGTGACACCGTACGCCGTCGTCGAGTCGACCCTCGGCGAGGACAGCAGCACTCGCATCACCGGGGCCTCGGGCGCCCTGAGTGCCGACGGCGCCTCGGCGTCCGTGGCCGCGACTGTGGTCAATTCCGGGCCGCAGGATGTCCGGGTCCGCGTCTCGGCGGCCGGTGACGCCTGGCGCAGCGTCCCCGGCGGCGTCGTCCGGGTGCCGGCCGGCGCGAGCCGCACCGTCGTCGGTCACGCTGTGCCGACCGGCTTCGTCGACGAGGGCAGGAGCGCCGCCCTCGTCGCCGAGGTCATCGATGGTGCCACCGGTGATGTGCTCGACCTGCAGGAGGTGGGCATCACGACCGCGTTCCCGACCCCGCCAGCGGTCGCCGGCGACCACGTCGACCTCGGCAACGCCGCCTCCGAGGCCGCGCACGGGCTGACCGCCTCGCCGACGAGCGGCATCAACACCGAGGCCGGCCTGACCCGCCGCTACGCGGGCTACCGAGTCCCCGACGCGTGGTACGAGTTCGACCTCGCCGCCGAGCCGGGTAGGGACCTTCTCCTGCAGGGCCTCGAGACCTACAACGACATGGCACAGGTCAAGAGCTACCTCGTCCAGGTCGACGGCGTCCTCGTCGCCACGCGGTCGTTCAACCGGTCGCTGACCGAAGAGGGCACCGCTGCCTGGCGCCTGCTCGTGCCGGCTGCGCACATCACTGGCGACAGGGTGCGAGTGCGGTTCCAGAGCCGGAGCAACCCCGACCTCGCCGACCCGTCTCTGGCCGACGTCTGGGCGACGCCGGTCACGCCGTATGCCGCTCCAGGCGAGGCCATCACCGTCGACGAGGCGCCGCGCGTCACCGGGACCGCTGCGCTCGGCCGCATGCTGACCGCGACGGCGGGGGAGTGGAACCAGGCCGGTCTCACCTTCGCCTATCAGTGGACCCGCAACGGTGCGCCGATCGCGGGCGCCACCGCAGTGTCCTACGTCGTCCGGGCCGCCGACATCGGCACCCGCCTGGCCGTCACGGTGACCGCCGCCCAGGGCACCACGACCGGTCGCGCGTCCTCGGCGGCAAGCGCCGTCGTCCCGAAGATCGCCACCCGCACCACCCTCAGGGCCAGCAAGATGAAGGTGAAGGCTGGCCAGAAGGTCACGCTGCGCATCACCGTTGCGCCGGCGACCAAGGGCGTCGTCCCCGCCGGGCAGGCGCAGGTCAAGGTCGACGGCCGACCGGTCCGCACCGTCCCGGTGCGCAACGGCGCCGCGCGCCTCGACCTCAAGCTCACCGGCAAGGGCGTCAAGAAGATCACCGTCGTCTACCTGGGCAACGCCCAGGTCGTCCGGTCGGCCTCCAACGTGGTCCAGGTCCGCGTGGTGCAGAAGGCACGCCGATGAGGCGCAGCGCGGCGTCCCGACATCGGCCACGGTGGCGGCACTCGCCGTCGCCGTGCCCGGCTCGGTGCTCGCCTTCGTGCCGAGTGCCGCGTCGGCGGCCCGCTGTCTCGTCGGTGCGGGTCACCGCGGGCAGTGCCACCACGAGGAGCCGGTCGAAGGTCGCGGCAACGGTCCGCTCCGCGGGTTCGCGGCAGGGCGCCGTCGTCGTGACCGACCCAGGGGGCCCGGGTCGTGCAGCGACTGAACACGCGTACCTCGGCCGCGGGGACGGCCACCGTGCGCCTACGCCGCATCGCGAAGCCGGGCAGCTACCGGGTGGCCGTGCGGTTCGCCGGCACGCGACGTCGAGGGCGGCAAGCGGCAGCACGACGGTGCGCATCACGCGCTGAGCCCGCACTCGCGAGGAGAGCCCGCCTGGCCGTTTCCGGACAGGCGGGGCTCTTGTGACGACGGTCACGCGTCGATATCTTGGTAGAGCCCGCACGTGAATCGTTTCAGAGGATCTCGATGTCTCTCCGCTCTCCCGTCCGTCCGCTGCGCCGCACCGCGACCGCCCTAGCCCTGGCCCCGCTGCTGCTGGCCCCGCTGGTCCCGTCGCACCCCGCGGTCGCCGCGCCCTCCGCGGCCTCCGCGGCGCGGGCCGTCGAGGCACCACCGGCCCTGACCTCGTTGGAGGTGGAGCGCAAGGCCGAGCCCGTGGGTATCGACGTCGACCGGCCGCGCTTCTCGTGGGTGGTCGGGTCGACCGGGCGCGGGGTGACTCAAGAGTCGTACCGGATCCGGGTGGCCACCACCGTCGAGGGCCTCGAGGGCGCGTCTGCGTGGGACAGCGGGGTCGTCGCCTCCGACGCCGTCAGCGTCGAGCTCGACGGCCCGGCGCTCGCGCCGGCGACCGGTTACGTCTGGTCGGTCGACGTCGTCACCTCGGCCGGCGCCGCGGCTGCCACGTCGTCGTTCCGCACAGGCCTCGGCGGTGCACCCGGTTGGGGCGCGAGCAAGTGGATCGGCAACGAGCGCGGCGGCGAGCCGCTGACCCTAGACGGCGCGAGCTGGATCTGGACGCCCGAGTCGGGCGCACCCGTCGCACCCGGTGAACCGCGCGCGTTCCGCACCACCCGCACCTCGCCGGTCGGCAAGTCAGCGACCCGGGCCGACGTGCTCATCACCGCTGACGACTCCTTCGACCTGCGCGTCAACGGCACCTCGGTCGGTTCGACGCAGGGCGCGGTCAACGAGTGGCAGCAGTCGCACCTCTACGACGTCGACCTGCAGCCCACCACCAACGTCTTCGCCGTGCGCACCACCAACGGCGCCGGCTCGCCCGCGGGCCTGGTCGCCCGCGTCGTCGTGCACTACAGCGACGGCACGTCGAGCGCGTTCACCACCGACGGCACCTGGCGCGCCGTCAAGCAGGTGCCGGCTGACTGGGCTTCGCCCTCACTGGACGACAGTGCGTGGCCGACCGCCGCTGTACAGGCGGCGTACGGCACCGGGCCCTGGGGTCGCGGCGTCCGCGCCCCGCAGACCCGGGTCGCGCCCGCGCCCCTGCTGCGTAAGGAGTTCGACGTCGCCCGCGAGGTCGCCGACGCCACCGTCTACGTCGCCGCCGGCGGCTACGCCGACGTGACGCTCAACGGCGAGCCGATCAGCGCCGACGTGCTCTCGCCCGGCTTCGCCGACTACGACGACACCGTCCAGTACGCCGCCACCGACGTCACCGACCAGCTCGACGCCGGCGCCAACGCCCTCGGGCTCGAGCTCGGCCGCGGCTTCTACGGCATGACCGGCGGCAACGTCTGGAACTGGCAGTCGCCGCCGTGGCACGACGAGCCAGTCGCGCGCGCCGTCCTCGAGATCGAGTACGCCGACGGCACCAACGAGCGCGTCGTCTCCGACGACTCCTGGACCATCCACGACGGCCCCACCCGCTTCGACGACCTCTACGGCGGCGAGCTGTACGACGCCGCGCAGGTCCAGCCCGGCTTCGACACCGTCGGCTTCGACGACGACTCGTGGTCGCCGGCCAGCGAGGTCGACGGCCCGAAGGGCGAGCTGGTCCACCAGCGCCAGCAGCCGATCCGCGTCACCGAGGAGCTGCCGGCGGTCGCGGTCACGCAGCCGGCCCCCGGCGTCCACGTCGTGAAGTTTCCGCGGGTGCTCGCCGGCTGGGTGGAGTACACCGTCCAGGGCCCGGCCGGAACCACCGTGCGCGCCCAGGCCGGCGAAAAGCTGCGCGCCAACGGCCGCGTCAACTTCGAGAACAACGGCGGCTTCCAGTCGGGCTTCCAGACCGACCGCTTCGTGCTCGCCGGCACCGGCGCGCCCGAGACGTGGGAGCCGTCGTTCTCCTACAAGGGCTTCCAGTACATCGAGGTCACCGGCTGGCCGGGCGACGCCGCCCCACCGCTGAGCGCGTTCACGGCCAAGGCCGTCAACACCGACGCCCCGCGCACCGGCTCGTTCGAGAGCTCGAGCGCGACGATGAACGCCACGCACGAGGCCACCGTCGACACGCTGACCAACAACATCCACGGCATCCCGACCGACACCCCGATGTTCGAGAAGAACGGCTGGACGGGTGACGCCGCCGTCGGTGCCGAGATGTTCCTTCTCAACCTCGACGTCCATGAGCTCTTCGCCAAGTGGATGCGCGACCTGCACCAGACCCGCGACGCCCAGGGCGCGCCGATGGTCATCGCCCCGAGCTCGGGCAGCTGGGGCGAGTGGGGCG
The DNA here is from genome assembly GCF_058559815.1 of Nocardioides sp. WJ219. Taxonomy (NCBI): domain Bacteria; kingdom Bacillati; phylum Actinomycetota; class Actinomycetes; order Propionibacteriales; family Nocardioidaceae; genus Nocardioides; species Nocardioides sp. WJ219. The sequence goes on from NZ_JBZUJV010000017.1 coordinate 34,825, forward strand.
TCGCGCCGCCGTGGCACTCGGCCTACGTGCTGATCCCCTGGTGGCTCTACCAGTATGGCGGCGACGACCGCGTCCTGCGCGAGCAGTACGACGGCATGGCGGCCTACGTCGACCTCGAGTACGGCCGCAGCGACGAGGGCCTAGTCGTCGACAACCGTCTCGCCGACTGGGTCAGCCCCGAGGCCAGCCCGGCCGGTGGCAACGCCCCCGAGGACTCGCGCCTCTCGGCCACGGCTTACCTGTACACGATGCTCACCTCGATGGCCCGCAGCGCCGAGCACCTCGGCAAGCCGGCCGACGCGGCCCGCTTCGCCGCCGACGCCGAGGTCGTCAAGGACACCTTCAACGCCACCTTTTACGACGCCGCTCGCGGCCTCTACCGCGGCAACGGCGACCGCGGCTACCGCCAGACCCACAACGTGCTGGCCGTCGCGTTCGGGCTGGCCCCCGACGCGGCCACCGAGCAGCGCGTCGTCGACAGCATCGTCGCCGACGTGCGCGCCAAGGGCACGCACCTCAATACCGGCGTCCTCGGCACCAAGTACCTGCTGCCGGTGCTGACCGACCACGGCCACGCCGACCTCGCGCACGACCTGGCCGTGCAGACGACGTACCCCAGCTGGGGCTACATGATCGAGCAGGGCGCCACCTCGATGTGGGAGCACTGGTCGACCGACGCCCGGTCCTACGGCCACTACTTCCTCGGCACCGTCGACGACTGGTTCTTCCACTCCGTCGCCGGGATCAAGGCCTCGGAGGAGACCGGCTACCGCGACCTCACCATCGCGCCCGCGGTCACCGGCGACCTCGACTGGGCCCGCGCGACCACCGACACGCCGTTCGGCCCGGTGACCTCCGACTGGCGCCACGGCGACGCCGGCCTCGAGCTCGACGTGACCGTGCCGGTCGGCTCGACGGCGACGGTCGTCGTCCCCGCCGAGAACGCCGCCTCCGTCGTCGAGGGCGAGGGCTTGGCCTCCGAGGCGCCCGGCGTCACCGGGGCGACGTACGCCGACGGCGCCCTGCGCCTCACGGTCGGCTCGGGTCACTACGAGCTGCGCGTCGACGAGTCGTTCGCCGCCCTCGGCCGCGTGCTCGACCGCGTCGCCGACACCCAGCAGCGCGCCGACGAGCACCGCGAGGCCGGTGATCTCGACGCCGAGGACCACACTGTCGTCACCGACGGGCTGGCCGGCGTCCGCGACGAGGTCGTCGCCGCCCTCGAGGCCTCGCTCGCCGACGTCGGGGACGGCGCCACTGCCGCGCTCGTCACCGCGCTGGACCGGGCCCGCGACCTGCGCGCCACCGTTGCCGGCTCCGACGTCGACGGCCCCGTCCGGGGTGACCTCGTACGCCGCCTCGACGCCGTCGTCGCCGCGCTCGAGAACATCGTGTCGCAGCGCCTCGGTGTGTCGGTCTCGGTCGCGCCGCTCTCGACGCCGGTGCAGCCGGGCGACCGGGTCGCCGGCGAGGTCACCGTCACCAACAGCGGCGACGCCGCGATCACCGAGCTGTCCGCGGTCGTCGTCGTCGACGACTGGACCGTGGACTCCTCGGGCCTGGTGCTCGACGAGCTGCCCCCAGGCGCCTCTGCGACCCTGCCGTTCACCGTCACGGTGCCGTACGGCGCCTCGCCCGGCCCCCACGACGCCGACGTCGTGCTCACCTGGACCGGCGACGACACCCACGTCGTCTCGAGCTCGGGCCGCTGGGCCACCGTCACCGGCGGGGTCGCGATCGGCACCGTCACCGGTGCCCAGACCGGCGAGGGCACCGGGAGGGTCACCGTCACCGTCACCAACAGCGGCGCGTCTGCAGCCGACGGCCGGGTCGAGGTCGACGCCCCCGACGGCTGGCCGGTCACCGTGCCCTCCGAGCCCGTCACCGTGCCGGCCGGCGGCACCATCGACGTCGTCGTGCCCGTACTGGTGCCGCGTCGCGTGGTCGCCACCGCGCACGCCTTCGGTGCGACGTTCGTGCGAGGCGACGACGAGCTCGCCGAGGGCACCGGCACGCTGCCGGTCGCCCTGGCCACGCCGCCGACCGGCGCCGTCGACCACGTCGACTTCGGCGAGCAGGCCTCCGAGGCCGCGCACGCCGTCCAGGGCTCGCCGAGCAGCGGCACCAGCAGCGAGGCCGGCCTGACCCGTCGCTACGCCAACTCGACGGTGAAGGGGTCGTGGTACTCCGCCCTGGTCGACGTGCCCGCCGGCGAGCCGTTCGTGCTGCGCCTGCGCGAGACCTTCGACGGCGCGACGACCAAGGAGTTCAACCTCTACGTCGACGGCGTGCTCGAGGGCCGCTTCAGCCTGTCCCGCTCGCAGGGCGGCTCCGGCTGGCTGGCCCACCAGCTGGTGGTCGAGTCTCCGGCGGCGCTGGCCGTGACTGGCGACGGCGAGGCGCGGCTGCGCTTCGAGTTCCCGCTCGACGCGACCAGCTACGACCCCTCCATTGCCGACGCATGGGTGCTGCCCGGCGCCGGCGACGTGGTCGCCCCGCTCGTCTCGGCCCGGGTCGATGGCGACGTCGCCGGCCGCAACGGCTGGCACCGCGGCCCCGTGACGGTGACCGCCGTCGCCACCGACGACCGGCCCGGCGTCCCCGTCGTCGAGGCCGCCGTCGACGGCGCCGCCGGCTGGACGGCGTACGACGCCCCGCTGCGGGTCGTCGGCGACGGCGAGCACCGCGTCGACCTCCGTGCCCGCGACGCCGCCGGCAACCGCTCGGCCGTACGCACGCTGCCGGTCCGCATCGACACGACGCCGCCGACGACCCGCGTGGCCGTCCGCACTGGCGCGACGCCCGACCGCGCGACGGTCACCCTGACGGCCACCGATGCCACCAGCGGAGTGGCCGCCACCTGGGTGCGCGTCGACGGCGGCGAGTGGCGCGAGGCCGCTGACGCGGTCACCGTGACCGGCTTCGGCGACCACGTCGTCGAGCACCTCTCGAGCGACGTGGCCGGCAACGACGAGCGGCTCGGCCGCACGACGGTCGCGCTGCGCGACGTCGACCACCCGACCGCGGTCGCCCCGCCGACAGTCAGCGGCGCGGCCCAGGTCGGCCGGGTGCTCACCGTCACGACCGGCACCTGGAACACCGACGGGCTCGAGCTCCAGCGGCAGTGGCTGCGCGACGGCCAGCCGGTCGACGGCGCCACGGGCCCGACCTACCGCCCGGTCGCGGCCGACGTCGGACGACGGCTGTCGGTGCGGGTGACAGCCACCAAGGCCGGGCTGCCCGACGGCACCGCCACCTCGAGCGCCACCGCACCGGTGCGCAAGGCCCACGCGCGGGTGACCCTGACGGTCGCGCGCCGAGCGGTCGCGGCCGGTTCCTCCGTGCCCGTCACTGTGCGTGTCACGTCGGCGAGCGCCGCCGTCACCGGCCAGGTCGTCCTACGCCTCGACGGCCAGGTCGTGCGCACCCTGCGGGCGACCGGGGCTCCAGTGCGCACGACCGTGCGCATCGCCGGCCGCGGCACCCACCGCCTCGTCGCGGCCCACGCCGGCTCGCCCTCCGTCGCCTCGGCCACCTCAAGCACGGTGACCGTCCGCGCCCGCTGAAGCGTTCCAGCCCTCCATCGAAGCCGAGTCGGCGCACAGGGCCGCCGACTCGGCGTCGTGGTGTCCGCGTGATGGCCGCATCAGGCCAAGCCGACCGGGTTGTGACTGTCGTCACCCGTAATTAGGGTGAGTCCCGACGCTCTCTGAATCGTTTCAGGCCGAATGTCTCCCGAAAGGCCCGCCATGCCCCGCCCCTCCCTCCGGAGTCTCCTCGCCTCCGGTCTGGCCGTCGGACTCGCCGCGACCCTCCAGGTCCCTCAGGCAGCCGCGGCCGACGACGCCGTCGTCGCCCGCGCCGACGCGCCGCTGATCGTCGCCGGGCTGATGACCAACGCCCGCGTCGACCCGCTCGGCATCCCCGGCGAGGCGCCCAGCCTGTCGTGGCGCTCGACGTCCCTCGCCCGCGGCGTGCTGCAGTCGGCCTACCAGGTGCGGGTCGCCGCGTCCGAGGACGCGCTCGCCTCGGACGCCCTCTGGGACAGCGGCAAGGTCGTCTCCGACCGCCAGGTCGACGTCGCCTACGGCGGCCCCGCCCTGACGTCGGCCACGCGCTACGTCTGGCAGGTCAAGGTGTGGGACGGCGACGACCAGGAGTCGGCGTGGAGCGACCCGGCGTCGTTCGAGACCGGCCTCCTGGCCGCGTCGGACTGGGCCGGCGCGGAGTGGATCGGCAAGGCCCCGGGTGCCGAGCTGGCCCGCTGGACCGACTACACCGCCGAGTTCGACTTCACCCTCGACAACCTGGCCTTCGGCACGTTCGTCCGGTCGGCCAACCTGGCCAACGGCTACATGTGGCAGCTGAGCGTCGCCGACGGCACGCCGCGCCTGCGCCCGCACGTGCGCACCAACGGCAACTACGCGCTGCTCGACAACAAGGACATCTCGTCCTTCATCAGCGCCCAGCAGCTGCGCACCGGCCGGCACACAATGGCCGTCACCTTCGACGGCACGACGATCACCACGCGGCTCGACGGCGTCGTCATCGACACCCGTACGCACGCCGCCCACGCCCGTGGCTTCGTCGGCTTCCGCGCCGACCTGGCCAACGAGGGCGTCGAGCGCTCGACCGTGCACGACGTCCGCGTCACGGCCGAGACCGGCGCGACGCTGCTCGACACCGACTTCGCCACGCAGGGCAACCCGTTCACCGGCGGCACGCTCGTCGGCGGCGACCTCAAGATCGAGGGCCGCGCCGACGTGCTGTGGCGCTCGCCCGACGACAACCTGCCGGTCCTGCGCACCGACTTCGACACCGCCGCCGGCAAGACGGTGACCCGCGCCCGCGTCTACGCCACCGCGCGCGGCATCTACGAGCTGCGTCTCAACGGCGAGAAGGTCGGCGACCAGCACCTGGCCCCCGGTTGGACCGACTACCTCGACCGCTACCAGCACCAGACCTACGACGTCACCGGCCTCGTCGACGCCGGCACCAACGCGCTCGGCGCCGAGGTCGGCAGCGGCTGGTACGCCGGCCGCATCGCCCACCTGCCCGCCGGCCAGTACGGCACCGACACCTCGGTGCTGGCCCGGCTGCGCATCGACTACGCCGACGGTACCTCGCAGTGGGTCGACACCGACGACGCGACCTGGACCGCGGCCACGGGCCCCTACACGGCGGCCGACCTCATCGACGGCGAGTCCTACGACGCTCGCGCCGCCCGTCCCGGCTGGGACCAGCCGGCGTACGACGACAGCGGCTGGGCCGCCGCGGTGGCACGCCCGGCACCGTCGGCACCGGTCGTCCCGCAGCCCGACGAGCCCGTGCGCACCTCCGAGGAGCTCGCCACAGTCGCCCGCACCGAGCCCGCCCCGGGCCGCTGGACCTACGACCTCGGTCAGAACATGGTCGGCGTCGCCCGGATGACGCTCAGCGGTCAGGCCGGCCAGACCGTCACCATCCGCTACGGCGAGGAGCTCAACCCCGACGGGACGCTCTACACCGCCAACATGCGCTCGGCCAAGGTCACCGACCGCTACACCTTCGCCACCACCGGCACCGTGACCTACGAGCCGCGCTTCACCCAGCACGGCTTCCGCTACCTCGAGATCCTCGGCACCTCGACCCCGCCCGCCGCCACCGACGTGACCGGTGTGGTCTGGGGCTCCGACCTGACGCCCACCGGCCACCTCGACACCTCCGACCCCATGCTCGACCAGCTGGTCAGCAACATCTCGTGGGGCCAGCGCGGCAACTTCCTCTCGGTCCCGACCGACACCCCCGCCCGCGACGAGCGGCTCGGCTGGGCCGGCGACATCAACGTGTTCGTGCCGACCGCGAGCTACCTCACCGACACCCGCGCCTTCCTGTCGAAGTGGATGATGGACATGCGCGACACCCAGGACACCAACGGTGACTACCAGGGCGTCGCGCCCACGCCGCCCGGCTTCAAGGTCGGCACCGGCACCGGCTGGTCCGACGCCGGCATCACGGTGCCCTACGCCCACTGGCAGAGCTACGGCGACATCAGCACCGCGCGCCGCTACTGGGCCGACATGAAGCGGTTCCACGGGCTGCTGCGCACCAGCGCCGGCGCCGACCTGCTCGAGCAGGGCCGCAACACGTGGGGCGACTGGCTCCACCTCGACGACCCGACGCCGGGTGCCGTGCTCGGCACCGCGTCCTACGCCCACACCACCCGGCTGATGGCCGAGATGGCCGCCGCCCTCGGCGACGACGCCTACGCCGCCGAGCTGACCCAGCTCGACGAGGACGTCCGCGCCGCCTTTGCCGCGGCGTACATCGCGCCCGACGGCACCGTGCAGGGCGGCAGCCAGACCGGCTACGCGATCGCGCTCGGGATGGACCTGGTGCCCGACAAGATGGTCGACGCCGTCGGCGCCAAGTACGTCGCCGAGCTCGCCGCAGCCGACAACCACCTCACGACCGGCTTCCTCGGGACCCCGTGGCTGCTGCCGGCGCTCAGCGCCATCGGCCGCGACGACCTGGCCCACACGATGCTCGGCCTCAAGGACTACCCGTCTTGGGGCTACGAGATCGAGAACGGCGCCACCACGATGTGGGAGCGCTGGAACTCGATCATGCCCGACGGCACCTTCGGCGACGTCAACATGAACTCCTTCAACCACTACGCCTACGGCGCCGTCGGCGACTGGATGTACCAGAAGATCGGCGGCATCAGCGCCGCCGAGCCCGGCTACAAGAAGATCCGAGTCGCGCCGAGCCCCGGCGGCGGCCTGACCAGCGGCAGCGGCCGGCTCGAGTCGGTCTACGGCACGATCGCCACCGACTGGCAGCTCGAGGGTGACGACCTGTCGCTGGCCGTCGAGGTGCCCGTCGGCACCACCGCCGACGTCGTGCTGCCGGCCGACAACACCTACGCCGTGCTCGAGGGCGGCGCGCTGCTCGACGGCGTGAACGGAGTCCACGACGTCGTCGACGACGGCGAGACCGTCACCGTCACCGTCGGCTCGGGCCGCTACGCCTTCGTCGTCGCGGGCAACGCCGAGCTCGGCGCGCTGCTCGAGACCCTCGACGCCCTCGCCGCCCAGGTGGGCGAGCTCGCCGACGCCGGTGACCTCGACGCCACCGAGCGCGGTGAGCTCGACGCCGGCACCGGCGACCTGCGCGGCCTCGTCCAGGACGCCCTGATGGCCTCGGTCGACGGGGACACCGCCGCGGCCAGGACCGCGCTTCAGGGCGCGCTCGACCTGGTGCGCGACCTGCGCACCTGGCTCGCCGGCTCGTCCGTCGAGGCGCCCGTCCGGGCCGTGCTCGACGGCAGCCTGGCCGCGGTGGAGGCCGGCGTCGTCCGCGCCCTCACCGCCGCGCTCGGCGTCTCGGTCGCGCTGCCCCCGGTCGACGGGGCGGTCCTGCCCGGCGGCACGGTGAGCGGCACGGTCGAGGTCACCAACGACGGCGACGTCCCGCTCACCGACGTCTCCGGCACCGTCGAGGTCGACGACTTCGGCAGCGCCACCGTCGAGCCCGTCACGGTCGGGGCCGGCCAGTCGGTCCAGCTGCCGGTCGAGTTCGACGTCCCCGACGACGCGGCGCCCGGCTCGTACGACGCCGACCTGGCGCTGACCTACACGGCCGGCGGCGAGACCTACACGGTCACCATGACCACGTGGGACTGGGCCGAGGTGACCAGCGGGCTGACCGTCGGCACCCTCACCACCGTGCCCGCCACCACCGACCCGGTCGAGCGCCTCGTGGTGCGCGTGCCGGTCACCAACACCGGCACCGCCCCCGTCCGGGCGCACGCCGCGCTGACGCTGCCCGCCGGGTGGCGCTCGGTCCCCTCGGTCGACGTGCTCGTGCCGGCCGGAGGCGAGACCGTCCTCGAGGTGGCGACCACCGTGCCGCTCAGCGTCATCGCCGGCCCGGTGCCGGTGGGGGTCGCCGTCGTCCGCGGCACCGACACGCTGGTCGAGGCCGAGCGCTCGGTCACCCTCGACCTGCCGCGTCCGCCCACGGCCGCGGTGCTCGACCACGTCGACTTCGGCAACCAGGCCTCCGAGGCCGCCCACGCCGTGCAGGCGGCGCCGGGCAGCGGCACCAACACCGAGGCTGGCCTGACCCGCCGCTACGCCGGCAAGACGACGCCGGGCTCCTGGTTCTCCGCCGAGGTGACGGTCCCGCAGGGGCAGCCGTTCCTGCTGCGCAACGTCGAGACCTATGACGGCCCGTTCACCAAGAAGTACGACGTCTTCGTCGACGACGTGCTGGTGCGCACGCAGTTGGTGCCGCGCAGCGAGAGCGGCCTCGGCACCAAGGTCTACGACGCGCTCGTCGACGACCCGTCGCTGGCAGGCAACGACGGCTCGGTGCGGATCAAGTTCCAGTACCCGGTCGACGCCGACGCCTTCTACGACCCGTCGATCGCCGACATGTGGGTCCTGGCCGTGCCGGCCGACAGCCAGGCGCCCGACGTGTCGGCCGTGGTCACCCGCGGCCGGGCCGGTGGCGCCGGCTGGTACCGCTCGTCCGTCGACGTGAGCGTCTCGGCGGTCGACAACCGCGACGCCGCCCCGGTCGTCCAGACCGGCACCGACGCCGGCTGGGACGCCTACGTCGCCCCGGTCACGCTGACCGGCGAGGGCCGCCGCGTCCTCACCTACCGCGCGACCGACGCCGCCGGCGGGCGCACCACCCGCACCCTCGCGGTCGACATCGACACCGTCGCCCCCGTCACCGAGGTGTCGGTCGTGCGCGGCAGCGGCGTCGAGCAGCTCGACAGGGCGACGCTCACCTTCGCGGCCAGCGACGCCACCAGCGGCGTCGCCACGACGACCTACCGGGTCGACGGCGGCGAGTGGACGACGTACGACGGGGAGCCGGTGCTCGTGCAGGGCTTCGGCGACCACGTCGTCGACTACGCCTCGGTCGACGTGGCAGGCAACCCCGAGCCCGTGCAGCAGGCGACGGTGAGCCTCGCCGACGTCGACGCCGTCTCGGCGGTCCTCGCGCCCCAGGTCTCGGGCACCGTGCGCCTCGGCGGTCGCCTCCAAGCGACGACCGGCAGCTGGAACACCAAGGGCCTCGCGTTCACCTACGAGTGGCTGCGCAACGGCACCCCGGTCGCCGGCGCCACGGCGTCGTCGTACACGATCGGCGCGGCCGACGTCGGACGCCGCCTCTCGGTGCGGGTGACGGCCTCCAAGTTGGGCCTCGAGCCGGGCACCTCGACGTCGGCGCAGACCGCGCCGGTGGCCAAGGCGTCCTCGAGCACGGCGGTCGCCGTGTCGCGCACCCAGGTGCGGGCCGGGTCCAAGGTCACCGTCACCGTCACCGCGACCGTCCGGACGCCGGGCGTCCCGGTCACCGGCAAGGTGCGGGTGCTCGTCGACGGCAAGGCCACCGCGACGCTGACCCTCAAGGGTGGCAAGGCCTCGACCAAGGTCGTCGTCCGCAGGGGCAAGCACCGCGTCCAGGTGCGCTACCTCGGCTCGGCCACCGCCGCGCCGTCGTCCTCGCCCACGAAGGTCGTCCGCGGCCGATGATCCGTCCCGAGCACGAGGAGACCTCCGTGTCCGTCGCGTCCCGTCCCACCACCCGCCGCTCCACCGGGCGTGCCCTGCGGACGGTCGTGGGGGTCCTCCTCGGCTCGATGGCCCTCGCCGGCCTGAGCGGCGTCTCCGCACCCGCCGGCGCCGCATCGGCGCCGGCGGCGCAGGCCGCCGCTGCCCCCGCGGCCGACAAGGCGCCCGAGCGGGTCTGCGGCAAGGCGCTGAGCAGCGGCACCAACCAGGTGCCGCTGCTGGCCCTGCCGGCGACCGGGTCCACCGGTGCCGAGTCCTACTCCGGCGGCCACCTGGCGCCGGCCAGGGCCTCGGAGTGGACCGACTACTCCCTCGAGGGCGACGCCACCACGCCCAACACGATCGCGGTGTCCTTCCGCCAGAGCGGCAACAACGGCCCGTCCCTGCAGTTCTCCAGCAGCGGTGGTTCGCTCGGCCCGCTGCGGCTGGACAACGGGGGCTGGGCCGCCGACGGCACCCGGCCCCTGCCGGCCGGCACGCTGGTGCCGGGCAAGCCTTTCCACTTCGAGATCCGGGTGCAGGGCCAGCAGGTCACGGTCCTGGTCGACGAGGTCCAGATCGCGCAGTACTCGCGTTCGTGGATCCCGGCGTCCGGCACCATCGGCGTCCGGGTCTCCGGCACCGAGACCGGCACGCTCGACAACCTGGTCGTCCGCCGCCTCGACACCGGCGCCTACCTCTACGCCGACGACTTCGAGGGCCGCGCCGTCGGCGCCCCCGGCGCCACCGCGGCCGGCTACCCCGACCTGCAGGTCGTCGAGAGCTGCACCGTGCCGGACTCGCCCAGCGACGCCTACTGGATCTGGAGCTCCGACGCGACCTCGGTCAACAGCTGGGCCGCCTTCCGCAAGTCCTTCACCGTCGACGACGTCGACGCGCTGCCGGAGGCGGTGACCGCGCGCATCGCGGTCGAGACCAAGTACTGGCTCTACGTCAACGAGGAGCTCGTCGTCTTCGAGGGCGGGGTCAAGCGCGGCCCCAACCGCGACGACTCCTACGTCGACGAGGTCGACCTGCGACCCCACCTGCGCGACGGCGCCAACACCGTCGCGGTCCTCGCGGTCTCCTACGGCCGCGGCGGCTACGCCGGCCCCTATGCCGGCAAGGCCGGGCTGTTCTTCGAGGCACCCGACGTCGACCTGCGCTCTAACGACACCTGGAGGGCGCTCAAGGTCGGTGCCTACGGCCGCATGTCGGTCGACGTCAACTACCGCCTGGCCGAGCCCAACGTCCGCTACGACGCCCGCAGCGAGCCGACCGGCTGGGCGGGGTGGAAGGCCACCGCGTTCGACGACGCCACCTGGCCCGCCGCAGTCACCTCGGGCAACGAGGGCAGCTCGCCGTGGAACCTCCTCGTCGACCGGCCGATCCCGCTGCTCAAGTACGACGAGCAGTACACGACCCACGCCGTGACCGACCCGGCCGTCAAGGTCAGCAGCGCCGGCGGTGTGACGACGTACGAGCTGCGGATGCCGGTCAACCACCAGCTCACGCCCTATGTCCGCCTCGGCGCGGGCACCCAGGCCGGCCGCACCGTCGGCCTCAGGACCGACCACGCCACCGTGCGCGGCTCCGGCATCGAGCAGGCCGTCCAGGCCGAGTACGTCACCAAGGCCGGCGCCCAGGCCTACGAGTCGCTGATCTGGATGAACGGCGACAAGCTGTTCGTCACCGCCCAGGACGGCGCCGAGGTCCTCGAGATCGGCTACCGCCTCTCGGGCTACGCCTCCGAGTTCGACGGCACGTTCGTCTCCGACGACGGGTACATGAACACTTTGTGGACCAAGGCGCGCGACACCCTCTACGTCACCATGCGCGACTCCTACATGGACTGCCCCGACCGCGAGCGCTCGCAGTGGTGGGGCGACGCGACCAACGAGCTCGAGGAGGCGTTCTACGCCCTCGACCCCGCGGCCGCCGACCTGGCCCGCAAGGGCATCACCAACCTGATGGGCTTCCGCAACGGCGACCTCATCCCGACCCAGGCGCCCGCCGCGACGTTCTCCGAGCTGCCGGCCCAGTCGCTGGCCGCGGTGATGAGCTTTTGGATGTTCTACGAGTACTCCGGTGACGTCACCGCGCTCGAGGAGACCTACGAGCCGTCGGTGGCCTACCTGCGCACCTACGACATGGCCGACGACGGCCTGCTGAAGCACGACCACGGCGGCACCTGGCATTGGCACGACTGGGGTTACAACGAGGACGGCCGGCTCATCGACACGCTCTGGTACTACATAGCCTTGAAGTCGACCCTGCAGTCCGGCTCGACGCTCGGCGTGCCCACCGACAGCGCCGACACCGCCTGGATCCAGGGGCGGATGACGTCGATCGAGGACAACATCGACTCGCTCTGGGTCGAGGGCGAGGGCTACTACGAGTCCACCGGAGACGGCCGCGCCGACGACCGCGCCAACGCGCTCGCGGTCTACGCTGGCCTGGCCAAGCCCGAGCAGTACGAGCAGATCCGCGACGTGCTGGTCAACGTCCAGAAGTCCAGCCCCTACATGGACAAGTACGCCCTCGAGGCGCTTTACCTGATGGGCTACCCCGACGACGCCATCGCGCGGATGAAGGACCGCTACGCGCCGATGGTCAACGACCCCGACCACTCCACGCTCTGGGAGTTCTTCGCCGGCCCCGAGCAGGACGCCGCCGGCACCTTCAACCACGCCTGGACCGGCGGCCCGCTCACGATGATGAGCCGCTACGCCGCCGGCATCCAGCAGGTCACGCCCGGTTTCGCCGAGTTCGCCGTGCGCCCCCAGCTGGGCTCGCTGCGCACGGTCCAGGCGCAGGTGCACAGCACCAGCGGCGAGATCGCCGTCGACATCGACGCCCGCGACCCACGCCGCTACGCCCTTGACGTCGTCGTCCCCACCGGCACGGTGGCGCAGGTCCACCTGCCCACCGTCGAGCTGGACGACGTCCTGCTCGGCGGCGCGCCGCTGACCGCCACGTCCCCCGCCGTCCTCGGCACCTCCGTCGACAGCACCACCGGCGAGACCGTCGTGCGGATGGCGCCCGGCGGCCACGCCTTCACCGTCGCCTCGGCGCCGGCGACGGTCTCCCTGCCCCGTCTCGGCACGGTGCGTCCCGGCGCAGAGGTGACCGGCACCGTCGAGGTGGCCAACACCGGGTCCGCGACCATCGACGCGGTCGAGGCCGTCGTCGAGGTCCCGGGCCTCGTCGCGCCGATCAGCCTCGACGGCGGTCCCGTCGCCGTCGGCGAGACCGCGTCGCTGGCCTTCACCGTCCGGGTCCCGCAGGGCGCCCGCAGCGGCACGTCGTACGACGCCGAGGCCGACGTCACCGTCCGCTACGGCCAGCTCGAGCGCACCTCGGTGGTGCCGGTCGGCAACTACCTCCGCGTCGCCGCCGACGTCACCATCGACCCGGTCACCGTCGGCGAGCGCTCCGGCGACTACCCGTCGACCGGCCGCTGGGCGGTCACCGCCACCGTGCGGAACGACGGCCCGGCGGTCGTGACCGGACGGCTCGTGGCCCGCTCCGTCGCCGGCGTCCTCGAGGCCGGCGCGCCGTCCGCACTGGTCACCGTGCCGGCAGGCGAGTCGATCGAGGTGGCGGTGACGGTGCACGGCGGTGGTGAGCACTGGCTGCCGATCATGCAGGCGGTGACCGTCGACTTCGCCGACCGCGGCTCCGTGCTCGCGACGGCGACCAGCGGCTCCCGCATCAAGTGGTACGGCCCGAAGGGCCAGGGGTGGATCACCACCGGCGCCGCTGCGCTCGCCGGCAGCACCGACCACGTCGACCTCGGCGACGGCGGCACCGGATCGACCGGCAACGCGCCTGCCAACGCCCGGCCCGGCCCGACCGAGCTCGCGCACGACCTGCGGTGGAACTACCTGCCCGGCACGCCCGTCGGCGGCACCAACACCGAGGGCGGCCTGACCCGGCGGTTCACCTGGGCGCGGGACGGCGCGTGGTTCAGCGTCGACGTCGCGGTGACGTCGGGTGCGCCGTTCGTGCTGACGATGCGCGAGACCGCTGACACCTCGGTGCCGAGCACGCTGGCGATCGTGCAGAACCGGCCCAAGCGCTACCAGGTGCTGGTCGACGACGTCCTGGTGCGCCAGGTGCGCTACCTCGTGCCCAACGAGGGCGTCGTCGGCAACACCCTGGCCGCCTACCAGGTGCGGGTCGACGACCCGGCCGCGCTCGACGCCGACGGCGACGGGAAGGTGACGGTCAAGTACCGCTACCAGGGCGGCAACGACGAGTTCTACGACCCGTCGCTGACCGACGTCTGGGTCTCGCCCGCAGGCGACCCGGCCGCCGACGTCCACGCCCCGACCGTCTCCGCGGCCCCCGCCGACACCACCGTCTACGGCGACGGCGGCTGGATCACCGAGCCAACCACGCTCGTCGTCGACGCCGCTGACGAGGCCGGCGACGCGCCCGCGGTCGAGGTGTCGCTCGACGAGGCGACGGCCGCCCCCTACGCGGGACCCGTGCCGGTCGAGTCCGACGGGACGCACGTGCTGCGCTACTCCGCCACCGACTCCGCGGGCAACGCCTCCGCCCACCAGACCCTCACGGTCAAGGTTGACGGCACCGACCCGGTGCCCACGTTCGGGTCCTGGCCCCCCGGCGTGATCCGCGAGGGTGCGGTGCCCGCCGAGCCGGCCTGCCGGGCGACCGACGCGACGTCCGGCGTCGCCTCATGCACGCAGACGGGCTACGCGACGACGGTCGGAAGCCACACGATCACCCAGGTCGTCGTCGACAACGCCGGCAACCGGGCGACCGCGACGCTCGACTACGTCGTGGTGGAGGCCGAGGCGCCGCCCGCGACCGTGGTGTCGAGGGTGAAGCTCAACCAGGCACAGCTCCGGCTGGTCCGGGGCACGTCGCTCCGCTTGGAGGAGGCCGTCTACCTCAGCAACGGTCGTTCGTCCTACGCCGGGTCCGTGGTGTGGAGGACGTCCAACCCGGAGGTCGCGGCCGTGACCTCCACCGGCGTGGTGCAGGCCAGGAAGACCGGCAAGGTGACGATCACCGCGACCACGGTCCGCGCCGGTGCGTCCGGCAGGAGGTTGTCCACCAGGATCACCGTCTCAGTCGTCCTGGCGAGGTCCAGGGCGAAGGTCGCCAAGGTCGCCGCCGCCGTACCGAGGTCGATGCGGGCGGGGCAGTCGGTCTACCTCACCGGGAGGTACTCGCCGGCGTCCGCCACCGGCGTTAAGGTGACCTACGCGTCCTCCGCGAAGGATGTGGCCGCCGTCGACGTCGCCGGCAGGATCCTCGCCCGGAAGCCGGGCACGGTGCGGATCACCGTCAAGGCCGGCGGGCGCTCACGGGCGTACACGGTCGTCGTCCGGTAGGCGGCTCGACCGCCGTGGGTCACTGACGGCGGCCGAGCCGAGGGGCAGAGGCCCCGCGGGGCTAGACCTCCGCAGGGTGCGCACCTCGCCGGGTCTCGGCTCGGACTCGCTGCCGCTCGCCTGGCACGACCAGCGAACATCACCGCCGGCGGTCGAGCCGCGGGACGGAGTCCCTCGAGTCGAGCCCCCTCCGAGCCGGCCTCGGGAATCGTCAGGTGCGCTCGCACCTCAGCATGAGCGGGCGTATCGGCTCGCGACAGGCACGGTCCGAACGGAGCTTCTAGGACCCATTCACGGTCGTGAGTGGTACCTAAAGGACACGCGCGACGAGGGCTATCCCGAGGGACTCAGCGTCCGCTGGCGGCGCCGCTCGTCGCGCATCCGCTGGAGACGTCGCGCGGTGACCGGATCGACCTCGAGCGCAGCCGGACGGTCGATCAGCGCGTTGAGCACCTGGTAGTAGCGGGCCATGGTTAGGTCGAACTTCTCCCGGATCGCGGTGTCCTTCGCTCCGGGGTAGCGCCACCAGGTGCGCTCGAACTCGAGGATCGCGCGGTCGCGGTCAGTGAAACCGGGTTCATCGGTCAGCGTCGGCTCGGCGGCGGCGCGCGCAAGGGTGTCGATGGAGGGAGCATCCATGGCCGGGACGCTAGGTGCAGCCACCGACAGGGGTGCTGACCTCAGTCGGAGGGTGCTGGCCTGCTGGACCGACCACACCTGAGGCCTTCCCTGACAGGTACCGCAGACACCACGTGCTCCTGCGTCTAGCCGCCGCTCCGTCCTGGCTGCCATGTACCCGGACAGGTGAGGGTGCGACGGGCAGCGAGTCAAGCCGTTGCCGTAACAAGTTCGGGACGAAGTCGCCCGGCGGCGGGGTACGGTCGAGGTACCACGATGCGCGGACTCCCGCGCGTCGACCGTCGCCCCAGACCCCGGTGACCTCTATTCAGCGAGGCTGATGTGAAGACGATCGAACTTCTGGGCGCCCTGGGCCGTGGCATGGTGGCCGGTGCGATCGGCACCGCCGCGATGACCGTCTCCCAGCGGGTGGAGATGGGTCTGACCGGGCGCGAAGGCAGCCAGACCCCCGGCAAGGTCGGAGCGCACCTGATCCGCGGCAGGGACCCTGGGTCTCGTTCCGACGTCGAGCTGCTCAACAATCCGGTCCACTGGGCCCACGGGATCACCATGGGCGGGGTGCGCGGCGTCCTCGACCTCGCCGGCGTGAAGGAGCCGGAGGCCAGCCTCGCCCACTTCGCCCTGCTCTGGAGCAGCGACGCAGCTCTCTACGCGGTGCTGGGCATCGCTGAGGCGCCGTGGCGGTGGAGTGCCGGCGAGCTCGCGACCGACATGTTCCACAAAGGCCTGTACGCGGCAGTCACCGGGGTCGCCTACGAGGCGCTCGCGCCGGCAGCCGAGTCTCGCCCAGCGGGGCGCGCGCTGTGAGCGAGCAGCCGAAGCCCCTCACCGCCCTCGTCCTGTCCTGCACACTAAAGACGTCCCCCGCTGCCTCGAGCAGCGACCTGATCGGTCGCGAGTTCCTGGACGAGCTCAAAGGTCGCGGGTTCACCGGCGACCTGGTGCGGGTGGTCGATCACGACGTGAAGTTCGGAGTCACTATCGATGAGGGTGACGGCGACGCCTGGCCACAGATCCGGGCCAAGCTGCTCGGTGCCGACGTCTTGGTCATCGCCACGCCCATCTGGATGGGTCAGCCGTCCTCAGTCGCCAAGATGGTGCTCGAGCGGCTCGACGCCGAGCTGGGGGAGGCCGACGAGGACGGACGGCTACTGACGTTCGACAAGGTCGCTGCAGTCGCTGTCGTCGGCAACGAGGACGGCGCGCATCACGTGACGGCCGAAGTCATGCAGGCGCTCAACGACGTAGGTTTCACCGTCGCAGCGAGCGGGTCGACCTATTGGGTCGGCGAAGCGATGCACTCCACCGACTACCAAGAGCTCGATCCCCGACCGGAGAAGACCGCCGCGGCAACAAGAACCGCCGCCGCCAACACCGCTCACCTGGCCCAGCTCCTCGCAAGCCGCCCGTACCCCCCTGCATAAAGACGCGGTGCCGCAAGGATCTACCGCTGGACTCCGACGCCTCCGAATGCGTTGACGGTCGTCTAGACCTTCTCGATCAGCGCGGCCGGCAGCCAGTCCTGGACCGTGAGCCAGTCGCCGTCGATCCAGCGGCGGTAGAAGGTGTAGCCCTCCCACTCCTCGGTGCCGCGGCGCCACAGGATCAGCAGCCCGGGCTCGGGCCCGCTCGGCGTGGTGACGATGACGTGCTCGGCGACCGCGCGCATCTCGCTGCGTCGAGCTTGCAGGTCGGCGGTGCTGTGGGTCCGCTCCCCGAGGGGCTTGCCGGGTCCGTTGCTCGTGCCGCCGGCCACAAGATCAGTCCCGCTCTATCGACGGTCCTGGCGTGACTGGATCATCTCCCGTTTGGTGATGTGCGTCGCACCGATAGTCGCGATCACGACTGATGGCACGATCACCAGGGGGTTGGCATCGCGGTCAACGACGAGGATGTAGGAGAGAACCCCGCAGCCTAGGCCGAGGGCCAGCAGGAGCAAGCTGGGGATGTCGAGCCGACGTCGATACGAGCGATGGTTATGCGTCGTCATCGTCAACTGCGGACCTCCTGTGGCTCAGAACTTCTAGGACGGTCCACCTGACTCGACGGCGACCGTTCTTCTCGACGACGTCCTCACGGATCTTGAGGCGGAAGATGTCGGTCTTCCGGATCGCAAGCCCCGTGCTGACCAGGCGTAGGAAGTGGCTGTCTTCGACCGTAGCCGACCGGGTGCCCTCGGTCGTCTTTACCCGCCACTTTTCGGGATCGTCAAAGTCGATGGCCGACATCTGAGCCTCGGTGTCCAGGACGGTGAACGACTCGATCACCTCGTCTTCCGGTCGCACTGCGTCGTAGTCGGACCGCGTCAGCGTGTAGGTCTCCTGCTCCGACGAGTCAGTCACTTCTCCGGGCGTGGTCTCCGGGGTCTGCACCTCGAGCGACTCGACGCGCTCGTCGCTCAACGCTGCCATCACCTGTCGGAGCTGCGTCTTGCGTTTCCGGCCTCGCTTGTTGAGCTCGGCCCACACCGCGGCAGGGACCTCGTCGACTGTGTTGTCTTGCCAGGTGACCAGCACATTGCCGTTGTCGAGATGCTCGGCGCCGCTCACCTCTGCTCGTGCTCGTTGTGTGGCCCACCAGATCAACACGCCGAGGGACGGTCCGCCGAGGCCGGCGGTTGCGTCGTGCATATCGAGTGCCGCGCGGTAGACCTCCAGGATGAACGACCCCTCACGTGCGGGTCGCACGAGCACCTCGGACCCGGCCGGCCCGTCGCCGAACGCGCCGGCCTTGGCGAAGTCGCTGGAGATCCCGACCAGTCCCTGCAGGATCTCGGCTACATCGGCGGCCCGCAGCTCATGCAGGGCGGACCCGTCTTCGTTCTCTCCGACGAAGCGCAAGGTTAGAAGGTCGACGGCGCCGGTCTCCGGCTGGTTGCTCATAGCCGGGGAACCTATCCCGGACCTGGCGCCGCGGTGGCAACATCAGTCAGATTCGGGGCGGACGTCTCAGCCCTCATCGCCGCCGAGATCGGGGTGGCCGGGCTCCTGCACCGGCTCGGTGTAGTCGATGGCGTCGGCCAGCACCAGGATGCGCGACGCGATCTTGGCCTGCTGGCCAACGAGCCAGCCCAGTGTGTGCCCGACCATCTCCTCGTTCGACAGGCCGGCCGGGCTGATCGCGCTCTCGTCGCCCTCAGCCATGGCTCGGGCCTCGGCGATGATCTCGCGAAGAGGGTCGCGGAAGTTGTCACTCACCGGTCCAGAATAGGACGCCTGGCCTACGGGCCGTCCGAAGCGGCACAAGGCGGAACGCGCCCGCCTCGCCAGCGAAGGCTGCGATGGGGCGCGGCGCCGTCGTACCGTGCGAGCGTGACCAAGGACCAGGCACCGGCGCGTGAGGCCGCTGCTGCGCTCGGTGTCGGTCTACAGCACCTTCGGTGGCTATCTGAGCGCGGCCGCCTGGTCACTGAGCTATGTGACGGTCGACGGTGGGTGGAGCGCGAGTCGCTCGAGCGCCTTGTCGAGGCGCGTGCCGCCGAGGCCCGGGCGTGGGTGACCTACGAGGAGGCTGCGGTGATCGCCGGCGTGTCGCGGCACACGGTCTGGCGCGAGATCAGGGCTGGCCGGCTGGCACCCCGCGAGCAGCTGGGTTCCACCCGGCCGTCGTTGTCGCGCGCGCAGGTGGAGGCGTGGGCCGCCGACCGGGCGCGACAGAAGCGCGAGCTGCAGCGGCGCGTGGCGGCGCGGGCGGCTCGGTCGACGGGCTCGGATCCGCCCGACGACGGGCAGGTGTGGCTGGACCCGACGACGGCGGCGCTGGTGCTGGGGATGTCGCCGACGGGTGTGCGGTACCGGGTCGCGCAGGGGTTGCTGCCGCACGTGAAGCGCGGGAACCGGCTGTGGCTACGCCGCGACCATGTCGAGCAGGCTGCGGCGGCGCGCGCGCTCCGCGGGGGCTGACCACCGGGCCGGACGTCCAGCCGTAGCCTGAATCCATGGCCGGCGCTGACGCGACGATTCTTCTGCGGGACGCATCCCGGGAGGACGAGATCGTCGCTGCCCTCTCGTCCCTTGACCTCGAGGCGGCGCAATGGTTCGTGGAGCCGGCCAATGACTACCCCGGCCAGGAACTCGCGATCGACCTGCACGGCTGGGACCAAGACAACCTCGACGAGGTGATCGCCCGTGTGCGGGAGGCACTGAGGCGTATCGGGATCGACCAGGCGCCGACCGAGCTCGAGTACGACGCACCTGGCTGACTGCTCCGGAGCCGTCAGTCGACTCGCATGACGTAAAGCAGAAGGGCGTCGTCGGGCTTGTTGTCGATCGCGGGCTGGTAGGCCTCGTCGTAGGTCGGCCGGTCGAAGGTCTCCCGGACGGCGGCCTCGTCGGCGTCGCCGCGGCGTCGGTAGCAGGCGAGGAGCTTCACGGGCATCAGCGTGCCACCCGGGTACGACAGAACCGCCCCACTCGGCCCGCTGGCTGAGTGAGGCGAGTGGGCGCAAAGCACGTGTCCCGGCCGCAGACGACGCGTGGACGTCGTGCCGCGGCCGGGACCCGGCCCCCTACCGGAGGGTCTGGGGTGAGGTCACTTGGTCTTGACCGTGATGGTCGCGACGCCGACCTTGACGTCTCCGCTGAGGTCCTTGATGCCGAACGTGTCGTTGAGCAGCGTCGCTGCGCCGTCGCTCAGGTAGACGCCCGAGCCTTGCAGCACCACCTCGTCGCCACCGCCCCCGAGGTCGGGCTCCTGGAGCGTCGTGCCGTCTAGCCGGAAGATCGCGATGCTGGTGGCGGCGGTCTCACCGTCGACGGCGACGTCTCCGTAGACCAGCGAGGCGACCGGGTCGACGTTGAAGTTCCCGACCGTCACGGTGGTGCCGCCGGCCTCGAGGTTCAGGCCGGAGCCCTCGTGCTGGACCTGTCCGACCACGTAGTCGGGGGTGGAGCCCGGCTCGAAAAGGCCGACGTTGCCGCCGGTGATCGGGAACGTGATCGTGTCGCCGTCGAGCGTGGCGTTCATGAAGGGTGAGGGAGCGACCTTCAGTGAAGTGAGCGCCTCGAGGAATCCGGGGTCGAGCTTGACCTCGGTCGTGCTGCCCTTGACCGCGCTGAGGTCGGTGATCTGGGCCAGGTAGTCGATGCGTGCGCTGCTGCTGGACTCGCTCGCACTGGCCGGCGTCCCGCCGTTGTCTTCGCTGCAGGCAGCGAGGGGGACGGCCAGGAACACGAGGCCGGTGAGGCCCGCCAGGGCCTTCTTGCTGGGAGCTGTGAAAGGCATCTGCGTTCTCCTCCGATTGTGCGGACGTTCACTGATGCCGGTGGTTCGACGCAGCAGACGGAGCCGCCTTCGCCCCTGGGGGTGACCCGTGGGGTGAGCCGGGTCACGCGTCGGGTGGCTCGGCGCGCTGGATCGCCTGGAGGTCCACAGACCTCCGCAGGCGGATGAGGGCGTCGCGGATCCGGGTCTTGACGGTGCCGAGGGGGATGTCGAGCAACTCGGCGACCTCGCGATAGGTGTACCCGTCCAGATAGGCCAGCTCTAGTGTCGGGCGTTGCTGGGTGGGGAGGCCGGCGAGGGCGGCGTGGACGAGGCGTGCTTCGTGCGAGGCGTGGGCCAGGTCGTGGGTGGGGTCGTGGACGGCGTCGCTGCCGGCGCGTTGGAGGTCGGCGGCTTGGCGGGTGTAGCGGTCCTCGCGGGTCGATCGAGACTCGGAGGATCGGATGTGGTTGATGGCGGTGCGGTGGACGATCATCAGGATCCAGCCCAGGCTGTTGCCCTTGCGCGGGTCGAAGTCCGGGGCCTTGCGCCAGATCGTCGAGTAGGCCTCCTGCACGATGTCTTCTGCGAGGTCCTGGCTGCGCAGCACTCGGACCGCGAGTCCAAAGGCTCGTGACGACGTCTCGTTGTAGAGCGCCTCGAACGCGGTGGTGTCGCCGGTCGCAGACTGCTCGAAGAGCAGGTCGAGCCTGGCCATGGCTGCGTTCGGAGTGGTCGTGCCGTCAGCACGATCTGCGGTGGTGCTCAAGGCGGACCCCATGATCTACGCGCGGTGGGCAAGGCGCCGCCGGGGTCTGGGGTCAGCACTGGTGCTGCAATTGTCGGACCTTCGCTGGGGGCGGTGCCTCACCCAAGTCGGTGGGATGGCGGCTGGTGAAGGTCTCGAACCGTTGCCGCCGGCGGCTGAGCACCGTTGCATCGACGTCTCGGATCTGGTCCGATTCGCCAGAACGCTGACTGACTTCGAGCGAGAGGTCCCCCCACCGATGGCGCGTACCGAGTTCGACACGACGCTCACGGAGTTCTTGCTGGCTCGCATCGTGGACGACGAGGAGGCGGCCGCGACCGTAAGCCAGGTCGCCTACGACCCCGTTGACTGGGAGGGCGGGGGGTCGAGCCTCGTCGGCGTGGTCGACGGCCGCACCGGTTCGGTGCTGCCCCTCATCGCCCCCGCCCGGATCTTGGTCGAGTGCATGGCGAAACGTGCCATCATCGAGGAGGAGGTGCGACGCCTGCACATGGTCGATTCGTCGGCCCCACCGGAGTCTTCACGAACGCTGCGGGTGCTCGCGGCCATCTACGCCGTCCACCCGGACTACCGCGACAACTGGCGGCCGTGATCTAACGCTGCAGTGACGGGTCGTCTGTCAGGAGCGCTGCGCCGTCAGGCGTGCATCGCTAGCCTTCCTTCCGTGGGAGACGACGGGCGCGACGAGCAGATCGCGAACCTTCAGCGCGCGTTGAGCAGCAGCCGCAGCATCGGGATGGCGATCGGGATCCTCGTTGAGCGGTACAAGGTGGATCCGGACATCGCGTTCGCGACGTTGGTTCGGGTCGCAGGTGCCGAGGAGACCAAGGTGCGGCAGGTCGCGGCTCACCTCGTTGAGACGGGCGAGCTAGGCGACGCGGACCTGGCAGGCGAGTTCTCAGATAGCCCACCGAACCGCGACGCGCCAGGCCTGCCTGCTTGACTGCCACCCGGATGGGTGGTGGCTGGCGCTCTACGGTTAGTGGGCCAGGCTTCAACCGCCGCCGGCACCTTCCTTGACCCGTGGAGCCGCACCCGTGACCACCCATCCGTACCGCGACCCCACGCCGATCGTGCGGTTCAAGCCTGTCGGTGTTGAGCACCTCAGCGATCGCGAGCGGCAGGTGCTTTCGCTCATTGCCGCTGGTTACGACAACGCCGAGATCGCAGAGACGCTGCACGTCGCCCGCAACACGGTGAAGACCTACGTCCGTACCGCCTACCACAAGATCGGCATCAACCGCAGGTCTCATGCCGTTCTCTGGGCTTTGCAGCACGGGCTGCTGGGCATCCCAGGGGTCACCGTCATCGTCGATGGCACGGTCGTCCAGAACGCAGTAGGTGGCCCAGGCGGCGAGGTCCCGCGTCAGGCGAAGTCGACCCCACCCGGCTGAGGGCACAAGCCGGAGGGATCGCCGGCGGATCAGCCCACCAGCCGGGCCGCACGCCCCCTCCCATCCCGTTGTTTGAGACGGAAGGACGCGCGACTCCGTCGGGGCCGAGCCGGGCAGGCGGCTCGAGGGGGGACCCGACGGCACTTCACCCGGTGCCCGTGTCGCGCGGTTACAGCAGTGGCGGAAGACAACAAAACCGCCCCACCCTGGCCGGAAAGGCCTGAATGGGACGGTGCCGTGCGGACAATGAGCGAGGTCCGGGCCCAGAGTCTGTGTAGGACGCTACCCCGCGGGCGGCGGACAGTCGAGGGATCTCGGCGTCGGTGTGCTGGGCCGGTGTTTGGGACGACACGGAGAACCGCCCCACCCGGGCCTCTGGGAGGCGAGCCTGGGTGGGGCGGTGGCCGCGGAGCGTCAGCGGGCGTCGTGGGTGCCCGTGCTGCGGTCGTCGTCGAAGAAGTCACGGCTGCCGGACTTGGCGAGGCCGCGGCTGACCATGTAGCCGATGGTCAGCAGGGTGACGAAGAACCACGCGTCCTGCGGGCCGAAGTCAGACTCGCCGTCAGAGACCGCGGAGGCGACGAGGACGCCGATGACGGCGACAACGTAGGCGATGAGCTCGGTGGTCTTGAACGACGCCTTGGTCTCGGTGCTGACGCGTCGGGGGCTGGTGATGTTCGTGTTGGCGTTAGCCATGATGGGGGTTCCTTTCGGGGCGCGCAGACCTGGACTGGTGTCCGGGGAGCACCCACGCGCGTCCTGCGGTACCCAGCTTCAGAGACTTCGCGCGTTGCGGCTTGAGCGTCCTCCCGCCTGTGCTCGAGGCGGGAGGACCCACACCGGTCCGGGTGGGATCAACTGTTGCTCAGCACCCGTTGGTGCCTGACCCGGTAACCGATAATCGAGGGGGCATGCGACCGCGACCGCGCTGCTGGGGCGGTTAGCGGCCCCCTCGGAGATCCGTCTTTGCGGCGGCCAGGATGTTGAGCAGCGCCGCGAGCCCGGTGACCAGGCGGACCTCAGCGTCGCCGGCCCAGGACTTGTCGACGGCGTAGGCGACGACGAGCAGCGCCACGGCGGCGATGACGTAGAGCACGAAGCGTGCGAGCGGCGGGATGTTGATGGTGGGCATGGCGGTGCTCCTTAGATCGGGGTCTCGGCGAGGCGTCGGCGGGTGCCGGCGTGGGGGTCGTGGTCCACGCCGGCGACGGCGGCGACGCAGCGGGCGAACGCGTCGGGGTCGACGTCGTAGCGGCCGGACAGCTCGGCGATGCGGACCCGGTACGTGACGCCCTGGACGACGAACACGAGGGTCACGACCACGCCGACGTGGTCGGCGCCCTTCGGGACCAGGTCGGGGTCGACGGTGTCGGGGTCCTCGAGCCGCGACCGGTAGCCGTGCCCGTGGGCGATGAAGTCGATGCAGCGGCGGGGCCGGCCGCGGGCGTCGTGGGTGCCGGGCGGGTTGGGTACGCCGTCCCACATGAGGTCGAAGGTGGTGAGCCGCTCGACGTGCTCGACCCAGGCGTGGTCGAGGTGGACGTTGCCGTCGCCGGCGAGGATGTGCAGCCACCTGGGGTGGCGGCGGCCCTCGCGGCGGGCCCGGTTGCCGATCTTGGTGAGTCCGCTGCGGTGGGTGTCGACCTTGGCGGCGGTGTCGCGGTCGCCGCGGCGGTAGGTGATGCCGTCCTGCACGCCGGAGGCGAGGTGGACCAGGATCCAGCGCAGGTCGATACCGGAGGCGAGGTGGCGGGTGAGGAACAGGCCGAGCCACAGGTCGCGCCACGCCTCGCGGGGGTTCTTGTAGACCCAGGTCGCGCGGCGGGACCGGCCGGCCCGGCGGTGGCGCAGCACGCCGCGGCGCACGAACGCGGCGTACTCACCACCAGGGAGGGCGCGGCGGCCGGCGAAGACGGGGGCGAGGGCGCGCTTGATGGCGCGGTACTGGCGGCGCTTGTACTGCTCGGTGACCAGGACGACGTCGATCAGCGGTTCAGGGGCGGGCCGGCGGTCAGCGACGCCGTGGGTGGTCACCGCTTCGGGAGCCTGTTCAGGACCCGCTCGACGCGCATCGCGGCATCGGTGACGGAGGCGCGCTGCTTGCTGGCGACCTCCCGGTCGGGGCCGGCGGCGTCGAGGAGGGCAGCGGCCTGCTCGAGCGCGGCGTGCGCCTCGGCCAGGCGGTCCCGTGCCCGGGAGACGTTGGTGCGGGGCTTGGGCTTCGGGGGCATCGCCTTGACGGGCCAGCGGAAGATCGGCTGCGGGTTCGCGCGCCAGGGCTCGGAGTCGGGGCCGTCGCCCCTGAGACCGTCGCGGCCGCGGAGGAACGACCCGATCTGGCGCAGCGCGGAGCCGGCGATCCCGGCGCCGTTGTCGCGGTCGTTGAGGATCAGCACGGCGTGGATGTGCGCGCCCCACAAGCCGGGGATCGCCCGGCGATACCACGCGGCGAACCCGCAGCGCTTGAGCGCCTTGAGCTTGTCCTGCCAGTCGTAGGGCGCGAGGTCGACGGCGCGGCCCTCGGTGGGTGCCGGCCGACGCGGTGGCGCCGCCGATGCCCTGGACGATGGTGAGCTCGTAGCCGAGCAGGTCCTCGACGCAGCGCAGAGCGTCGGCGGTGGCGCGATCGAGCGGCTTGCCGTGGAAGGTGCCGCGGTCGCAGGCGGTGGTGGCCCTGGACAGTGACGGCACGAAGGTTGCGGTGGGAGAACTTGCCCAGGGCACGCGCCCCGAGACCTCCGTTCAGCTCGAGCAGCTCGGCTATGCCAGCTGCGAGATGACGTTCGAGGTGAATGACCTGCCTGAGGTCGACGGCCTCTACACGCTCGTCATCGACCAGAGCGAGACCACTTTCACCGCCGACGAGGCGGACGGCCTCGACGTGAGCCTCGCGAGCGACGAGTACCCGTAGGCCATGCCCGCTCCTAAGTTGCGCGCCGTGCTCGAGACCCCCCCGCGCTCTCGGTCTCGTGCGCGTCTCGAAGGAGCGCGACGGCATGATCGCCCCCGAGGTCCAGCGCGCCGCCATCACCGGCTACGCCGCCGCCCGCGGCTACCACGTCACCGGCTGGATGGAAGGCCTCGACGAGTCGGGCAGCCGGGCCCGCTCCGCCTGGTGGCCACGGCTCGACCAGGCCGTCGCCGCCGTGGAAACCGGCGAGTACGACCTCGTGCTGGTCTGGAAGTTCAGCCGCACCGCACGACACCGACTCCGCTGGGCAGTCGCGATCGACCGCATCGAGGAAGCCGGCGGCCGCCTCGAGTCCGCCACCGGGCAGGTCGACACGACCACCTCGACCGGACGGTTCACCCGCGGCATGCTCGCCGAGCTCAACGCCTTCGAGGCCGAACCCATCGGCGAGGTGTGGAAGGAAGTCCACGCCCGTCGCGTGGCGTCCGGCCGCCCGGCCAACGGCAAGCCCTGGTTCGGCTACCGCTACGACCCGACCGCGAAGCTGCACCGGCCGGACCCGGAGACCGGGCCGGTGCTGGCCGACCTCTACCGCCGCTACGTGGCAGGGGAGTCGGTGTACGCACTGGTGCGGTGGCTCAACGGGCACGGCTGGCGGACGACGTCCGGGGGAGTGTGGGCCGACCGGTCGCTGCGGCGCGTGGTGGACGCCGGGTTCGCTGCCGGTGTGTTCATGGTCGACGGTGAGGCCCATCGCGGCGTGCACCAGCCGCTGATCGATGCCGCGCTGTGGCAGGCCTACCTCGATGCCCGCGCCGTACGGCGGGCTCGGCCGCCGCGGGTCGAGCGGTCGCCGTACCTGTTGTCGGGGATGGTGATGTGCGGTCGGTGTGGCGGTTCGATGCAGGCCGGGCTGCCGAGCGACGGGAAGCCTCGGTACCGGTGCAAGAACGGAGCCGAGATCGGCGCCGCGCGATGCCGCGGCGGCTACGTCACGGCGTCGTACCTGACCGAGCTGGTCATGGATCAGCTGCGTCTCGACGCCGCTGAGGTCGAGCGCCGCGGCGCCGGCCGCACGCCGGAGGAGGCGCGTCGCGTGGCGCTGCAGGTCGAGCGCGACGTCGCAGCCCGCCAGGTCGTGGCGAACGAGCAGGCCCTGACCCGGCTTGCCCTCCAGCACGCGCAGACGCCGCTCCCGCCGGCGGTGTACGCGAAGGCCCACGGCAAGCTCGTCGACGAGGGGCGGCTTCTCGCCGAGGCGCTCGAGGCCTCGGAGCGGGAACTGCGCCGGGCGCCGGAGGATCCGTCGACCGTGGCCGGCGAGTTGCTCGACGGGTGGGACCTACTCCCGGTGGCCGGACGGCGAACGCTGCTGCAGCAGCTCTACTCGTGGGTGGTGGCCTAGGACCGTGCGCTGCTGAGCACAAACGCTAGATCCGTGACCCTGCGGAGACCCGTCCAACTCAGCACCAAAGAGGTCGAAACACTGCAACCGCGTGGGCGGGACGGGCGTAGTAAGGACATGGCTGAGCACAGAATTGAGATCCCGGAGCCCGGCGCCGTCCGCAGACGAGGTGATCAGATCCGGCGGCGACGCCAATTGGCGCGGCTGCACGTCGGCGCTCTGATAATCGGCGCGCTGGTGTTCGCCACTCAACTGTTGCAGCGGTCCCGCCCTAGGTGGGTCGATTCACCCCGACCACATCGGTACTTGCTCCCTGATCCCGCACGTGACCTGGCGCGGCGGTAGGCCGTGATTGAGGCACCGAGGGTCACTGCCGCGGAGACGCTGGCGATACGTCGTCGGCGAAACGCGCGGCGAGCTAGGGCAAGGTCCTTGATGGGATCGCCGACACTGGGGCCAGAGCCGAAGGACGAGTCGATCACGGCTGCGAAGTTTGATTCGTTCATGCTTCGTGGACGCAGGAAGCCGGCGGGGCGTTGTCCCAGACAGCGCACCACTTGGCCCTGGGCTCTGACCCTAAGCCGGAACGACCCGGCGGGTCGCATCGCTAATCGCGCACACCCTCGTCGGCTTCACGGAAGCTAGGTTGCACCTTAGCAGGACCCGCGCTTAGGCGGGCGCATCGCCCCGAGAGCGGTCTCTAAAGGACACCACCGGCCCGGCGGGCATACCTGTCTCAAGTAGCCACGACCGCGAACCACCCCGGCCGGGCAAGTGGGCGGCGCCAGAGGCAGCGGCGACGAAGCCGACACGGCGGTCACCGTATTGGCTGCGCCGCCAGTTCCCCGCCCGATTCTCAGCATGACCGGGCGGGTCGGCACTCGCGATAGCAGGCTCACGAACGTTCGTTTCTGAGCCGTCCCGTCCGAGCCAGCCACGACGTGAGCAGCAGTGCTCGGTGGCGGCAAGATGACGGGTACCCCTCCGGAGTGGCCGCACGCTGCTCGTTCACCTCGACCTGAGTGCTGGTCCCTCGTACGAGGCGAATTCCGCAGCCGTGAGCCGAGCGCTCCACACGTTCTCAGTCGGCCGTGGGCGCGTAGCCAAGGCTCTTGCTGGTCCTGGCCGACATCAAGAGCGGGGCCGACGTAAGGATTGCTTCTCGGTCGTAATCTTGCGGGCCTTCTCGGCGTCTTCATAGTGTGGAAACGAACCTGACTCCTACGCATAGCGCCGTCAACGTGGCTGCCGTCGTGTTCGCACTCGTGGCGTTCTGGAGCTGCATCTGGGGATCGGCGTATGTCGCGGCCGCCCTGATCAACGGCCTGTTGACCTAGTTTCTCGCAGCAGGAGGGGTTCGGGGCGGGTCAGAACCGGAAGTAGGTCCCTTGACTCGAGCTCGGCGCGTACCGCTGCCACGGCGTGTGGCGCCTGTTGCCGGTCGCGTCGAATCGTCGAGACGAGTAGGCCGTCGGCGTACGGAGTGACAGTCGCGGTGTCCAGGACTGGTAGGACGGCGCGTTCGAGGCGGATCCAGGTGAGCCAGCCGACGTCGGCTACTGGGCTGGGCGTCTTCGGTTGGGTCCGTCTGGTGCTCGGGCACGTCACGACGCCCCACTTCGGTTCGAATGCGCGTATCGCGGCCTTCAACGCATGCTCGAGAAGGGCCATCCCATCGGGGTTCCCGTGGGGGCTGTGGGATGGCGGGTCGGACTCGAGGAGGACGCTGTTGGTGTAGCCAGCAGTGCTAGGACTCGCGCGGCCGGCGCTGACGGTGAACGAGAGCTCCGGTGTGTCTCGCTGCTTCCTTCCGGTCACCCAGGCCGAGAGCGTGAGGCGGTAACCGGTCGGGGGTGCGGCGTAACCGCTGTGGTGGACCCTCAGCGCGCTGGATGCGACGATTCCTGCTGCCTCGGGCAGGTCGTAGGGCCACACCATCGGGGTCCCGGTCCCGGTCCGGGTCTCGGTGCGGGACTCGGTGCGAGTCTGGGTACGGGTCCATCGCACGGGACTGGTGAAGGCGTGGTCCTCGAGGCCGTCCATGAGATGCCCGATGCGTGCGGCGATGCTGAGGGAGTCCTCGGCGCGCTCGTCCCAGGCGACTAGGGCGTAGGGCTCGTCGTGGCGTCCCATGATTTGTGTGGTCCTCTGCGCGTGGTTGCGAGTGCACGAACTGGCGGTTCGAACCAGACGTCACCCGGTGGTCGAGCGGGGTGGAGCACCGGGCGCGGCTCTCGATGCCGTGTCAGTCGCTGAAGGTGGTTGTGTTGTTGCCGGGGTTGGGGTCTGCGTTGTTTGCGGCGTCGACGTGAGCGCTGGCCTGGAGAGGACCGCTCACCTCGACATCGATGGCGAACGTGCCGGTGCCGGGGCCCAGTTGGCAGGTGACTTCAACCACCTCAGCGGGTCCGGCGGTGGAGGCACAATTGGTGCCGGCGAAGTCGAGGTCCTGGTGCACGCTGTAGCCCTTCAGGCGCCTCACCTGGAACGTCACGGTCGTGGGGTCGACTCGGGCGTCCACCGTCATCTCCAGGTGGTGGACGGGGTCGTAGAACGTGTGCGAGCTCGACGTGAGCGTGAGGTCCTCCGTCGTCACGGGTTCCTCGGTGGGGGGTTCGGTGGGTTCCTCGGTGGGGGGTTCTGTGGGATCCGGCGTGGGTGTGGGCGTCGGCTCAGGTGCCGGGGGTGTGGGCTCCTCGATCGTGGGCCACCGGATCGTTGACGGTGTCGCGACGTCGGAGGCATCGGTCTGCGGCGAGGAGGGGACGGTTCGTCGGATCGACACCGGCGGCGGCGGTGATGATCTCGGGGGCGACGCCGAGGTTTCGGGCGTGCTGGTTACTGGCGGTTCAGCGTCTGCGCCTTCGGGGGTCCTACCGGATGGCCGCCGGGTGGGTCGGGTGGGTGGGGTTGTCGGTTGCTCCCACGCGGGTGTTGTGGTCGTGGGCGCCAGTGACTGGTCGGCCTGGAGGTTTGTCGTCCCTCGCTCGGTGGTCAGTGGCTGGATCACCAGGGCGGCGGTGACCACGGCGGCCGCTGCCGTCGTTGCTGCCGTCGCGGCGCCGACCGGTCGGCTGAGGATCCGTCTCACGGCCGCGGCGTCTGCAGTGGGGTCGGCGTGGCTGGAGTCGGTGAGCGATACGAGGGACGGGGCCACGGCGTATCCGAGACCGGCGGTGCCCAGGACGGCGACCGCGAGCAGTGCTCCGAGCTTGGTGTTGGTTGCGCGGGTCTCGAGTACGGCTGCGGCGCATTCGGGGCAGGAGTCGAGGTGGTCCTCGACGATTCCGCGTTGGCGGCGTCCGAGATTTCCGCGCAAGTAGCCAGGCAGCTGATCGACGATGGGGCGGCACTCCTCGGACCGGGCCGGGATGAGATGCGCGGCCAGGTAGGCGGTGCGCAGTCCCTCGCGTGCGCGAAAGCTCAGCGCTGCTACGGCGTTGGCCTTCATCCCGAGACGGTGTCCGACGGTGGTGTGGTCCTCTCCTTCGACGATCGTGTGCCACAGCACGACCTGCCACCGCTGCGGCAGGGAGGTGAACGCGGTGGCAAGGAGCTGGGACTCGGCGCGTTGCGTCGTGGGGTCTGGGACGAGGCCTTCCAACCCGGACTCGAGGTGGTCCTCGATCAGCAGGTGGCGGCTGTCTCGGCGGACGTGGCTGACATAGACGTTGCGGACCGTGCTCAGGAAGTAGGGCCGGAACGCCGACGTCGGCCCCTTGCCCGACCGCAGCGCCTGGAGCACCAGCATGAAGGCCTCGGCGACGATGTCCTCGGCGGTGACAGGATCGGCCAGGTGTCGCGCCAGACGAAGGGCCGCGTCACGATGGCGCCGGTACAGCTCCTCGATCGCAGGCAGGTCACCGTCGCTGCGGGCCCGTTCGATGAGGCACAGGTCGCTGTCCACATGCGGCGGCGGAACGGCGCCGGCGTCGGCGCGGTGTCCTCCGGTTGCGTTGTTCTTCCGCTCCATTGCGGCGTCACCTCACTCATCGTCTTGTGCCGAGCAACCCCGGACCATGCGGTCACTGCGAAGCGGAAGGACCCGTCCGCGTCGATCGACGTTCATCTGGTAGACGCCGAGGTGTTCGTGTCCTTACGCCGAATTGAGGCGCGGCCTAGCCACCTGTCGGGTTGAACCAGGAGCCGTCTAGTCATCTCTCGGATTAGGCCAAGGGCCGCCTAGTCACTTCGGGCCATTTGCGGCGTCTGCGGCCATTGCGCCGTAATCGACTGTCAGGGCCCGCGTCTACCTGGTGTAGGGCCGGCTTGGACGGCACCCTCGACAAAGAAACGGAAGTTCCAATCATGGTGGGAAACAGCGAGTTCAGGGACGGGATGGCTGACCAACGCCATCACTCCCGCCGGCATCCGAGCCGGGCCCGGTCAGGGATCACCTACGCGGTGGCGGCTGTCGTCGTGGTGAGCGGGATGATCTTCTCGGCAGGTAGTGCCGCTGCGGCAGAGACGCTGCAGATCGTGCTGTCGCAGCAGACCGGCCTTGGCCCGTTCGATGCCGACGACGCGGCCGGGCACGACAGTGGCCCGGGCAACGACGTGGTGCGGACCAACGACACCGTCACCTACACCGTGGGTGTGCGGTTCGAGGGTGGTGACCAGACGAACCCGACGATCCAGTTCACGCTGCCCCAGGGTGAGGAGCTGACGGCGCCGCCCAGGTTCTGCCTGGCCGGCTCGAGCGTCACCCCAGCGACGCTGCCTGCGCCGACCCTGCCGATCACGGCCACGTCGTGGCAGTCCCTGCCGACCCAGACGGTGACCTGCCGGGTCGCGAACCAGACCGCCGGTACGTCCTTGGACTACAAGTTCCTGTCCACGGTCCGAACCGAGGTTCCGAACGGCACCGTGCTGGACCCGGTCACTGCTTCGGTGGTCTCTGACCAGGTGACCACGCCGGTGGTGTCGAACGAGGTCTCCCACCGCGTCTCGGCCGCGCCGCAGTTCGACCTGTCCAAGCGCAACACCGCCACCACCAATAACGCCGGTCCGCTGTTCCAGGAGACGCGGGCGTGCAGCTTCGACCCGGCCCGGTCGTGCCAGCTGGTTGCGTTCCCGATCACCTTCACCGCGCCCGAGGGCGCCAAGGGCATCAGCCCGCTGCAGTCGACCGCGGCGAGCCCGATCACCTTCACCGACGACCTGAGCCCCGACGCGTTCTTCGGCCCGGGGACCACGACCTCACCGGAGTGGATCGCTGCCGGTGCCGGGGCCGCTGACAAGTACGGCGCCCGGATCGCCAACTGCTCGGTCCCCAACGAGTTCGTCGGCCAGCTGCCCGGAACGGCGGCGACCGCCGGATACACGACGGACAACGCGGTGCGGAACTCCGGGACCATCACCTGCACCCAGCCCGGCGGTCCGGGCACCCCGGTGTTCTACTCGATCGTGGGTGCGGACACCAGTGCTTACACGGTCCCCAAGACCAGTGCCAACGGCAGCCCGCTGCCCGCGGGTCTGAGCTACGTCATCTCCACGTCCATGCGCATGGAAATCCCCAGCGAGGCGATCACCGACCTCGGCACCGAGGACGCCTCGGGCACCTCGTGGGCGCTGGACTGGCGCAACGCCTTCACCGACGTGCAGGCCGTCGACATCTCCGGTCAGCAGATCATCGACCCGCCGGCCAACAACGTCCGCACGGGCACCTCGCGCTACGAGCTCACCGGCGGGTTCAGCAAGGGCTTCTCCGGGGTGGCCGGGTTCCCCGGCAACACCGGCGCCTGCGGATTCTCCGCCTGCGCCTTCGAGGGCCCGCCCGGCTCCTCGGAGTACCGGGACGGCAACACGGTCGTCGTCCCCGGTCAGCGGGTCATCAGCAACGTGCTCCAGACCTTCCGGATCCCTCCGGGCAGCGGGGACCAGTTCGACCAGAGCATCGTGATGTGCGACGTGTGGGACGCCTCCAAACTGGCCCTGGCCCCCGGGAACTACCCCGCCGGCTCCGCTCAGCGGCAGCACATCGGGTCCGCCGGGGAGGCGGTGTGGGTCTCCTACTTCGGAGCTCACGGGGTCAACCACAACGACGTGAGTGCCCTGGACAACTTCCAGATCCAGTACAGCAGCGGCCCCGCCGGCGCCGGCGCTGACTCCGAGTGCCAGAGCGGCACCTGGTACGACGACCCTGACGACGTCCCCGGCGCCGTCCAGGCTCCCGACGGTTCCTACTCGGTGATCAACCGGGTGCGGGTCTCGTTCTCCACCGAGTCCGACCCGACGTTCAGCGGTTTCGACGTGAACCTCGCCATCGGCATGCAGGTCCGCGACGGCGTGACCGGCACCACGCTGCCGAACTGGGCCAGCACCAAGAACGTCGCCGGCACCACCGACATGGCCGGCGTCATCGCCGCCCCCGACACGTGGAACCGCTCGACCTACGACCCGGCCACCGCCGCTGGCGGTGCGGGTGACCGGCTCATCCTGGGCGGGGTGACTGCCCGGATCGCCAAGTTCGTCCGCAACCCCGGTACCGGCCAGTTCACCGACACCGCGGTGCCGCAGTACACCACGGGCGACACCGTGGATTACCGCCTGAACCCGACGATTACCTCCGGGGTGACTGCGGGCCAGTCGGCCGAGGTGGTCGTGGAGGACTGTCTGCCGGAGTTCCAGCAGTTCCTGTCCTCGGTGCGCGAGTCCTCCGGTGCCCCGATCGCGCCCACGCTGGTCCAGCAGGGTGCCCCCGCGGGCTCGGAGCTCGCGTGCCCGGCCAACCAGACCTACATCCGGTGGGACCTGGGGGAGCTCCTGATCAACCAGCCCATCGACCCGATCATCTACACCGTCGAGCTCTTGGAGACGGTGCGCAACGGCGCCTACACCAACACCACGCTGGTCTCCTCGCCGGCAGACCCCTCGCCGGCTGGCCTGCGCGATGACACCGCACAGATCCAGGTCGTGGTCCCGACCGGGATCAAGATCGCCAAGTCGGTGGACAAGTCGATCATCGAGGTCAACCCCGACGGGATCGCCGCCCCGCGGTCGTTCACCTGGACGGTGGACTTCGCCAACATCGACGCGCCGCAGAACGTCTCGAACGTCGACGTCGTCGACGTGCTGCCCGCAGACGGCCTGGCCGGCAGCGACTTCGACGGCACCCTGCGTTTCGACTCTGCGACCGTGGCGGCCGGGACCGGGATCACGATCCTGTACTCCAAGACGCCGACCTCATCGCTCGCGGTCGACCCGCTGGACCCGTCCAACACGGCGACCGGCACCACGGTGTGGTGCTCGGCGCCCAGCGGGGGAGCGGTGGTCACCGGGACCGGGACCGCTGCGGACTGCCCCGCGTCGTCTGCCGAGGTCACCGGGCTGCGGTTCCTGCGCCCGGGGACGTTCAACCCTGCCGACCGGATGACCATCGACATCGCGATGACCCCGTTGGGCAACGCCGCCGGTGACGTCTACCGCAACCGGGCCGCCGGCCGCGCCGACGGCGTGTCGCTCCCGGTCGGCCCCGCCGCGCGCGAGGTCGCGGTCATCGCCTCTCAGATCGGCAACTACGTCTGGAACGACGCCAACAAGAACGGGATCCAGGACACCGGTGAGCCCGGCATCCCCGGCTTCGCCGTCGCCCTGCGCGGCACCGACCTGGACGGCAACACGATCATGCGCACCACCACCACCGGCGCGAACGGTCAGTACCTGTTCACGGGCCTGCCCTCGGGTACCTACACCGTGACCTTCGCCCCGACCTCGCTCGGCGCCGGGCAGGTGTTCACGTCCCAGAACACCGGTGCCGATGACGGCATCGACTCCGACGGCGACGTCACCACCGGGGTCACCGCACCGATCGTGCTGGGGCCGGACACCTCGGACCTGAGCGTGGACCAGGGCGTGGTGCAGAACCAGCGCCAGCCCGAGTACGTGACCACGGTCAGCCAGAAGGCGACCAAGCTCGGCGACACGGTCTTCGACCGGGTCAAGGTCTCCGGTCTGTTCCCGAGTGAGTCGGTGAAGATGCACTGGGAGCTCTTCGGTCCCTACCCGTCCCGGGCGGCCATGACCTGCGCGCCGGGCAAGGTCTACAAGCAGGGCACCATGACGGTCACCGGCAACGGCACCGTCAACACGCCGAAGGTCAAGCTCACCAAGGCCGGCTACTACACCTACGTGCAGTCCTCGCCCGCCACGGCGCTCTACCTGGCCCAGCGCACCGCCTGCGGCATCGTCGCCGAGACCACCCTGGTCAAGGCCGCGGTCCAGGTGCGGACGGTCTCCTCGAAGCAGGCCATTAAGGTCAACCAGCAGGTCTCCGACAAGGTCATCATCAAGGGCCTGCCGGCCGACACCAACGTCAAGGTCACCGGACACCTGTACGGTCCCTTCGCGACCGAGCAGTCGATCCGCTGCACGCCTGCCAACGTCCACCGCACGGTGACGTTCCAGGCCGACGGGAACGGCACCTACCGCTCGAAGAAGGTCAAGGTCACCGAGCCCGGCTGGTACTCCTGGTCCATGCGCGTGCCGGGCACGAACATGTCCGGGCCGGCGACGGAGGGCTGCCGAGTCGCCTCGGAGACCCTGCTCGCCACCCGGGTGACGCCGCCGATCGTGCCCCCGGTCCCCACCGGGTTCCGCGGCAGCATCGTCCAGGTCAGCACGACGGACGAGGACAACGCCACGGACGAGAACAGCGCCACGGAGCCGAGCCTGCTCGAGCAGATCGCCCACCTGGTCGACATCGCCGACGGGGTCGAGGACGGCAACATCCCCGAGGGAGACGCCGGGGACCTGCCCGTGGTGAGTCCTGAGGAGGCCGAGGCGCTCGTCGAGTCCGGTTCGGCCGATACGGCGACCCAGCCGCAGGTCGCGGTTGCTCCGAGGCACACCAGGCGGCTGTACTCGCCGCCCAACGGTGCCGGCGTGAACCGTAGGCAGGGCACGACCCTGTCGATCCCTTCCATCGGAGAGACCGCACCGGTTGACACCAGCCGACTGGTGAAGGGCACCTTGGCGGTACCGCACGACGTACGTCGGGTGGGCTGGTTCAACCAGTCCGCGCACCTGGGTGACGTCATCGGGTCCACCGTGGTGGCCGGACACGTCTCGGACAACCACGACGCCCCCGGCGCGCTCTACCGGCTCAAGTCGGTCAAGCGCGGCGACATCATCACGATGCGCCAGGGCGGCAAGGTCTACCGGTTCAAGGTGACCGCGCTACGCACCTACGACCGCACCAAGCACCTGCCCGCCGCCGTGTTCTCGGCGACCGGTGCCCACCGCCTCAACCTGGTCAGCTGCACCGGCAAGGTGACCTATCCCGGCGGGGGTTTCCACTACACCAAGAACCTCGTCGTCACCGCGAAGGCGATCCGATGAACCCGACGGGCTCCCCAAGGAGTCCGGTGAGGGCGACGAGCACCCGGTCCAGGGGGGCGCCAGTGGGCTGCTGACCACAGTCGCGCTCGGCCCGGCCGGTCCTTGCGGGACGTCCGAGACGCCGGGTGGTGCACCTGGGGGGTGTGCCACCCGGCGCCGGAGGTCCCAGAGGTGACCTCGGTGCCAGCGACTTCCCGGTCGCGTCCAAGCCGTGGCCGGGGAGGGCGGGACGGCTGCCCCCCAGCCTCCCGCCGTTTCACGCCAGGCACGCGGCCTGGACCCCATAGCAGGCCGCGTGCCTGGTCCTTCGTTCAAGGAGACCAGTCACACCATGGACAACCGCCGTGCTCTTCCCGATCGACGCGTCCGTCGTCGCCTGTTGGTCGTCGTAATCGCAGCGTCACTGACAGCAGGTGCACTGACCGGCTGTGCAGATGACCCGAAGGAACAGGATCGCCCTACGACCGAGGAGATCGTCGAGGGACTCTCTGCCGAGCTCTCGGCCGAGCTGGCCGACACCGAGACAGATCCGGGGCTCGTCAGCTGTATCGCTGATGCCCTGCACGAGTCGGACCTCTCCGACGAGGCCCTGCGCGCGATCGCGGACCAGGACCAGGACTACCGCCCCGACGACGGCGACGACCAGGCGCTCGAGACGCTGACGGCGACGGCCGCCGAGGACTGCGCCGACTCCGCCCGCTAGTACAGGACTGGCGCCGGGCGTACCTGTCGTGGCCCACACGCGGAGGCGCGTAAGGGACGCCGTAAGGCTGCGTCTTACCTAGGACGGACCAATCCGTGACTCCGCGCAGCGCGACGCCTGCGGGTTCGAGCCCTGAGGAAAGGATGTCGATGGCGGGACAGCAAGAGGTTTCTCCTGAGGAGCCGTTCAACGCGATGTCAGCGATGCTGATCAACCATCTGGTGACCCAGGCCGTGGCCGAGCTGGACATGGCTCACTTGGTGATCTGCACCCACGAGGAGACCGGCATCGCCTCTTACCAGGGTCCCTACCCCGATGCGCTCTCCGCAGCGGCAGCCGCAGAACATGACCGGGTGCTGCTCGACGGTGCCGGAGGAGAGGGCGAGTTGAGCTTCACCATCGCGCCCCTCAATGCGACCGAGACGCCTCCGTTCTCAACTCACGAAGCAGACCAGTCGCGACCACAGTCCGACGGTATAGACAGGTGGGAACTCCCGTAAGCGTGAGGATTCCGAGGACGTCTTAATAGTATGAAGACCAACGCGCACCCGCTCTGGGGCGGA
This sequence comes from Nocardioides sp. WJ219, assembly GCF_058559815.1. Lineage (NCBI taxonomy): Bacteria > Bacillati > Actinomycetota > Actinomycetes > Propionibacteriales > Nocardioidaceae > Nocardioides > Nocardioides sp. WJ219. The sequence goes on from NZ_JBZUJV010000017.1 coordinate 72,664, forward strand.
CACCGCAAACCGCTCACGCGCAGGCACAGTCCGGTCGACGTACTCGAGTCCGGGGAGTCGACCCAGTCGCTCGTGCTGTCCTTGGATATCGTCGAACGCGCCGCGGTGATACAGCTGTTTCGCGACGACCTCGCTCGTGGCTGGGCACCGACGCGGGCCGACATCGAAGCGGCACTCGCGCTCGTGCGGGGCAACCGATGAGGAGCGCCCGAACCGCTGGCCGCCACCTCGACCGACTCCTGCTTCAGCGCCGCACGGTGTAGGCGCCCGTGTGGTGGCCGGCCCGCTCGGCCCTCACCGTCACCTGGATGATCCGGCCGCGGTCAGCCTCGGTCTGCTTGTACTGGGACCTGGTGGCGTGCCTGATCGGCTTGCCGTCCCGCGTCCACTGGTAGGTGAGCTGGTCGGGTCGGGGGGTCCAACGGTTCAAGGTCATCTGGGCGACCTTCAGGAGTTTGCCGATGCCTCGCTTCCCGATGATCCTCGCCCGGCCGCGGTACGCCGGCGCCTGGCCCGGCGCGATCGTGACCGGTGGGGGAGTGACTGACTTCGACGCGAACCCGTGGCGCCCTGCGGTGATGGTGACGGTCAAGCGGCGGCCGACAGAGCTGGGGCCTGGGGTGAAGGTGACCGCCTCCGAGACCGGCGTGCCGCCGACCTTCCACTCGTACCTGAACCAGGTCGGTGCGGGGCTAAGCACCGGAGGGACCGCCCTGGCAGCGACGTTGACCTGCGCACTCTCCAGCCGTGCGCCCGCGGTCTGGTTGAACTCCTGAGTCGGGCCTGGCGGGTTGTCTCCACCGTTGACACTCAGCTCGTGCCAGCCGTAGTAGCTGCTCGATCCGGCCGCGTCGTCGGTTAGCTGGCCTTCGGTGTTGGTCCCGGTGCCATAGATGTTCCCGTCGGACCCGACGACCAGCGACGTGTAGGTGCCCGCCGAAACCTCGGTAGCCGTGCCTCCTGCAGGTAGGTCACCGACTTCCACAAGCCCGGTGGCTTCCGCCTTCTCGATCGAGTAGACGCCCAGCTGTCCCTGGTACGGCGAGCCAGCGCCGTAGATCTTGTTGTCGGACCCGAGCACGAGCGTGTGCCGGTTACCGGCCGAGATCTGCTCGGCGCTCACCCCCGACGGGAGGGGCAGAACGGTCAAGGAGGCGCGCGCGCTCCTGGTCCCGCCGAGCTGACCCGCGGCATTGTCGCCGGTGCCGTAGACGTTGTTGTCGGAGCCCAGGATCAAGGACGAGTCGCCGTTCGCCGAGATCCCCAGCGCTGTCACGCCGTCCGGTAGTGCCACAGGCGCCAGGCTGGCCCGGTTCGCGGTGTCGGTGCCGGTCAGCTGCCCCTCGGCGTTGCTGCCCGCGCCGTACACCTTGCCCTCCGAGCTCAGGACCAGGGTGTGGTTCGTGCCGGCCGAGGCCTCGGCGATCTCGATCCCGGCGGGACCGTCGAGGGGTGTGAGTGTGGTCTTGGAGCCGGTGCCGGTGAGCTGGCCCGTCGTGTTGTCGCCGGTCCCGTAGACGTTGTTGTCGGAGCCGACGACCAGCGTGAAGGCGCCGCTCCCTGAGGCTGAGATCGAGCGTGCCTGAACCCCCGGTGGCAACCCGGTCATGGGCGTCAGGGTGCTCAGCGATGTCGACCCGGTGATCTGGCCACCCGTACCTCTGCCGGCTGCGTAGGCCTTACCGTCGGAGCCGAGGACAAGTGATACGTAGCCACCGCCGGCTATCTCGACGGCCCTGACGCCGCCCGGCAGGCCGATCATCTTGGTCAAGGTCGACTTCGACCCGCTGCCGGTGAGCTGCCCGTGGCCGTTGTACCCGGCGGCGTAGGGCACGTCGTCGCGGATGAAGAGGGTGTGGGCCGAACCTGCGCTGATGGACAGGTTCTGGGCGGACACAACGGCCGCACTGGCCGCATGCCCAGGCTCATCCACGACAGCGCCGCCGGCAACTGCCACCGCCGTCACGAGTGACATCGCCAGCCTTGTCCGCTTCACGATCGTCATCATCGGCGAGTCAGGCCCGGACGACTAGAGATTGGTGACACGAACCACATGCTTCGGCCGGTCGCCGGTCGCCGGTCGCCGGTCGCCGGTCGCCGGTCGCCGGTCGCCGGTCGCCGGTCGCCGGTCGCCGGTCGCCAGTCGGCACCATCGCCCTCGACGCGTCACGCGCTGGACTGGTGCGACCAGGCACCCGGGCGCCTCCCGGTCGAGGACAGCCGGGCCACTACGTGGACATCGGCCGCTTGGAGCAGTGCCCGGCTGGGCGCATAACGGCGTGCCCATCGGGCACCTGTGCAACCGAGAAGTGCCGCCACCGTCATGGGGATGGTCGTTGTGGACAAGCTCGAACTGCACCAGGTTGCGCGCCAAGGCGACGCCGCGGCATTCACCGACCTGTACCTCAGGCACTACTCGACGGCGGTGAGCTATGCCTCGAAACTGGCCGGGCCCGACCTGGCTGACGACCTCACCGCCGAGGCGTTCGCATCGATCTGGCTGCGGATGGTCCGAGGCGGAGACCCGTTGGCCAACTTCGAGGGCTACCTGCTCGTCACAATTCGCCATCACCACATCGATCGCGCGCGCACCGCCGCTCGCACTCCACGGCTCCCCAACTACAGCCGTCCTGACGATGCAGCGGACTCGGTGCAGTCGACCCAGGCAGCCTCGGCAGAGGGCATCGTGTTGCTGCGCGCTGACGCCGAGCGACTGCGGCTAGCCCTCCAGGCACTCCCCAGGAGGTACAGATTAGTGCTTTGGCTCCGGGAGTTCGAGAACCTCTCGGGCGCCGAGGCCGCCGAACACCTCCAGATCAGTCCCAACGCCGTAGCACAACTCGCGTTCCGAGCCCGGGCCGCACTCCGATCTGCCTATCTCGAACGGCTCTAGCCAACGGTCCCGGACGTAGGCCTTCTATCCAAAGCTCGATCTCCGGGCCACCTTGGTCGCCCAGGTGGGCCACACCGCTCAGTCACCCTCCGCGGCGCCGGCCAGGTCGCGGAACGCACCGGCCACGGTGGGCCTGGCTACGCGCCTGTGCTGCGGCACGAGCAGCGCGACGCCACTGGTGGGTTGTGCGCGCCACTAGGTCCCGCAGGCTCCACCCCGCACATGGCCCGGAGATCGCCGTGCCTGGCCAAGCCGGTCGACTAGCACTCCAACCACAGCTCACAGAATCGGACCGTCTCCTACGAGAGGCGGGCGCCTGCTGAGTGGGGGTTCCTCGTCGGTGCCAGCGAGATGCGCCGATCTGTGCTCACATTTGACGGCGCTTCGAATCACAGCACACACCCCGGCGGCCCGTTGTCGGTCTCAGCGTCCGTACGTCGGCTTTGGCAGGTCGACGCGGTCGGGGTTGCGCAGCACCCAGGTAACGGCGAGCTCGGTGAGGACATCGACGGCGTCCTCGTCGAAGGCCCCACCTGCGAGGCCCCGGACGGCCTGGTCGACGCCACCCAGGTCGTCATCATCGAGTGACGTCCCAGAGCGCACGTGGGCGCGGTACGCCTGCAACATGCGGTCGTGGTCCCTATCCCAGTTGACGCCGCCGTTGCCGAGGATCTCGTTGCCCACGCGGCCGGCGAGACGCACGACCTCGCCCTGCACACTCGCGGCGGCGCCGCCGGCCGGGACCAGCATCTTCCACAGCTCCGAGTACTGCGCCTTCCAGCCCTCGGTCGTGACCGTGATCGGCTCGTCGGTCCCGAGGACGCGCGGTGGTATGGCGGGCTCCACACCCAGCAGCTCGAACAGCTCCATGAGCGTGGCCAGCTCAACGCCTTCGAGGCCGAACCCATCGGCGAGGTGTGGAAGGAAGTCCACGCCCGTCGCGTGGCGTCCGGCCGCCCGGCCAACGGCAAGCCCTGGTTCGGCTACCGCTACGACCCGACCGCGAAGCTGCACCGGCCGGACCCGGAGACCGGGCCGGTGCTGGCCGACCTCTACCGCCGCTACGTGGCAGGGGAGTCGGTGTACGCACTGGTGCGGTGGCTCAACGGGCACGGCTGGCGGACGACGTCCGGGGGAGTGTGGGCCGACCGGTCGCTGCGGCGCGTGGTGGACGCCGGGTTCGCTGCCGGTGTGTTCATGGTCGACGGTGAGGCCCATCGCGGCGTGCACCAGCCGCTGATCGATGCCGCGCTGTGGCAGGCCTACCTCGATGCCCGCGCCGTACGGCGGGCTCGGCCGCCGCGGGTCGAGCGGTCGCCGTACCTGTTGTCGGGGATGGTGATGTGCGGTCGGTGTGGCGGTTCGATGCAGGCCGGGCTGCCGAGCGACGGGAAGCCTCGGTACCGGTGCAAGAACGGAGCCGAGATCGGCGCCGCGCGATGCCGCGGCGGCTACGTCACGGCGTCGTACCTGACCGAGCTGGTCATGGATCAGCTGCGTCTCGACGCCGCTGAGGTCGAGCGCCGCGGCGCCGGCCGCACGCCGGAGGAGGCGCGTCGCGTGGCGCTGCAGGTCGAGCGCGACGTCGCAGCCCGCCAGGTCGTGGCGAACGAGCAGGCCCTGACCCGGCTTGCCCTCCAGCACGCGCAGACGCCGCTCCCGCCGGCGGTGTACGCGAAGGCCCACGGCAAGCTCGTCGACGAGGGGCGGCTTCTCGCCGAGGCGCTCGAGGCCTCGGAGCGGGAACTGCGCCGGGCGCCGGAGGATCCGTCGACCGTGGCCGGCGAGTTGCTCGACGGGTGGGACCTACTCCCGGTGGCCGGACGGCGAACGCTGCTGCAGCAGCTCTACTC
>NZ_JBZUJV010000018.1:0-31624 GCF_058559815.1 Nocardioides sp. WJ219
CCGGTCGCAGACCATGGAAGAGCCACACCAACACCCGGTGGGCAGCCGCACAGAGAGCCACCCAGCCAGTCACCTAGACCGCAGTCTGGCCAGACCCCGATCCTGCAGTCGAGTCTCTAGTAGCCGCGCTGAGGGCGCACGTGCCGAGAGTCGGGCGTCCACGCAACGCCTACTGAGAGGAGTCGTCCTGCTGGGTCATCGTTGACATCGCCGACCAGAGAGTCAGGAAAGCAAGGCTGACGAGACCCAGCAACAGAGCGCATCCCCCATAGAAGAACCCGACCAGCGGAGCCACGCCGCACTCTCCAGTGAAGTCCCTGCGGCTGCACACGGTCGCGGTAAAGATGGCCGTTGCGACGAAGTACACGGCAACTGGAATCACAACCAGCACCGCTACGGAGATTGGCAACAGCGAACGGGCAACCCTTGTTCGTAACTTGCTCACTGTTCCTCCGTCTTCCTTTCCACGCTCGGACACAGCCAGCCTCACATGGGAACAGGCTTCGAGCCTGGGTGCCAGGCACTCGACACCATCGCCCGACCATGCCGCGAGCTGCGCGGTCATGCCGAGTTGAGGGTGTGCGGCGGGGCTACGACTACGCTCCGCGACGTGCGTGAGCAACTCATCCCGGTTGTGCTTGCACTCGTGACCTCGGGGCAGGTCGTGGTCGTCGCCGTCATCGTCGTAGCGCTGACAATGGCGGGATTCTGGTTGTGGGCACTGATTGATCTGCTGACTTGGCCTTCCTCAACGTGGGACTCGTCCGGGCTGAGCAGGGCGAGGTGGGTTTCGCGGGTCTTCCTGCTGGGATGGATCGGTGCCGCCTGGTACGTGCGCTCTCCACGACGTCACCTGAAGACCACCTATGCCGAGATTCGATCGGCTAGGAAGGACAACGACAACCTGGTTTGAGGCGGTCACCCTGCCGCCCGCTCTTGCCGCGCTGCGGGCTCCGCCCGACCATGCCGCGCTGCGTGCGCGGTCATGCCGAGAGTCTGGCGCGGATGCCTCAAGGCCGGGCCGTTTTCGAGCCGCTTGGAGTCGAGCACCATAGAAGTGTTCTCGTAGCGCGCGGACCGTGGCCCGGTGGGACACTTCTTGGCATGGCACTGCCTGACGTCCCGCTCTTCCATCCCATCCGGGACTGGAGGCAGCTTGTAATCGCCTTCACTGCGCCCGCAGCGATGCTTTACGGATCCCTGTACCTCATGGATGCCTTCGACCGCGAACTTCCCGGCTACTTGTGGATAGCCGTCGTCGCCGGTCTGACGATAATCGGGCTGCGCTGGGCGAACGGTCGCACGCAGCGGGCTGTTGAGAGCGACCGCTCAGCCTGACGTCATCGTCTACCGGGCCACGCCGCACCCCGGGCTCCGCCCGGCCATGCCGCGCTGCCGGCTCGGTTCCGGGCGCGCTGATGGCCGCGACGACGACCGTGAATGGGTCCTAGAGACTCCGGCCGGCCAACGACCGTCGCGAGCGATACGCCCGCTCATGCCGATGACAGGGCGTCCGGTTTCACTGCGGCAAGCGGACAATCAGGTACTCCAGCGCCACGCTGTTGGTCTCGAACGCGGCGGCGACGGAAGCGGCGGCTGCCTCCGAGTCGTATCGACGCGCCTGGGAAGCTAGGCCCCACTCTGTCTGACCCTGGCGTCCGCCTGACTCGCAGTAGTAAAGGCCGGAGCCGTCTGGCCGTCGAACGACGATCGCCCACTCTGGCTTGCGCTTAGCCAATCGGCTCGTCCGATTCTTCATACTGCGATCGTCTCAGACCGAGCGCACTCACTTGCCGCGCTGCGAGCTCCGCCCGACCATGTCGCGGACAGCGAGCGCGGGGTTGTCGATCGGCTGAGAGATCTCAGCGCTGCTGTGCGTCCTGCAATCGTGCCGCAACCTGCTCCACCTTTGGAACGAGAAATCGCGCTTCGCGCCCGTCGACGGTCCGCACAAACAGACACTTGCGCGGGAACCCTCGCCGGGCGACCGCGACCTCCACAATGTCGGCGACCGAGGCGCCCCACTTGGTGTCGCCACCCAGAGCCTTCTCTAGACCGTGGGGCGTGAAGACCAATCTGAATCCGTCGAACGCAAGCCGGCCACCCAGGGCGCGCCACCCTTGCCAGTAGTTCGCTCGAACGGACCATGTCGTCGCTCCCTGAGGCGCCATACGGCGGACTGTAGTTCGGCGCCAACTCGCCGTAGGGAGGTTCGATAGTTGACGAGCGAGCTTGCTTTGGCGATGCGCCTGCTTCTGCCGCGCTGCGGGCTCCGCCCGGCTGACCGCCAGGTGGGCGGCAACCCGGCTCTCGATACTCCCCGTTCACTCCCCTAATTCAGCATGCCCAGACGTGATCTCGGGTGATGCCCAGCCGCCGGCATGGCGCAGTTTCAGGCTTGGTTGACACGGATTGGTGATTAGCAGTGATTCGCAGTGATTCGGCATGAATCGGCTTGGCCTACTCGCCGGGTTCGGGCTTGGGCCGACCTCGCCCACGGCCTCAGCGAAAGGGCAGCACCCGGAGGAGTCGCGGTTCTCGATCCGGTCGGGTGGGCAAAGACCGACATGACGCCCCGGTCCGCCTCGAGTTCGATGGGCAGCTCACGTTCGTTCGCTACGGCGGTTGATTCCTCCGAACGACCCGGTGCCGCCGTCTCGAAGGCGTGAGCGACAGGTGGTCGCCACGTCGGCGAGCACGACGACATCGACACCCACGGCGAGGTCGGCGCCTGGGTCGTCGCCAACGCACTCGCGGTGGCGGGCCCGATCCGGGAGACCTACCTGGTCGGGCCGCGGGGCAAACTCGACCCGTCCGCGTGGCGCTCCGAGATCGGGTGGACGGTCTTCTGGGTCGCCGCGCCCTGACCCGGGCTCGAGTGGCCCTGGCGTCGATGAGCCGGGCGAGGCGGTGCTCGGCGAGGGACGCCGCCGCCCGCCGTCGTGGTCATGCCGGCCGGCGGGGTCGGCTTACAGGCGGCGTAGCTCCGGGTCGAGCCCGCCGAGCCGATGACGGTGAGCACCACCGCCGGCGCGGGCAGGCGCGGCGCCTGTGGTGACGCAATGCTCTGCGATCACGTCTGGCGAGCTTGGCGAGGCTGGCGTCCTGAGCGGGCCTGCTGGCGACACTCCTGCGGTGTGAGGCCGTAGGCCTGCTTGAACCGCCGGCGGAAGTGGTCGACGTCGCGGAACCCGACCGAGTGCGCGACGTCGGCGATCGACCGGCCTGCCCGTGCCGGCGCGGTCAGCTCGGTGTGTGCGAGGGCGAGCCGGCGCGAGATGATCTGCTGCTCGATGCTCAACTCGCCTTGACCGCACACCCGGTACAAGTGGCGGCGCGAGACAGCCAGCGCGGCCGCGATCCGATCCGGGGTCAGACCGGGGTCCCGCAGGTTCTGCTCAACGTAGGCCTGGAACTGGGCTGACAGCGTCGTCTCGGTCGCGTCGGTCATGACCCGCTCACCGCTGGCGCCGGCCGCCGCTTCGACAAGCACGGCGCAGGAGAGCTGCAGCGTGACATCAGCCACCGTCTGGGCTGCTGCGGACCGTGAGATCGCCTGGACGTCCTGCAGCACGCTGACCAGGTGTCGACTGAGCAGGTTGGCCAACGGGGTCGGCCTGAGGTTCAGCGCGGCGCTGCGTGCAGCATCCACCGACAGGCCGGTGATTGCTCGAGGCACCTGGAAGGACCCGGAGGCGCCGTCTCCTACCCAGGACCAGTCGTAGGGGCGGGTCACGTCGGCAACGACGAGCTCGCCGGGCTTGACGAACCGCTGCCTGCCGCAGCTGTCCATGCGTCCCACACCGTTCCACTGCAGACCGATCACGATCATGTCGTCCTGTGCGTTGCGCGAGACCCGGGACTTGCGGATCAACCGCATCGAGCTGGAGTCGGTGTTGAAGATCGTCGCGGACCCGAGCTGCGTCACGACCACCGTGGCGCGCACCCGCTCCTTATCCAGCTCGACCGCGTCCGCCTTCGACGACTCGCGGAGCAGGTCGTGGACGAGCTCGAACCGGTCCTCCGGCGCGATCTCGGCGGTGTCGAGGTGCAGCATGCGGGCCTCCGTTGCTCACTTGACGCCCACGTTGCGAGGCGGCCCCTGTCTGTCCCCAGGAGGACGTGGGTCGCCAGACGTCACGAGCCTCCTAATAGGCGGGCGAAGTTGGGTTGCTTGCTTGGACGGCCTGGGACTTCCCGGCTTCGGAGATCGGCGGTGCTGGTCCGGTCACCCGGCTCGTCCGTCCTCGAGGCTCGCATCCTCGGTGGGCTGGCGGTATCGGACGACTGACGTATCTGCGGTGCCGCGGAGGTCATGCGGCCTCGCTGGGCGTCCGCTACAACGGGTCCTCGGCCGATCCGGCGCCCGAGCTCGTCGTCTCACGCGGTCGGCCCCCGCGGGCCTGACGGTGGAGCTCGGCAGGGACGACGTCGCGCAGCTGTGCGCGTGAGGTCACGCCGAGCTTGGGGAACGCCTTGTACAGGTGCGTCGAGACGGTCCGTGGGGACAGGAACAGCGCGGTCGCGATCTCGGGGTTCGTCATCCCGGCGGCGGCGTGACGGACGACCTCTCGCTCCTGGCTGGTCAGCTGCGCCCACGCGGTCGGCGCTGGGGCCTCGGTGGCGATCCCGGCGGCGCGGAGCTCGGCGCGGGCGAGGTCGGCGTTCACCGGGGTGCCGAGTCGGGTGAAGGTGTCCAACGCGGCCTGCAGGTACCGGCGGCCCTCGCCTTGGCGGTGTCGACGGCGAAGCCACGCGCCGTACTCGAGCTGGGAGCTCGCGTGCTCGAACGGCCACCGACTCGCAGCGGCGCCGTTGACTGCTTCGAGGTGGCACTGCTCGGAGTCGCCCCCACCCAGCAACGCGCGGGCCCGGCTGAGCTGCAACCGGTGATAGGGGCGAGGATCTCGGATCCGTGCCTCGGCGACCTGCAGGACGCGAGCGAGGTCGTCGAGGGCGCCGACGCGGGCCGCGACCGAGGCGTAGTGGCCGAGCTCGCGGTAGCAGATGTGTGGATGCCGCGGGTGGCCGTCGTCACCGAAGAGCCACCGCATCTCGTTCCAGGCGCCGAGCACGTCGGACTCGGCCAGGCGGATCCACGACCTGGTGAGTCGGACACTGAGCTCGAGCGAGAGGTTCTTCCCACCGGCGGTGTCTCGGAGGATCTGGTCGCACACCTCGCCGGCGGCCTGGACGCGGCCCTGGATGCCGTCGACTCGTGCCCGCAGCTCCCGCCCGTCCGCGCCGGCGGGGTCCTGGTGGCGCGCCTCAGCGATGTCGATGACGAGGCGGCTCGCGTTGGAGACCGCGTCGTAGTTGCCGACGGTGTACTGGACGAGCGCGAGTCCGGTGAGGGTCTGGGTGACGTCGTCCATGGCGCCTGCGCGCTCCTGGAACGCAACAGAGCGCTCGAACCGTTCGATGGCGACGACAGGCTCGTCGAGGAGCCAGCCGGCCGCCCCGAGCAGCATCTCGTGGGTCGCGTCCCACGGCGGTGGGTAGTTCGGCACCGGTGCCTGGTGGATGAGGTCGATGATGTCCTCGTGCGGTGCGAGGGGGTCGATCTGGGCCCGGATCCAGGCGCGTTGCGCCGCCATGAGCGCTGGGAACGGGGTGGGGTCGAGTGCGGGCGCGGCGTCGTAGGCCCGCGCCCACCGCTCGACGTCAGCGGTGTCCCACCCTGCGCGGTAGGTGAGGACCGCCAGGGTGGTCAGGGACGCCAAGCCGAGAAGTGGGTCAACCTCGAGCAGCCCTTCGAGGGCCCGGTTGAGTTCCCTGCGAGCCGCGGAGGATCGCCCGGTCTGCGCCAGGGCGTAGGCGATGTAGTGCGTGGCCTGCAGTGCGACGGAAGGGTCTGCGGCGTCGGCCTGAAGCTGGTTGCCGACGCTGACGACCCACTCGAAGTTGCCGGCGGTCGCCATCATGACGACCGCCTTCAAGAGCCGTTCCTCGCGCCGCTGGCGGCTGGGGCTGAGCTGGGAAGCGCGCACCATGAACCGGGCGGCCTCGGCGGAGGCGCCGCGTTGCGATGCGAGCTCGGCAGCGTGGGCCGCGGCGTGCGCGACCTCCTCATCCGGCGACACGGTGGCTTGAGCGCGGTGCCAGGCAACGCGCTCGACGTCGTCGTGGGCCGTCGCGAGGACCGCGTGGGCGGCGAGTCGCTCCGCGATCGGGACCGAAGCGTACGTCGCCGAGCGAACCAGGGGGTGGCGGAAGTGGACTTCGTGGCCGCTGACCTGGACCAGGCCGGCTACCTCCGCGGGAGCCAGGTCGTCCAACGCTCCTGAGCGGGCGCGGACGAGCGCAGCCAGGTCGGTGCCTCCGGCGGCAGCCAGGAGCAGGATGTCTCGGGTCGCCTCGGGGAGGTTCGCGACCTGCGCGCCGAACGCCCACTCGAGCGTGGACAGTCCGACGTGGCCCGCGGCGCCGTCGGTGGATGCGCGGCCGAGCTCGAGCAGCGCGAGCGGGTTCCCAGCGGACCGCTCGAGGACCGAGGGCAGGACGAGCGCGTCGAGGGTGAGACCGGCTTCGCGCAGCAACGTGGACGCGTCGCGGTCGTTCAGGGGTGGGAGCGGCACCTGTGGGAGGCGGTCGAGCGCACCGGGCGCCTCGTCGTGGCGCGCGGCCACCAGGAACGAGACGCGGGACTCCGCGAGGCGGTTGACGACGAACGACACGACGGACAGCGAGCTGGCGTCGCACCACTGGGCGTCGTCGATGGTGACGAGCACGGGCCGGTCCTCGGCTAGTCGTTGCAGCCACTCGAGCAGCGCGAGCCGTAGGCGGAGGGGGTCTGCCGGGGTGGGGTCGGTGGGGTCGGGGACGACGAGGTCGAGCACGGCAGCGGAGTCGGGCCCAATGGTCAGCAGGTCGAGCAGGGCCACGAAGGACAGGTCCTGGTCGAAGACCTGGCACGTGATGGGGAGGACGAGGGACCCGTCGGCGGCCTGGGTGCCGGCGATGACCGAGAGCAGCGCGGTCTTGCCGGCCCCGGGTATGCCGGTGACGGCCGCGGCCCTGGCTCCGCTGTGCAGGAGCTCCCGGACAACCTCGAGCGCGTGGTCGCGTCCGACCAGGCCGTCGCCGGTCCCGGGCCGGAAGCCACTCGGCGGCGAGCTCACGTACCGACGATACGGCGCCCGTCGAACGACGGTCGGGTGTCGTCGCCGCCGCGGACACCGTCACGCTGCGCGCCGGACGTGCCGGGCTCGACCGCGGCGACCACCGACGCGTACGGGTCAGATCGCGTAGCCAGTGACTACGCGTCGTCCGGGATGCGGGCACCCACGTGGGGCGCTGAGGATCGCTGGTGTTCGACGGGGCGGACCGACACCGCCGCTCGGGTCGCCGCGCACTACCTCCCAAGGAGCCCTCGACATGCACCTGTCCCCACCGTCCCGCCGATCCGCCGCCCTGGTCGCGCTCACGGCGGTACTCGCCGTCGTAGCGGCCCTGGCGTTCGTCGTCACCTCGCCGGCCACCCAGGCCGCGACCACCAAGGACACCCCCGCCGGCAGCGTCACCGTCCTCAACGGCAAGGCCGCACCGAGCCTCGTGCGCGAGGTCGCCGCCCGTGCCCCCCAGGGGAAGCGGGCCACCGTCGTGCTCGTGCACGGCGCGTTCGCCGACGCGTCCGGCTGGAACGAGGTGAGCCTCGACCTCAAGAAGCGCGGCTACTCTGTCCACGCCTGGGCCAACCCGTTGCGCGGCATCGCCAACGACGCCACCTACCTGCGGGCCTACTTGTCGTCCCTGCGCGGCCCGGTCATCCTCGTCGGGCACTCCTACGGCGGCGCGGTCATCGGCGAGGCCTCGACCGGCAACGACAACGTCGTCGCGCTCGTCTACGTCGCCGCGTACGGGTTGAAGGAGGGCGAGAACATCGCGACCGCGAACGACCTCGGCGGCGGCCACAGCGAGGTCATCGAGAACATCGTCGTCCGGCCCTACCCGGGCGCCCCCGAGGGTGACGGTGACGCCGTCATCAAGCCGAGCAAGTTCCCCGAGATCTTCGCCGCCGACCTCCCGCGCAAGCTGACCCGCGTGATGGCCTCGGCGCAGCGCCCCTCGGCACTGTCCTCTCTCATCGTCCCGGCCGCAGAGCCCGGCTGGAAGACGATCCCGACCTACTTCATGGTCGCCAACAACGACCACGTCATCCCGCCCGAGGCGCAGCGAGCCATGGCCGCCCGGATGAGGGCTACGCGCCAGGGCTTCAACAGCAGCCACGCACTCCTGCTCACCAAGCCGAGCAAGGTCGTCGACTTCATCCTGCGCGCCGACCGCGAGAACTGAGCCCCGACAGCCACTGCAGAGCGCCGCCCACCCCGACCGGGCCGCAACCGGCCGTCCCTCGGTCGCCCCCGCTGCACCCACCGCTGCACCCATCAGGGAAGAAGACCGCCATGCCCTTCGTGACCGCCTCCGACGGAGCCCAGATCTACTACAAGGACTGGGGCGCCGGCCGCCCCGTGATCCTCGCCCACGGTTGGCCGCTCAACGCCGACTCGAGGGAGGCCCAGCAGCACTTCCTCGCCGAGAACGGCTTCCGTGCCATCGCCCACGACCGCCGCGGCCACGGCCGGTCCACCCAAACCTGGCACGGCAACGAGATGGACACCTACGCCGACGACCTCGCCACCCTCATCGACCACCTCGACCTGCGCGAGGTCACCCTCGTCGGGTTCTCCACCGGCGGTGGCGAGGTCACCCGCTACATCGGCCGCCACGGCACCGACCGCATCGCCCAGCTCGTCCTCGTCTCGGCCGTCCCGCCCTTCATGCTGCAGACCGACGACAACCCCGATGGGGTCCCGATCGGCGTCTTTGACGGCATCCGCGCCGGCTCCCTGACCGACCGGTCCCAGACCTACAGGGACCTCGCCGACGGCCCGTTCTTCGGCAACAACCGCGAGGGGCAGGACCCCTCGCGTGGGATGCGCGACGCGTTCTGGCTTCAGGGGCTGCAAGCCGGAGCCCGCAACGCCTACGAGTGCATCACCGCGTTCTCCGCCACCGACTTTCGACCCGACCTCGACAAGGTCGACGTCCCCACCCTGGTCATCCACGGCGACGACGACCAGGTCGTCCCGTACGAGGTCTGCGGCAAGAAGTCCGCCGAACGGGTCGAGGGCGCCAAGCTCAAGACCTACGCCGGCGCCCCGCACGGCATCACCGACACCCACAAGGACCAGCTCAACGAGGACCTCCTCGCCTTCCTCACGTCCTGACCACCGACCCCACTCCACTTCGGGCGCCCAGCGTCCGTGGAAAGAAGGAACGACATGTCTGAATCACCTGAGACGTCCGCGACGCCGTCCGAACGTCCGGACCAGCCCGACACGATCGTGCTGGTGCACGGCCTGTGGGTCACCCCGCGGAGCTGGGAGCACTGGGTCCCGTACTACGAGTCCCGCGGCTTCAAAGTCCTCACCCCGGCCTACCCGGGGTTCGAGGTCGAGGTCGAGGCGCTGCGCGCCGACCCGAGCACCATCGCCGACTGCGACATCACCGAGACCATCGACCACCTGGCCTCGGTGGTCGCCTCGGTGCCCACGCCGCCGATCATCATGGGCCACTCCTTCGGGGGCGCCTTCACCCAGCTGCTCCTGGCCCGCGGGCTCGGGGCGGCAGGGGTCGCGATCGACTCCGCCCCCACCGAAGGCGTGCGGGTGAACCCGCCCTCGCAGGTCCGATCACTGTTCCCGGCGCTCAACAACCCCACCAAGCGGCACAAGGCGGTCGGGTTTACTCCCAAGCAGTTCCACTACGCCTTCACCAACACCCTCGACGAGGACACCGCCCAGGCCGCCTACGAGAGGTACGCCATCGCGGCGCCCGGACGGTGGGTGTGGGACTACGGCCTAATCGCGAACTTCAAGCCGGGCCACCAGGAGACCTGGGTGGACTACAAGGCTGACGAGCGGGCCCCGCTGCTGTTCATCGCCGGCGGCAACGACCACATCATGCCGCCGAGCGTGAACCGCGCGAACTACCGCAAGTACCGCCACAGCGAGTCGTTCACCGACTACCACCTGTTCGACGGCCGATCGCACTGGACCTGCGCCGAACCCGGGTGGGAGGCCGTCGCCAACTACGCGCTCGAGTGGGCCCTGACCCACGCCGCGCCGGTCACCAGCAGCGCCACCAGCCGCTGATGAACGCCACCGCCCAGTGTGGGTCAGCCACACGACACACCCGCCGCGCGACGCGCCGCTCCACCTGCTCGTGGACCCCGGTGCGCCAGCCCGAGAGCGGCGGGAGCGCGTCGTGCACCTGACCCACCTGGGCGGCCCGACCGTGCTGCTCGAGGTGGCCGGCTGGCGCCTCCTGACCGACCCGACCTTCGACCCGCCAGGTCGACGGTACGAGTTCGGCTGGGGAACCTCCTCGCGCAAGACGGCCGGACCGGCCTATCCCGCCGGCGAGGTCGGCGACGTGGATTCGGTCCTTCTCAGCCACGACCACCACGCCGACAACCTCGACGATGCCGGTCGCGCGCTGCTGCCCGCTGCGGGGTCGGTGCTCACCACCGTCCCCGGCAGCCGCCGCCTCCAGCACTACCGCCAGCTCGACCACGTCCACGGGCTTCGGCCGTGGTCGATGCACACGCTGCGCGCCCCTGGACGGCCGGACCTGCACGTCACCGCGACCCCGGCCCGACACGGTCCGCCGCTGTCACGGCCCATCGTCGGCGCCGTCGTCGGGTTCATCATCCAATCCCCGTCCGGAGAAGTCCCCGCCACATGGGTCACCGGCGACTCCGTCCTGCACCGAGGACTCCGCACCGTGGCCTCCTCCTTCGACATCGACGTCCTCGTCCTCCACCTCGGGCGCGTCCGGTTCCCCCTCACCGGCCCGGTCTCCTACTCGATGCGCGCAACCGACGGCGTCGAGCTGGCCACCCGCGTCAACCCGCAGGTCGTCGTCCCCGTCCACCACGAGGGCTGGTCCCACTTCTCCGAGGCCCCAGCCGCGCTGGCGGGCGCCTTCGCAGCCGCCCCACCCGACTTCCGCTCCCGCGTCCTGTGGCCCGCACCCGGCGAACGGCACCACCTCATCACCCTGTCGGCCTGACCCCAACCTCGACGGAGACCCATGACCGGCCACCCGACCGGCGACCTGGACGCGACATGGACACGACATGGACAACGACGACCTGCTCGCCGACGCCCGGGCCTGCGCCGAGCTCCGCGACTGCCTCGTCCCCAGCAACCGAGCCGCCCAGTCGCTCACACGCCCTATCCAGCCGCCCCATGTGACCCACCAAGAGATGAGGACCTTCGATGACGACCACCACCAACCCGGCCATCCCCGGCTACACCTACGACTCCGACCTCGACCTTTCCCCGGTGACCCCTGCCGACCTCGACGTACTGTTCGCCTCCACGCTGTTCGGGGACGCCGACCGTGCCGCGCTCCGTCAGGCCAGTGAGGTCCTCACCGACCAGATCGAGGCCGTCCTCGACGTCTGGTACGGCTTCGTCGGCGCACACCCGCACCTTCTCGCCTACTTCTCCACGCCTGAGGGCGACCCGATCCCTGAGTACCTCGCCCGGGTCCGCGCCCGATTCGGCCAGTGGATCCTCGACACCTGCAACCGCGACTACGACGCCGACTGGCTCGCGTACCAGAACGAGATGGCGCTGCGACACACGACCGCCAAGAAGAACCTCACCGACGGCGCCAGGTCGGTGCCCTCCATCCCGCTGCGGCACCTCATCGCGTTCATCGCACCCATCACCATCACCGTGCGGCCCTTCCTCGCCGCCAAGGGCCACACGTCCGAGGAGGTCGACGTGATGCACCAGGCGTGGCTTAAGAGCGTCACGCTCCAGATCGCGCTGTGGTCTCAGCCCTACGCCGGCGACGCCTGGTAGGTGGCGTCGTCGGTGCTGCCCACGGCGGCGAGCGCCGAGGCCACGAGGTGCCCCGCCAGGTCGAGTCAGGCGGGTCGCTCCTCGGGGGCAGGCGGGCCGTCGGCGCGGCGTACGGTCCCGTGCAGGAGCCGGGCGAGAGCACGGCGGTCGGAGATGTCGAGCTTCCGGTAGACCTTACGCAGGTGGTAGTCGACCGTGTGCCGACTGACGACGAGCTGCTCGGCGATCTCGGCGTTGCGGGCCCCGCTGGCGGCGAGCCGCGCCACGGCGTACTCCTGCTGGGTCAGATACTGGGCCGCGCGCCGGAGCCCGGGCCGAAGCGGCGCGCCGACGATGGGTGTCCTGGCGGCGCGGGCGTCACCATCGACGAGCGCGAGCCCGCGGTCTGCTCGCACGTGCAGCGGATGACCGATGCGTGCCAACAGGCTGCTGGCTGCGGCCAACTGCTGCGCGGCGGCGCCGCGCCGCCGCTGGCGGCGCAGCCACTCCCCGTACAGCAGGTGGGTCCGCCCGACCTCACCGATCGCGTCCACCGAGCTGAGTAGCTCGAGTGCCTGGACGAAGTGGGGGGCCGCTGCTTCGTCATCGACCAGGGCTCGGCAGCGGGCGACGATGCCGTCCGCCCACGGGCTGCCCAGGGCCGCCGCGAGGCTCTCGAGCTCGACCAACTTTGCCGCAGCAAGCGCACGGTCCCCGCTGTGCACGGCTGCGTCGATGACATCGCCCAGGAACAATCCGCCGCGCAAGGCCCACCAGATCACCGGTGTCGTTGGCATCTCCGGATCTGCGGCCGGGTCCAGGACCACTGCGAGGGCGTCACGGTGAGCACCTTCGGCGAACAAGCTCCCGAGCCTGCGCGTGAGACTGCCGGGCACCACCGCCGGCAGCACGCCTACCTCCGGGCCGGGTCGCACGTCGGGGCCCCGATTGACGACCGAGTCGGGTCGCCGGCCAGGGCCCGGGCCCGGGACGTGGTGCAGACGGATGTCGGTACCGAGGACGAGGCTGCCGGCGTCAGCGAGCCCGTCGAGCGCCCGCAGGGATCCACCGCCCTGTCGTGCTGCGGCAGCGGCGCGACCAGCGGCGATCAGGGCACGGACTCCGTTGGCGTCCCAGACCAGCAGGGCCGCGGTCACACCGAACGGCGCCAGGGCCGCAAGATCAGCGTCACCAGCGCGCAGGATGCCTCGGACAGCAGCCTCAAGCTGCGGGCGGGCCACCACCACGCCGCCGCTCTCCGCAAGCAGGAGCGCATCGAGCAGGTCGCTGGCAAAGCTCCCATCGCGCCACTGGCCGCGCGTACGAGCCAGACGTCGAACCACCGCATCCGGTGTCTCCGGCCTGTCGTCCGCGCTGTTGCCGCCGCTTCTGCCAGTGCTGATGTCGCGGGAGTAGGTACTGAGGAGGTCGTGCAGCCCAGCGGCTGCGGTCGGTGTCGGTCGCGGTGCGCCGGGCTCGAGCGAGGCGATGGTGAGGGCGTCCGCCATCGACGTGGCGCCCGCCAGCGCCGCCTGCTGCGCCGCCTGCTCCAGTCGTCGAAGGCGGCGGCCTGGTTCGACGGACAGCTCGGCGGCCCTGGTCATCAGTGTGGCGCGCTGCAGGAACGTCATCGGGGCGCGGAACGCCTCTGCGACCGCCCAGACCTCCTCCGCGACGTCATCCTTGGGGAGGGCGTTCGCGCCAGCGAGGTGCCAGGCGCGCGCCGCGGGTGTCCCGGTCAGTCGCGCCGCGGTCGCGAGGACCGCGTGGATGCGCCGGATCTCAGGCGCGGATGCGCGAGCCCGGATGACGGTGGGCAGGAACGGGTTGGCGAACAAGATCGGGTCCGAGACACGGACCAAGCCGGCGGCCTCGGCCTCGGCGTGGGCGTCCGCAGGGATCCCGAGCGCCCGCGCTGCGGCGTGGACCGTGCGGATGCAGCGGTCGGGATCGGAGGCTGCCACCAGCAGCCAGAGCCATGCCGCCGGCGAGAGTGGCGGCCAGTCCGCCAGGACGGTCTCGCAGTACGCCGCGCTTACGGGCAGCGGCCAGCACAACAGATCACCCGGACGATGGGGCTGCCGGGCGAGCGCCTGCGCGACATCGACCACGGCACCGGGGAGACCGTCGCAGTCCACAGCAAGCGCCGCAGCGACCACGTCGTCGACCTCGACGCCACCGTGCTGGTGAAGCAGACGTCGAGCTGCGGCCGGGTCGAGCGGCTGGGGGCGCACCGCGTCGAAGCCCTGGTATAGATCACGGTCCAGGCGGCGGCCAGCGACGATGAACGCAACTGGGACGTGAGTCAGGCGCCGCGCGGCGTAGGTGAGCACCTGGTGAGAGTCCTCGTCGAACCACTCGGCGTCGTCGAGCAGGAGCACCGTCGGCCGTCGAACAGCGTGGGCCGTGACCAGTTCGACGAAGGCGTCCATCGTCGCGCGGTCCAGCCGACCGGCTGCCGTGCCGCGACGCCAGCGTGCGACGGCGGCCCGGATCGCGACGTCCTCGGGTCCGCTCCGCGTACCGAGCTGGCCCGCAACACGATCGGCGACGGCGAGACCCAGCACGGACTCCGCACGCGCACCCGACAGCCGGAAGACGTTCCCCACATCCGCACACGCCGCGGCGACGGTCTCGAGGAGGTGGGTCTTTCCAGCACCAGCGCGACCGGTGACCGTGACCGCGATGCCGTGTCCGGCCGCAAGCCGGGTCTGCACCGCGACAGCGAGGTGCTCGAACGGCCTCGGCGCACCTACCCGTTCCACCTCACCGCCAGCGTGAGCGCTCGGTCCGCCCGACTGTGCGCACCCCGACGAAGGGCGAGTCCCGGGTCCTGTGTCGGTGTGCATGAGCGTCCTGCCTGCCTCGGTGCGGTCGACACCTGCCTGGGTGGTGCCGTTCTTGACGACCGCTGCCAACGTAGGTGCCGCGCCGGGTACCGACGCGGGCTCTACGTGCCACACGTACGGCTGTGCGTGCCAGTCGCCCGGCTGGTCTCCACCCAGCCGCCCGACGGCGTGCGGGTAGACCGATGCACCTCAAGATCGCGAAGGACTCGGGCGAGCCAACCGAATGACAGACGTGCAAACGCGCAACTCAGACACCCATACTTTACTTCTTAACCATGGTCTTGCTTGACCAACCTTGTGGCACCACGCCTGACCTACAAGACGGCTGCCGGCCGCGCTGATCGAGAAGGTCTGACCCGGCCCCCGGATCACCTGCCGGGTGTCGCGACGAACTGCACCGGGCAGCCCTGGGTGCCGATGAAGTCCTCGGCCCGGACCGAGGCGGATATGCGGACCCAGGGACGGGTGCCGTGACGGATCGATCCCTGGTAGACCGACGTGCCGCCCGCACCCTGTGGTGCCTGCGCGTAGAGCTGGACGCCGGCCTGGATGATCGGGTTCGTGCGGACGCCGAACTCGTCCGAGCGTGTCTCGGTCCCGATCGTCGTCAGGAACCCGTTGGGGTCGGGTGCGTTGATGTTGAGGTACGCCGTATGGGTCTCCAGGCGGCACTCGATGCTCAGCACGAAGTCGGGCGTGCGCATGAGCTCCACCCTGCCGTCCGTCTCGCCCACGTAGGTCACGATCGTGTGGTCGCCCTGCGGGGCAGCGGCGGGCGCGAGGTCGGCGAGCCCGACACTGCCGCCGGCGAGGTCGGCCCCGGTGAGGCTGCCGTCTCGCACCTCAGCCCCACCGACTGCGCCGTCGCGCAGGTCGCCGCCGACCACGGTGCCGTCCTTGATCTTGGCTCCCGTCACCGCGTTGGGCTTGAGCTGCTCGGTGCCCACACTGTTGCGCGCCAGGCCGGCTGCATACGACGTAGAACCGCCCGCGACGAGCAGCGCAGCCACCGCCACGACCACGGACGGAGACAGGCGACGCGGTGTGGTTGTCATCGCCCGAACCTAGGTGGCTCACGAGTGCACCACCATGGCCCGCACGGGCCATGCCCGCCCGGGTCATCCAGCGGCGCTGGGTCGACGGCGACTGGCTCACCGTGCAGGACTGGCTGCCAGCCGCGCTGATCGAAAAGGTCTAACCGCCCGAGTGGCGGCCCTCTACTACCCCTAGCGGAGGACCGCCGACGCAACCAGATCGGGCAGCGCCCTCCAGGGCCGCACGGTCCCCGCTCCGCGCACGACGCGTGTCTGACGTTGGCTGTTGAGGATCCTGGCACACGGCGACGCCGAGCTCGCCCGTCTCGACGAGGTGGGTCGCGACCTGCCGCACCTTGGTCTCTTCAGCGCCTGCCAGGTTGACGAGCGTCGCAAAGGCAGAATCTGAGTCGAGGTTGTATCGCTCCATGACGATCCCGAGAGCCATCTCGATGCTGCGACTGTCACCTAGAGCGCGCGAGAGTTCCGCGATCCCCGCCACGCGCTTGTCTGCGTCCACTGAGGGAGGTTAGTTGCGCGCGACAACAAGGGGTAGAGAACGGGAAGACACCGCTGGTCCCGGTCGGCTCTTCGTGCAGGACTGGCTGCCGGCCGCGCTGATCGAAAGGGTACGACGCGCAGCGTCGTAGTCCCCTTCCGATCGGGGAGGCTGGCCACAACCGTCACTGCGCGCTTGCCACGTTCCCCGGTGACCCGGACCTTGGCGGTCCCGCCACCGGCGGAGGTCGCGCGAGCGCCGACCCGCTTGCCTGCCAGGGTGACGGTGAACCGCTCGCCCGCTGCCAGGCCGCGGACCTTGATGACGGCCTTGGCGCCGAGGGTCACCACCTACGCGCGCTCACCCTCAGCGTCGTCGCGCCGAGGGCGACGGCCCCGGTCGGTGCCGAGGTCGCGGTCGCGGCGTCGTAGCCCGCGGCGACCCTGGTCACGCGGACGGCGATCCTGTGGCCGAGGTCGGCCGCCACCGCCCGGTAGGTGCGGTAGGAGGCGCCGGCGATCGGGGCGGTCCCGCGCAGCCACTGGTACGACGTGCCGGTGGCCGCCGGGTCGTCCTGGACCGCCGCAGCCAGGACCTTCCCGACCCGGGCGCTGCCGGGGACCGCGACCGTGGGCGCGTCGAGCGTGCCCGCGCCGACGGTGACGAGGTCGCTGTCCTCGGACGAAGCCGTCCTTCTCGGCGGTGACGGTCACGCTGAGGGTGCCGCCGTCCTCAGCGTCCTGGGCGGTGGGCGTGTACGTCCTGGAGTCGGTGCCGACGCTCGTCGTGGTGCCGTTCGCGTGCACGAGCCACTGGTAGTGCACGTCGTCGGGAGTGCTCGACCACTCACCGGGCGTGGCCACGAGCGCGGTGCCGTGCTGCGGGGTGCCGCTGACGGTGGGCGCCGCCGTGCTGGCGAGAGCGCCGAAGACGACGGCGGAGCGGTAGCGGTCCAAGTCGAGGTCGACCGGGGCGGCGCCCGCCGGGCCCGTCGGGACCTGGGTGTGCTCGCCGTTGCCCCAGGTGACGATCGAGCCGTCGTCGAGGATGGCGCCCGCCATCCACATGCCGGCGGAGACGGCCACGGCGCCGACCCTCGGGGAACGCCGGCACCGCGTTCTCGGCCTGCTGGTAGGAGCCCCAGCTCACGACCTGTGGCGCGCGCGGCGCGGGTACGGCTGCCCGACGACGCGCATCACCTGGTGGGCGCTGATCCCCTTCCGCACCAGCGGGCCACTCGCCGGGTTGCCGGTCGTCGACATGTCCGCGCTGCTCGGGACCTACTGCGTCCAGCCGGCTCGCCGAGCTCGGCCCCAGAGTGCCTAGGTAGCCCAGCCGGAACGGTCGTGCTGATTCTCGAGCGTCTCGATGAGGGCGTTCCGCCGCTTGAGCCGGCGGCGCAGGACCTTGGTCTGCTCCTCGCTGCGCTTGAGCAGCACCTTGTACGCCGCGGCCTCCTGGCGCGAGCGCCACAACTCCTCGTCGAGGCCCGGGAGTGGGTCGAGCTGCGGTATGACCGCCTCGCGGCGGCTGATCGCGGCGTACCAGTCAGGCACCGCGGTATCGAGCCATCGGTCCAACAACCCGCTCGGGTCGTCCAGCTCGACCCGGTCCACCGGCAACGTGCGCAAGAACTGCTCCTCGGCGCGAGCCGCGTCCCACACCTCCTCGGTCAAGGCGAAGTCGTCGCTCGGCACCGCGCGGT
This sequence comes from Nocardioides sp. WJ219, assembly GCF_058559815.1. Lineage (NCBI taxonomy): Bacteria > Bacillati > Actinomycetota > Actinomycetes > Propionibacteriales > Nocardioidaceae > Nocardioides > Nocardioides sp. WJ219. The sequence goes on from NZ_JBZUJV010000018.1 coordinate 17,946, forward strand.
CGCGGTAGGTGAAACCCCGGCCGCGCAGCTCACTGACGCGCTCTGCGCCACCCCCCGCCCACCCCAGACCCTGGCCCGCTCCGTTGGTTCGCCGCAGGACGTCGACATCGACGCCGAGGGAGGCGTTCCGTGCCCCCAACGTCGGGTCTGCGGCGAACTCCGGTAGCCCGGCGTTGGCCGCAAGAGCGTGAGGCAGGTCGGGATCGGCGGGTTCCGTCTCGACGAGCCTCACGACCACGCGGGAAGCCGGCCACGTCCTGGTCAAGGTCTCCAGGCGTCCCGGCGTGAGCGCAGCGATCCGTTCGATCGTGCGCGCGGCCGACCACGGGTACCCATGCATTCCTCTGCGCACCATGGTCTGCCAGTTGGCACACCATCGGTGCGCTGGTCGGGTCGCCGTGATGAGGACCGTGAGGTCGTGCGCGCCGAGAGCTGCGAGAAGGGCCGGCACGTCCTCGGGCCGCACCCGGTCGAGGTCTTCCGAGGAGAGCACCAGGGTCTGGACGCGCTCGCGCTCCGCCTGGGCAATGACCGCGCCCAAGTCATCACGCCGAGCGTCCGAGATGAGTGAGATCAACACGAGGTCCGGGTCGAGGCGCTCCGTGAACGCCCTCAAGTGGGGTCGGAACAGGTAGGAATGACCCGGTGACGTTCCCGGACGGCGCGGGAACCACACGGCGCCGGGTTCGCTCCAGGCTCGACCCCAGGCCACCTGGATCGACGTGGTTGCCGACTTGTGCAGGCCAGCATGCAGGACGATCCTCACCGCGCGAACAGTAGTGACCGGGAAGGCGTGCCGGGCCGTTTCGCTCGTGCCTGATGGCCTGGCCAGGTTTTCGACTCGACGTCGGCGCCCGTCGAAGACTCCAAGCGGCTGTCCGCACAGGCCTCGAACCGGCTGCGACCGACCGTTGCTCCCGCAGCGCTCACGCCGCATCGTGCGGCATCGGCCCCCGCATCCGATGGATGCGCAAGGACTTCAAGGGAAAGGGACAGCGTTGCCGCCAATCTCATGGGTGACATCCTCCTCCCGACGTGCCCGACCATGCCGCCTAGCGTGCGCTCGCAGACGCACGCTCTTGCCGCGCTGCGGGCGCAGCCCCGGCCTCGCTGATGGCCGCGATGACGACCGTGAACAGGGTCCAAAGACCACGCTCGGTTGCGGGCCGATACGCCCGCTCGCACCGACTTGCGGACGCGCCTCGACTGCACGTTTACCGTCGAACTCAGACGCTCTACGGTGCGTGCATGAGCGATCTACCTCCGAAGCCCCTGAAGGCACGTGGTCCGTTGTGGCTCGGTTGGCTCCTGCTTGCAATTGGGACTGCTGTCTACGTCATAGACATGGGGCCGGCTGATGGGCCGCTGAACTTGGTAGCCGTGGTGGTCTCACTCGTGGGGGTAACCCAGATCGTCTGGCGGTGGAACTACCAGCGCGCGATCGAGTGAACGCATGCGTATGCCCGGACGGGGCGAAGCGCCCGGTCATGCCGCGGACAGGGCGCATCTCGGGTGCGTCAATCGCCGCCTCGGGGCAGGTTGCGTGGCGACGGGTGCCGCCGAGGGCGAAAGAGCTCGACCGGTGCGCCCCGAAAACTCCCCCTTTGCTCCCCGAATACAGCATGGCCAGCCGTGATCTGAGGTGATGGCGATCGATGATGGGTTGAGGACTTTCAGGCTCAGTTGACAGGGATTCGTGATTCTGCGTGAACTACGCTGAAACCCGCTGGCTTACTCCGCAGGTTCGGGGTTCGAGTCCCTGATGCCGTGCCGTACAGCCTCTGACCTGGCCACACAGGTCGGTGGCTGTTGTCGTTTCCGGCCAGTGACCCCTTTACTCCCCTGATTGGTCGAACGGGACGACCTCAGCCAGTACGACCGACGCACCGACCGGCGTCTGGGGCCGGTCGCCGCAGCGGTCGTAGGTCATCGACGGGCGGGCGTGGCCCAGCACGTTGGCGGCCTCGATGCCGCTCATGGTCCTCGTCACCAGGTCGCAGACGGTCGTGCGGAACGTGTTGGCGCTGGCCCATGGCATGCCGGCGTCGTCCAGGACGCGGCGCAGGTGACGGCTGACGTTGCGTCGGTCGCGGGCGACCTCCCGGCTAGTTCGGTCAGATGTCGCGAGCCCGGAAGACCGCGAGGCTGGCGACGCCGACCAGGACGGCGGTGGCTGCGAGGAGCACGACTCCGAGGCCGGGAGCCACCGTGTCCGGGAGCCGAAGGGTGGAGTAGGCCGACTGTGCAGCCGTGATCGGCCAGAACTTGGCGGTCGCATCCCCGACGATGCCGGGTGCGAGAGCGGGGACGAGCAGAAGCGCACCGACCAGGATCGCCAGGCTGCTGGCGGTGGAGCGAGTGATGATCCCGATGGCCACACCGAGCAGAGCGACCGCGGTTAGGTAGAAGACGGCTACTCCCAAGGCCCTGAGGACGCCGGAGTCGCCGAGGCTCGCAGAAGGTAGGTCCGCGCTTGAAAGCATGAGCTGCACGGCAAAGAAGCTGATCGCCGTTGTGAGGACAGCGGTGAGCAGGGCGACGACGGTGACTACGGCCGCCTTTGCGCTGAGCAGACGAGAGCGCGAAGGGACGAAGGACAGGCTGGTACCGACCATTCCGGTTGCGAATTCCGGCGCGATGGCGAGCGCACCGAGCATCCCGATGACGAGCTGGGCGAACAGGAAACCCTTCAGGCTCGCTCCGGTGGGGTCCCAGTCCGTCGGGAGGTCGGTAGCGGATCCGGAGAGGACGTCCGAGGCTCCGAGGACGCTTAGGGCGACTCCGGACAGGACTGTCGCTGCGACCGCGATCCATGTGCTCCGGACGCTGCGGAGCTTGGTCCACTCGTAGGCAAGGGTGTTCATGATGCGAGGCTCCGGGTGTCGGTGTCGTGGTGGGTCAGGCGCAGGAACACGTCCTCGAGGGACTCTCGCTGTCGGCCGAGTTCCTCGAGGGCGATACCGTCGGCGGCGGCGACCAGGCCGACGGTCGCCGGTTCTGCGTCCTCGATTCGCAGTGCGCCGTCCAGCCCCACAGAGGCTGTCATGCCCGCGTGGGCAAGCGCTGCGGCCAGTCGCTTTGACTCAAGCGTCCGGACGATGACGGCCGGCGAGGTATGGGTGCGCACGAATTCGTCGAGTGGCGCCTCCGCTATCAGTCGTCCCTGTGCGATGACGACCAGGGCGTCGGCGGTGAGCTCCATCTCGGACATCAGGTGGCTTGAGAACAGGATTGTGCGGCCTTCGGCTGCGAGGTCGCGCATTAGATTGCGCAACCAGCGGATACCTTCGGGGTCCAGCCCGTTGAGCGGCTCGTCGAAGACAAGGACCGGGGGGTCTCCGAGGAGCGCTGTAGCAATCCCGAGGCGCTGTTGCATCCCTAGCGAGAACTCGCCGGCACGTCGCGACGCGGCCTCGCTCAGGTCGACCATCTCAAGCACCTCTGCGACTCGCGCGCGGCCTAGCCCGGCCGCCCTGGCGTGTGCAAGCAAGTGGTTGCCTGCCGTTCGCTGAGGGTGGACCGACCGCGCGTCCATCAGGGTGCCGATGGTGCGTGCCGGGTTGTCGAGCGCTCCGATGTGGCGGCCACCGATGGTGATCGAACCCGCGGTCGGCCTGGCCAGGCCGAGGAGCATGCGCAGCGTCGTGCTCTTGCCAGAGCCGTTCGGCCCGAGGAACCCAGTGACAACACCGGGACGCGCCGTGAACGACAGGTCGTCGACGACAACGCGAGCGCCGTAGCGCTTGGTGAGACCTCTGGCCACGATGGCCATCGGTTGTGGCCCCGCCCCGTCTGGCGTCCCGGGCGCGACACGTTCCTGATCCGCTTCGAGCGGGGCCGACGGTGGGTGGTTGTTGGAAGCGTTCGTCAACTTGAGAACCATGGACCCGACGCTATGAACTCCCGGCAGGGACGTCGTCGGCCCGTAGTACTGAGCTTGGTTACAACCCCCGGGGGTTGCGGGGTACTGCGGGCCTACGCAGATAGGGCCGGCGCTGCGACTGCAGTCGGCAGTGCCCGGCTCACGAGGTGGCTGGCAGGGGATGCCAATCACCTCAACGACCGTTGGTGGGTTGGCCCGTCCAGCTCACGTTCTTGTAGCGGCTGAGCGCTCCAGGGACGGCAGGCCAGTATTTCAGGCGCTTGGTGGCAGGACGCGAGCCCTATCGAGCCCTTGGGACGGCTGCCGCAGCGTTCCCTGTCGCCGTGTCCACCCGATCGCCGAGCGCGCAGCGTGCGTTCGCGCCGGTCATCCGACCGCATGACCTTGCACCGGTGGCGTGCGCATGCCGGCTCCTAAAGCGCGCATGGTGAGGTTGGACGGGCGCCTTCATCATTGGCCGCAGCGCGAACGTCCGAGATCGGAATCAAGCCCGGGCTCGCGCGTCCCCGACGACGCTCGGACCAGCTCAAGGCCGCGATCCTCTTGCTCGCGGATCTGCGCATGCGAGGCAGTTTGGTCTACCGACGGACGGAGGCGGCCGGTCAGTCAGTCCGGATCGTCATCCGCACCGTCGCCTCGGGCGCGCTCAACCGATCGCGAACCTCAGGACTGGAGCCAGCGCGATGCCCTCACAGCCGGCGAAGGCAACAGCACCCCCCAGGGCGACGTACCTCAAGGCCCGCCATGCGGCAGCGACGTAACAGACGGCCAGTCCCACAGCAACCGCCCCCAAAGCAGCGGCGAGGTCCTCTGCGGCTAGGACCGGGATCATTATCGCAATGGCAGCGAGGAGTCCTGCAGTGAATCCTCCGACTCTTCGCACCACGATCATTCGGTGTCACTCTTACCGGAACCAATTGCCGGTAGCCGTCCCTGGGGGGCCTTCCCGAGACCTGCGACGCCCGTCGGTACCTGGGCCGGGGTCTCGCCAGTAGCTTCGTTGGTCAGAAGCGACTGAGCCGATGCGCTACCCGTGGCTCTGCGCCGTCGAACCGTCCGCCGCACCTTCCGGCCGCCCGCTATAAGGATGACGGCCGCTAGAGGTGCCGCCATCAGCGTTGTCCGCAATCCGCCGCTCATGTGGTGCACCAGACCGCCGGCGCCAACCCATAGCGCGGCCCAACCCAATGAACCGGCGACGGAAGCTCGCGCGAACCGCGCATAACTCAGAGAGGCCATGCCTGCGACAGCTGGGACGACCGTACGGACAACAGGCATGAAACGGCTGATAAGGACCGCCAGGGATCCGTGACGGTCCATGGTTCGTCGAGCAGCGTTCCAGGTACTTACTCCGATGCGCCGCCCGAGCCTGGTCTGCGGCAGCCGGTCCCCCATCCGCCGTCCGATGAAGTAGCCGGTGTGGTCCCCCAGAACCGCCCCCCCTGTGACGACGACGAAGATCAAGGCACGCTGCGGCGCTTCGGCTGACGAGGCCAGCGCGGTGATCCCAACCTCGCCCGGCAGGATCACGCCGAGGCCGATCGCGCTCTCGGCGTACGCAAGGACGAAGGCCAGCGGAGCGGTCCATTGGTCAGCGACCGCGATGAATGAGGAGAGCGTCATGACGGGCCCACGGCAGGCAACCCACGACCAGAGTGGCGATCCGACGGGAGTCGAACACCTCGGCGCGCGCGGCATCGGCTCCGTCGACTACGACGGCGGAGCCCGGGACCTGGGAGACTGTTTCGCCCCGCAGGCAACAACGGCATGTCCGCCGAGACGCGGGCGGCGCCGACCGTGGCAGGCGCCACGTTGCGCGCCAGGACGTAGGCGCGAGCCTGGTGCGTTCGATGCAACCTTGCCTCGAGACGACGTGCGACGTCGAGCTCGACCGTTCTTTGCTCACGCCTAGTCCGATTCGACACTACGACCCGGACGCCTTGTCGAGGCAAGGACCATGCTTGTCGCAGCGGGCGGACGGGTCTCACTTCGTACTGTCGCGTGATCGGAACGGTTTGAAGGGCTTCCGATGCGAGGCGGCACGCGAGATCTTGGCGACTGGTGACCGTCGACCGCGGCACCGGGTCCTGTGAAAGGTTGGCGTAGCGGCGCCTGCTCGTTGTCATCAGCACTAGTCAGCGTCCTTCCGTGTCGAGGCGTTGAGCCGGGGCGGCTCGGGATTCTGCGGTTCGACTGCGCTCAGTGGCCCGTGTGACGACAGCGGTCCGGTGTGGAAGGGCAGCGCTGAGGCAACGGCTGCACGACCGGGTCGAGCAACTTCGGTCGGAGCAGGCGGCAGGGCACCCGTCGCGGAAGTGTCGCGACGCAGGAGACGGGGGCGGCGCACAACGCCGGGTCGGGGAAAGACTCGAACGCAGACATAGAGCAGCAGCGCGGCGACGTATCCGTCCAACCACCAATGGTTCGCGGTGACGATGACGACGAGCACCGTGATGGTTGCGTGCGCTGCCGCGACCGCGGCGAGCGGGCGCGGTCCGGTCCGGTCGAGCACCACAGCGATGAGGAGCGCCCAGCCGACGTGCAGGCTCGGCATCGCGGCGAACTGGTTGGCGAACTGGGCTGCACTCCCGTCATATGGCGAGAGCCCGAATCCCGCCAGCGTGTCGGTGAAGCCCCATTCGGGGAACATCCGCGGTGGCGCCAGCGGGAACACGAGGTGCACGGCTAGGGCCATCGACGTGAGCGCAAGGAGGAGGTTTCGCGCCCAGACATACTGCTCACGCGGCCGGAAGCAGAAGCCCCAAGCGAGGAACGCAACCATGAGCGGAAAATGGACTGCGACGTAGTAATGATTAGCGGCCGCCAATAGGTGCGGTACCGAATCGGCAACCCGTTGGATCGTGGCTTCCGACGGCAGATGGAAGGTGCTCTCGATGTCGTGAACGAATTCGGCATTCACGACTGCTTGGTGGAGCCTGTGCCGGATCACCAACCGACCAGCGTTGTAGAGCAAGAAGCACCCCGCTACGAGCGTGAGCTCGACCACAGCGCGCGCGAGAAACCCGCGGAACTTGGCAGCCGAAGCACTCGGCGCCTGCGATGAATCTGCAGGTCGCGTCCGCCTGCGTTCCAAGATGCGCATCCTGCTCCTCCGCTTCACTGATCAGCCGTAGTGGCCGTGATTGGTGTGGCGCGTGGCCGAGCGCGCCGGACAGAAAATGGTCCGGGCGCGGAACGGTCGTGACCAGCGACCGTCCGGCCTACTAGCGCCTCTCGCAGCTGAAGCAGAGACGCGATGGACGGTTGCACGGCCACCCAGCCCGGGTGGCCGTGCAACCTGGAGGTGGAGCCGGCTGGGCCGGGCCGGTCCACCGGTTAGTGAGTGCCGTCAGGCATCTTTCCCGAGGGTCAGCGGTCCGGCAGCGCCGACGGGCTCGGCGACCGACTCATGAGCGGCCGGGTCGGCGCCCCCGGCTCCGTGACGCTCGAGCGCCTGGCCCTCGAGGTCGACCCGAGGCAGCAAGCGGTCGAGCCACCGCGGAAGCCACCAGGCGCGGGCGCCGACGAGCTTCAACACCGCCGGGATCAAGGTCATGCGGACCAGGAACGCGTCGGCCAGGATGCCGAACGCAAGGGTGAATCCGACCGACTTGATGATGGGGTCGCTGCCGAGGATGAACCCGGCGAAGACTGCTCCCATGATGAGCGCGGCTGCCGTGACGACTCGGGCGCCGTGCCGGAAGCCCTCCGTCACCGCCGTGGTGGGGTCGGCGCCGTGAACATACTCCTCACGCATCCGCGAGACCAGGAAGACCTGGTAGTCCATGGCGAGTCCGAACAGGATGCCGATGATGATCACCGGCATCAGCGACACGATCGGTCCGGTCTGTTCGACCCCGAACAGTTCAGCGGCGAATCCCTTCTGGAAGATCGCGACCGCACCGCCAAAGGCCGCTCCGATACTGAGGAGGAACCCTGCGATCGCGGTGAGTGGCACGATGATCGAGCGGAACGCCAACATGAGCAGCAACATGGCCAGCCCAATGATCACGCCAAGGAACGGCAGCAGCGCACCTCCGAGCTTGTCGGCGATGTCGATGTTTACGGCCGTCTGGCCGGTGACCATGATCTCAGCCCCGGAACTCTCCTCCAGCTCGTTCGCGCGGTCCCGAACTGCGTCGACGAGGTCCTTGGTCTCCTGCGTCGAAGGCCCGCTCTCGGGAACCACCGAAATGATCGCGGTCTCCTCGTCAGGAGCGATCTCGGGCTCGCCGACACTGGCGACATCGTCGAACTTCGCAAGCTCGGTCGCGACCAGCTGAGCCGGCTCGGCAACGTCGGTACCGTCCACCACGACCGCAAGCGGACCGTTGAACCCGGGTCCGAACCCGGCCGACAGCAAGTCGTACGCCTCACGATTGGTCTCCCCGGGTGCAGCGACGGAGTCGTCAGGCATGCCGAGTCGCATGTCAAGCACGGGGACTGCGACCGCGCCGAGAGCCACCACGACAAGGAGAGTGGCGGCGAGCGGGCGACGGACGACGATCGCGACCCACCGGGCGCCGAGCGTCGGCTTCTGCGAGCGGGGGCCCGTCTCGTGGTTCTTGCCCTTGGCCAGCCGGGTTCCCGCGAAGCCCAACAGTGCAGGCACGAGGGTGACGGCGACGACCACGGCCACGGCCACGGTCCCGGCGGCGGCTAAGCCCATGGCGGTGAGGAAGGGGATGCCGACGACGCTGAGCGCTGCGAGCGCGATCACCACGGTGGCGCCGGCGAAGACGACAGCGCTGCCGGCGGTTCCCACCGCCAGTGCTGCCGCGTCCTCTGGAGTGGCGCCTCGATGGAGTTGTGTTCGATGCCTCGACACGATGAAGACCGCGTAGTCGATGCCGACGGCGAGCCCCAGCATGAGAGCCACGGTGATGGCGCTGGCGTTGAGGTCGAAAATGCTGGTGGCGGCGAAGATCCCGGCCAGTCCTGTGCTGACGCTGATGAGTGCCGTCAGCAGGGGTAGGCCGGCCGCCAGGAGCGTCCCGAAGGTGATGAAGAGGACGAGGGCCGCGACGGGTAGGCCGATCACCTCGGCCAGCGGCGACTCCGCAGGGGCCACGACCGCATCCCCGCCGAACTCGACCTGCAGGCCCGCATCTTCGGCGTTGCGGGCGGCGCTCTGGACGTCCTCGCGGACCCTGTCGTCGAGGTTGTCCGCGTTGGCGGTGAAGGTGACCTGCGCCAACGCGATCCGTCCGTCTTCCGAGACGAGTCCATCAGCCACGGGGTCACTCACAGCAGCCACGCCGGAGGCCTCTCCTACCTCCGCAAGCGCCTGCTTCATGGCAGCTTGCTGCGGCGGGTTGAGCGAGTCCCCTTCAGGGGCGGCGAAGACGATTCGTCCCGACGCGCCGTTTGCTTCGGGAAGGCGCTTGTCGAGTAGGTCGATCGCACGTTGGGACTCCGTGCCCGGGATCGAGAACGCGCCGCCGGTCGGTTCGCTGAGCGTCACTGCGCCGACACCGACCACGCCGAGCAGGACGATCCACATCGCCAGGAACAGTCGTCGCCTTCTGAAGGCGGTCCGGCCGAGCCGGGAGAGCAAGATTGCCATGGTTGATTCCTCTGTCTGGATTGGGTTGCCCCAGACTTGCGAGACCACGCCGTGACCAGCAGTAGCCGTGGTAGCGACTACGTGGTGCCTAGAGACCGAGGCGGCAGTACTGCGGTACTGCAATCAGCTGGCCGCCCTCGGCTGGCGCTACCTCAGGCCGGTCTGTCAAGGGAATGGATCATCGCTACCGGGAACGCGGCGGCTCACCGATGTGCACGTCGACGCGTCAGTTCACCCGGGCGTTTGCGTTCGTAGCGGCACATGGATTGGGCGAGCGTTGTCGATGTAGGAAAGCGGGTTCGGCGAGCAGCGTGAAGCTCGCCTGATCGACGGGGCGCGCGTGTCGAACCTAGCTGCGAATGAGCCGGTAGCGGCGTCCACCGCTAGGCCGCGATCTTGCGCACCGTCATGGGCGTGGGTCGTAGCGTGTTGATGCCGCACCGGAAGCGGTCTGCAATCTCGAGCCCCCTCCGCGTTTTGCGATTAGTCCACCCCTGGTCCGAGCGGCACTAGGCGTGATGAAGCCGCCGCCGTGCTAGCCGGCGACCCCGCTCGTGGGGCGATCGGGCTAGTTGCGGACGGCGCAAGGGGCCATGCCAGTGCCTATGGGGGCCGTGAAGGACTCGTGTCAGCGGGCGGCGCCTTAGGTCTCCACTCCCTCGCGGGTGGCTTCACCAAGCCACGGGCGCGCCGCACGCAACTGCACGAGAGGGGCGCAGCATCTTCACAACTAGTCCCGGTCGATCAGGCCGGCGCGGACGGCGACCAAGACGGCCTGGACGCGGTCGCGCGCGCCGATCTTGGCGAAGATTCGGCCGACGTAGTTCTTCACCGTCGACTCCGCCAGGTAGAGCTCGGCTGCGATCTCGGCGTTCGTAAGGCCGCTGCCGATATACACGAGAATCTCGCCCTCACGTGCCGTGAGGGTTTCGACACCCAGGTCGGCCGGCTCGCTCGAACGGTGGGCAGTCTGCTCGGGCGCTCGGGCCCTAATGCGCTCGACGAGTCGGCGCGTGGCACTGGGGGCAATGACAGCGTCGCCGGCCGCAACGGCGCGAATGGCAGAGAGCAATTCACCGGGTTCGGCGTCCTTGGTCAAGAATCCGCTAGCCCCGGCCTCTAGTCCTGCCAGCACGTACTCGTCGAGATCGAAGGTCGTCAGCAGCAGGACCCACGGACCGGTCGTCGCGTCGGTCTTGCCCTCAATGATCTGCTGAGTCGCCGCGATACCGTCCGTGCCGGGCATCCGGACATCCATCAGCACGACGTCCGGCAGGAGCGAGCGGGCCTCGCGCACGGCACCGCCCCCGTCCCCGGCTTCGCCCACCACATCGATGCCTGCCTGGCCAGCCAAGAACATACTCACTCCCATGCGCTGCAACGGCTGATCATCGACGATCATCACCCTGATCACAGCGTCTTCAATCTCCTGCATCAGTGACGTCCTCCGCAGCGTCTAGGGGGATCCTCGCCCGGACCGTCCAATGACCCGCACGCGGGGCGGCGTGCACTTCGCCCCCGTAAGCCTGTGCCCGCTCGGTCATGCCGATGATGCCGTGCCTCGACCCGGCTGTCCCGCCGGATTGAGCCACGTGGGGCCCCATGCTATTGCGAACCATGACTTGGACCTCCGGCGCTGCACCATCGCGCGCGACGCTCACCTCGATCGACGGACTCGGCCCTGCGTGCCTAATCGCGTTGGTCAGCGACTCCTGGACGATCCGGTAGATGGCCAATTGGCGACCGTCGGACATGCCGTCCAGGTCACCGGAGAGCGACCAATCAACTCGGGCACCTGCCGCTGTCGCCGAGTCGACCAACTCGACCACGTCAGCGAGTCCCGGCTGCGGTGTGAGCGCCACGCCTCGAGCACTGTCGTCGTTGCGCAACACTTCCAGGACCCTTCTAACGTCTCGGACCGACGAACGGCTGACCTTCCCGATCGCGTCGAAGGCACGCACAGCGTCCTCAGGAGTGCTTCTCACCGAGACTGCGCCCCCGTTGGCCAGCGACGTGATCACCGAAAGGTTATGACCGATGATGTCGTGCAGCTCTTGCGCGATCCGAGTTCGTTCGGCAAGGACGGCAGTTCGAGTCGCCTCTGCTCGTTCGAGGACCCCCTGCGCAATGCGGCTCCGGACGAGGCCTCCGAGCAGGTACGAAGCCGCACACATCCCAAGGACGGACAGGGCCCCACGAAGCCGCGTAGCGGTCGTAAGGACCTCGTCTTCGTAGGCTGGGACCAGGACCGCCGTCAGGGCGGTAAGGAGAACGACCCCGGTCAGGAGGAGAGCAGGGCGGCTTCGCGTACGGAGACCGAAGTTGAACAAGAGGACCCATACAGCGAGATAGACCCACGGCATCTCGGTCACGTCTGTGACGGCGAGGCCCGCTATGAGTAGGAGCGCGCTGAAAGCGACCGTGAGGGCGACAACGGGGACGCGGCGCCGCAGCACTACGGCACCGTTGATGGCGACGGTTGCCGCCCACCCGTACGCGTCAAGTACGGGGGAGGCTGTGAGACTTGAGACCGAGCAGAGCAGAACAAGGGCGACGTCCCAGACGACCGGCACACGTGCGTCTATCGATCGCACGCGACTCACTGGTCTGCAATTCACCGGACCTCAATCCTCCGCCTCGTAGCACCGATCGCCGACAGATTGGTAAGCGGGCGGGTGTCGCCCATCCCGGGTGGCGGTGCCGACCGGACTGCTGCCCACCAACGGTAGGGCCGTACCGTCGAGTCGTCTCCGGCCCCCGGTACCGGATCCTGGGGTGGTGTAGTACCACGGGCCCATCTCGGCTCTGCTGAGACAGCAGCTTCGGGGCGCGGCGACATCCAGACGGGCTCGTGCCGCGCTGCGGGCTCCGCCCGACCACGCCGAGAGCCGCGGGGAGCTGCCACGAGTCGGGCTGCGCGCGTTAGGTCTCTCTACTCCGGGAGAGGTAGAGCGTCATCACGCCGGCGGTCTCTAGGTCCTAACGCAACACCGGTGGTTCGAACGGTCGGCCGAGCATGTCATTGAGGGTCTCGGCTGGGGTTCGCCAGTCCAGGGTCTGGCGGGGTCTGCCGTTGAGTTGGCGGGCGACGGTGGCGAGGTGGTCGGGGTCGAACTGGCGCAGGCTGATTCCTTTGGGGAAGTACTGACGCAGCAGGCCGTTGGTGTTCTCGTTCGAGCCGCGTTGCCACGGTGAGTGGGGGTCGGCGAAGTAGACGGCCATGTCGGTGGCCAGGGTGATCTGGCGGTGCATGGCCATCTCTTTGCCGTTGTCCCAGGTCAGGGATCGCTTCAGCTCGGTGGGCAGGGTGTTGATGGTCGGCACGATCGCGTCGTAGAACGCCTGGGCGGTCCGGCGTCCGGGCAGGTGGATCAGCAGCACGTAGCGGCTGGCGCGCTCGACCAGGGTCCCGATGGCCGAGCCGTTGTCGCGACCCACGATGAGGTCGCCCTCCCAGTGGCCCGGGACGGCTCGGTCGATGGCCTCGGCGGGGCGTTGGCTGATGGGGATCGTCTCGACCAGCTTCCCGCGCCGTTCGTCGTGGCTGGACCTGGCCCGGGGCGTGCGGCGCTGGCGTTGGGTGCGCAGGTGGACGGTCAGCTCGCGTTTGAGGCCGCCGCGGGCCTGGACGAACAGCGACTGGTAGATCGTCTCGGCACAAACCCTCATCGCGGGGTCTTCGGGGTGGTCCATCTTGATCCTTGCCGCGACCTCTTGTGGTGACCACAACGCCTGCAGCCCGGCGATGACGTAGTCACGTAACGGCCCCGGCGTGGCTAGCTTTGAGGTCGTGCGGTGCGTGGTCGACGCCCGGGCCTCAGCCTTGCGCTGTGCCGTGGAGGGACGATAGTCCCCGCCGGCGTTGGCGTTGCGGCGCCGCTCACGCCACACCGTGGACCGGTCACAGCCCACGGCCACCGCGATCTCGGCGTCCCCGCGGCCAGCAGCCGACATCAATCCGATCGTCTCGCGCTGCTCCGCGCTCAGACGGTGATAGCGGCGCCCGGGCTGCCCGGCCCGTGAAGGTGGAGGAATCACCCCGCCACCATCAGCCAGCCACTTACGCCCAGCCCACACCGACACACCCACCTCCAACGCCGCGGCATCGGGATGAACACCCGCCCTGAGCAACCCCCAGAACGCCTCGCGGACCACGCCCCCAACAGCCACACCATGCGGCACCCTCAACACCCCCAGATCAAGGTGTTGCACTGGGACCTAGAGACCGCC